>JBGSVZ010000070.1:0-84808 GCA_041752695.1 Terrimicrobiaceae bacterium
GAAGCGCGACGGGCCGGAGCAGCAGCCGCAGGGCAAATGCTGCCAGGCGTTCCAGGGTGCCCGGCCGCGCCGGATGACGGGTCAAATCGGCCAGGATGAAATCTTCGAAGATCCGCACGGCCACGCCGCGTCCCCAGTCCAGCAACAGTCCGCCCTGGGCAGCCGAACGATACAGGCGGGTGTGACGCCCGACAAAGGTGGCATCGCAAACCACGGCCTCAGTGACTTCGACATCTTCCTCCAAAATAGATTGCGCTCCCAAATACGCCTTCGGTCCGACGCCGCAGCCGGGACCCACCAGCACCTTGGGCCCGATCCAGGCCGGGGCAGTCAGCTTCGCGGTCGGATGAATCACACTGCCCGGAGCCGCCCAGACACCCGGGGCGATCTCCCGGTCGATCGGCAAGGATGCGGCATGGCGCAGGGTCGTTGCCGCATCGTGCAGCGCGAACCAGCGTTCGAGAAGCGCCGCGCCATTTTCGACCGGTCCGGTACTGGCACTGCCCGGCAGGGAGTCCATCAGGCGACCGTCCGCGGGAACGTCGTCTCCGGTCGAAAGCTCAATTTTTTTCGACCAGTAGTTCCCCTGGTCCAGCCAGGCCCGGATGAGGTGCGGGCGGTCGGGGGCATGAATGAGGACGATGTCCGGATTTTCGTGCAGGGCGAGGTCGAGCCAGTATCCCAGAATCGGTTTGCCGCAGACCGGCCAGAGAACGAAAGGAAGGGGATTTTTCCAGAGGGTATCGAGCCCGCTCCAGTCCGGCGCGATCAGGGTGAAACGGCGTGGCGGGTTCAATAGGCTCCTTTCCCCAGCACTACGGCGGGGACGGTGCGGGCGAGCAGGCTGAGATCCGTCCACAGGCTGCTGGAGCGGATGTATTCGAGATCGAGGCGGACCTGACCCTGGAAATCGATGTTGCTGCGTCCGCTCACCTGCCAGACACAAGTGATGCCTGGCTTGGCGAGAAGGCGCTGACGTTCCTCGGGCTGGTACTCGGCGACCTCGCGGGGCAGGGACGGGCGCGGTCCCACCACCGACATGTCGCCAACAAAAACGTTCCAGAACTGGGGAAGTTCATCGATGGAGTATTTCCGGATGAAACGTCCCACCCGGGTAACACGCGGATCGTGTTTCATCTTAAAAGTCACGCCGCCCTGCATTTCATTCTGGGCTTCGAGCTTGCGCCGGATTTCCTCCGCGTTCGTGACCATCGAGCGGAATTTCCACATGCCAAAAAGGCACCCGCGGTAGCCCACGCGCTGTTGTTGAAAAAAGATCGGCCCGCCGTCTTCGATTTTGATCAGGAGTGCCGTGAGGAGAAAAATCGGGCTGCCAAGCAGCAGGGCGGAAAGCGACACCGCCAGGTCCAGGACGCGCTTGAGTCCGTAAGAAAACAAAAGAGTGGCCCGCCAGCCGACCCGTTTGAGGCGTCCCCTCCATGCAGCTCTCAGCCTGCCACCTCGGGTCGAGGTGGAGATCCAGTAATCGATGCGTTTTTTGTCACTCATGCTGTGGTGGGAGCGGGAGCAGAGACCGACAAAAGATAGTGTTCCAGATTTTCCACGTAGGCGTCGAAAGAAAACCGCTCGAGGCTCATTTTTCGTCCGTTTTCTCCCAGCTTTTGCGCTTCGTCCGGGGCGTCGAGCAGGCGTTGGATGGCGGCCGCCAACCGGGTCCGGTCTCCCCACGGCACCAGTAGGCCGTTGTGGTCGTCTTCAAGCCAGTCCGGCACGCCGCCCACGTCGAAGGCCACTACCGGCTTGCCGCGTCGCATCGCCTCCACCCCCACGAGGCCAAAAGGTTCGGGCCACATCGAGGGAAAAACCACCATCTGCGCCTGTGCAAAAAGCCGGTTGACCTGATCCGGCGCGAGGTGGCCATGGAAGGTCACGCGTTGATCCAGGCCGCGGGCGCTGACCATTTTGCGCAGCGTGGCCCCGGCCGTTCCTTCCCCGGCAATGTCGAGGTGCCAAGCTCCCCGGAGGCGGGGCAGAGTTTTCACCAGCACATCGACCCCCTTGCCGCGGATCAGTTGCCCAACAAAAAGCAGTCGGCCCGGCTCCGAGGCAGCCGGGGTTTGCCCACCTTCCGGCGAGACCGGGGGCAGAATCGTCAGGGCCGATTCTGTGAAGCCGTTTTGCAAACATTCCCGCCGCATCGCCTGGGATGCCACCACCACGTGGCGCAGAAGGCCGTTGGCGGCGATCTCGGCAAACTTTTTGCGCAGGCTCCCCGGATCCACCACGGGAAATTTCCCTGCACCCCGCCGGACGATGGCCGCACAGGGAAAGATGCAGGCGAACGATGCCGGTCGCTGACAGATCCGGCGGGTGAGCGGATGGTATTTGTACGTCCGCAAACAATATGTGGTGTGGTCGTGGAGCATGCGCGCGACCGGCACCGGTCCGGCCACCAGTTCGGGAAAGAGTTCGTAGTCCGGCCAGTTATGAATCCAAATGACGTCCGGGCGCAGGCGCTGGAGGGCGGCGGAAGTGTCGGACGTTCCCTGCACGAGGGTGGCGGAAGAAAAGGCCTCCGCCCAGGCTTCCTCACTGCGCCCCGTGCCGCCGCGATGCAGGAGATGGTTTTCATGGCCGCGGTTGCGGAGAGCGCGGGCCGAGGCAAGGACATTGGATTCCGCGCCGCCCCAAGAGCCCAATTTCTCATGGAGCCAGGCAATCTTCACAGTCTCCCTGCCTTTCCCATTGATAAGTTCCTCGGCATCGCTCAGGCTGCCGCCAGTATATGGAGCCCGTCTTTTCTGCACAAGTCGAAGGAACGGTCATTACGATTGCTCTGCTCCGCCCGAGATTCGATGCCGCGGCGGCCGCCCGCTTTAAGGCCCAGCTCGCCGAAACCTGGCCCGCGGGCCTGACGGCGGCTTCGGTGAACATGTCGGTCGTGGACTTTATCGACAGTTCCGGAGTGGGAGCGCTTCTCGGGGTTTACCGGCGTTTTCCAGACGGTGCCATGGTCACGTTGCGGGCGTTGCAGCCACAGGTTCTTTCCGTCATCGAATTGCTCCGGCTGCACCGGATCTTCCAGATTCAAGAATGAGCGGACGCTGGGAAAACCAGCGCTTTTTTCCGGAGGCCGCTGATGGCGTCCGGACGATGCTTACGGACTACCTCGACGACCTCCGGCAGTCGGCGGAATCACTGCCCGATCTGGAGGCGCTCATTCTTGGAGGTGGTTACGGGCGGGGCGAAGGCGGTTTGCTAAGGACAGAGGCTGGACCCGCCTTGTTTAATGATCTGGAATTTTATCTCCTCCTGCGTCGAGCGCGCGGCGGGGAATCCGCCTGGATCCGGAAAGAGTCCGCCGCGGGCCACCTCCGGACCGGCATCGAGGTGGAGTTTAAAGCCATGACCGTGCGCAGCCTCGCGCAAGCCCGACCCAGCATGTTTTATTACGATCTGCTCTCCGCCAATGTGGTCGTCGCGGGGAATGGAGAATGCCTGAACGGGCTTCCCGCGGCCTTGCGCGAGGCGGGGGCCATTCCGCCGGACGAGGCGGCCAGACTCCTGATGAACCGCGGGTGCAGCCTCCTGCGCTGCACGAGAATGGCGGAAGGGGAGAGAGATGCCCCGGAAGGTTTTCTGGAACGCATAACCGCCAAGGCAAAGCTCGCTCTGGGGGATGCCTGGCTCTGCGCGCACGGCCAATACCACTGGTCCTGCCTCGAACGGCATCGCCGTCTCGCTTCATTGTCCGGTCTGCCGCCGCTCCTTCCGTTGCTGACCTGGCACGAGGAGGCGGTGGACTTTAAGTTTCACCCGCAGTTGGGCTCCCGCCCGTCGGCCTCTTGGGGGCCGGACCTGGCCGATCTGCGCGCGGCCTGGCGGGACGTTTTCCTGGCCTTGGAAAGCCGACGCCTGGGAGTTCGGTTTGGCTGTCCCGCCGATTATGCGGCCTGGACCAATCCGGTTTTGACCGATGTTTCGGCCTGGGCGGGAGGACTCCGCAGGGCTCGTCTGGCGGTTCAATCCCGAAAGCTCCCCCCGCGTCCCTGGCTGCGGCATCCTCGCGAAGCGGTGCTGCGCGCCCTGGTTTTGCTGATCGATCCGGATCGTTCGCCGACCGGCACTGCCGCCGCCGCCCGCCTGTTGGGTCTTCCGGAAAGTGCCCCGCCGGTCGAAGTGGAGGAAGCCTGCCGGGTGCTGTGGCTCAAGGTCCCCTGAAATGAAAATCTCCCTCGGTATTCTGGCGTGGAATGAAGAGAATTCCATCGGCGCGATGATCGACTCCCTCGCCACCCAGAGCCTCCTGGCGAGGGCCGGAGCGGGCGAGTTCGACTTGGAAATTTACGTGGTGCCGAACGGCTGCACCGATGGCACCGCACGGGTCGCCGGCGCCGCCCTCGCCACGCTGCAAGGGCGGCACCCTGCCGTTCAGACCGCCACGCGGGAGCTCACCACTCCCGGCAAGGCCAACGCCTGGAACGAATTTGTGCACCGGTTTTCCGATCCGGCGAGCGAGTTTTTGATTTTCCTCGACGCCGACATTCGCCTCCTGGGCGATGACACTTTGCTTCATCTCGTCCGGACTTTGCAGGAGCATCCCAGCGTGCAGATTAGCACCGACCGTCCGGTCAAACATGTCGCCCTCAAGGAAAGGAAGTCGCTGCTGGATCGGTTCCTTTTGCGGGTGGGAGGCATGACCGATTCGGCCCCCGGTCAACTGACCGGACAGTTGTATTGCGCGCGCGCGGCCACCCTCCGGCGGATTGTTTTACCTCGTGGACTCATTGTGGAGGACGGTTTTCTCAAGCAGATGATCTGCACCGATGGGTATCGTCAGCCGGTGGACAATGGCCTCATCCGGCGGGCCTCCGACGCCGCGCATGTCTTTGAATGTTACACCCGGCCGGCCGATGTCTTTCATCACCAAGTCCGGCAGGCGGTCGGGCAGACGATTTATTCCTACTTGCGCGACGACCTGCGAAAGTGCGGCCAACCGGTCTGGGACGAGTTGAGCCGGCGCACGGCCGCCGACCCGGATTGGCTTCTCCAGTTGGTTCGCGCCGAAGTCGCCCGAAGGGGATGGTGGGTGATGGACACGGCGGCGTTGTCGATGCGCTGGCGGAGAATCCGTTTTGCCAAGCGGCCCACCCAGAAGCTCGTTTTCACGCTGGTCGCGCTAGCCGCGCTGGTGGTCGATCTGCCGGTTTTCCTGGTGGGAAACGCCCGGCTGCGGGGCGGACGCATCAAGGGAATCTGGAAAGACACCTCGAACCGCGAACTCAACGGCGCTTCCTGAGCTGCCGATGGGCTTCGCCGAGTGCCGTGCCCAGGCGCTGGGCCGTGATCGGCTTGGAGAGGTAGAGGTCAAATCCCGCCCGGAGGCAGGCTTCCCGGTCATCCTGGAAAGCATTGGCCGTAAGCGCCACCAGGAACGGACGGTCTTTCCCGGAAGGGGCCTCGCAGATTTTCCGGGCCGCCGTGAGGCCATCCATCACCGGCATCTGGACATCCAGAATGGCCACGTCGAACGCGGTCTTCCGGCTGGCCTCGACCGCCTCCCGACCGTTCCCCACAAAAACCGCACGACAGCCAAACTTCGCCAGCATCAACTCCAGCATGAGCTGGTTGTTAGTATTATCCTCGGCCACGAGAATGGAAAGCTCGGCGACTTCCGGACCGGGCAGAGCTTCGCTCTCCTGCGGCTGCGGCCGGTTTTTCTGGGGATCGAAAATTCCCGCCAAAGTCCGTCGTAGCACCGTCAGGCGGAGAGGTTTGAGCAGGATGGCGTGAAAAAGATCGACCCGTGCCCGCTCTTCGCCGAGCGCCGAACCAAAAAGGATGAGCGGCAGGTTCGCGGTGGACGGTTGCTTGCGCAGCGTCTCCGCCAACGTGATGCCATCCATTCCGGGCATGTTAAAATCCAGAATGGCCACGTCAAATCGCAGATCCCCGGCGAGGATCTCCAGGGCTTCCCTCGGTGAACTGGCGGCCACCACCTCCAGCCCCCAGTGCCCGGCGACGGCGAGGAGGAGGTTGCGGTTGGTCTCGACATCGTCCACCACCAGCATGCGCCGGCCGCGGATGATGCTGATATCGGCCTCGTTCGAGTCCGGCTCGGGGTCCGGTGCTTCGGTCAACGTCAGGTCAAAGCTGAATTCCGAGCCCTTGCCCACCTCACTCGTGACGCAGATTTTTCCTCCCATCGCCTCCACCAGCCGGCGGGAAATGGCAAGGCCCAGACCGGTCCCTCCATACGTCCGGGTGATGGAAGCGTCCGCCTGGGAGAATGGCGTGAAAAGCCGCTGAATGGCCTCTTCCGGAATGCCGATGCCCGTGTCGCGCACGGTCACCCGGAGGTGCCACTCGGACTCCTGGCGGTCGAGCGTTTCGATATTCAAAACAATTTCCCCGTGTTCGGTAAACTTCACGGCGTTGGCCAGCAGATTGAGGAGAATCTGTTTAAAGCGGACGCGGTCCCCCAGAAAATGAGAGGGCAGAGAAGGGTCCACGTAATATGAAAGTTCCAGCCCCTGATCGACCGCGGAGTGGGCAAGGATTTCCATCGGCTCCAGCACCGCTTCGCGGAACTCGAAGGGAGCGAGGTCGAGTTCGACCCGGCCGCTTTCAATTTTACTGTAATCCAAAATCCCGCTGATGAGTTCAAGCAGGGTTTCGCTGGCCCCCACCACCGTTCGGGCAAAGTCCCTTTGTTGATCGGTGAGGGAAGATTCCAGGAGCAGGGAAGACATACCCACCACGGCGTTGAGGGGCGTCCGGATTTCGTGACTCATCGCGGCCAGAAATGTGCTCTTCGCCCGGTTGGCCGCCTCGGCGGCGTGGGCGGCTTCGTTTGCCACCTGGCGCGCGTTTTTCAGTTCATCCTCTTCGGCTTGCAGCGCAAGACGCAGGCCGATCTCCGTGGCAGCGGAACGCAAGAGCGCCATGGCAGGGCGTTTGATCAGAAACGACCCCGACTGCCGGATGAAATACAGCACGCCCCAGCAGGTACCCAGCACTCGAATGGGCACGATGATCAGGGAACGGCCCCGCCCCTGATCTTTCGCTCGGGCAGAAAACCAACTGTCCTCCGTGACCACGTCTCCCCCCGACAGGACGCGAAACCACTCCGGGGAGATCTCCAAGGCCAACTCAGCACGAGGCTCCGCCGCGGGGAGCCAATCCGCAATAGGCTCGGTCCCCGGCTGGCCCGGCTCAAGAAATCGCACCACCGAGGCTCCCTCGGCACCGATGGCGGAGGCGAGAATCCCCAGCGGCTCCGTCCACGAAGCTCCCTCCAGTCGGCTGCGCAGGAGCACTTCGCTCATACGTGCCAGGGCTTCGAGGACCCGCAGGTTGCGGCGTTCCCGGGTCACGTCCCGGTAGTGCCAAAGAAAACCATAGGCCACTCCGTCGAAGGTGATCGGGACAAAATCCCGCTGCAGGAATCGCCCGTCGCGGAGTTCGAAAATTTGCCCAGACACCGGTTCCCTCTCGGTGACCAGACGGGAGAGTTCTGCCAGAAATTTCTCTTCGCCGAGGAAAAGTTGGGAGGCCTGGATCGCCAGCGGCGCGCACTCGAGGCCGATCAGGGAACCGGAGTCAAATGCCTCCATCGGCACTCCGAAAATTTCGCAAAAATTCCGGTTCACGAGCGCCACCCGTCCCTCCGTATCCTCGACCAGCACGCCGCCGTCCAGGTTTTGAATCAGGGCGTCGAGGCGGGCCTTTTGGGTGGACAGGTCCGTAATTGCCGCCTGGAGGCGTTCCCCGTTCCGGGCGATCCGCTCGTCCATCTCCTTGCGCGCGGTGATATCCCGCTGGATGGCCATAAATCCCTTCAGTTCCCCGTTTTCGCGAAAGATTGGACGCGACTCGATGGCGACCCAATACCGGCGGCCGGACTTGCTGTAGTTTACGATCTCCACGTCAAATCCCTCGGTCCCGGCAAGGTCGCGACGGATCTGCGCCACCACCGTTGGATCGGTGTCCGGACCTTGCAGGAATGCCCCCGGCTTTTGGCCCACCACGTCTTCGAGGGCGTAGCCGGTGAGACGGCTGAAACCGTCGTTCACCCATTCAATCTGCCCCGCGGCGTCGGTCAGGACCACCGAGTTGTCCGTCCGGCTCGCCACCAGTGCGAGTTTGTTGGCATCCGCCTGGCGCTGTTCCAGAAGGAGGTTGGCCTGGCGAAGCTCTGTGCGCTGGCGCTGCAATGTAGCCGCAAGATCCTTGAGTTCCGCCACTGCCATCTTGTGCGTTTGGGCGACATGCATCAGATCAATCACCGGGTCGGAGGGCGAGAAATCCGAAATCTTGAGTCCCAGAACTTCAAGGTCCGCCGGATCCTGGAGCCACGGGGACCCCAGGAAAACAAACCGTCCGTTTTCTTCGGAAAACTGGCCCCGCAAAATCGTTTTGCCGGTGCGAATTTTCAGAATCGTCAGGGAATCTTTCGAGGCCCGGATCGAAGCCGCATCCAATTCAGCCGCCTCCCAGGAAAAATACTCCCGTGCCTCGCAGCCCACGGCGATCCCATGGGCGAGTAGAGAGAGGGATCGCCCGAAATCCACCACCGCGAGGTGTTCGTCCACCGCAAAAAAGAAGGGGAACGACTGCCGGAGGAGCGCGGAATTCACGGTCCAATCAGTTGCTCAACGGGCGTCGGCATTTTCCACGTGACAAGAAACTGATCATGGGTGGCGCCGGCCTCACCTTTCCGGACGGTCTGCTCCACGGCCACTTCCGTGTTCAGGCGTTTTCCCAAACCATGCAGCAACCCGATCATAAACGGAGCCAGTCCCGGTCGGTCCGAATGGTAGTGCAGGATGAGCGAATGATCGGTCACGTCGGTCGTCTCGAACCTTGGGGGCAGGAGATTCGGAAAAATCAAACGCACCCGGGAATGGAACTGCGGAAGGTTCTGGAGAAACTCCGGCAGGGTCGAGCCCGTGGTGTCCAGAAGCGCCCCATACCCGCGGCGGGCGGTTTCGAGGATCCAATATTCGCCAAATGCATGAAGAATCGTCTCGGGCGGGAGATTTAATTCCGCGGAGGCCGCTGCCACGAGGTCGTAAGTGATATGGTCGGGATACCCTTCGTTGCTCAGAAAGACCTCCTCCGTCACCCCGGCTCTTTCCTTGATCCTCAGCCAGGCCTCGTCACCAAACTGGCTGCGAACCAATCCTTCCACCGCTTTGTTGACCATTCCGTACATAAACTTTCGTGTTTTGGGTGGGTGTGCCCGAGCCTTTCCCAACGGATCGTAGGGATCGTTGGTTCCCACCGCAATCGGAAAGCAGGGAAGGGAAAGAAAGATCGGCCTTGCCGTCGGCCTGGGTCACCGCGAGAGTCCCCTGCCGTTCCGGCCCGCCGTTTTCGAGCGGACGGGAAAAGCAACTTAAATGGATCGTTTCTTATCTCCCATGTGTGATTCCCGACTCAGCCTCCTGCGCAAAAATGGAGGTTTTTTTTCCCTGGAAGGACGGGGCGTAGTCCGCATTGGAGGACCGGACCGCGAGCGTTACCTCAATGGGCAGACCAGCAACGATATTCGTCGGCTCACCTCGGATCGTGCCCTTCCATCCCTTGTTCTCTCTGCCAAGGGAAAACTGACTGCGGTCGTGCTTCTCTGGATCGAGGGCGGGGAACTTGTCGCTGAGGCTTCTGGCGGGGACCCCGAGACCTTGCTAACCCGGCTCGAACGCTACGCCATTGCCGACGACGTGACCTTTGACCTCGCGTCTCCCGGAGGGTGGCATGTCTTCGGTGCCGCCTCGGAGGGAATGACCGGCCGTTTCGTCAACCGTCTCGGGGTGCTCGGGCGGGACGTGGATGAACTGCCCACGGGGTTGCTGGAAGCCACCGGCGAAGAACGCGAGATCCTCCGTCTCGAGCGCGGGGTGCCCGTCTGGGGACGGGAACTCGACGAAAACACCCTGCCCCAGGAAGCGGGTTTGGAGGCCACATGCGTGGATTTTCACAAGGGCTGCTATGTCGGGCAGGAAGTCGTGTCCCGCCTCCGGAGCGTGGGACGGGTCAACCGCACGCTGGTCGGTGTGATTGGGGATTTCGATCCCCAGAAGGCCGTGGCCTTGCAGACCCCCGCCGGAGACCCTGCCGGAACCCTCACCAGCACCCTTTTTCATCCGGAACTCGGGCGGTCCATTGCTTTAGGTTACCGGCTCACCCGCATCGCGGCCTCTGGCTTTATCGTGATCGATGAAAGTGGAGCTTGCCTTGGAGGGGCGGAATGTTCTGAATTCCCGCTCGTTTCCTGAATGAATATTTGTCGCGCCGTTTTCGCCCTTGTTTTCGCCTCCCTGGCCAGTGCCTTTGCGGCGGCCGTCGGACCGGAAGTCGCCGTCCTTGAAATTCAATTCGGCAAGGACAAGCAAACCCAGCAGGTCGTCCTCGGCCTTTACGACGGAGCGGCGCCCCTCACCGTGGCGAACTTCAAAGAGCTCGTGGGAAAGAAGTTTTACCATGGGATGCGTTTCCACCGGGTGTTTCCAGGCACGCTCGTCCAGACCGGCGACCCCAAGAGCCGTCGGGGCGATTCCGATCGGTCCGGCACGGGGGGACCCGGCTACACGCTGCCTGCCGAACTGGGCGGCAAGCATGTCCGTGGCACCGTCGCCATGTCCCGCCTCGGAGACACGGTCAACCCCACTCGTGCCTCCAATGGCAGCCAGTTTTACGTCAGTCTCACCCCCATGCCGAAGCTGGACGGCAAGTATACTGTTTTTGGAGAAGTGCTGGAGGGGCTGGATGTTTTGGAAGGCATCAGCAACCAACAAACAGATAGTAACGATTTTCCATTGGCAAAAATCGTAATTAAATCTATCACCATTCAACCGCGTTTCGCCGGACAGGCGAGGCAGTAGCTTCAGCGCGGTCGCCGCGTGGCGAACGGGTAGGTACCGAAGTGGCCAAACGGGGTGGACTGTAAATCCACTGGCTTACGCCTTCACAGGTTCGAATCCTGTCCTGCCCACCACCACCCACCGAAGCGGAGGGGTGAGGAATGAAAGCGAGAGTGATAGGGAAAAGTCGACAGGATGAGATCCGGGTTCGACTGCCAGTCCCGCTACGCGGGATTTTCCAAAATTGCGCAGCTCAAATTGCAGATCCCCGCGGCGGGGATAATCCTGTCCTGCCCGCCACCGCCACCGAAGCGGAGGGGTGATTTGAATGCTAGCTCCCTGGCGAAACTACCAGGTCCTCCACGACACCCGGGCCATTTGTGGCCTTCGATCCTTTCTGCGGAACCGCCCCTTCTCCTAATCGGAACGCAACCGCAGCCACGCAAAATCCGCCCAGGACAAGAAGAAGATAGATGGCCCGAAATGTCGGAAGTATCAGTCCCGTGTGGGAAATCATGGCGACGGTGACGGACACCCCGATCGCCGCGCCGATTTGTCGCAAGGCGGAATTGACGGCACTCCCAATGCCCAGGAGCTCCGAGCTCATGCCGGTAAGTGCCCGCGAAGTCAGACTGGGCAACACCAATCCGATGGCCAGACCGGAGAGGATCTGTCCAGGCAGCCAAATTGCCAGATACCGAGGCTCATCCGACACGCGCAGGAAATACCAGAAATTCGCGGACGCGAAAATCAGTCCTCCGGCCATCACCAACCGACGCTGACCGAGACGCGTGGCAAGACGCCCCGACCATACCGCGGAGGGAATCACCATCAACGGCCCGGGCAAAGCAGCCAGTCCGGCCTGCCTCTGGGGAAAATCCCAAACCTCCGTCATAAAAAAGAAAAAGGAGAGAAACATCATCCCGAAGCAGACTCCGAAAATAAGAGTGGCAAGATTTGCCAGCGCCACATCGCGGTTCTGGAAAATCGAAAAATCCCTCGCGCTGACAGGATGTTTCCGCACCCAGACCACAAAAGCGACCAGCAATCCTAGTCCAACCAGCAGCGTTATCATGGTCGTTCCCGCCCCAACGTCTGCCGAACGGACGATCGCCACGCAGACGAACCCCACGCCAGCCACCGTCAGTACGCTGCCCGTGGCATCGGGCATCACTCCCAGCCGGTCTGCGGGGGAATCGGGCAGGTGAACACAGGCAAACCACCAGGCGGCCAGCCCAAGCGGAACATTCATCCAGAAGATCATTGACCAGGAGGTCAGGTCAACCAGCCACGATCCCAACGCCGGACCTGAAGCCGCGGCCAGAGCGCCCGATGCGCTCCAGAGTCCCACGACAAAAGGGCGTTGGCTTTTTCGGCAACCTTCCAGCGCCACTGCCAGCGCCGCCGGCGTGAGCACAGCGGCCCCCGCCGCCTGCATCACACGCATCGCGATGAGAAAATTGGCCTCGGCGGCCATCCCGCAAAGTGCCGACGCCACTGTGAAAACAGCCAGCCCAACCAGAAAAGCCCGGGTGTGCCCCACCCGGTCAGCCCACCGACCTGCGGGCACCAACAAAGCGGCATAGACGATAGTGTACGCGTTGAGAATCCAGGACAACAGCCAGTCCGGGGAAGCCTCGAAGGACCGACGAAGTGCGGGAAACACCGCTACGACAACAGTCGCATCCAGGGAGACCATAAAGACCGCCAGGGAAGTGACTCCAAAAACCCTCCAGCCCGCTCCCTGGCTCTCCGCCAGCCGTTCCCGGTTCACGCCGCAGACGGCTTCCCGTCTTCCGCCAACCCGTGCAGGATCGCCCTGATCTGGCCGCGGTGAAGACGCATGTGAAACCCCGCAAGGAAATGCCAGGCCGCCGCATCCAGAGGCCCGAACCACGGATGAGCATGACGGCCTGTGGCCCGCAAATCCGTGATGCCACTTACCGTGCGGGCAAGGTCTCCGCAGGCATCCTCCAGCGAAGCCAGCACGGTCGCATCGGCGCCCGGATCCGGCTTCACCGCAGCCGTGCTGGCCACCCGCCCCGGAATCTCCCCTCGCCCCAGAAGCGCAATCGTCTCGGCCAGGAAACCGTTCACTATCCTCAGATGATCCAGCGTCATGAAAACCGACCAGTAGCGGCTGCTATCCTCCATCCCCGGGATCCGTCTGATCAGAACACGCCTCGAACCATCTATTTTGTCACAGGATGTGGCCAGGCGGCGGATTTCGGCCATCTCCGCCTTAAGCAAAGCGGAGGCTGACTCACGGCTGCTGCGCCGGAACTGCCACGCAAAGATCAGACGCGCCACCTGCAATTCCACCCAGGGAAGGCCTGCCCCAGGGGCCGCCAATTTCATCACCGTCTCAGTTTTAACATCACTCATACTTGCAAATCACAAGCTTTTTACTTGTTGATTGCAAGTCTTTATTCTGGAAGATTTCTGACATGCCCGCCAAGCCCCACAGTGCCTCAGTCTCCGCCGGACGACGGCGTTCACCCTGTCCTGTTGCCTGCAGTTTGGATATCTTCGGAGATCGCTGGACGCTTCTGGTCGTGCGCGACCTGGTGCTCGGTCGCACGCGTTATAAGGAATTCGCGTCGGCCCCCGAGGGCATTCCGACCAACATTCTGGCCGATCGCCTGGACCGACTGGTGGGCCACCGCATCATTCGCAAAACTCCGATTGCTCCGGGGTCGAAACAATTCGGTTACGAACTCACCAAGAAAGGCGAAGCCCTCAAACCCATTCTCCGCACGATCCGCGACTGGGGCCTGAAATGGGAGCAAGGAACCAAAGTCGGCCTCTCTTAAGTACCTCCTCAGAGACCCCAAGGGACACCTTCATCCCGGCCGATCGATCCAAACGCCCGGCACCAACACGCGCACCGGATCGGCCTGCAAACCGAGACGGTTTTCGCGCAGCAATCCATCAAGGATCCGCATCGCTTCCATCCCCACCCTGGCAAAATCCGCCCGCACCCCTGGGCCAGATTCGCCGGACGTCAGCAACAGACTCGCTCTGGGCACGGACGAAGGCAGCCATTCCCGCAGCCGCGGAAAATCCCCCAGCACCACGTCCGGCTGAATCTTCTTCCTCCAGCCCTCGAAACGGCGTCGCGCTTCCTTCCAGCCATGGGACGCATCGACCAGATGAAAATCCCGGACCGGGCCCCTTCCAAACGCCTGGAACGCCGCGGCATAGCGGCGCTCCGTTCGCTCGTGCGTACTTGAATCCAGCACCAGTCCGATCCGGGAAAATCCCGCGCTCTGCAGTTTTCCCAAGGCCAGTCTGGCATCGTGATAATAGTCCCGCGCGACACGCGGAATTCCCGCATTGACCAGCGAACTCCCCAGCAAAACCGGAGCAAACTTTTTCCATTCCAATTCATAAACCGGATTCGGGCGGCTGGAATTCGGCGCAAGCAAAACCCCCCGAATTCCCCGCGCCCACAGGATCCGGGTCATATCCCGCTCCGTCAGGGCCTGCATCCACGGCTTAAACGATTCCATCCGATACCCCAGCCTCTCCGCTGCTTCGCGAGCCCCCCGTTCCTCCGCATCCGACGCGCCCTGCTCATGGGTCCAGACAAAAGCAATCGTCTCCCGGTAGGGCTGCGGCCCCCGCCGTCCCAAACCACTCATCACCTCCGCCACCAAGGAATTGCTTTGGTAACCCCGCCGCTTCGCCAGCTGACGAATACGCGTGGCCAGCCCCACCCGCACGGATGTGTGCCCGCGCAGGGCGCGCGAAACCGTGATGGGTGCCACCCCCAATTCCGCAGCAAGGGACCGGACGGTGACAGGAGACGCCATGAATGACACAGTGTCATGCCGTCAGCCTTGGCCGCAAGGACAACTTGCGGTTTTGTCCATGACGTAATGAAAACCCTCTCCCAAACCTATGATGTTGTTGTCTGCGGTGGAGGCGTCGCCGGCTTCTGCGCGGCCGTGGCAGCCGCCCGCCATGGCGCGACCACGGCGCTGATTCACGACAGGCCGGTCCTTGGCGGCAATGCCTCTTCCGAAGTGCGTGTCACCGTGCATGGGGCGGCGGCGTTTCACAATTACGCCCGGGAGACCGGCATCCTTTCCGAACTTCTCACAGAGGAACGGGCCCGCAATCACGAAGAGATTAACGAAAATGGCTGGACCAATTCCGTGTTCGATCAGGTTCTTTACGACCTCGCCCGGCAAACCCCCGGCCTCACCGTTCACTTAAATACCTCCATCCAGGATGTTCTTCTGGGCGAAGACGAACTGAGCGGGCTTTCGGAAATTCCCCATCGGCCAATCCCGCAGACGACCAATGGCTGGTATCATCGTCCCGCCTGCCCGCCACGCCGTCACATTTCCGGAGTGGTCGCCCGGGTGGCCAACGCCGAAACCGAAATCACCGTGCGCGGCCGCATTTTTGTCGATGCCACGGGGGACGGTCTGGTCGCGGACCTCGCAGGTTGTGGCTGGCGAATGGGCACCGAGAGCCACGAACAAACGGGGGAAGTTCATGCCCCTCCTGGCGCCTCGACGGATACGATGGGCAACAGCATTCACATCCGGGCAAGGGATATTGGCCGTCCTGCGCCGTTCACTCCGCCCGCTTGGGCAAAGTCGATTCCTGATGCGGATTTTTTCCACAAAAAGGGCCGCCATCTCACCGACCTCCGCGGAGGCTACTGGTGGATTGAGATCGGCATGCCGTGGCACACCATCCACGACAACGAAACCATCCGACACGAACTCACCGCCTGGGCCCTCGCCATCTGGGACTGGATCAAAAACCATGACACCACCACCCGGGATCGCGCCACCAACTACGCGCTGGAATGGATCGGACAGGTTCCGGGCAAAAGGGAAAGCCGCCGCATCGACGGACTTTATCAACTCAACGAACATGACATTCAGGCGACCCTCTCACACCCCGACGAGATCGCCTTTGGCGGATGGTTTGTTGACCTCCATACTCCGGGAGGACTCCTTGCCGAAAACAGCGAACCGGCCTCCGCCGAAGGGTACCAGCCGGACAGCGACTACGCTGCCAAGTCCTATGTGGGACCCTATGGCATTCCCCTTCGCGCCCACATCGCCAAGGACGTGGACAACCTTTTTCTGGCCGGACGTTGCCTCTCCGCGACACACGCCGCGCTTGGCACGGCCAGGGTGATGGCCACCACGGCCAGTGTGGGCCAGGCCCTTGGAACGGCCGCCGCTCTGGCGCGGGAGAAAGACATTCCCCTCGCCCGCCTGCCGGAGATCGAGGCCATCGACCTCCTCCAGCAAAGCCTTCTCCGCCAGGGGGCGTTTTTACCGAACGTTTCCCACTCCGATCCGAATGACCTTGCCCGGACCGCGACCGCCGGAGCCTCTTCCTCAGCCCGAAGCACCGGCGCAGGTCCCCAAAGTCTTTGGGTTTCCGGGGGATTGGGTCGCGCGCCGCACGGCCGGGGATACCCCCTTGCCAGAGAGGCCGCCCAGTGGATCGCCGTGGCTGGAGGAATTCTCGATACGGTGAGCGCCTGCTTCGACAATGCCGGCGACACCCCCCGGCGCGTTCGCGCGCGACTGGTGCGCGTCGCACACATCTGGGACTACCGCCGAGAACTTCCCGCCCTTGCCGAAACGACTTTGACCGTGCCTCCGGGCCAGGATCAATGGGTCGAATGGACCGTGGCCCTCGCCGGCCTGGAACCTGGCTACCTGCGCCTTGACCTCGTCGCCGATCACCCGGATGTCCACTGGCGTTTTGCCCCCGCGATCCTGCCCGGCCAGACCGCCGCGTTCGCGATGAGCGCGAAGAAGCTCCGCCGGATGGAATCCGGGGTTACGCTCGCCTTTGGTGTCTCGCCCGCACAGCCTGTTTACGGCCCCGAGCAGGCGTTGACCGGCGTCAGTCGGCCCCACCGCTTTCCCAATCTTTGGCGATCCGATCCGGGGCAGGCGCTGCCCCAATTTTATGAGTTGTCCTGGCCGTCCCGCCGTCGGATCGAATCCCTCGAGCTTACCTTCCCCGGCCATCTCCTCCGGGAAATCCACGCCTACCCTCCATTCTTCCGCGACCCCCAGACCCCGCGGAATTATTCCATCGAAGGCTGGGTTGGTGGTCAATGGATCCCCTGGCACTCCGAAACGGGCAACTACCAACGGCATCGACGGCACACCTTTTCCAAACCATTGGAGACGGAGCGAATCCGTGTCGTTTTTCATGCCACCAACGGCGACCCCAGCGCCGCGCTTTACGAAATCCGCGCCTACGGCCCCCACCCAAACAGCGAAGATGTGGAAGCCCGATAGACGTCACGACCTCGCGTAAACGTTAGGCACGAAGATCCTATCGTCAGAGTCGATCAGGATTTCCCTTAGCCAATCGTAAAGATCGTCGGGGTGAATCCGGAAGGGCAGTAGGAAGCCGCCCTGCACGGAGGCCCCGCAGTGTATCTGCGAACACTCAGCCCACACCTTCAGGCAAAATCCCTTGGCCTCAAGGTTCGCTCCTCGCCGACGCGAAACATAATGCTGCACGTCCGGCTGCCGTAGCCGAACTCGCGGAATCCAGGACTTCGCGCCAGGATACTTGCCTCGACCAGAAGCCCTCCCGACCACCGGATTGATGCCTCAATGCCGCCGCGGGCGAGCAACCCACGCACAGTCCCCTCTGACCACTCTCGAGGCAGGGAGGGAAGGAGTCTGATCACGCCGTCATGGCTCTGGAGGAGCATTTCGCAAACCGCTGCCGTGAATCCAAAGTTGGCATCAATCTGAAAAGGCGGGCAGGCGGCAAACAGGTTCGGATAAACTCCTCCCACATTGACGTCGCCATCGCCTCCCAGATCGGCCCCCGCATTGTTTCGCTCAGCCGGCAGGAGGAGCGCAAGAAGGCAGTCAGCGGCTTTCTCTGGCTCCCCGAGCCGGGCAAAAATCGCGGCCTTCCATGCCTGCGACCAGCCGGTTCCCCCGGCTCCGCGCAATTTGAGCGAACGGAAGGCCGCTCGCTGGAGATCCGGCGTTTTCGAATGAATTTGTGATCCCGGGAAAACCCCGAAAAGGTGGGAGACGTGCCGGTGATGGTCATCCGGACGATCCCAGTCCTCGGCCCACTCCTGCAATTGCCCGTGCTGCCCGATGCGAAACGGGCGCAGCCGCTTGCCAGCAGAAACCAACTTTTCCGAAAACCCCGCATCGCCGCAGATCAGCGCGGCCTGCCCGGTCGCCGAGAACAACTCCCGGAGGATGGAAAGATCCATCGTGGCACCGGCACTCACACTGCCCGTCCGTCCGTCCGGAGTGACAAAGTCATTTTCGGGCGAGGTCGAGACCGGTGTCACCAACCACCCGTCGTCGCCCTGGGTCAACCACCCGAGATAAAACTCGCACGCGCCCTTCATCAACGGATAGGCGCGTTCACAAAGGAACTTTTCGTCTCCGAAAAAAAGGTAATGCTCCCACAAGTGGCAGCAAAGCCATCCGCTCCCCATCGGCCAAAATGCGGTGCGTGCGATGTTGTCCACCGGATCGGTCTTGCGCCAGACGTCGGTGTTGTGATGGAGCACCCAGCCGGGAAGCCCGTAGCTTTTTTCCGCGGTGATTCGCCCATTCAAAGCGCATTCCTCGATAAGCCGAAACAGCGGTTCGTGGCACTCGGGCAGGTTTGCCGGGCCTGCCGGCCAGTAGTTCATCTCGAGGTTGATGTTGGTCGTATACGCCGATGCCCACGGCGGCGTGATCTCCTCGTTCCAAATACCCTGGAGGTTCGCGGGATGACGGCACGTGGGATGGCTCGAGGCGATGAGCAGGTAACGTCCGAAGTGGAAAAGCACCTCCGTCAGCCTCAAAGTGCTGGCCGGATCGCCTCTCCACTCGCGGCTATTGGGAGAACTGGCCCGGCCAGCAAGGGAAAATTGGACCCGATCGAACAGGCGGCGGTGCTCGAGGACATGGTCCGCACGTATTCCGTCGTAGTCGTGACCCCGTACTCTTTCGAGCGCTCGTCTGACCTCCCTCTTCGGGTCGCAATCGGCCGGAGCGTCAAAAGAGACGTAGCTGCTCGCGGCGGCCAAGACGATCACCGCATCCGTCGCTCCGGATATCTGCAGGGCATCGTCCCGGACGGTTACATCGCCTCCGCCGTTTAGGCGCACGTTGAGCCCGGCGCAAAACTCCAAGCCCTTAGGGTATCCGGTCAGGTCATAAGTCACCGGCCTGGCTCCCGGACGGAGACGGCCCAACTCATCATAGACCTCCGGGTATTTTCCCTGATCCCCATGGGCCTCAATCCATTCCCAACTGCGCCTCAGGCAGATCGCCGGGAGATGCCCGGCGATTTGCAACTCCGGCTCCGACGCAAGGGTTTCCACCGGATGGGGCGAAGCCAGGCGGATCTGGAAATTCAAACGTCCGGGATCCCCGGCCCGAAGCCTCACCACCAGCACTCCGTGCACTGCACTTGCCAAATACTCCCGTTCGTGACGACATCCGTCCCCGTCCGTCAACTCAACCCGCACCAGACCGGAATCCATTTCCAGCGTGCTTTGATAATCCGAGAATTCCCCGGCTCCCTCAAACCTGATAGAGAGATCGCCGAGGGGTTGGTAGCACTCTTGGCCCCGGCCAAGCAAGTGACTGCTGACCTCCCGGTCCGCTTTCTCAAACTCCCCACGATGGAGCAATTCCTGAACTTGACCAAGACGGCCCTGCACATCGGGCTGCCCCTGAGGCAACGGATAGCCCGCATAAAGGGACTCTTCGTTCAGGGCGATCCGGTCCACAGGATGCCCGCCGAAGACCATGGCTCCAAGTTGTCCATTGCCCAGCGGCCATGCCTCGGTCCAGAGCTTTGCAGGTGCTCCCGCCGTGAGGTCAAAAGGACGACCGACCCGAGGAGATTGCGAGGCTAGGATTGCGTCCGGTGCCATGGGTGCGGAACTCATGAAATAGCCGGATGGCCCCCCGGTTCGGGAGGTTGGTAGTTTTTCGGTCCTCCAAGTTGCAGGAACTGCCGGTAGACGGCGACGAGCACTCCAAGGCCGAGTAGCGCCAGCCCGCCACCGATGACAAACGTCAGGCGATAGTTGTGTCCGCTCGCGTCGAGAATGAGGCCCACCACCGGAGGCAGGAGCGCCCCTACGCCCGCCTGCAGCAGCATCGCGGCGGAGGCAAATTGCGCGAATTTCAGCTTCGGATAAAGCCGCTGTCCCACCGAGGCCATCGCCGTGAAATAGAAACCCGAAATAATGTTGTGAGCCAGAAATGCCAGACCGAATCCCCGGGTGTCCGTGCCCCAGACCGCACCGCCGACCGCGACCAACACATAGACGACCATCGCCCCGATGCCCAACCGGAGGGGGTGAAAACGGTCGGCCAGAGCGCCGATAAAATATGCCAGAACCAGGGAGACGCCATAGGAGACAGCCACATACTGACCATAAGTCTCCATGTTCATTCCCAGACTTTTCGCATAAAAGACATTGAAGGCATTAATCGGCTGGAACGAAAAAACGCACAGGACGGTTCCCACGAAAATCCAGAAATAAAATGGGGTGGTGAAGCACTCACGAAAGTAGGCTTTCACCTGTTCCCACCGCCCCGGCCGCTCGCCCTCCTCCATCGCCTCGGGTGGCGGATACTCCCCCTCTTTGACATTGAGGCACATCAGGGTGAACCCAATCCCATAAAAAAGTCCGGTGCCCAGAAACACCCAGACAAAGTACTCCTCCGCGTGCTGCACGATAAGAGTGTTGAAGAGGATGCCATCAATCAGGCTCACCATCCGGAACATTCCGAAAAATCTTCCCATGACCTCTTGGGGAACGACATCGTTGATCAGTCCGCCGACCACGGAATTTGCCATGATCGAAAAAGCCTCAAAGACACACCAGAACACGGCAAAAGTTGCGAGCACGCTGGGACCAAGCCCCGGGGAACTTTCACCCAGCCAGGCGTGGAGACGACCGCCCAGCGCCGGCGCAAAGGCCAGCCCCGCCATGGAGACCACGACGAACGGAAGAGGTACCAAAAGAAAGGGAATCCGCCGTCCCCAGCGACCCCGGTGCCGGTCGGAACGCACCGATACGATCGGACCAAGAATCATTCCGATGGCACTCGGGACAGACCCGATCAGAAGCCCGGCAAAAAAATTACTCGCTTCAAATTTTTTCAACACGAGCTGCGCCGTTACGGTCACGGAGCGTTCCTTGAGCTGCCACGCGAAATCTCCGAAGAGCAGCCAGCAGAAAAGAACCGCCAGCCCCGCCCCGGAATAAACAAGGGTCCCCGCTCGCCAGGTTTTCGAAACAGCCTTGCCGCAAGAGGGATGTTCTGGGGGTGAGCCCACGTTCATCAGGCAAGATAGGCCAGGAGCTCACGCTTGACGTTGTGGGTCAAAGGACGGTTCAAGAGAAACTGACCGAGTTCCTCAACCATCCATCGTCCCATCCTTGCGATTTCCCTCTCCATGCTGCCAGAAATGTGAGGCGTCATCACCACATTGGGAAGGCGGAACAACGGCGACTCCGGGTCCGGCGGGTCCGGGTCAGTCACGTCAAGGACGGCGGTCAGATCCGACCGTCGTCGCAGGATATCGCAAAGTTCGCTCTCCACAATCACGGCACCCCTTGCCGTATTGATAAGCGTCGCTCCCGATTTCATCAGCCCGAGTAAATTTCCGTCAATCATGCCGCAGGTTTCGGGCAGCACGGGGGCATGGATCGATACGACATCGGAAAGCCGGAAAACGTCTTCCAGCGAAACCATGGTCACCCCTAGATCGCTTGCTGTTTCCGGCGAGACAAAAGGGTCGAACGCAATCAGACGGCAGTCCAAGTGGGATAGTCGCTCGGCCGTCAGGCGCCCAGTCGCTCCCAGGGAAACGATCCCGATCGTAGAGCGGTATGTTCCGGCCACCGGGATCGTTCGATTCCAGGAATGTCGCTCGCGGGCGGCCCGGGAATAGGCCCAAAACTGCTTGAGACTCAACAGAATCGCGGCCGCTGCATACTCGGCTACCGGGAGCGCATTTGCCATCCTCGCGCTAAAGATCAGAACGTCTCTCTCATAAGCCTCCTCGGTCGCGAAGCATTTGACCGAACCTGCCGCATAAAAGACCGCCCGAAGATTCGGCATCGCGGCGAGAAAATCCGGCGTGAGCACCGGCATGCCCCAGGTGGACATAATCACCTCGGCCCGCCCGAGTTCGGCGCCGTGCGCCCTCCAACTCTCTCCGGGAATGTCCGGACCCAGGATCTCCACCCGCGCAAAGATTTCGCTGCGGAGAGCGGGCGGATAGGCCAGCGCCAACCGAGCGGGAATACCCATAAATACTGCGCATGGACGGGACGGAGAGTACATCTGAAATTTATTTTTCCCCGCGCCTGAGCCCGAGCCACGGACGGGCCCCAACAAAACGATTTGGTGGGAGACACACGCGCTTCATTGTGGGGATTTCGCTAAAAGCTTGGCAGAACGACCACAAAATCCGTTGACAAATCAACGATATGAATAACAATGCCTCCGAGGGTCACCTAAGAGTCGATGCCAAATCATTCCCCGAAAATGCAGCCGGTCACGATGGCGCAGATTGCGAAGAAGCTTCAGGTGGACCAATCTACCGTTTCGCTGGCACTGCGCAACAGCCCGCGAATTTCCGGGCCAACCCGGGATCGCATCAAGAAGGCCGCAGAGGCACTTGGCTACAAACCCAACCCGTTCGTTTCGGCCCTGATGCGCATGCGGAGGGGGCGCAACAAAAACCCGGGAATTCCTGTGATCGCCTGGATCTCAAATTGGGAAAAATCGGATTCCTGGATGCAAGTGCCCTACTTTAAGGCTGTCTATCAGGGAGCCGAAGACCGGCTTCGGGAAAACGGTTTCCGGCTGGAGCATTTCTGGATGGATGAGAAAAATGTCAGCCCCGCACGGTTTAGCTCAATTCTTTGGAACCGGGGGATCACCGGCCTCCTCCTCGCCCCCGTGCCCAACGACAAGCCGGACGCGAACCTGGACTGGGAGAAGTTTTCCGCGGTGGCTATTGGGTTGAGCATCCATTCGCCGGATTTGGATCGGGTGGACAGCGCCCACTACGACGCCATCACCGTGGCCCTCCAGCGCTGCCGCGAGTTGGGCTACAAGCGGATTGGACTCGCCATGGACGAACTCACACTGGCTCGCTTCGACCAACGTTTTCTTGCCAGCTACCTGGTAAATGGCCCGCAACTCAAGTCCGGGAGACAACTGGAGGTTTTTCGCCAGACCATCGAGACCAAAGAAGGACAGAAAGCCTTTCAAGCGTGGTTCCGGCGCGAGCGGCCCGAAGTCATCATCACGCTCTCGAAGCAGATCGCCGAAATCCAGAGAGTGGCGCTGCACCAAATCAACATCAGGGTGCCCGAGGATGTGGGGCTCGTCATCCTGAGCTGCCACGCTGTGGACGACCCCTTCAGCGGTATCTACCAATTTCCCGAATTAATCGGGGCTCAGGCAGCTGATCTGCTCGTCCGCAAGGTCCTCCGCAACGAATGCGGCATTCCACAACATTCTCTCACATTTACGATCAGTGGCATCTGGAACCCGGGAATGACCACCCGTCGGGCAACTTAAGGAAATTTCTTGGTATTGAGGATGCGGAACTTGTAGAGCGCATCCAGGCTCCCAGGGACAGTCGCATAGTCCACCAACCGCGGGTCGGCCGGATCCAGAAACCGTTCGATCATCGCGGATCCCCGGTATTCCCCGATGACCCTGTCTTTTGTTTCATCCCACTGGGCGGGATCGGTCGACTTGGATTTCCGGAGAGCCTGAACGCGCAGATGGACCGTGTAGACATTGGAACGCGTGGTGAGCTTGGCGTAGAGATTCGTATAAGGCCGCTCCCTGGCATTTTCTCCCGTGATCAGGGCGTTGTCCCAGATGGTCCCACTAATGTAGTCGTTCAAGGACTCGTTTTCGCGAACCAAATGCAACTCGCAGATCTCGGTTGCCGAGCGGAAAATGTCCGGGTTTGCCTGGAAGCGCGAATCGTAGACCCCTGTCCCGTTAAAACGGTCGTCCGCCTGCTTGAGCGTTTCAACCATGTTAATCGGACGGCGCAGCTTGTCGAACGGAGCTTGGCCGGTGAATAGCTTGTCCCAATCGGAGCTGACTTGGGAGTCTTGGGATTTGGCATCGTTGGGATATAGGTCATCATTGGTGTGCTCTTTCCAAAGCTTGTAAATTTTGGAACCAGAATTGGGGAGCACCAGCGGCTGCTCGGACTTGAATGCCCCATAAAGAGCGGTCGCCCGACGGATATAGTTAAATGGAGCGATCTGATAGTTGAGGTTAACTTTTCCCGCCGTCGAAAAAGGTTCACTAATAGCGTAGGGCTCGATGACAGGCATCCAGAACAGGTCCATGATCAGGTGATCCTTGGGCGACTGCGCACCAGGGTGGCTGCCGCTCTGGGTCAGCTCACTGCTCGGGGTATGTGGCCGGAAGAGAAGAGTTTCCCACGGACGGTTGCGCTTCACACCCGTCGGCAGCGAACCGAACATGCCGGCGGAGGGTACAAGACGGCTGGGTGAAAATAAATTTTCCTTGGCCGTGTCGATGTCAAAATCCCAACCAAAATACGGAAAGGTGGTGCTGGTGGACGAAACGTTTCCTTCGTCCGGTTTGTTGATGTAGGCCCCATCGCTTACGTAACCAAATCCATTGTCGAAATCGTTCCACTGATTGAAACTCTTCCCTGCACCTGGACGGATTTGGGGCAATCGGGAGTAGTGATAGCGCACCTGCCCTGAGGGAACCAACTGGTCGGTGAGGGCTGTTCCGCGAATGGGGACAACGCCGGGCGCATCACCGGGAAGCGAGTTGGCGGGATTGGGGCCGGGTTCGTTGGAGAACCCAAACAGCAGGTGCGGCCCTTCCGGCTCGGACAGGATATGGTCAAACCGCACCTGGGTGTCCTTGTAATTGTTTCCGTCGATGAAGAGGGCTGATGGGTCGGCCGACGCAGCCACGAGGCGTAAGTCGCCATGCTCTGGGACCACTGTTCGCACCACATCCTCGGCGCGGAAGATACTGCCCATCTTAAACCCAGGCTGCTTGGTTGTGCCGAATGACCCCCATCGCCGGATCGGGTCGGAATACTCTAGTCCGGGAGCCTGAGGATCAAATTGTGCCAGAATATACCGGCCATTGTAAGGAATCGCCGCGGTACCTGCCACTGGATCAGCCGGCTTTGTCCATTTTGTTAATGACCACCACTGTTCGAGATCGGTCTTCCCATCCCGCCACGGGGTCGTTGGGGTGGTGACTAACATGGGAATGGGGAGATCTGCGGGAGGAAAATTGATCGTGAAGGTCTGGATCAAATTTGAGGAGGCCGGCGCCAATGGCCGGTTGAATGTCGCGGATTCTCCGGAATAGACCTCAACAACCACGCTTCCTCCGGAAAATGCCATGGTCGTTTTGCCAAGACCGCCTACAGCGACAAGTTTGCTTACAGGAATTTTCGCCCAACCGAACTCCTTGATGGGACCACGGATGCCAGCGGAGCCCCCCCAGGAGCGTCCATTGGAGTGCGTGACACCCCGGGTGAAGCCCGAGTCAAAATTCACATCATTGGGAGGGAAGGATGATAATATCTGCGTCGTTGTGGAAAACAACGGGAGGCCGCCATCGAGCGTCATGGCATTTTGAAAGGTGATTTTGTAATAGATGGCCTCTTGGAGCTGATAAAAGCCCACACTCGGGCTGAAGGGTTCGAAGAAAAAGCCTACCTCGACGGCGCTCTCACCCGGCTTTAGATTGAGAGTAGTTACTGCTGGGTCGTTCCGGCCAGTCAATGTCCCACTGGATGAATTTGCGGTTGCTGCAGAAATGAAATGAAGTCCAAATTGGGAAATCGTGTGGAAGCGTCCCAGGCCCCTGGTAGAGCCGATTTTGATGGGAGCCACCTGACCGAAGGGCGCATAAACGTTGGGTTGACTATCATTCCGAAGCGCCTTCCCGGTTCCGTCCCTTTTCACCAGTAGTGGGTCACGCAGATTGGTGCTGCGAATGTAATCGAAAATTTCTGTGAGAACCTGATCTCGGTCGGCACCCCATTTGGTGGAGAAGCTGCCGCCATGCCCTGGAACGGGCCGGCTTGTTAGGTCCTGCAGGTAGTTATACAACTCCTCGTTTCTTGAGATGGTGTCAAAATCGTCTGTTGGACTAAATGGATTCTCCCGCTGAAAGGAGAACGGATACTTATTTTCTCCGATGGTCGAACAAAAGAGAGTTAGGTTGTCGTAGGCGGTTCGCTTGGCGGCATCCGCGGGAACCGGCCAGATGGAAACACGGGGTTTGCCGAACAGATTCACCTCCGGAGCACGGCTGTTGGCGGTCAAAAAGAACCGTGCCTTTTCCAAGGTCGCCTGAAACTGCACATTTGCCGGACGGGAGGCTCCGGAGGAAGAGGGGTAGGCAAAGATGGCTTCATCGACGCTGGCGAAGAGGCGGTCCTGGTCAGGAGTGACCGGTAAAAACACGGGGTCCGTGACCGCAATCGACGCTGCCTTTGACCCGCCCCATTGACCCCGGGGGACCAGGTCGTAGATGGACTGCATCTGCGCGGTAGTCAGGTTGCTGGTTGTGCCGGGGAACAACACCGGGCTGAGCGCGGTTGTGAACGGGTGACCGGGGAATCGCTGGTATTCCTTCTGCGCCGGCTGGTATTTTCCAAAGTTCAAATCCTGGAGAGTTACTGCCATGGGCGAAGCCCAGGGTGTTGGTTCTGAAGCGGTGTTTAGGTTAAGCTTACAACTCTCATCGTCGGTCCAGAACGCAATCCGACCTACGATAGGATTGGTCGCACTGGGCGCGGGCGTGGAAGTCGACCAACTCGCAATCTTTCCGGTCGCATCCACGCTGGAGGGTGCAGTCAGGGCCCCGCTCTTCAAAACGTAGAGCCATTTCACGGGCATGGGCGCCGGGTTCGCACCGGAACCGGCCGGATTATTGGCGGGATCATTCGTGAGCGAAAACCCGTCGGCTATCGCCGTCGGATCGACAATGGGAAAAAGATTGGCGGTGCCGGAAGCATCGGGGCTCGGCGAGTTAAGATCGGTGAAGATCGCCGGCTGATTGATCCAGTCGGTCACGGAGGCGCCGGCACTGGCTTTGAGGTCATCGCTCAGTTCGTAGCTGGGGATATCCGTCACGACCATTTTGTCCGAGGAATAGAGTTTGTAGAGAGCCTGTTTCTTTCCGCTACTATCATAGGTCCTGATCATTCCAGGCTGCGAAGCCCAGGCGATGTCTGCCCCGGTGGTGCCCGCCTTGATCTGGCCCATGGCGTAACTAAGGGCCGAGTCGGACAATTGCCTGGTCACCGCTCCGTCGGCATAACTGCTGGAAGCGGACCGGTTGAGGTTGGCACTCGCAAAAAAGGCCACCAGCAGTCCTGATAGCAGCACAAGTACCACCAGGACAAGGACCAGAGCCATCCCCCTTTTCGAGACTGCGGAGTTCAGACGATTCAGGTCTTTTGGTGTCGGCTCCATTTCGCAGATCGGATACTAACGTTAGTGGTAAAAACCCGGTAACTTATTCGGTTATCCACCAAATATTGTTCCAAATTTTGCAGATCAGTCTGCAATAATGCAGGATCAGAGAAAAGCCCATTGAGCTTGGCCTTGAGGGCGGACGCGCCAGCCTCACCCATGCGGTTGGCGGACAATTCGTCCACCGCCACCATGGTGACTTGAACAACCGGAGGGAGCTGGTTCTCGGGATTCAGATCCGGGTCGGCTGTCGTGCTCATGTTCAGGCCCGTCGAATCGTAGAGGTAATTCGGTGCGAGGCTGCCCTCGTCGTAGTTCCCCGCCACCTGATCCGCCCCACTGAGCTTGGGCAAGATCACCAAGGCGATGATGTTTTCCGCCACCACTCCCAAGTTGGCCGACGATGAGAGGGGCTCGGCAAACCACTCTTTGCCAGTGTAGGCCCCCGAACCTCCGGCCTTGGCTTCCTGTTGGTAGAGCGCCATCGAATCGGAGGGCTCCATGAGTTCCATTAACCGAAAGCGATTACGGTACGGTAAAATGCTCTCGCTGACAAAAGCGGGCCGGGTGCCCTGATCGCTGCCATACTCAATGAAAAATCCCCAGGTATTGAGCAAGTTGCGAAACCGGCTGTAGGAGCTGCTGGAAACATAACCAAGCGGAGCCTGAAAGAAGATCCCGTGGGTGGTGCAATTATCACTTAAACCCAGGGTGTTACCTCGCCCACTTATAAAGCGCAGATCGGATTGCCGGACATACTTCGTGGGAGCCTGAGTTGGATCATTGAGGGGATAGCTGTAGTCCCAGTAGGTATTGAGCGTCGCCTGGCTCAACCTTCTGGTGATGGTCTCGAAAGCCTCTCGGGCTTCCCGGAAATGCTGGGTTTTGGCCGTGGCGTCGCTCCAGCTCCGCCTTGTCGCATCTGTAATGGAGACCAGGAGTGCCATCAGAAGGGCAAGCACGGCCACGGAAACAAGCAGTTCGATCAGGGTGAACGCTCTGCGCTTTGCGAGTATCGTGTCCATCACTGTCGGGAGACCATGGTGGAGGACATAAAGAGGGGCACCACGCGGGCTGTTCCTCCTTCGAAGGTGCCGCTCCACAAGTTGCTCAGAGTGACATCCGTCTCATAAGCGAGCGCTCCGCCCCCCGGGTTCTTGACCACTTGCACAGTTACCGTCGCGAGATCCGGGTTGGTGAAAGGCGGGTCCGCCGGAGATTCCGTGGCGGGCTTAATGCGTGTATTCACATGGTAAATCGCCCTCGTGGGGTCGGTCAATTCCCCGCCCTGATCGTCAAAATAGCGGAGGGCTTTTACCCCCGTGGATCCGGCGGAAATGGCGTTCCCCGTGCTGTCCTTGATGAGCTGGTCGAAGTCCGTCTCTTGGGCTTCGCTGATGATTTGCTGGAGGATCTGCGAACTGACTGTGGTCTCAATGCTTTCGCGCAGAATACTCAAGCCCGCGGGAAGCAGTCCGAAAACTGCCAGAATCCCAAACGCGACAATGCCGATGGCGAGAACGACTTCCACCAGGCTAAAGCCAGCCCCGCGGAGTCGGCGGCCCCCAGGCTTTCGGTGGACCTCAAGGACGATAGGACCGTACTTTTCCATTGGAGGGTTGGATCTGAAGGGTCGCAAAATTGGGTGGTGGCGCGGTGAGGTTGTCTCCCTTGAGGGCATCATGGACGGTAAAGAACCACTGGATCTGCGCGGATTGCGGGGGAAGATTCGTTGAGCCATCCGGCAGAAAACTGAAGCGCATGACGGAATACGCTGTGCCCAGGGCCGGGATCGCATAACCGAGATCGCTGCCACTGGAGACGGTTGGCACCGCATTGCCCCCGGCGGCGCTGCCGATGAGCGTGGAGAGGGCGTTTCCACTGTCAATGATGACAGAAGGCCCAGGC
The DNA here is from genome assembly GCA_041752695.1 of Terrimicrobiaceae bacterium. GTDB lineage: Bacteria > Verrucomicrobiota > Verrucomicrobiia > Chthoniobacterales > Terrimicrobiaceae > CALCJD01. The sequence continues at coordinate 29,251 of JBGSVZ010000070.1, forward strand.
AGCCGGGTGAACTTACTGACAGCCCGGTATCCCAGCGCGTCCCTCCCCCCAGGGGCGGTCGCCAGCGCGGCGGCGGAGTCGGGAACTTCAAAAAGCTGGATGGCCCGCACGCTGGCGGCAGTTCCTGCGGTCATTTGCGGATCGATAAACTTGTAGAGGCGCACTTCGATCTGGCGATTGCTGCTCAGCGCCATCTGCCTCGCCAGAGCCAACTGGTCTGTCAGGACCTGCGCCGCCTGGCCAATTTCTCCGCTGCGAAGCATCCCATTCACGGCAGGCGTTCCCAACCCGATCAACACCGATATCACGCCAAGGACAGCGAGCAGCTCCAGCAAGGTCATGCCGGAGGCTGATCGGGTGGAACTATTCAGACGGGCCTTCATCGTTTTCCCAAGAAAATCCCTCCCCTCGTTCGACTGGCATTTTTGATTGAGGGTGAGGGATAAGTTCGACACGTGAAAGGGAAGAATCCAGATTTTCAACCGTTTTCGGGAAGCAGGGCTCATAACACGACCAAATATTTTTACGCCTCGCTCAGGGCAACGGATTCATGCGACCAATTTTGTGGCCGATCGCCCCATAAAAAGCGACGTAGGCATAAGCGATGAGCGGAACGATGAAAGACAGCTGCAGGTTGTGCGTCACGTCGGCAACCAGTCCCTGCAGCGGCGGCAAGAGTGCCCCGCCAAGAATGGCCATGACCAGCAGCGAGGACGCCTGGCTTTTGAATTGACCCACCCCCTCGATGGCGAGCGAAAACGTGTTCGACCATCCGATCGAAGTGAACAGCCCGACCGCCACCACGCACCACATTGCCACCTTGCCGCCGGCCAGGATCGCGGTCAGCAGCAGCACCACCACCGTCGTCATGAATATCATCAACGTGCGCCCGGCCTGCGATTTGCCAAAAAGAAAGAGCAGCCAGCAAAGTCCGATAAAAGGCAGATAAGTCCGGAAAACCGGCCAGTTTTCCAGAAAACGCTCCTGCCATAGAGGGAAGATCTGCGCGTTTGAGCCCTCACGCATCGCGTCGAGCGGAGCGCTTTGTGCAAACCATAGGAATAAGAACGAAACCAACGGGATCACCACCAACAGTGCCTGTTTAGTTGTCTTTTTCATTTCGCTCAATTCGACCGCGCCCATGAATCTCCCGATCAAAAGCCCGCCCCAATAGAGCGAGACGAATTTACTCGCCTCCATCTCGTTCAGCCCGGCCACTTCCGGCCGTCCAAGGAAATTGATGATGGCACTGCCGACCGCCACCTCACCGCCAACGTACATAAAAATGCCGATAATCCCCAACACGACATGAGGATACCGCAGCGCCCCTGCACCGGGCTCGATTTTCCCCTCCCCAATATGTGGCAGCCGGATGAAGAAGAACACCCCCGCGAGCAGCAGAAAGACGACGCAGAACGCCAGGTAGGGCACCTTCACTGAGTCCACCCCATGCGCACCGGTCCGGGCAAAATATTGGAAGATCAGCCAGCCCCCGATGAGCGGCCCAATGGCGGTGCCAATGGCGTTGAAGCCCTGCGCGAGATTTAATCGACTCGAAGCCGTCCGCTCTGGCCCGAGAATCGTGACGTAGGGATTGGCCGCAATTTGCAGCATGGCAAAACCCAGTCCAACCACGAAAAGCGCCACCAGAAACATCGGATAAGAAACCACGACTGCCGCCGGCCAGAACAGCGCGCTTCCCACCGCGGAGATCAACAGGCCCACCACCACCCCATTTTTGTAGCCTATTTTTGCGATTGGATCGCCTTTTGTCACCGAGACCACAAAGTAAAGCAGCGAGCCGATGAAATAGGCCCCGAAAAACGCAAACTGCACCAACATCGCCTCAAAATAGCTTAGGGTGAAGGCCTCCTTGAACCGCGGGATCAGAATATCATTGAAGACGGTCATGAACCCCCACAGGAAAAACAGCGAGGTCATGATGGCAAACGGACCGCGATAGCCGCGACCGTCGCTGGTGGGATCGGCGGCGCGTGAAGGGTCAGAGGGAGATTGGATGACAGCCATAAGACGGGAGGTTGACTTTCCCAATCTCGCCGAGGCATCTCACGGAAACAATCCGGGCCTCGTTCATATTGTTGCGCAGACCGCAGCGATGGCTCCCCTCGAAGTAAAAGCTCGGTCCGAATTTATCACGCTTATCTCATTGAGCTCTCACGCTCCACGACCACCCGGCGGGCCCCGGCAAACCACATTCCCGACAATTATCCGGCTTCTCGGGCGCGATTCGCCGGTTCCGCGCCAGCCGGGTGCCCGGTTCCGCGCGGCAGGACATCAGGACGGAGGGAGCCTTTCCCCTTGGGTGCCGAACTCTATAACGGAAGTTCAACGATATGACTCAGACGCCACTTGCTCCTCCGCTGGCGGCATGAAATCCTGCTTCCGGAGGCTAGTTTCTCCACCACCCACCATGATCAAAGTCCCCAGCATGAAAACCACCCCATCCCACCGCCGCCCCTCCCACAGCTCTTCGCTACGTGCCTTGAGCGTCTGCCTTCTGCTCGCGGGGCCGATGACCCACGCTGCCGATACGACGACCACCGCCTGGAGTGGCACGACTTCTACCACTTGGGCGACTAACACCAACTGGGCGGGGAGCCTTTTGCCGTCAGCGACAGTCAGCGCCAAGTTTGACTCGACCTTTGCCAATCAGCCTCAATTGACCAGTAACGTTACAACCCAAGGCATTTGGCTTGCCACTGGGGTTGGACAGGATGTTGTGATCGGGAAAGACGGCAGTGCCCGGACAATCAACATTACGGGTAATGCCACACTAAACGGACAGGCCAACGCCGGAATTCTTCTGGACGACTCAGCCAATCATAATTTGACGCTCGGCGATGGCTCCGCGGGCAACTACATCATCGCCCTAACGAACAGCACTGGATTTTATGTCAATAATTCCGGCACCTTGACATTACAGGGGCTTTCGAACCTTAACTTGGGTTCAAATACGTTGACCCTCGGTGGGAGCAATGCTTCCGGCGCAATTTCGATCACCAAAGGCATCACAGGAAATGGTGCGATCGTCGTGAATACCGCCGGTGTGGTCACCATTAACAATACTGGTAACAACTACGCGGGAGGCACGACCCTCACCGCCGGCACGCTCAACATCAACAACGCGAAGGCATTGGGTCTCACGGCTGGAACTTTCGCGATCAACGGTGGCACGATCGACAACACAAGCGGTGCAGCCATCGCGAGCTTGTCCAACAACAATGCGATCACCATTGGAGGAAACTTCGCTTTCAAGGGCAGCAATGACCTCGGACTTGGGGCGGGGGCGGTGAATCTTGGGGGCGCGACACGCACCATCACGACGGAGGCTGGCAGATTGACTTTGGGCGGCGCGATCTCCAACGGTGGCTTAACCAAGGCCGGCGCGGGCACACTGGCACTTTCCGCCATCAACAGCTACTCCGGCACGACAACCGTATCCGCCGGAACACTGGTGCTCTCGGGAAATGGTGAAATCAATTCCAGTTCCAGTATCTCGGTTTCCGCCGGTGCGACGATTGAGAACAACAACAACGCCTCATCGGTCACGCCAGCTCTCGCTCTGGCCGAAGGGGCGGCCGTCCTCACCTCGGCGGCCACAAGCGCCTTCGCGCCGACGAGTTTGACGCTTTCAGGGAATCTTTCCGACGGCTGGTCGGCAATTTCCCTGACTGCGACACTCGGCAGCGGCTTGATAAAGAGTGGCGACCTCACGCTTTCGCTCACGGGGATTACGGCAGGAACCTATAACCTGACGAGCGGAACGGGTTTTTCCGGCAGCTTTACGACAGCCAATGTGAACGGCAGTGCGCTCACCATCAGTGGTTCGGATTTCAGCGGGGACAACATCGGGGGCTTTGATTTTGACTACACGAACAGCACCAATGTGCTCGTGGTTACAGCCGTGCCTGAGCCGCAAACGATGGTTCTTCTCGCCGTCGGCCTGACGGCCGCCATGGTCCTCCGCCGCCGGAGAGACTTCTGATATTCCCGGAAAATTCTTCATGTCCTCTTGCCACGGGGGGGTGGCAAGGGGCATGAAGACCACGGCAGCCTCTTAGGGTTGCAAGAGTTTCAGGAGAAGGGATTTAATCCACATTCCCTCGTGGCGAGGAACACGGTAAGAGTCCGATGGGAATTCTTTTCCGGGGTCAACCGGGTGGCCTTCGGATCCGACCCGCGGAAGACAATCCACACTTTTTCATGACAAATAGATTTGCTCTGGTCATCGCCTCCTCTTGTGTCCTCGTATCAATGGTTAAAGCATCCCCGGTCTTCGGACCTTTTGATGCAGATGCGCGAGGGGCCGGTCCCGGCCACATCGAGTGGTTTGATGGCAAACCGCCGACCGAACCGGGGGATCCCTGGACGATCGCGGCATGGGTGAAACCAAAGCCGGACTTTTCCATCTCCACTCCCACCTTGGTGGCCGGCTTTGGTGACGGCGTGGACTTTTTCGGCGCGCAGCGGTTCATCGCGGCCGACGCCAACGGCTGGTTTTTCTGGTATGGCAACTCCCAGCCCCTGCTCAAAGATCTGAAGACCGGCAAGTTGCCCGTCCTGCCTGTGTTGCCCGATCGAGTTTCTTTCAACGCGGAGGCGAAGGCGGACGTCTGGAAGCACCTCGTGGCCAGCTTTGACGGCAAAACGCTCCGCCTCTTTGTCGATGGCAAGCTGACGGCCACCGAGAACATCACCCTCACGCGCGCTGCGATGCAGCCGTTGGTGGCCCCTCCCCCGGCCTGGCAATACGGCGGTTGTTTCGCTGGCAAGGTTGCCCGATTTACGATCTGGGACAAGGTTTTGCCGGAGAGCGAAATTGCACGGCTCGCCGGCGAAAATGCCGACCTTGCCGCCACCACATTCACCCCGGCACCACCGGGAGACACCCCGTCCTATCGGATCAATGCCCGGGATTTTTGGACCGGCCGCGATCGGAATCTCCCGGCCCAGGACCCGTCCACGCTCCCGAAACCGGTTCCCGAAGTAAAGACAGAGCGTCTCCCCAAGTTAAGCCCCCGCCCAACCGCAACCCCCGATGGTCGGGGCAATCTTGTGCTCAACCGAGGCTGGGAAATGGCCGACGCCTGGACGGTGCCAGCGACACCTGAGCAAATCTCGCAACCGGGCTTCGATACCGCTTCCTGGTATGATGCCACAGTCCCTGGAACCGCGTTGACCACACTGGTCCAGCAAGGCGTTTACCCCGATCCTCTCCACGGACTGAACAACCTGCTTATTCCCGACCTTGCCAAACATTCCTGGTGGTATCGGGTGGAGTTCCCCACTCCCCCGGCGTGGAAAGGCCGCAATGTCGGGCTCACCTTCAAGGGCATCAACTATCGTTCCGAGATCTGGCTGAATGGCCGCAAACTTGGGCAGACCAGCGGGGCCTTTATCCGGGGCCAGTTCCAAGTTGCTCCCGAGCTTGTCGCAGAAGGAAATAATGTGCTTGCGGTGCGAGTTTGGCCCCAGCCTCACTACAACGCCCAGGGTTGCGGCGAGGAATCCATCGCCGCCGGAGCCGGCCCGAACGGCGGCGACGGCACGCTCGACGGTCCCAGTTTCTTTTGCACCGATGGATGGGACTGGATCCCCACCATCCGCGACCGCTGCACCGGCATCTGGCAGGACGTCGTCCTACATCCCACCGGGCCGGTCGCCATCGGCGACCCCCAAGTCGTCACCACCCTGCCCAAGCTGCCTGATCTCTCCATGGCTGAAGTGGCGATTTCCTCGGATCTGCGCAACCTCACTCAAAATCCCCAGACTGTCACCGTCGAGGTATCGATCGCCGGAGCCAAAGAAGCCAAATCCGTAATATTGGCCGCTGGTGCGACCGAAACCGTCAAATTTCAACTCTCGGTTAGCCACCCGAAACTCTGGTGGCCCAATGGTTATGGCGAACCGACGCTGCACGACTTCACCCTCTCGGTGGTGGACGCCGACAAGCGCGAATCCGACCGCTTCACCCAGCGCATCGGTCTCCGCCAGATCGACTACGAATACCTCCCTGCTGCCAAGGATTTCCCGAACAATACCCCGCTTGTCATCAAGGTGAATGGCCGGCGCATCTACGCGCGGGGCGGGAATTGGGGTCAGGATGACGCCCTCAAACGTTCGTCCACGGAGCGTCTCGAACCCTACTTCCGTTTGCACCGCGACGCGAATTTTACCCTCATCCGGAATTGGTGCGGACAAAGCACCCAGGAAAATTTTTATGAACTCGCCGACAAATACGGCCTCATGGTCTGGAATGACTTTTGGCTCTCGACCACCAGTTACAACAACCCCGCCGTCGATGCCGAGCGCTTCCTCGCCAATGCCGAGGATGTTATCAAGCGCTTTCGCAACCACGCCTCCATCGTGATCTGGTGCGGACGCAATGAAGGTTTCCCACCCGTCTGGATCAACGAACCCCTCGACCGACTTCTCACGACACTCGATGGTACCCGGAAGTACATTCCCCAATCCACCAACCGCCAGTTCCTGATGAAAAGCGGTCCCTGGGCGATTCAGGAGCCCGCCTATTATTACAACCGGCAACAAGGCTTCTGCACCGAACTCGGCGTCAACTCCGTGCCGACCGCCGATGCCATGCGGGCCATGCTCGATCCAAGTCAGTATTGGCCGGCTCTCGAACAGGACGCCTGGGCGTACCACGATTTCCACAGCAACGACAACGGCTCCCGCACGCCCTACCTCAAAGAGTCGGACATCCGCTATGGCAAGGGAGAGAACCTCGACGACTTCATCCGTCGCGTCCAGATGCTCAACTACACCCAGCATCGACTGATGTTCGAGTCGTGGAATTCCAACCTCTGGAATCCCTGCACGGGCCTGCTCCTTTGGATGACCCACCCCGCCTGGCCCAGCACCGTCTGGCAGGTTTATTCCAGCGACTACGACACCCACGCCGCTTACTACGGCAGCAAGAAAGCCTGCGAGCCCGTACATGTGCAGTGGAACCTGAACGATGACTCCGTCTCGATCATCAACAATCCGGAAGACGCGCTCGAAAACGCCAGCCTCACGATCAAGCTCATCGGCTTGGATGACTCGACCTTAAGTGAATCAACCACCCCGATCAAGGTCGCCCCCAACAGCGCCGAGCGGCTAGCAACGGTGGCTTGGGCGGATTTCGCGACGCAGCCTGTGCAGTTCCTAAAGCTCGCATTGCATGACCAGACCGGGAAACTGCTTTCGGAGAATTTTTACTGGCACTCCCAAAAGCCGGAGCAATTGCGACTGCTCGAGAATTTGCCCCAGGTGGCGTTGAGTGGCGCAGTGCGATTCAGCGTGGAGGGCGAGGAGACGATCGCCCATGTTGATTTGAGCAATCCCGCAAAAACTGTCGCACTGATGTCCCACCTCTGCCTGCGGAACGCGGAGACCGGGACACGCATCCTTCCCGCCTACGCCAGCGATAACTACGTCTCCCTGCTGCCCGGCGAGAAGAAAACTCTTACCATACGCTGCAAGAACAAGGATGTCGCGCCAACGATGGCGATCTCATTGGATGGCTGGAATGTGAATCCGACCACCTTGCGGGAGTAATAACAGTCGATCGGAGAAAACAATGCGCCGGTCATTCAACAATATGACTTCCGCAAGGGGTGCACTTATTCTGCATGGCGATACCTTCATTGCCTAACGATCCCCCTTGGAACGTATGCCAACCCACAGGTTCTCATTTTTAGCACTGGCCTACCCCGTGACCCCCAGCGGCGTCACTGGCGAAATGAGCCTCTCCTGCCTGCCGGAACATCAGTGAGAATATCCCTAATCATCCTTACGTTTTGCGCATTGGCTCCCAGCGCGTTTGCAGAAGTCAGACCGAATGCACTCTTTTCGGACAACGCCGTTTTGCAGCAGGGCATGCCGGTACCTGTCTGGGGGACAGCCGGCCCGGGGGAGGTAATCATGGTTAGTTTCGCGGAGCAGACGAAAAGCGCGACGACCGACGTCACAGGAAAGTGGATGGTGAAACTCGATCCCTTACAGGCAACATCGACGCCCGCGTCGCTGCTTATATCTTCCCAGACGTCGGGGTCAAAAATTGAGGTCTTAAACGTTGTCGTCGGCGAGGTCTGGGTCTGTTCCGGCCAGTCCAATATGGCCTATGCTATGAAAGGGGTCCCCAATCTGAAGACCGAAGCTTCCCAGGCGGATAAACTTAAGTTGCGGATGTTCAAGGTGCAGTCGATGAGAGCCCCGACGCCGCAAACCGATGTGATCGGCAAGTGGGTGGTGTGCTCCGCTGCGACCATTGAAGGGTTTTCCGCCGTTGGCTATTTTTTCGGACGCGACATCCACAAAACCACCAACGTTCCTGTTGGCATGATTCACAGTTCCGTGAGCGGCACAGCTGCAGAGCTCTGGACCAGCCTTTCCGGACTGGAGAAGGAACCTTCTTTGCAAGGCTACGTGCAACTCGCGAACGCGACTCTGAAAAATGATCAGGGCGGCGCTGAAAACTACCCAAAGGAAATCGAGGAATACCAAACCCGCCTGAAGAATTGGGAGGCGACGGAAGGAAAGGCCTACGGCGAGGTGATGAAAGCGTGGAAAGCCGCGAACAAGGACAACCCAGCGGCGGGCAACCCCCCAGTTCCCGCCGTGCCGAAGCCGATTCCGCCGACGGATCCTATTGGGAAAAAGCCGACAGTTTTGTTCAACGGAAAGATCGCCCCCCTGATTCCCTACGCGATCAGAGGAGCCATTTGGTATCAGGGGGAGTCAAATAGCCCAAAGCCCTTTGAGTATCGCACCCTTTTTCCCCGCCTGATTGCCGATTGGCGGGAGAAATGGGGGCAAGGTGACTTTCCTTTTCTTTTTGTGCAAATTGCCCCTTTCAAGGGAAATCCTCCCGAGTTGCGCGAGGCCCAGTTTCTGACTTGGAAAAAAACCCCGAACACCGCGATGGCGGTACTTACCGATACGCCCCCCAATCTTCACCCGTCGGACAAGGAACCTGCCGGGACTCGGCTCGCCCTGGCAGCACGCGCCATTGCTTACGGCGAAAACATGGAATACTCTGGCCCGGAATATGATTCGATGAAGATTGAGGAGAATCGCGTTATTCTCAACTTCCATCACGTTGGCGGCGGACTGATCGCCAAAGACGGACCGCTGAAAGGCTTCCTGATTGCCGGCGCGGACAAAAAACTCGTGGAGGCCACCGCCGAAATCCAGGGTGAAACGGTAGTGGTTTCGAGCGCCCAAGTGCCAGCACCCCTTGCCGTGCGTTACGGCTTTGTCGCCAACCCCGAGGTCAATCTCTGGAACAAGGATGGCCTGCCCGCTTCACCGTTCCGCACGGATCCGGAATCCATGACCGAAGACGTTTCTCCGAACAAAAAGCCGCTAACCGAGACCATCTCACCAGAAACTTAAAAATGAGACTCCCTTCCCTGGCTCTCTTTCGACCCCTGCTTCTCCTCGCTCTCGCCGGATCGGCCTCATCTTTGGTCAGTGCCTCCCCCGCCCAAAGCGAATGGGTCCATCTGAATCCCGACGGCAAACTCGTCTATAAAACCTTGCCGGGTGGTGACCGCATCATCGATTTTTCCCACGCCGGTTATGGTGGCGGTGGAGTCGCCTTGCCAGTTGCTCCTATTAAAAAAACGGTTTCGCCCTCCGGCGGAGAGGACTCGGAAGCGATCCAAAAGGCCGTGGATGAGGTCGCGGCCATGCCTCTGGCCAACGGAATGCGTGGGGCTGTCTTACTGGCACCGGGAACATTTCGCTGCGAACAGCCCATTCGGATTTCTCAGGACGGCGTGGTCGTCAGGGGCTCGGGCTCGGGCGAAGGTGGTACGGTGATTGAGATGACGGGCGAGCCTCATACTTGTCTCGTCCTGGAGGGGGCCGCCTTGAAGTTCCCCAAAGAAAACGCCTCGGACATTTATCCCGTGACCGACTCCTACATTCCCTCAGGTGCCAACAGCCTGACAGTCAAGGATGCAACGGGACTCAAGGTCGGCGATACCGTGCTGGTGCGCTGGCTCCGCACGGCGAGTTGGATTCAATTCATGGGCATGGACAACCTTATCCGGGATGGAAAGTTGCAGAATTGGATTCAGCCGGACTCCCCCACCTCCTATCAACGGAAGATTCAGACATTGTCAGGAAATCGCCTCACTTTGGACGTGCCTCTGACCGACTCCATTGACTCGAAACATCTCTCCGCCGTCATCGTGAAAACGGCGTCGCCAAAACGCCTCACGCAGTGCGGCTTCGAATCATTGCGCATCAATTCGCCGCCGCCCACCGGAACGTTGAAGGCGAAGAACAATACCGCTATGACCGCCGACAACTGCGAAGACTGCTGGTTCCGGGATATTGTCACAAACGATACACTAAATATTGCCAAAATACTGGGCAACGCCCGCCGTATCACTTTGCTCAACATTCAGGCGTTCCATACCGCAACCATTGCAAAGGGTGCCGGCTATCCTGCGGACTTTACGCTCCGGGGTTCTCAAGTGTTGATCGATCGCTGCACTTCCAAGGGAGATGGTGCCTTCTTCGTGGATGCGGCGCATTCGTCGGCTGTTCTTAACGCAGCCTTAAATTGCAACTTTGAAGGGAAGGGAGCCATTCAACCGCATCAACGGTGGTCCACTGGTCTATTAGTTGATTCGTGCAAAGTGCCTGACGGAAAAATCGAATTTATCAATCGTAATACCGCGGGATCCGGTCATGGCTGGACGATGGGATGGGCGGTCGCCTGGAACTCGATGGCCAAGTCTTTCAACATCCAACAGCCCCCCGGAAGCATCAATTGGTGTATAGGATGCACCGGAGAATTAGATTGGGGCAAATTGCCCAAGGGCGAAAATCCACCGCCACCCGGCCCATGGCTTTCCTCCCACGGGACGCCCGTTGAACCCGCCAGCCTTTACCTCGCGCAACTGCGAGAACGTCTGGGCAAGCAGGCCGTGACAAACATTGGATATTAGCGCGACGTGGCATGATCACAAAACAGAAATCCCTCTCCCCTCACCTCTTCTATGAAACTTAACCTTCCTTCGCTCTTTCTCAGCCTCTTTATGCTTGGCCTGAAAGGCTTGGCCGCCGCAACCGGATCGACCGTTTCTCTGACTGATCTCCCCTGGAAAGTCGCACCGGAAATCGAAGTTTCGACCACCGGCGAGCAACTCTCCCTTCCCGGCTTTCCCGACACCCACTGGATGGCGGCCCGCGTGCCGGGCACGGCCTTTGTAGATTACGTCAATGCCGGACAGGTCCAGGATCCCAATTTTGGAGAAAACGTCTGGAAGGTGGACAAAAAGACCTATGACCAAAACTACTGGTACCGCCGCGATTTCAGCGTCCCTCCCGAGTTCCTCCAAGGCGGTCGAATATGGCTCAACCTCGATAGCGTGCATCGTGACGGCGACGTTTATGTCAATGGAAGCAAGGTCGGCACCATGATGGGGTTCTTTCAGCGAGGACGTTTCGACATCACGCATTTGGTAAAGAAGGACGGACCGAATGCCTTGGCGGTCCTTGCCCATATCATGGAAGTGCCCAAGGAGAAAAACGCGGATGGAAAATGGGATTTTAATGTTTCCTCCCCCTCGCTTCTTTGCAGTCGTGGATGGGACTGGATGCCGCGGGTACCTGGACTCAATACCGGCATCCTCCGGGATGTCTATTTGACCCACACCGGTGATGTCTCGCTCCTTGATCCATGGATCCGCACCGACCTGCCGCAACCGACAGAAGCCACCCTCTCTGTCCAGGTGGAAGTCTCCAACTCGTCAAAGGCCGAAGTCACCGGAGAGCTGCAGGGCGAGATCAACCCAGGCAAAGTCACCTTCACGAAAAGTGTCACCCTCAAGCCCGGCGAGACGCAAACTGTCAGCCTTTCCGCCGCCGACACCCCGGCTCTGCGGATCAAGAATCCCCTGCTCTGGTGGCCCAATGGCTACGGGGATCCCAACCTCTACACCTGCCAGCTCGCTTTTCGCGTGGCGGACAAACTTTCCGATCAAAGAACCGTCACCTTTGGCATCAAGAAATACACCTACGAGGTCGTGAACGAGATTCTGTACTTTTATATCAATGGGAAGCGCCTCTTCCTTAAAGGGGGCAACTGGGGCCTTCCCGAGTACCTCATGCGCAACCGCACCGCCGCCGATTACGACACCCGGGTCCTCCTCCAGAAAGAGCAAAACTTCAACATCATTCGAAACTGGATGGGATCTGTGCCAGACGCGGCCTTCTATGAAGCCTGCGACAAGTATGGCATTATGGTTTGGGATGAGTTTTGGCTGAACCGTCCCGACGGAAATCCCGGAGACATCGGAGTTTACCATGCCAACGCGAAGGAAAAGGTGAAGCAGTTCCGAAATCACCCAAGCATTGCTTTTTGGTGCGCGATGAACGAAGGCACTCCCCCGCCGGAGGTGACCGATCCATTGCGAGAAATCATCAAGACGTATGATGGCGGAGACCGCCGTTTCCAGCCGTGCTCGAACAGTGACAATTTGAGTGGCAGCGGGCCGTGGACGAATTTCGATCCGCCCGTCTATTTTCGAGGCACGTTCAGTTTCACGGGCGCAGAGAAAAAACCCCTTAAAGAGCCCTACGGTCTGCGCAGCGAATTGGGGACCGCCGCGTTCACCAGTTTCGACAGCTTCAAAAAATTCATGCCGGAGCCGAACTGGTGGCCGGCCGACGAAATTTGGAACCGCCATTTCTTTGGACCGAGAGCGCGGAATGCCTTTCCAGATAACTACCTCTACAAATTGGGTTTGCATTATGGGGAGCCGGCTGGTGTCCAGGATCTTTGTCTCAAAGCCCAGCTCTTTAATCTCGAAACGATGAAAGCGATGTTTGAAGGGTGGCTGGACCGCAGTAACACCACCGCTTCGGGGCTGATCATCTGGATGAGTCATCCAGCCTACCCATGTTTTGTCTGGCAAACCTACGACTATTATTACGACACCACGGGCGCCTTTTGGGGGGCCAAAACGGCGTGCCAGCCCGTCCACATTTTCTGGAATAGCGAAACGGATCAGATCCGCGTATCCAACACGTCCGGGAAAGTCGCCGCCAATCTCAGAGCTGACCTCTGGACGTACGACATGGATGGCACGGAGAAGGGCCACCAGGAAGCCATGGTCACTTCGAACCCCAACGAGGTTGTCGATTGTTTTAACCTTCCCGTGGCCAACGGACTTTCTTCGACCCACTTCCTCAGACTTCGGCTTACCGATCCTGCCGGCGCCATCGTTTCGGAGAACTTTTATTGGAGGGGAACGACCCCCCTGAATTATTTCGGTCTGAGTGAGATGAAGCCGGTGGAACTTACCCTCAGCCCACCCAGTTCGCAAACGCTGCCAGATGGTATGACACGTCTGACCACCGACATCACGAACCCGGCGGGTTCGGGCACCGTAGCGTTTGCCATCCGCCCCAAGCTCGTCAAATCCGCCAACGGCGAACAGGTTTTGCCCGTCCATATGAATGATAGCTACTTCTCCCTCCTGCCGGGCGAAACGAAGCGCCTTACCGTGGATTATTCGTCTACCCGGGCAGGTACCGACACGCCAAAAGTGGAGTTGGAGTGCTGGAACAATATTCCGCACCCCACCCCAAAGGAGCCGCCCCTCCCGCCGGTGAAAGAGAAGCCCGCCTCCTGACCAATTCCTCTGCCTGACATTTATGAACAGAAAACTGTTTGCTCTCATTCTTTCGTTTATTCCGTTCTGCTCGTATGCTGCGACGGTCTTCGGACCCTTCAACGGCCTCGCCAGCGGCGCGGGACCCGGCCACGTCGAATGGTTCGACGGACCACCCCCCACGGAGGCCGCCGCAAACTGGACGATCTCCGCCTGGGTCAAACCCGAAGGTCCCATCACCGCTCCCACGCTGGTGGCCGGTTTTGGCGACGGAGTGGATCACACCGGCTCACAGCGTTTCCTTAGTGCTGACGCCAAGGGGTGGTTCTTTTGGTATGGCGGATTCTCGATCAAAGACAAACAGCCCTTCACCGAAACCGATCGTTTGGCGAGCCCGGTGACGGCCGAAGCCGGGAAGTGGCAACATGTCGCGGCAACTTATGACGGCACCATTCTTCGCCTCTACGTTCAAGGCCAGGAGGTCGGACAGGTCAAGGTCACGCTGACCCGTGCGGCGATGCAGCCCAGGATCGCCCCGCCTTCCGCTTGGAAGGACGGCGCGGCTTTTCAAGGAAAGGTCGCGGACTTCACGATCGCGGACAACGTGCTGTCATCCGGCGAGGTCGAAAAACTGGCTGCAGCCGGAAAGGACCTGGATGCGGTCAGTTTCCTTGCCGCCCCGGCCGGTCCCACCCCCGTCAATCGGACCGACGTGGTGGAGTTTTCCTGGGGTGGACGCAACCCGCGTCCCCAGCCCGTGGAGATGTTTCCCGGTCCCGTGCCTGCGGTAGACGTAAAGCGCACGCCGAAACTCACCGAGCGTCCGGTCCCCAAGCTCAAGGCCGATGGCTCGCTTCTGCTGAATCAAGGCTGGGAAATGGCTGAGGCCACCACGGTCTTGGCGAAGCCGGAGCTCATCTCATCACCCGGCTTCGACACCAAAGCCTGGTATGACGCCACCGTGCCCGGAACGGCGCTCACCACCCTGGTGCAGCAGGGTGTTTATCCCGAGCCGACCCACGGACTGAATAACGCGCTCATCCCTGACATGGCGACGAAATCCTGGTGGTATCGTGTGGAGTTTCCCACGAGCGAAAGCTGGAAAAGCCGCAACATCGAGATCCTGTTCAAGGGCATCAACTTCCACGCAGAAGTCTGGTTGAACGGCCGGTCCCTGGGCGACATGACCGGGGCTTTCATCCGGGGACGCTTTGACATCACGTCCCAGCTGGTACCCAAGGGCGACAACGTCCTCGCCGTGCGCGTCTGGCCGCAGCCACACTACTCCCAAGGCACTGGCGAATCCTCGGTCAAGCTCGGACCCGGCACTAATGGTGCCGATGCCCTGCTCGATGGACCCACGTTTTTCTCCACCGAAGGTTGGGATTGGAATCCCACGGCCCGCGATCGCTGCACGGGGATCTGGCAGGATGTCCTGATCATTCCGTCCGGTCCGGTCATCGTGGCCGATCCGCAGGTCATCACCAAGCTCCCCAAAATCCCCGACCTTTCCGTGGCCGAGGTGACTTTGAAGGCGGATGTGCGCAATGGCACGGCCCAGCCGCAGGCCGTCACTCTGGAGGCCGAGTTACTGGGCGCTCGCGTCGTCCAAAAGGTTTCCCTCGCACCAAACGAAACCCGCACGGTCCAGTTCTCCCCGACGGAGTTTCCTCAACTTGCTTTCCAGAATCCCAAACTCTGGTGGCCGAACGGAAGTGGCGAACCAGACCTCCACGATCTCACTTTTCGAGTTCTCGATTCCTCCGGTGCGGAATCCAGCCGCCTGGCCATGCGCGCCGGACTGCGACAAATCGACTACGACTATCTGCCGAAAAAGGACAAACCCGAGATTCATGACGGTCCCTTCTTTCTCAAAGTTAATGGCCGCCCCGTTTTTGTGCGCGGCGGCAATTGGGGACTGGACGAGGCATTGAAGCGTTCCTCCACCGAACGGATCGAACCCGCCTTCCGGCTCCACCGCGAGGCCGGACTGAACATGATCCGCAACTGGTGCGGCCAGAACACCCAGGAAAACTTTTTTGAGCTCGCCGACAAATACGGCCTTCTTGTTTGGAGTGATTTCTGGCTCTCCACCTACCGGGCCAATCTTCCTCCCGTCGATGCCGAACTTTTCATGGCCAACGCGGAAGACACCATCAAACGATTCCGCCGACACCCGTCCCTGGTCGTCTGGTGTGGACGCAATGAAGGCATCCCTCCCGTCTGGCTGAATGAGCCTCTCGCGGCGAGCCTCCAAGAGCTCGACAGCTCCCGCATCTACATTCCGCAGTCACGCTATGAAAAACTGATGGGCAGCGGCCCGTGGACGTATAAAGACCCCAAGTGGTATTACGAAACCCACTCGAAAGGGTTCTGCACGGAGTTGGGCATCAACTCGATTCCGACCGTGGATGCCTTGAAAGCCATGCTGGATCCGAACCAATACTGGCCGTGGGAAAACAACGACGCCTGGGCCTATCACGACTTCCCCTCCAAGCGGCATGGCGACAGCGTCCCCTTCCGCGAAGCGGCCGAAAAGCGCTACGGCGTCGGCTCGGATCTGGAGGGGT
Organism: Terrimicrobiaceae bacterium; assembly: GCA_041752695.1. Classification (GTDB taxonomy): domain Bacteria; phylum Verrucomicrobiota; class Verrucomicrobiia; order Chthoniobacterales; family Terrimicrobiaceae; genus CALCJD01. The sequence continues at coordinate 45,476 of JBGSVZ010000070.1, forward strand.
TCATCCGTCGGATGCAAATGCAGAATTATACCCACCACCGCCTCTTCTATGAGTCTTTTAACTCGAAGATGTGGAAGCCCGCCACCGGCCTGCTTCTTTGGATGAGCCATCCCGCCTGGCCGAGCATGGTCTGGCAGCTTTACAGCTCCGACTTCGACACCCATGCCTCCTTCTTTGCAGCTAAGAAGGCCTGTGAACCCGTCCATGTGCAGTGGGATCTGATTGACGACGCCGTGTCCGTTGTCAACACGACCGACGAGACGATTCCTCAGGCCACCGTGAAAGTCAGCATTCATGCCCTGGATGGTACCAAGCTCAAGACAACCGAGACAAAACTTGACGTCTCCCCGTTCACCGCGGTCAAACACGCCAAAGTCGAATGGGCCGACTTCGCAACGCAGCCGGTGCAATTCGTGAAACTCGAACTTCGCGACAAATCAGACAAACTTCTCTCCGAGAATTTCTACTGGCATTCCGACGATGAAAAGCCGGAGCAACTGCGTGCCTTGGAAACTCTGCCCAAGGTCAACCTTGAGGGCAAAGTCCGCACCGCCCTGGATCGCGACGAAACCGTCACCACCGTCGAGTTGGCCAACACCTCCAAGGCTCCGGCATTGATGACCCATCTTGTTCTCCGTAACGCTGCCGACGGCTCCCGCATTCTGCCGGCCTATGCCAGCGACAACTATGTGAGCTTCCTCCCTGGCGAAAAGAAAACCATCGCCATCCGCACCGCAACCAAGGACACCCCCAAAGCCCTGAGCGTCACGCTCGACGGATGGAATATTGCCCCGGCCTCCCTCGCGGTAGCGAAATAGTTAACCATCCCCCCAAAAGCCTCTCCATTTATGAAACCCACAACACTTATTTTTTGCCTGTCAGCTCTTCTGCCAAGTCTTGTCCATGCCGTCGGTGATTCGATGGCGCCTCTTACCACCAAGGCATCGGATGCCGTGGCTTCGTCTCCGGACATGTTTGTCTTCGAATCCAACCTGCCTGAATACAATGAGGCCTGGCTCAAGGCCCGCCAGGTGGTGGCCAATGATAGCAAACACGGGAAATTCATCGCCGGCAAAGGCTGGCCTCAGGTCTGGACGCGCGACTCCTCGTTTTCCATGGACCTCGCCTTGTCGCTGTTGGAGACCAGCCTGTGCGAGGCCACGCTGCTCGGACTCAAACAGGAAGTGCCCGGCATCGGCGAATGTTGGGAGCAGGATTTCTGTGGGCACTTTGCTGGCTGGCCGAATCTCACCGACTCCATCGTCGGAGCGCTCGGTGCCTGGTCGCTCTATCTGGTCACCGGGGACAAGACCACCCTGCCTGTCTTCTATGAACGCACGGTCAACACTCTGAAACGCGCGGAGCGAGACGCCTTCCAGTCCGACACCGGGCTCTTCGGCGGTTGTTCCTCGTTCATGGAATCCAACAGTGCTTATCCTGCAAAATATGAAAACAACGGCCCCCTCGTTGCCAAGACGGCGGCGCTGAGCACCAACGCCCTCTACTATCAGGGTTACGTGATCGCGGGTCTGATGGCTGACATCCTTGGCAAGGATTCGGCACCCTTCCGTGCCAAGGCCGCGGCGTTGAAGGATGCCATCAACAAGCATCTGTGGCAGGAAGACAAGGGATACTACGGCTACTTTCTCGACGAAGAACGGAAACTTTTTCCCGTGATGGAAGGATTGGGCGAGGCCCTGTGCATCCGCTTCGGGATTGCCGACTCCGCACGCGCACGTCAGGTGCTCGCGTCCACGCCCACGACGCCGAATGGCTTCCCTTGCCTGTGGCCGCAGTTGCCCGATTACATGGATTATACCGCACGGCCGTCCTATCGCTACCACAACGGCATGATCTGGCCCTTTGTGCAGGGTTACTGGGCCCGCGCTGCCATCCATCTCAGCGATCTGCCGAAATTCGACGAGGAGTTGGTCAAACTGCTCGCCCTCTCGCAGAAAACCGACACCGTCAAAGAGTTTTACTTTCCCGAGGACGGCCGCCCCGATGGTTCCTCTGACCAGCTTTGGAGCGCGTCCGGTTATCTGGGCATGGTTTTGCACGGCCTGCTGGGCATGAACTTTGAGGAGGACGGCATCCGCTTCGCCCCGTTGGTGCCGGACCGATTTTCGACGATTTCGATGAAGAGGGTCAAGTACCGCGACAGCGTCCTGAACGTTCGAATCCTCGGACACGGCACCCGTATCGCCAGTTTCAAGTTGGACGGAAAAACCATGGAGAAACCCTTCTTCGATGCGACCCTGAGCGGGACGCATGAGATCGAGATCGTCCTCAAAGACTGAGGCATCCCAGACCAAGACGGTTCCCTTATTCCAGTTCGGCCAGAAATTTCTCCGCCACTTTCCGATGGGCGGAAAGTTTGTCGCCCAGCTTGTCGCAGAGCCGCGCCATCATGGCCAGACGCGGGTTGCCAAGGAAAAATTTCCGGTGATCCGCGATAAAGGTCCAGAACAGCGCGTCCCAAACGTCGCACCATGGGCCACGTTTGTGGTCGGACATTTTGCGCACATAATTTGATCCCGAAATGTAAGGCTTCGTGGTGAACCCTCCCCCATCGGCAAATTGCGACATTCCATAAACGTTAGGCACCATCACCCAATCGTAGGAGTCGATGAACATTTCCATAAACCAGAGGTACACATCGTCCGGGTGAATGCGGCAGAGCAACAGGAAATTGCCCAGCACCATGAGACGCTCGATGTGGTGACAATATCCGGTGGCCAGCACCTGCCGAATGGCATGATCCACCGGCTCAATCCCGGTCGTCCCCTCGTAAAAAGCGCGGGGCATCCGACGTTCGAAGCCCCAGAAATTGCGGGTCCGCATCGCTTTGCCCTGGCGTTCATACATGGCCCGCATGAACTCTCTCCACCCAATGATCTGACGGACAAATCCCTCCAGGGAGTTCATCGGCACCTGATGGCTCGAAGCAAAGGCCAGGGCCTTCCTCAGAACCTGCTCGGGAGTGAGCAGACCGATATTGAGTGCCGGGGTCAGCACCGAGTGAAACATCACGGGATGCCGCACGGACATCGCATCCTCATAGTCCCCAAAGCCCGCAAAGCGCTTCGCCAGAAACTCGTCCAGCCAGAGATCCGCAGCCTCGTGAGTCGTCGGGTAGAAAAACGGAGTTTCCCGCCCTCGCGACTCCGGGAACTGCACGACAATGTCCCGGGCAATCTCCCGGACATCCTGCTGCACCCCCGGCAAGGACGGAATGGCGAGATCTTTGGGCAGCCGCTTGCGGTTTTCCGTATCGAACGACCATTGGCCGCCCACCGGTTCTCCGGACGCGGACACCAGGACCTTCATGCGCCGCCGCTGTTTTTCATAAAACCGGGCCATGAAAGGCTTTTGGCCGCGTCCGAAACACTCCTCCAAAAACGAGGCCGGCGTCAAAAATTGAGGCGTTCCCGAGATCTGACATTCCACACCGCGAGACTCGGCGAATTTTCGAAGTCTCCCGGAAAGGACATCATCCACAGGATCCACGAAATGAAGGTGGGTCACGGGCCTGGGAACATGCTTTTCCAAGATCTGCCCGGTGCTGCCGCCTGCCGGGCATTTTACCACCTTGGCTTTCCAGCCTTCCCGCATTAATTTCTCCGCAAAAGCCCCCATGGAAGCCCGATGCAGAACGAGCTTTTGCCGGTGCATCCGCGACGGCCATCGGGCATCCGGGCCGAAAAAAAGAGGATCTTCCACCAGGAGGATGTCGCGCCCCGTTAACACCGCCGGATGCGGCCAGAAGAGCTGGTGCGGAAAGATCAACGTGAGTTCCATGATAATTTTACGGAGGTAAGAGGTGGGGGGACTCAGAATTCCGGATTTTTCGTAAAACCGTGGGGGCAGGACAACGCCGCACCGCCTAGGGAGAACGCAATCGCAGATAGACCGGTGACTCGCCCACCGGCAGCTTCACCGTTCCCGTGCTCCGGACGAAAGGGACGTTTTCCGGTGGACCTTCCTGCAACGGCATGCGTTCGGCTTCGAGAGGTTCGTCCGTCACGGTGATGGATTTTTCGACTTCCCGCTGATCACCCGTAGGCGACCAGATCGCCCACACCGGCTCTTTTGGCCTTTCCGGATTGATGAATTCATAGATATAAAGATCGTCGGTTTGTCTAATGACCCTGGAGAAACGGAAGTCGCCCAAGGTTTTTTGCAGATGGGCCATGGCCCAGTACGCGGCCTTGGGCTCAAAATTGCGTGTCAGGCCCGAGGAGGCATGGAAGGACGGCTTGTCATCATCATTGTAATAATAGACATAGGCACGATCCAGCGCGAGCGAGGAGAAAATGAAAAACGAGCGCACGATCCACTGGGCCTGTTCCGTTTCCGTGGAGGAAACCCACTTTGCCATATTACCCTCGGCTGGGGGTTCCTTCGACGAGGCGTCATAGCCGAATTCGGTCAGCCAGATCTCCTTGCCTGGGGCGTTTTTATCGCGCCATTTCTCAAGATCCTCCACGACCTTGAGATAGGGAATATCGGGATGTTCGGGAAAAACGCGCCGCCACGTTGGCCAGCCTTCGATCATCGAGTACGAATGGACGTTGATCACATCGTAAAGATCTTCCAGCCCTTTGATGGAGGCCATGTTTTTGGAATACTTGTCGGCGTCCCTAGCCATGGCGGCCGCGGTGACAATTTTCAATTTGGGATCGCCCTCGCGCAGCCCCTTAGCCAGACTTTTAAAGACCGTGCGGTAGGTGGCGTCATCATAGTCCACGGGCTCGTTGCCAATCTCCGCCGCCTCAACCAGGGCGGTCGGCGAGGATGGACCCAGAGCGGAGGCAAACGACCGTCCATATTCCTCCAAGATTAGCGCCATGTCATTCCAACGGTCTGGCTTGATAAAATCAAACTGCAGGGAGGCGTTGATCCGAAACCCCTCCGCCCTCCATGATCCATAAACCTTCTCCCAATCCACCAAGCCGCTGGAGTCAATTTTGATCCTCGAAAGCGGCAACTGCGGTGCCAAGGAAGCATCATCGCCAATGTCCCAAGGCATCGGATGATAGTTGCGCACCAGCGAGCAAGTCGGACGATACAGCCCAGGGCGAAAGTGGTAGTGGCCATTGATGCCCATGAAATCGCGGAGCAGCGGTTTCTCCGCGGAAAGAGAGACGGGAAAGGAAAGGGCCAGCAAAGAGGCAAGAGCGAAGGGCGTTCTCATCAGGAATGGAGGGGTTGAAAAATTCGGAGCGCCTTCGCGTTTATGGCATGACCGGGAATTTACGACATACTCCAATTTTTGCCACGGCAGACAGCACACTCATTTTGATTCGAGCCAGGAATCCCCGTAGAGCGGACGATTTAATCTCGATACAAAAATCCCCAATCGACGGGAGCCCGGACGATCCGTGAGTTGTTGCCATGAAGAAGCACGCCTTGGGCCTCCCGGGTTATTTGCCTGACTGTCTCAAAACCCTTAGGCACCTCCGCCACGCCCATGATGATATTGACCACGAGAGGCTTTTTCCGACTCAACCTCAGCACGGTGGGGATACCCGCCTCGGACACGGCGTTTTTCGCGGAAGATTCGGCCAGTCCGTCATGAAAGTGGCTGGTCACTTCTTCGAGACCCAGCACCTGCCGGTGGCGTCCGTTCCACGGTGGGTAATGCCGACCGCCATTGCTGTGCCAGAGCACCGTCGAAGCCAGCACGCGGGGGTCCTTGAGAGAAAACCAGACGTATTTCTCGCCCGGAAAAACGACCGCCGTCCACGCAAAATCTTCACCCGGCCGGGAACTGACCATAACCAGATCCTCGAACCCCGCTCTGGCTGGGTACCGCGTGAGATCGGTGGTGCCTCCCGCGGCCAACGGAACTTTCGCCAGGGTGCGAAACCTCGCCCCCGCCTTCAGTGCGCAATATCCCCCCATCTCCGGTTTTTCGAACACTCCCGGATAGACCTGCCCAAAACCCGTCGGGCTTGTGCTGATGCGCCCGCCCGAGTCGGGAAATCGGAGCATCGCGTGATGCCCCAAATTCATCGGGCCGGAAGCCCCCCGCACGATATGTCGACAATAGACAGCCTGGTGTCCGGTCACCAGACGAATGGTTTTTTCCACCACCGCCTTTCGTACGTGCGTTTCGAGATGAAGCCGCAAAACTTCCTCACCGCCCTCGCGGCTCAGGCCGTCAAACGTCCAGGCCTCGTTGGCCGTTTCGCCGTGAGCCGGGTGCTTCTCGCCCCGCCATGTCCGGCCGTTTCCTCCAAAAGGCAGACAAAAAAAGTCGCCGCGCAGCACCCTCAGAATCTGAGGAAATCCTGGCCCAATCTGCTCCTCCGCCCAGGGCGCCACGTGGAACGGACTCACCACCCGCCGGGCGAATTGGAATTGCACCGGACCAAGATGTCCACCCTGCCGGGTGACCGCCGCCTGCACGCAATCGGATTCCAGAGCCCACGATGGCTGGCCGGAAACAGAGGACAGTTTCATCTTTTTAATGAACCCGAAACCCTTCGCGAACTGGAGCGAAAAACGTGGCTGTGCCAAAAAAATCGAAATGTGCCCGGTCAGTCCTCCGGCCAGACCACCAGGACGGGCCTGCGGCATTTCTGCAAGACGCCAAGGGCAACCGATCCCAGAAGGCGGGCCGCCACGCCAGGCCGGGTGTGCGCGCCCACACAGACAATGTCGACGTTGTTCGTCTCGGCCGCTTCGCAGATACCTTGGACCACATCATCACAGGCCTCGACAAGCACTTCGGTGCGAACGCCGCCGGTCCCCACGGGAATGACCTTTTCCAGTCGGGCGACGGCCTCGGAATCATCCTGCCATGCCGCTCCCGGAGGAGTTTTCACGTTCAACAAAAACACCGCGCCCTCTGTACTCACAATCGAATAGGCCATAGGCAGAGCCAGGGAGTCGGACTTCTCCAGATCAACCGCCGCGAGCACGCGACGACATCTTCGCATGGCCGGCGCACCCTGCACCGGCACGCAGGCCACGTTCATCGGGGCATGGCGCAATATCCCGCGAGAAACCGATCCCCGCGTCCAGCGCTCCAGGCCCATCCGGTGATGCGTCCCGACGACCAGGAGGTCGGCCCCCGTTTCCACCGCCAGTCCGACCAGATGGGCGTCCACGCGACCCCAGCCAGGCTGCACGATGATGCCGGTTTCGCCGCCTGTCTCCGCGCCGACCATTTCCCGGAAGTCCCGTTCGAGAACCTGTTGGATTTCGGGCGAATTCGCGGTGAGGTCAAGGGGCCCTCCAACCCCCAGCCGCTCCCGCTCGGCAGGAGGCCAATTGACATAAGCAGCGGTTAATTGACAGGAGCCCAGACTGCGCAAACCCGCCGCCCAGCGCAGGGCCTCCCGCGCACTGTCGGAAAAATCGGCCGCCACCAGGACCTTGAGGAGCCGGTGACCCGCCGCCCAGTCCACGAAAATGTCGGGTTGCCGGACCACCAATGTTGGCACGGGGGCGGACTCGGCCACCGCCTCGGAGACACTGCCCAGCGTCCATCGGTCGATTGCGGTTTTACTTACCGGTGAGACCACCAGGAGTTCCACGTCCGGGCGTAGCGCCACCTCTTCCACCATGGTCCGTCCGGCCCACTCGCCCAGCAACAACTCACCGTTCACCGAGACGCCGGTGTCGGCCAGCCGTACCGATTCATCATGCAACTGACGGCGGGCGGCGGCGTGGGCTTCGGTTGGCTCGTCCTCATCCGACACATGGAAAAGCGTCAGGGTCTTCCCGCCGATCCGGGCCAGGGCGGCCGCGGCGTTGGCAGCTCCCTGGGCATTGGCGGAGAAATCGGTGCCGCAGACGATGGTTTTTCGGGGGGAATTTTTCATGGCCTTAACGCTTATTTTGGATCATTCGGGAGGCTCCCGGCCCGGCGGAGTTTCCGGGCCAATTTCTTGAGGGGTCGGTTTCATGGGTTCAGCCGGCCACCTCGCAAAGGTCCAACAGCCGGACCCGGGTGGATTGGAGACGTTGCAGCACCAGCCCGCCCACGCGGATGGCCAGGCAATACCCAAAGGCGGGATTATCCGCGGCAAGGGTGCGCAGTTTGTCCGCGTCAAAAACAATGGCCTCGGTCGATGTGGTGGCACGGGCACTGAAGTGCCATTGATACGGCGGAAAGAGCCACGACCAGCCAAGCGCCTCCCCGGCACCCAAAGTTAGCAAAGTAATGACCCCTTCACCAGGGATATACGGCGTCTCCAGAGCGATCTCTCCTTCGATGATGAGATAGAACCGGCCGGCGTCGAAGTCCTTCTTGAAGAGTTGTTCGTGCGCGCGGAAGTTTTCCAGTCTCGCGCATCCAGCCAGCATGGGCAGGTATTCCGGCGGCAGATCGTGAAAAAACGGGTGATCGGCAATGGTCATTTCGAGGGTTTTCATAAAGAGCTTTTCTTGATGAAAAGATAACGCTCCCGGGAAACGCCGCCTTCCGATCCTTGTCCGATCCCAACCCTTTTTTGGCGCCCTGAAAATGCCGGAAATCGTCTGAAAAATGCCAATTCCCGGTTAGCGGCCCACCCTCCCGCGTGCGACAAATACCTCGGAGCAAAACCGGCCTCCCTCCCATATGACACCGGACCTCACCGCCACCTACCTCGGACTCACGCTGCGAAGCCCGCTCGTCCCCTCCGCCTCGCCCCGCAGCGAATTGGTCAGTAATGTCGAACGCATGGCCGAGGCCGGAGCCGGGGCCGTGGTGTTTCATTCCCTCTTTGCCGAACAGCTCGAACCGGGTCACGCCGACGATTTCAAAATCTCTCCGGAGGAATATTGTCGGCACATCACCACCGCCCGGCAGCATGTGTCCATTCCGCTGATTGCCAGCATGAACGCCACCGTCTGCGGCAGTTGGCTGGATGCCGCGCGGAGGATCGAGGATGCGGGAGCGCACGCCATCGAGCTGAACCTCTACCACGGCCCGGAAGTCTCCTCAAAAACGTCCGCGCAGATTGAGGAAGACGCCATCGAAACCGTTCGCCGCCTGACAAAAACCGTGACCATCCCCGTGGCGGTCAAACTTACCCCATACTACACCAACCTCTTTCACCTCGCCCGAGACTTTGAATTCGCCGGAGCCCGGGGCCTTGTCCTTTTCACCCGTTTCTCCGTGCCCGACCCCGGCGCCCTCCATGGAAGGAATTTTCTCACCCTCCCCCTTAGTAGTCCGGTGGACATGCAACTGCCCATGCACTGGATCGCTGTGCTCTCCCGGCGGCTGGGCGTCTCCCTGGCAGCCACCGGCGGCATCCAGCGTTCGTCCGACGTGATCCGCATGATCATGGCCGGTGCGGACATCGCCATGATCTGTTCCGTACTCCTCCGCCGCGGCATTTCGTATCTCGCGGAATTGGAGCGGGGCCTCGTGGAATGGATGAATGAACTCGGCTACTCGCGCATTGGGGACTTTCAAAAATGCCTGAGTTTTCCCCCGGAGAGCGAACCGGGGATCACCGAACGGAAAAATTACATCCGCCTCCTCACTCACTCCGAACACGCCCTCAATTCCCTCGCGCAAATCGAGCGGAGAAATGGAACGTAAAACAATCGGCACAGATCAAGGCAACGTCAGGGCCGACCGGAGTAACATCGCGAAACCATCCGCATTTTCCTCGCCCCGTCGTTCCAGCACAAGGCGCAGGAGCGAGGAGGAGAAAAAATACACCCTTCCCTTGCCCACCCTGTTGACCGTGACAAATGGCACCGAGTTGCCGTCCGAAACCATTGTGGCCAGTTGATCCGCCGAGGTCACGGCGCTGGCGATGGGAAGAGAGGACAATTGCCATTCCATCACCGACGGCACACTCTGGCCCGCCGCAGCCAACCATTTCTCCCCATCAGAGGTGAGAGAAATCCCTGAGCACTCGGTCACGTCGGGAATGCTCCCGAACCCCGTCAGATCTGCCCCAGCCCCAAGAGACCTTTTCGGAAAGACATTGGTAATGCCGTAATGGCAGAAAACCACCACGCCCCCCGACTTCAGGTAGGCTTGCACGATCTCAAGATTTTCCGGGTCGCTCCAGGTGGCATTCGCCGCATTCAGAGCCTTTTCGTCCCGCTCAGCGAACACGATCGCGCGATATTTGGCATAGTCCGCCACTGGGATGGGGATTTCACTAAAGCGTTCCACGGTCAAACCGAGCGGAGAGACGACGCGATTCGAAATCTCCGAAATGGCAGGGTCTGGTCCGGACACGGCCACAATCGTGGAAGTTTCTGGAAGGGTCTGGGCTTGGACACCAAGAACCATGGCCAGACTGACGAAAACCGAACGCGCGAAAACCGAAATGATATCCACGGCCTGGAGCCTCTCAGGGCGCGTCTGCCCAGCCAATCCCCGAGTCTTGCAAAATACGACGAAAGGCATGGACAAATCGGCCCGGATTTCCGTCTGGACGATGTCCTGCGCGTTTTTTGTCCATGCTTTGCTTCCTGTCCTGCATGGCCAAACAGGAAGATTTCCGTATTCTGCACCCCCATGACGAAGAAGGAGCTCAAGGGATTTACTATGGTCGAGGTCCTTGCCGCCATTGGCATCACGGTGGTCCTGGCCGCCCTGCTCCTCCCCGCCATCGGAAACGCCCGCAAGTCCGCCCAGAATTCTCAGTGCGTCTCAAATCTCCGGCAGCTCGGGACGGCCTGGCTGACGTTCGCCAACGACAATGGTGGGCGGCTCGCCTCTGTGAGTTGGGTGAACACGACAGGGAATTCGGACTACCCCGGCCTGCGGGAATACGTTGGGCTACCCGCCAGCCTGGGGGGCCAGCCGTGGCTGCGGGCCACCGTCTTTACCTGTCCGCGCCTGCAGGCGAATCCCGCCACAGCCACCAAGGAGAACTTTTTCCGGAGCTACGGGGTCAACGAGCTGGCTTGTGATCTGCATTTTCCTGGCGCCACCTATGGGAACCAAAAACGCCGGCTCTCCAACATCACCCGACCGTCCCAGTTTGCCGTGGCCATGGATGGCTCGATTCCGACGGGGAGTTCTCCTTCTTCGCTCTACGCCGTTACTTGTTCAAACCGCGAGGGCAAGGAGCAACTCGTCCAGCGCCCTCATGGTCCCGCCGCCAATATGGCGCATGTCCTCTTTGCCGATGGGCACGTGGCGGCGACCGAGGCGACCGTTATTCTTGATACGTCCGGCACGTCCGTCTTCTGGCGTGACCCATCCAATTAAGCCGGCGGCAACGCCTCGCCGGAGTTTTTATGAGCAAAAATCAATACGCCATCGCGGGGCTTTCCATCCGCGGCATCTACGCCTTCGTGCTTCCCCTGCTGGGACGCGCGTCGTCGTTCGGCAACAACGACTTCAGCGGGGAAGCGGATCTGACCGCCATCGTGGATCCTGATGCAGGGCGGGCCGAACATTTTTGCCGCACGGTCGGGCGGGACTTCCCCATTTATGCGCCGTCGAATTTTTCGCAAATGCTGGCGGAGACCGATCCCCAAACCGTCATCGTGACCGGGCCGGATTACACCCACCACGACTACATCGTGCAGTCCCTCCGAGCCGGGAAAACGGTCATCACGGAAAAACCCATGGTCATTTCCGCCGAGCAGGCCCGCTCGGTGCTGACCGCAGAAAAGGAGAGCGGACAACGGGTTTTCCTGGCGCATAATTATCGCTACATGCCCCTGATGCAGTCCCTGAAAAACCTGCTCCTGGAAGGCAAAGTCGGTCGCATTACTAACGTCGAATTCACCTACAACCTCGATACTTTCCACGGCTCGAGTTACTTTTTTCGCTGGAATCGCGAACGCGGAAAATCCGGCGGGCTCAACATTCACAAATGCTGCCACCATTTTGACCTCATCAATTGGCTGCTGGCGGATCACCCGGAGACGCTTTGTGCGTTTGGTCGCCGCAACTACTACGGTCCAGAAGGTGCACACCGCCCGCGAGGCGCGGACGGCCAGCCTCTCAGTCCGCAGGACACCAAGGAACAGGACCCGTATTTTCAACGTCATTACGCGGAACATTTTGCCGCCGACAGCAACGAAATCGGGACGGGGTGGGACGAGTTTAAAATCTCCTACGACCAGCAATATCCTGCTTCGGAGCCGCGGTATATTTACGATGACGTCATCGACATCGAAGACACCTACGGCGTGCTGATGGAATACCGCCGGGGAGCCATCGTGACGTATTCCTGCAACTTTTCCACGCCTTGGGAGGGTTTCATTATTGGCATCAATGGCACCAAAGGGCGCCTGGAGATTGCCCATCACTCCAACCCCGATCCGACAGGCCGCCTGGTGCGGGCCCTGCCGACGGCGGAGATTGTCTTCTATCCCCTCTTCGGCGGTCGGGAGGTTATTCCCGTGCCGCCCGCCCAGGGTGGTCACGACGGAGCAGACCCCTTCATGCAGCGCGACCTCTTCCGCAGTCAGAGTGACGATTCCCGGCGGCTGGGACTGATGGCCACTTCCTACGAAGGGGCCACGGCGGTCTGCCAGGGCGAGGGAGTCTTTCGCTCCCTCACGAGCAAACAAACCGTGACCCTCCAGGAACTGCTTGGCGAACACTACGTCCCTTAGATTTTTTGCATGATCAAGACGCTGCAAAAGTCTGTGTCTTGGTGGGCCATCGCCCTGCTCACCACCACAACCGGGGTGCAGTCCATCGTGGAGGCGACCTCGGGTGCTCCCCTCACCTTTACGCTGAAAAAGTTTATTGATGATCCTGCCCTCATCGCATTCCTCGGCAGCATCAATCTGGCGTTCAGCTTTCTCGTTGCGCCTTATGTAAGTTGGAAAAGCGACCGCATCTGGACCCGCTTTGGCCGTCGCAAACCCTTCCTCATTGCGGGGTGGTCCGTGCTGGCCCTGGCGCTGATTGCCTGTCCCCTGGCTCCCCAGCTTTGGATGCTGGTGGGGGTGGTGATCGTCTGGCAGTTTGCCACCGACTTCGGATATGGCGCAGTTTGGAGTCCCTTGCTTTACGAGGTCGTTCCACCCGCCCAGCGTGGTCGGGCGGTGGTGATCAAGCGCCTAATGAGTACGTCCGCGCTGGTGTTCTTCAACTATGTCCTTCTCTCGCAGTTCGACGCCATTCACAGCATCTCGCTGCCCTTGGCGGGAAACATCACCCTAACCGGCGAGCAGGTCATCTATTTTGTGGCGGCCGCGCTCGTTGTGTTCGCCGTCATCAACCTGGCGTGCAATGTCCGGGAGACCGAACCCGTCGGACATCACACCAAGGAAAAATTCCACCTCTTTCGTTATCTCCGCGAGGTTTTTGGCAGTCGGCAGTGGATCATGATTTACCTCCTGCTGTTTTGCTCGGTCAGCCTTTCCGCCAGTCTCGGTCAGCTTTCGCCCCTGCTCATCACCGAGCAGTTTGGCTACTCCAAAAAGCTTCTCGGCGAGATGCAGACCTGGCAACTCCTGCTGAATGTTTTTGTCGCCCTGCCGATCGCCGGCCTGATTGCAGACCGGTTCGACCGCTTCCGGGTTTTTCAAGTCGGGCTCTTTCTGTCCACCGTCCACGCCCTGGTTTTTTGGTTTTGGGTCAAAATGGGCACCCCGGGAGGCATCCCGGCTCCCGCCGTGATCATCGCCTTCGGACTGGCCAATGCCATCGTCGATACCATCGCCGCCCTCGCGCTGGAGCCCTTCTTTTATGACCTCACGCCGCCCAATCAGATGGGCACGATGAATTCCGGATTTCTCATCGTCTCCAACATTCTTAAGATGGGTTTGGTGACTGGGGTGGGCCTCTGGGTCAAATATTACTCCGCCTTCTTCGCCGCTCCCGGCACCTATGATTACATGAGCGGCTACCTCTTCATCTTTCTGGCCGGTCTGGTCGGCGTGGCTATCAGTGTCTTTTTTGCCCATGAAAGGCGCGCCGGCCGCATCAAGCAGTATGGCGCCGACGCTCAACCTGCATCGGCTTAGGACGAATCTGGCAGCCGACTGCCCCTTTCGTCCATGTCATGTAGCATTTATTGCAGGGCTTGAGAATTGTTGAACGCCCTACCCGTGAGAGGGTTACGGGAAATAGCTCCATCATCATGAACATCAAATCCGTCTCGTTGTTGGCAGCTCTGGCTGTCAGTGGTCTCACCGCAAAAGCCGCTGTCCTGGTGGACAGCACATTTACCGACTCGACGCTCGGTGCCACAGGGCGAAATACGGCCAATTCCAGCAATCTGACACCCTGGTTCCTGGTTTCGTCTACCACTGCAGGAAATGCCACCGTGGTGAACGATAGTGGGAATCTGGGCAAAAGCATGCAGGTGAACAGCGGAAACACCATCTACACCGCATTCTCCACATCCACCCTCCTGACGGGTGAAACAATCACACTGACCCTTAGCTATCGGTTTCCCAGCACCCCCAGCGCATCCAGCGAAACATTCCGCATCGGCCTATATGACTCAAACACCGCCGCCGCCGTCACCGCGGACATCAGTCCCATCGCTTCAGCGGACCTCCAACAATATGATGGGTATTATGCCGGATTGGCCGTAGGAGTAAATCCGTCAGCAAGCGGAACCGCTCTCCGCCAGCGCAACACCGGCAACTCGAACGCCCTGACGAGCACAAGCGGGCTTACTGCGATCAGCTCCAATAACTCTGGCGTGGCCAGCGGCACCACCATCCATACCCTGGAATACTCCATCACCCGCACTTCCGCAACGGAGCTGTCCTTCGTGACAAAGATTGACGGAACCACCCTGCTGACTGGGACCGATTCCACTGGAATTTATACCACTTTTAACTCGCTCGCGATCGCCGGAGTGGGCGGAACGATCATTCTGGACAACATCCTTTTAGAGACCGTGCCGGAGCCCGGCACAGCGTTGCTCTTGGCGCTTGGGGGAGCGTTCGTCCTCTACCGGACCCGCCGCCGCTTCGCCCGACTTTAACTGAGTTTTAAACGTCGCGGATTCAGCGAAAGCAAGGGATTTCCACATCCCAAAGGATGTCCCTGCCCTCGTCCGGGGACAGCTAATCCGCAAAACAATCCGGCGATGGGCTTTTTCTCCATCCTATCAGACTTCGGCTCGATGGCGCCGGGTCCCACCCTGAGTTAGTCTGATTTTGTATGCAGGTGAATAATACTAGCAGAAGAATTTTCGATACCGTGGTCTACGGAGACACCTGTGCGGCGTTTGGTGCCGCCGTGAGGCTTAGACAGCAGGGTGAGCAGGTGCTCCTCGTCAGCCGCCACACCGGCCTGATGAGGGAAACCTCATGGTCTTTTCTCCAATCCGCCCAAGCCGGCGTCACCTCACCTTGGATCGCTTTCCGGGATTTTCTCCAAGCCCGGCAGGCGTGGCAGGATGGACGGATCGACGGAGGCTGCGCCGAAGTGGCGGCTGGCGAGTACGGCCAGAAAATCGGTCTGCATTTTTTGTTGTATGCCGTGCCTTTTGGGTGGGAAGAGGACATGGGCCTGGTCAGCCGGGTTGGTTTTTTTACCAAGCAGGGCGAGGATTGGATTGCGGCACGGCGTTGGATCGATGCCAGCGGTGCCGGTGAACTCGCCAGGCTGTGGCAGGATCGAATCGTCGGGCCAAAGGTTGAGGCTTGGGAATCCGCCCTCTTCTTCCGGCATCGGGGGCCCGTTGAGACAGAAAGCCGGCAATGGTCGGCTCCCGCGGCAGGGGTGACCGAGGCCATCTACGGGCCAAGCCTGTGGAAAAATGAAACCGTATTGCGGTACCGCGGCAATTCGGACAGTCACGGCCTGGCGATGTTGGAGTTTGTCCGGGCTCAGGCTGATCTCAAAACGGCAGTCGTCAGCCACGGCTCGTTTGTCCCCTTTGAGCATCGATCTGCTGAGACAGCCTCTCTAGCCTTGCTGCCCGGCAACACCTGCCAGGTAAACGACTTCCCGGCGGATGTCGGCGGGCTTTTCGATGCCGGTGTGCTCGCGGCCGAAACCCTGCAGGACAAGCCGGCCTCGACCGGACGACAAGGAACACGTCGGGAAGCGCCGCCGTCACGCCGCGAATCGTTCGACGTCGGAATTGTGGGACTCGGCACCGGCGGGGCATTGGCGGCTTTGGCGGCAGCGCGTGAGGGAGCCCGGGTCGCCGCGATCGATCTTTTGCCGGTGCTCGGGGGAGTGGGAACGGCAGGCGGCATCCACTTATATTATTTTGGCGTCGAAGGCGGATTGCAGCACGAGATTGACCGGCGGGTGGCGGACATCATGCCGCTCTTTGGCTCACGCAAAAACATCGCAGGTTTTCACCCGCTCGCCAAATCCCTCATCGTGGAAGAAATGCTGAAGGAGGCGGGCGTACGGATTTTTCGGGAAACGATGTTGGGCCCGGTCCAGATGGATTCCGCTTCACGGATCGCCGCAGCCCGTGTCTTTACCTCGCAAGGACCGCTCGATCTGGAGGCCTCCGCATGGGTGGACTCCAGCGGAGACGGTGATCTGGCCACTGCCGCGGGAGTGCCATTCGAGCGGAGCGCGCGTTCGGACGGTGGCCCGTCCGCCTTCAGCCAGGGATCAGGGCGTTTTCGTTGGAGAAACGGGGAGCTATTTCTCCGGATCCTGAATTTCGACGCCGGTTATGTCGATGCGACGGACTCGTGGGATTTGTCCCGGGCCCGGCTGCGCGGTCTTTCGCACTATCAGAGGGAGCAATTCACCGATGAAGAACGACCAACCTACATTGCCCCGTTGATCGGGGTCAGGCAGTCGCGCCACGTGCGCGCGAGATATCTGATCACTCTGGCCGACCTCGCCACCCGCCGCCGATTCGCCGATTCCGTAGGTTACACCGCCTGTCATTTCGACAGCCATGCGATCGATTTCGAATTTGAGTCCGACGAGGCCGCATTTTGGATTTGGGGATGCCGGAACTGGCGCCTGCGCACGGCCTGCGAGATCCCCTACCGGGCCTTGCTGCCCGAGGGCGTCGACAATCTCCTGCTGGGCTGCCGGGTGATTGGGGCAACGCCGGATGCGCACCAATCATTCCGCATGCAACGTGACATGCAAAGGGTGGGAGAAATCGCGGGCATCGCTGCGGCGTTTGTGTCGCGGTTTGCCTGCGACGCCGCCGGTGTGCCCTATGAGTGGCTACGGGACCGGCTGCGAGACACGGGCGCGCTGGAGTCCGATGAACATTCGGACACAGGCTTCGGCTATCGCGTGGAACACGACACCTTTCACCAAACCGGCTCGAATCTTTCAGACTTGATCGAAAACGTTCGCGATGGCTTCGGGCTGCCAATGTATTTGCTCACCCTTTGCCGCGGTTCCGCCATCGAGCCGTTGCGTCATTTGCTGAACCAACCCGCTGCTTCGTGGCGGTCGGCGGTCGTCCTGGCCATGTTGGGAGATGAGGCCGCCGCACCCCGACTCGTGGAAGCGGTGAGGGAGCGCGAAATGGGATTTGCCCCAGACGACCAACGCCATCCCAATCGGTGTCCTCGCCTGGCCCCAAACTGGATCTCCGCGCTGGTGTTTTTGCGCCGATGCGCCACTCCCGACGTGCTGGAAGTTCTCACAAACATTTCCGAAGATGACAATCTTGTGCACAATGCCCGCACGGCCATCGCCCTTCTTTGCGAGTCCCTCGCAAACCGACTGGACCGCGATCCGGCCACGACGGGACGGGTCGGCCAAATTTTGCACAATCTTCAGCGAACCCAAGCCCCGAACGCTGTGGGCCGACCTCAGCGCACGGTCACGGGAATTTCCGAAAAGGACGCGGACGATGGCATCTGGTATCCGGACGTGGTGGAGGATTTTCGCTGGCAGCTTGATTTCGCGGTGAGCAGGGCCCGGGTCGCCTGGGACCTTGAGCTGGCGCCGGGAATCGAGCAATATCTCACCGATCATCGCGCCCCGGTTCGAAACGCTTTCGCATCCGTTCAAGAGAAAATGAGCGCGCCGTCCTGCCCCGAAGCCGTCCTTCTTTGAACCCTGTAAACACTATGAATATTCGACACGCAATTTATGTGTCCACCCTGGTTCTTTCGGTGAGTCTTGAGCAGGTAATGGCCGATCCCGAATTTCAGCAGTTCCCTGAGACGAAGGGTGGGGTCCTGTTGGTCGGGGGAAAAGCCGGCAAGAATGAAGCCATCATCTTACAGGCCCTGGGTCTCATGCCCCAGCCGGCAAAGTTCGACATCCCGGCAAAGTTCGTCGCCACTCTAGCCGAGGGAGGCAGAACTTCAGACTACAGGGCGGTCATTTTCTGCGCGCAAGATTCTTCGGCCGCCGCACTGACCGAGGCGGAAGTCGCCGACATCGGTGGTCTGGTCAAATCTGGCGGCACCCTGGTCTTTCTGGGCGAATCCCTCGCGCGATTAAAGCCAACCCGCCAGGGATTGGGTTCTTTGGGAGAGATCCTCGGTGCGCGTGACCTGGGTCGCGGCGTGGATGGCAAACCCAACGAAGAAGCGGTGAAACTTTCTCCCGGTCTGGGCAAAAAAGTCCGCCCCTGGATGAGCGGCGGCTATTCCCTGGGTGGACTGACGACAGCCCGGGCCCTGATCGGTGACGGCACGCGGGCAAATGCCACCATCAACTCCCACGGCAACGGCACCGCTGCCTTTGTCGGAACGCCCGTGACCTCCGCGCGACCCGACACCGGAATCGAGGCGTACGTGGAATTGATCACCCAAATGGTGCTGGCCGCCGGACCGACGCAGCTTCCCACCACCCGTGAGACTTGGGAGTTGATTCCTCTCGGGCCGGATAAGCCACCCGCCCCGGTGGCGGAGGCAGCCCGCAAACAAAAACTGGTGAGCAAACGGGTGGAAAAACCGGTCACCGGTCCGGAAACGCCGCTGGTGAAAGAAGGCAAACCCGTCGCCACCATCATTTTGGCGAAGGAACCGACCGCCTCGGCCCAACAAGCCTTGATCGAACTCCGTCAGGCCCTTCGCGGCATCAGCGGAGCTGAGCTGGCCGTCCTGAACGAAGACGAGGTCGCCCACAAAGACGGAAAGTTCCACCTGGTAAAAACCCCGGACGAAACGCTGGAGTCCGTCATCCTCTTGGGGAACTCCCGTTGGGTGGTGGCCGAAGGGATCGACGTGGCCGGTTTGCCGCCGGAGGGATTCGTTCACCGAGCCAAAGACGGGGTCGTCGTCATCGCCGGCAGCGATCGGCGGGAAAATGGTCTCGAACTTTTCGGCACACTCTTTGGCACGTTTGATTTCCTGGAGAACCAGTTCGGAGCCCGCTGGTTGTGGCCGGGGCCGATCGGAACCGTCCTGCCGCCGGCGCGGTCCCTCTCGGCCCAACCGCGTGAGATCTCCGACGCCCCCCTCCTGGCCGTTCGAAAACTGCGCAATAATACGGTCATGGGTCCGGCTTATCACGAGTCCTCCCTCCCAAAATTCTGGTCCGTGGAAGCCATGCGGACCGCCTTCGCCGAAGGCGCAAAGAGTAACCTGCTGAGCCGGATCCGTCGGGGCCTCAAACTTCTGGGAAAAACCGAAGACACCTTCATCAGGCAGTATGCCGCCGCCTTCCCCTGGTTCGGAGCAGCCCGGGCCGGGATGAGTCAGCGGCTTTTTGGCACTCATGCCTATGACGATTGGTATGAAAAATATCACGCAGAGCATCCGGACTGGTTTGCCCTCCAATACAGCGGACGGCGCACCCAATCGCCCCTTCGCCCGCGCCTGAACAAAAATAATCCGGAAATGATCCGGACCGCCGCTGTTCAAACCGTTGGAAAATTCACAGAGGACCCTTTGCTTGATGCCGCGCCGTTCTCACCCAATGACGGAGGGGCCAACACCTGGGACATGGGTGAGGAATCCCGCAAACTGGATCCCCCCAACGGGGCCAAGGTGTTGATGCTTTACCAAGTCGCCGGGATGAAGTTTTCCAAACCCTATGTGGCTCTAAGTGATCGGGTGGTGACTTATTACAACAATGTGGCAAAGGAGGTGCAAAAACTCCGCCCCGGGTCGCGGATCGGCGCCGTGGGCTACAGTTACTACCGCACCCCGCCGCTGCACGTGACCCTTGATCCCAGCGTGGTGCTCTTTTACACGGGCATGAATTACCTCAATGATACCAACCTGAAAAACGACCGCGCCAACTGGAACGGCTGGGCGGGCAAGGCCAACGAGATGATTCTCCGTCCCAACGCGTTTCACGCCGGCCATGGGTTTCCCGTCGTCTGGGTGCACAAAATGGCGGAAGACATCCGGCATTGCTACGAAACGGGCATGATCGGTTCGGACTGGGATGCCATCATTCACCATTGGGCGACCGTGGGTCTCAACTATTACGTGCTGGGCCGCTTGCTCTGGGACCCCTCACAGGATGTCGATTCCATCGTCCAGGACTATTGCCGCACCGGCTTCGGTCCGGCCGCAGAGGAAATGCACGCCTACTTTGGCGAGCTGGAAAACCTGACCAACACGATGGCCCTCAGCGTGGGCGACGCCACGGAATCCGCCCTACGTGAAGAGGAAGAGATCGACGTCAATGGCTTCGCACGTGAGGTTGTTCAGCGCCTGGCTCCGGGTGTTTACACGGCCGAGCAGATTTCTAAGTTGCGGGGGTATTTTGCCCGGGCCCGGGACAAGGCCAAAAATGCTCCAGACGTCTTGGAGCGCTTGCGCTTTCTGGAACTTGGAGTGGACTATGCGGAAATCCAAGCTGAGGTCTACCGTCATGCGGGTCGAGATAATCCCGACAAAGCCAAAGTCGCCAGCCTGCTGG
Source organism: Terrimicrobiaceae bacterium (assembly GCA_041752695.1). Lineage (GTDB taxonomy): Bacteria > Verrucomicrobiota > Verrucomicrobiia > Chthoniobacterales > Terrimicrobiaceae > CALCJD01. The sequence continues at coordinate 66,144 of JBGSVZ010000070.1, forward strand.
CCGAACGTCAGAAATTCTTTAGCGAAGTTTTCGACAAGGATCCTCTTGCCATCAATCTGCCCTACATCACTTGGCGGGAAGAGGTTCTTTACAAAACGTTCTACCCTCAGCCAGCTCCCTGAATTCGTCTTCCGCTTCCTCATGAAAAACATCGTGTGCTTCGGCGATTCCATCACGGCGGGCCGGAGTGTGCCGGAGAACCGGCGCTGGACGTCGCGCCTGCAAGCTTCGCTGGACGCGCTGCAAAACGAACGCTGGGAGATCTACAATCGCGGCACCCCCGGGGAAACGATTGTCCAGGGGCTGGAGCGATTCGAGAAGGAGGTCGAGGGACTGCTTCCCGCCGTTGTTCTGGTGGAGTTCGGATTAAACGATTGTTCCCACCGTCCGAACCGCCATGTTCCACGCACGGGTCTTCCCGAGTTTTCCGCGACGTTGCTGGAAGTCCTACGGCTTGTCCGGGCGAAACAAGGGTGTCCGGTATTGCTTTCGAATCATCAGGTCGATCCGCAACGGATCGACGAAGCCAGCGGGCGCCCCATTCATGCCAGCCTGAGCCCCTACCAGGCGGTCATTCGCGAGACGGCAGGAAAAGAAAACTTAGCCTTGATTGATGTCGAAGCTGGCTTCGCCGCCGCCGGGCGGACGAAGCAATACCTCGCCGCAGATGGCATTCACCTGAATCGCGATGGCCACGCGCTCTACGAGGAAATTGTCCGCGATGCCCTTCACCCCATCCTCTTAGCCCTCCCATGAAGTCGGTCTTTTTCCGCATTTTCCTCGTCACCATTTTCCTAAGCGGTGCCCGCACCTTCGCAGACAATGCGGAAAAGAAAGGCTCGGTCCTGCTTTATGGGGAGGGTGCCGGGGCACTTGATGCCTCCTACCTCGCAGGGCTCTTTCTCTCGCCGCCCGGTGCCGCTTACAACATTGCCCACCGGATCGAGGAGCGTTCACCTAAACCCGACGAATTCGGCGAGGCCGCGGTGGTCTTGGTGGCCTCGCTGAATGATAAGGCCGCCCAACCTTGGACGGCGGAAGAAACCGCGACCGCGGAAGCATGGGTCGCCTCGGGCGGGACCTTAGTTTTTCTGGGGAACTCCCCGGTCCTGCTCGCGGAAAGTTCCTCACGTCTGGGCCGCCTGGCCCCCTTGCTCGGGGCAACTCAGTTGCAAAGTCCGGACGGCCCGCAAAGAGTCGCCGGGGATTCGCCGATTACCGAGGGTTTGACCGATGAGCCGTGGATGGCACCCGGGGGGTGGGCGGGTTCCGGACTCACCACGGCCCGGCCGCTTCTCACCGATGGCCAGACCGCCATGGCGATGGGGAACAGCCTGGGCGACGGACAGGTCTTCTTTTTCGGTCGGGATGTGAGCCGATTGAATCCTTCGACCGGAATCCAATCGTACGCGCAAATGATTGGCCGGGCCATCCTTGACGGAAATGTCCTCAAAACAGCTTCGCTTCGGGAACCATGGGTTCTCAAGGCTCTGGGCCCCGAAATCTCGCCCACCCGAGAAACTCCTCCTCAAAGGCAGACCCTCAAAAGCACGGTTCAGGTGACCAAGGCATCGGGGGCGGCCGTCGGCCTCGTGAAGGATGGCGTGGCCGATGCCGTCATCATCGTTGGCACCACCCCAAGCCGGACGGCCGCAAAAGCGGCGCAGACCTTGCGCCAGGAATTGCTTAGGCTGACGGGAGCGGATCTGGCCGTCGCGAAGGAATCTACTCTCGAGGTTTCGCCTTCTGAGGAAGGAACCCGGATTCAAACTCCCGACGGAAAAACTCATGCCTCGGCCATCGTCATCGGGGACACCGACATCGGAAAATCCCTGGGCGTTACCAGCGACGATCTCCCGCTGGAGGGTTATCGGATGGTGACACGGGGAAATCTCCTTTTTCTCTGCGGAAGTGACCGGAGGCCGGATGGCTTCGAGCTGGAAGGCAGCAATTTTGCGGTGTCTGCCCTGCTTGAGAGGCATTGCGGCGTCCGCTGGCTCTGGCCTGGCGAACTCGGCTCTGTCTATCCCGAGACGAAGACCCTGGCCATCGGGCCCCTCGACGAAACGGATGCCCCAGCCTTGCGCATTCGCAAACTGCGTGACACGGGAGGTTCGAAACGATTTGAGACCGACACCGACACCGGCGAGGTCCGGGCCATCGGAGCCGGACGGAGCACGGGACGGAGCATGAAGCTGCTCGGCCGGGACCTGGAAACCCAGGTCAAAAGACACTCCGAAGCGGGTCCCTGGTTCGAGCATATGCGGCTGGGACAAAGTTATCTGGCTGGAGCCTCCCACGCTTTCTCCGGTTGGTGGGACCGCTACGGAGCGCAGCACATCGATTGGTTCAGCCTTCAACCGACGGGGTTCCGCCAACAACGCCCGCCGCGGGAGCAATTCTGCCAGTCCTCTCCGGCCCTGGTGGACGCCATCGCCCGCGCGACCGTCCAAAAGTTCCAGGAGGATCCGCGACGCGATGTGGTCTCGATTGCCCAGAATGACGTCGGGGTGAACAGCTATTGTTTTTGCGAGGCCTGCCGAAAAAAAGATCCGGTCAATGCCAAACCCGCCCTGGTCCGCTATTTGATTGGTAACGTTTCCACCTTCGCCTCCTATCCCGCCCTCTCCGACCGCATGGTGGGATTTTTCGGGGAAATTGCCGAGGCGGTGAAACGCCAGCGGCCGGGCGCCAAAGTCGGGGTCACCGCCTACAATGCCTACCGCAGTGCTCCTTTGGCCGCCCGACTGCCGGAGAACAGCCTGTTGGTCTTTGTCGGCACCAACTATTTCAACAGCGAGGTGCTCGCCTCGGATCGCGACAATTGGGACCGCTGGGCAAGTCACGCCCCCGAAATGATTCTCCGCCCCAACACGCTACATCAGGGACACGCTCTGCCCGCCGTTTTTGTGAAAGGAATTTCGCAGGATTTAAAACACGGCTACCAGACCGGCATGATCGGAGCCGACTACGATTCCATCGTTCATCACTGGGCCACGCAGGGCCTCAACTATTACGTGCTGGCCAAGTTACTCTGGGATCCTTCGCTCGATCCAGAGGCCATCGTGCAGGACTATTGCGCCAAAGGATTCGGACCGGCCGCCGGCAGCATCCGGGAATATTTCGCCGCCCTGGAATCCCACACCCGGGAAGTCTCCGAAAAAATGGGAGAACTCACCCGGGACACCCTGCGGGAAAATGAGGCGGACGAGGTCGACACACCGTATGGCGCGGAGTTTTTCATCAAACGGATCCCCGAATTTTATCCCACGGAAAAAATTGCGGAATGGCGGGCCCTGCTGCAAAAGGCCCGCGGGGCAGCGACGGGCGATGAAAAAGTCCTGGCGCGGATTGCGTTCCTGGAAGAAGGCCTGGTCTACGCCACGTGGCAGCATGATTTTTTCAAGGCGCTCGAAGAATCGTCCGGACAAAAGGCGGAATTGCCAGAGATCGCCCGCAAACGGAGGCAGGACTTTCAGCGCATGTTTGACGAAAATTATTTCGCCATTCAGTTCGGCTCTGCGCTTTGGCGGGAAGAGTTCTTTTGGAAACAAACCGGCCTTACGACCTCCCAATGACGGCCAGCGAGCCAGAGACTTTCGCAAAAAAACATGGCGATCTGGCGTTTCTTTCCCCGGACCGTGACGAAAAGCTGGATGCCTATCTCCCCGATGAAGAACGCTGGCCGGGGCATCGTCCCGCCGTCGTGCTGATTCATGGTGGGGGATGGGTGAAGGGTGATAAGGCCGAGCCCCGTCAGACGCAAATTGCCGCCACCCTGACCCGTCGGGGATTTGCGGTTTTTTCCATCAATTACCGGCTGACCCAATTCTCCGGAGAGATTTTGAAAAGCCAGCCGGTACGGAGTTGCTGGCCGGAGTGTCTGGACGATTGCCGAGCCGCGGTTCGTTTTGTGCGCCAGGGGGCCGAGCGCTGGCGGGTGGACCCACGACGGATCGCTCTCTTCGGACTGTCCGCCGGAGCCCATCTGGCCATGCTCGCCGCTGTGACCGCTTATCGGGAGAACGATTTGAGCTCGGCGGTTTCCTCGGTGATCGAATTTTACGGCCCTCACGATTTGCGGGAAATCGGTTCGCGCTGGCATTTTGGAGAACCCTTGCCTGACCCGGCGGCCATTCGGGCCGCCGCCTCGCCCGTGCAATACTTCGCCCCCGGAATGCCTCCGCTATTCCTCGCCCATGGTTTGGAGGACAAAACTGTGCCCGTCTATTTTGCCCGGGCCATCGTCGAAGAATTTCGCCGCCATGGGGTGCCCTGTGAGGCGCATCTCATTGCTCACGGGGTGCATGGGTTTTCGCTCTCGTCACCCCAGGCGGACCTGCGTGCCCCGGTCCTTTCCTTTCTCGAAAAAACGCTGGTCCTCGGGTAATCACCGGCGCCTCGAACGCCGGACGGGCGCCTCGTCCGGCACGGATTGAATCGATTTCCGGTCATCAGTTGGCGCGTGACCCCAGAAGCGCCGGTAGAGGCGGGAAAAATAAAAGGGATCGTCATACCCCACGGCCGAAGCCACCTCCTTGACCCGCAGAGAGGACTCGTGCTGATGGTATCGCGCCGCCCGCATCCGCAACTGAATAAGGTAGGCGCTCGGAGTCAGTCCGGTGTGCTGGCGGAAAAGAAGACGGAAATACTTGGGATGCAATCCGGCGATCTGGGAGAGGTTGCGCAGAACCTTGGGATCCGTGAAGTGCGTGCGCAAATGCTGGAGAACCTTTTCAATGCCCTGTTCGCCACAACTCAGGGGCTTTTGTCGAACATTTGGCGGCATGGGCGCATGAGCAAAAAACCGGGAAAGGATGGCCTTCAACTCCCCCTCGGCTTCCAACATCGCCGAGGGATTCTTTCGCAAGAGGAGTGCGGCCAGACGCTCAAAACTTGCCGTCTCCAAATCCAAATCGTTCACCTTATGAATGATGGGCAACGTCAGATCGCGGAGTTCGCTCTGCGCGGAGGAAAACCGGCACCAAGCCAGCGAGGTCACGCCCGGCTTGGGAACAACACTCCAGGACCGGCGAACCCAGGCGGGCATAAAAATCATCTGCCCCTTGCCTAAGCGGCAGGAAAAATCATCGATTTGATATTCCGCGAGCCCCCGCCTGATTAACATGAGTCTGGGTTCGCTCGGAATACTCTCCTCCAGCTGGTAAGGTGCCTTCCGCTGCTTGAGTTCGGCCGCCGTGAGGATGAGCCTCGTGACTAATAACTGATCAAGAATCTTGACCGGATGTTGCGCCGCATGACCGACATCCGGAGAAGGAGCTGCTGGTGAAACTGGGGGAACCGATTTGGCTTTTCGAAGCACGGGAAGAGTTTGCGCGAAAAAACCCTTGGGGGCAAGCGGACAAGCAGCGCATAATCCGACGATGCTGAGGATTGGAGCGACTCATTTCTGCAAAACAATGGAATCCCCAGTGGGCACGCTTAGATTGGTTTCCACCCCGGACCGCCTCGTCGCCATCCTCTGGGAGAACGGCAGCCCCCAGACTGCGCCGTTTGGCCCATTGGCGGACGGATCCAGCCATCCCGTTCTGCTGGAGGCGGAAAAGCAGCTCACCGAGTATTTTGCCGGTCGTCGCAAGACGTTCTCCCTCAAACTTGATGGCCCGGGCACCGGGTTTCAAAAGGAAGTCTGGCAGGCCTTGGCCACGATCCCCTTTGGAGAAACACGGAGCTATGCGGAGATCGCAGCCCAAATCGGCCGGCCCAAAGCCGTGCGCGCCGTCGGAGCAGCCAACGGCAAAAACCCCCTCGCCATCGTCGTGCCCTGCCACCGTGTCATCGGTTCCAACGGCAAACTGACCGGCTTTGCCGGCGGTCTGGAGAGCAAAGCGTGGCTGCTGCGATTCGAAACGCCCAGTTAACCGGGCTCAAGCCCGAGGAAGAACCGCGGCACTCGCATGGCCGGGGCAGACTTCCGGGGCGGAAACTTTTCGCTGTGGCTCCCCCAATTCCTCCCTATTCTCTCACCATGAGCAATCCCGTATGTCCCGAGTGTGAGATGAACGACGTGGCCGAACACGCCGAACATTGGGAATGTATGACCTGCGGTCACGAATGGCCCCGCGCCGCCGCTCCCGAAGCGGCCCGGATCGTGAAGGATGCTCATGGCAACGCGCTGGCCGACGGCGATTGCGTGGTCCTCATTAAAGACCTTCCCCTGAAGGGCGCTCAGATCCTCAAAGGCGGGGCAAAATCCAAACCCATCCGCTTGGTGGATGGCGACCATGAAATTTCCTGCAAGATCGATGGCATCGCCGTGGGCCTCAAAGCCTGCTTCGTCCGGAAAGCCTGATGCCTACTTCGGTTTCGCAGGGCGCAGCCCGGTGAAATCCGCGGGCTTCAAGTCCAGGGCTTCCATGATCTTCAGAGCCGCGTAGGCGTCATTGGCCGCGTACCGGAGTTGACCCGGCGTGAGCTGTTCGGCTGCCCAATTGCTCGTGGTGATGGACTTGGATTTGGGAAAACTCAATTTGAGAACTGTCCCGATTGCCCCACGCACGCCGATTTGACCTCGATAGCCCTTTTTGCGAAAGACGTGGTCCAGATCGAGGACGTTGGTCAGATGGACTCCAAAGCGGCTGCGAATCTGTCCGTGATCGTTCCTCAATCCAAACCCCACTTTCAAGACATGGTCGCAGGCAATCAGGTCCGCAGAGGTTTTCTGGCACTCCCGACGATGAAGCTGAAAAATGAAAGCCTTGTCGGTGAGGGCGAACTGGACGACGTGCGGCCCGCCGCTTTTCTCACCGGCGCGAAAAGTTGGCTTCGCTTCGGTGTCAAAGCCCGCGACCCCGGCGGCCCTGATCTCCCCGGCGGCCGCTTCGCACTCGGCCTTCGTTTTCGGTACAAAGATGCGTTCCGGCCCCAAGCCGGCAAAGGGAGGAAGAAGCGACGTTTCCGCCTTGGTCGGCGCGAGCGGCCGGTGCGCGTCGCCGGTCGCCTTGGGCTCCGTGAGTTTTTTGGGCTTTTTCCCCAATAGCGCTGCGACGGACCGCGAAAACCATGACGAGCCAGGCGCAGTTTTTTTCAGGGGGACTTTCGGGGCGGTCTTGGGCATTTTCAGAAAAACAGCGGACATCCTGACGGGATCGTCTCCCACAAGCAACTCTGGTCCGCGAGAGAAGGTGGAGGCGAAGCTGATTGGATCCGGTTTACCTTCCGCCCACCGCACCCACCGGGGTGGTCGGGAACTTTTGATTGAGGAGGCGGTGCGACAGGCTATTAGCTCTCCGCGAGGCGCGGAACAGGTCGTAAACGGCCACCTTCGCCTTCCCGGCTGCGTTCCCGACGACGATCAGATCCGCCGAAGTCGGATTCGCGCTCGTCGCGACGTCAACGCCCTTGGCTCCTTGAATTGTGGCAAATTCCGCCGCCTTGTAAAATTCCGTCGAGTGCGAATGGCCCTCGATATCCTCGCCGGTCACATACATCTGAGGATGCCCATTGAGCATCGATCCCGAGGTGAAAACAGCCACTTTGTTCCCCCCCGATTCCTGGCCGACAATGATGCGGGAAAACCCGCCTTCCAGTCCGGCCACCCACCCCGTCGCCACCCGTAACCCGCCGCGGAAGGTTCGGGGAAATGGACGGAACGAAGCGACCATCTCCGGGAGGTTTGCCCCGGTGGATGTTACGTGGACCTCACTTCCGGCAACAACCGAGCTGCCGCTGTGATCATCCTCGTGGCCCTCCAGAGGCGTGAAGAGAGAGAAGCCAAACACATGCACCATGGGCGCAATACCCGGGCCGGGAACCGTCACGATCGAGTTGCGGCCCGTGTCGGCAACAATCCCCGCGTCCACATCCACCCCACCTTCGAACGTGCCATAAGGATTCCATTCCGCAAAAAACGGAGCCGATGGGGCCTCAGCGACACCCGAAGGCAGAACAACCACCGTCGCTTTCATGCCCGGACCGGACGCGACGATCACATTGTCGCCATCTTGCTCGCCGTCTATGTTTGCCGCCGCGACGCGCACTCCGCCTCGGAAGGTCGGGGCAAACACCGTGCGTTCGAAGAGAACGTTGGCAAAGTTGCTGGCACCGTCGAAGGCCTTGACGAGCGGCTGCATCCCGGCCCCGCCGCCGACGATCAAATCGAGAATCATATCCCCGTTCACATCCCCCATCGCCACATCGACCGGCCCCGCCGAGTTTACGCCAAACGGCGTGACCCGCGCGAGCTCCTGGCTGGTCGCTTCATTGATGACCACCACCTGGGTGGGTCGGATGACCGAGCCGCCCTGATTCGCCGCGCCCAATTCGACAAAGGCATAGGCCGTCACTTCGGGAATCACATTGATCAGCGCCATCAGACCATTGTCCTCATGGTTCAGACGGTGACAGTGATACACATAAGCGCCGATATAGTCCTGGAACTCGGTCCTGAGCGAAAGCAGCCCGGGAGCAAGAACGTCACCGGCCGTGTTGTAGAGGGGAGCGGGGCAATTTTGATTATCCTCCCCGAACTGGAAGTTCTCGTAAGTGACATTGGCCACCGGATCCACATATTTGTGGAGTTGATAATCATTGACGTGAATGTGGATCGGATGCTGGTCGTTGTTTTGGTTCCGATACGTCCACTGTTCGCTCGTGTTCAACCGCGGTTGGAGGACCGGAATGAACGGGAACTGGTTGTTGTCCAGCTGGTAGGCAAAGGCATTAGGATCCTGCGGATTGGCATATTTATTGGTGAATCCGCCGGTGATACTAAATTCCCGCAAAACATCAGGCGTCACGCCCGCGAGGTCCACGAACGACGTATAAGCACCGAGAGGCTGCCCGATCGTGAACGCCACCGTGGTGCCGGTTCCCGGGGAAGGTGCGGCGGTGAGAAGCGTTTGGGTGGGATAGTAAAAAAAGCCATCCATGTAACTTACGTGATCGGGGCTCACAGAGATATTTCCGACGACCGCGGAGTATTTGCCTCCCGCATTTGTGTAAAGAATACCCACATTTTCAATCGGGGTCTGTAACGTCCCGCCAGTGGCGGTGTAGGAAGGCATTTCCAGACGCAAGCCTCCCACCTGCGGCATGGTCACGGCAAAAGCCACACGGGTGGCCGGCTCGAGAAGAAACACCGTGCCATCGCCCTCCCAGGTCGGCTGGATGTTCGGGACAGGATTTCCATCCTTGCCGACCATCACGAGGGGAATCGGATTCCCGGTGGCGGTATTCACAATCCTCACCCGCACATAACCGGCGTCGGTAAAGTTTCCCAAGACCCAGATTTCCGTCTGTCCGGGAGGCGTCGAGATGACCGGCTGGAACTGACCATTCACCGTATACTGCAAGTCGCGCTGATCATCCGGCAGGGCGGGGTTGACCGGTACCACCGTGCCGTCGTTACCGGTGAAAGTCTGCAGGTTGCTAGGCAGGTACTGGAAAATGCCGCGATTGTTGTCGACCGACAATTTTCCGACCCACCACGCGGTGAAAAATTGCGTCCCCACCGGGGAGTCCAAAAAGTTGATCGGGGCCAGAGAAGGTTCGTAAGTCCCGTCGGCCAGCTTGGCGGCCAGCCACGGAGGAGGGTTGGCAACCTGGTTGGCCGGGATTTGCGGGTTGAGGGTGCTGAGATCGGCCGGCCAGAACGGGTTGTTCAATACCGTCTGCCCACCTTTGCGATTGAACACATAGTTGTATTGGATGGCCATCGAACGCACCGGAAGATTGTTCGTGGTGACGGCGGGAATCCCACCATCAACGCGCCCAATCGCCAGCATGCCGACCAAGCCGCGGTAGGTTTGCGCGGCGGTGAGCATATGGCGATGGGTGTGGTACCAATAGAGCCCTTGCGGGTGATTGTCCGGGATGGAGTAGGTGTAGGTGTTCTGCATGCCCGACGGGATGCTCAGGAGCACATTGTCGCTATTGCCGGCCGGACTCACATGCAGGCCATGCGTATGCAGATTGAAGGGCGAATTGACCAACGGTTCGGGATAAAGCGGCACTTTTTTGCCGGCCGCCGTAAAGGACGGATTTGAATAGTCCCGGATGGTGAGATCGCTCAGGCCGTTCTTCAAATGCACCACCAGGGTCTGGCCGGGATACACATTAAGCGTGGGACCAGGATAAAGATTGGTGCCCTGCGATTTTCCGTCCGAGGCATTACCCTGGACGAGCCGGTAGCAGAAAAGAAGCGCATTGGAGGCCGGGGCGGCTGCCGTGTCGAAGTGTGCGGAGCCTTGTTTCAACGTGAGTTCCACCTCGAGTTTGCCGTCCACTGCCGAAAGCACAACCGGCTCGCGATAGGGCTGGCCGCCCCCCACCCCTGTGGGTGTTTCATTTTCTGGACCACAGCAACAACAGGACTGGCCGGGGACGCCGCATCCCGAACAACAGGAACCTTCCCCTTCGCCGCAATTGCAGGCCATGACCGCGCTCGCAGCAACGGACAGGAAAAAAACTGCGAGGGCCAAGACGCGAAAGAGAGAGTGGTCGAAGCGGATGCCCTTGGATCGGCATTCTTTCGCGGAGGGAAAGAGGGGGTTCATAAGACGTTTGAGTGGCTCTGCCACCAATTTCCCCTACAGACAACCGGGTTCATTGTAAAGAGCAGCTCGAAACGATAACGGGTGGATTCTTCCTGCCCGGGACGCGATTGGGACAACAATCATTTCCTCCGTTTTCTGCGTCCGGTACCGTTTTTTCCCCACCCACACAGCCTCCCCCGGCGATCAAATCTTCAGCCATTGACTCCCGGATTTTTCCCCGCAAGATTCCCCTCCTCTTTCCCGATGATCGAAAAATACATCCCAAAAATCACCCTGGAACTCAAACTCCAGCCGCGCCAAGTCGCCGCCACCGCGTTGCTCCTCGAAGAGGGCGCCACCGTGCCGTTTATCGCCCGCTACCGCAAGGAGCGCACCGGCGAACTCGACGAGGTCCAGATCACCGCCATCCGCGACCGCATCGAGCAGCTCACCGAACTCGACAAACGCCGCGAGTCCATCGTCAGCTCCCTCACGGAACGCAAACTTCTCACCACCGAACTCCAGGCCAAAATCGACGGAGCCGAGACCCTCGCCACCCTCGAGGACATCTACCTCCCCTTCCGTCCAAAAAAGCGCACCAAGGCCACCATCGCGAAGGAAAAAGGGCTCGAGCCCCTCGCCGAACTCCTCTGGGCCCAGGATCCCGCCACCAATCCCGAGACCGAATCCCAGGCCTACGCCGGACGGGAATACGAGGTGGACGGCGTCAAGGCCACCATCGCCGACGCCGCGGAAGCCCTCGGCGGCGCGCGCGACATCCTGGCGGAACGCATCAGCGACGACGCCACCGCCCGCGCGAAGCTCCGTGAACTTTACCTCACCAAGGGTGTGATCAAATCCAAAGTCGCCCTCGGCAAGGAGGAGGAAGGCGCGAAATTCAAAGACTACTTCGACTGGACCGAACCCGCCAACCAGGCCCCCTCGCACCGCATCCTCGCCATCCGGCGCGGCGAGACGGAAGGTTTTCTCTACTCGCGCCTCACTCCCGAGGAAAACGAGGCGCTGATGATTTTGGAAAACCTGTTCCTTAAGAACAAATCCGAGACCGCCGCCCAGGTGAAACTGGCCATTCAGGATTGCCTCAAGCGCCTGCTCGGTTTCGCCATGGAGGCGGAGGCGCGCATGTTTTACAAAAAGAAAGCCGACGAGGATGCCATCCGCGTTTTCGCCGACAACCTGCGCGAACTCCTCCTCGCCTCCCCCCTCGGCCAGAAGGCCATGCTCGCGATTGACCCCGGTTTCCGCACCGGCTGCAAGGTGGTCGCGCTCGACCGTCAGGGCAAACTCCTCGAGAACGAAGTCGTTTATCCTGAGAAAAGCACCCGCGAACAGATCGAAGCCGCCGAGGTCCTGCACGCCCTCGTGAAGAAACACAACATCGAGGCCATCGCCATCGGCAACGGCACCGCCTCCCGCGAGACCGAGGCTTTTGTCCGCAAAATCAAACTCCCGGCGTCCATCCAGATCATGATGGTCAACGAGTCCGGCGCGTCCATCTATTCGGCCTCCGAGGCGGCCCGCGAGGAATTCCCGAACCACGACCTCACCGTGCGCGGCGCCGTTTCCATCGGCCGCCGCCTCATGGACCCGCTGGCCGAACTCGTGAAGCTCGACCCGAAATCCATCGGCGTCGGCCAATACCAGCACGACGTCGATCAGAACGCCCTCAAGCGTTCCCTCGACGACATCGTCATTTCCTGCGTGAACAACGTGGGCGTGGAGATCAACACCGCCAGCAAACATCTGCTTAGCTACGTCTCCGGCCTCAACTCCCGCACCGCACTCAACATCGTCGAGCACCGTAATACCAACGGCCCGTTCAAGTCCCGCGAAGAACTGCGCAAAGTCGCCGGCCTCGGTCCTAAAGCCTTCGAACAAGCCGCCGGCTTCCTCCGCATCCGCGACGGGGCCCACCCGCTCGACGCCAGCGCCGTCCATCCCGAACGCTACGAACTGGTGGACAAAATCGCCCGCGACACCGGCGCCACCGTGCAGGAATTGCTCAAGGACGGTGCCCGCCGCGCCAAAATCGACCTGAAAAAATACGTCACCGACGACGTGGGCCTGCCCACCCTCACCGACATCATCCAGGAGCTCGCCAAACCCGGCCGCGACCCGCGCCAGCAGTTTGAAGTCTTCAGCTTCCAGGAAGGCGTCGAAAAAATGGAGGACCTCAAACCCGGCCTCAAGCTCCCCGGCATCGTGACCAACGTCACCGCCTTCGGAGCCTTCGTCGATATCGGCGTCCACCAGGACGGCCTCGTCCACATCAGCCAGCTAAGCGACCAGTTCGTTAAAAATCCCGCCGATGTCGTGAAGGTGGGCCAGAAGGTGCAGGTGACCGTGATGGAAGTGGATATGGCCCGCAAACGCGTGGGCCTTTCCATGAAAAGCAAACCTGAGGTGGGAGTGGTGCGCAAACCCGGTGAAAAACGCGAAGGCGGCCCGCGGGACGTCCAGAAGCACACCGCCGGTGGAAACAAAGGCGGCGGCTTCGGCAACGTCGATTGGTTCACCGCCGCGATGAGCAAGAAACATTAGGCATGATGGAGCATGGGCTCTGCGCGTGACCCGAAGGGTTTCACGCGGCCTCCAGAAAGAAAGCGGTTGGCGCGTCCGCCGCATCGGAAAGAGGATCTCGTTTAGGGGGGGAATAGCCGCCCCGGGGCCAAATCCTCCCATGCCCGCAGAATGCCGCCCCGGCAGTGCGGCCTACAGTTCAAATTCTGCCAAGCCTACCCACGGGCTGGCTTTTTCTACGCTCCTCCCACCACGTCCCCCGTCCGCGGTCAAAAATCTTTTCCCTTACCGTTTTGCGCGTTGCCCACGATTCTCCCCACTTTTGCGGGAGCTTGGCCCCAAAAATGCTGTTTTTTCTGCGTAAAAGACCCAACATCAAGAAGTAACCCCTAAGAAGTATGCCTACTCTCGATACCACCGTTGACGGACTGAAATTCAAGAATCCCTTCGTGATTGCCTCAGGTCCTCCCGGGACCAATCTCAATGTGATGAACCGCGCGTTCCGCGAGGGTTGGGGCGGGGTCATTGCCAAGACGGTGAGCCTCGACTCGACCAAGGTAATCAATGTCACGCCGCGCTACGGCAAACTGTACTCGGCGGACAAAAAGGAGATCATCGGCTGGGAAAACATCGAACTCATCAGCGACCGGCCATTTTCCATCTGGCTGGAGGAGTTTAAGAAATGCAAGGACGCCTACCCCGACGGCGTGCTCATCGCCTCCATCATGGAGGAATACAACAAGGACGCCTGGATCGAGATCGTGGAGCGTTGCCAGGAGGTTGGCGTGGATTCGTTTGAGCTAAATTTTTCCTGCCCGCACGGCATGCCGGATCGCAAGATGGGCATGGCCATGGGCCAGGATCCCGAGTTGCTCGGCGAGGTGTGCGAATGGGTCATGTCGGCGGCCAAAATTCCGGTCTGGGCGAAAATGACGCCCAACATCACGGACATCGAGCTGCCCGGCCGGAAGGCGCTGGCGGCGGGGTGTCAGGGCGTGTCCGCCATCAACACCATTCGTAGCGTGATAGGAGTCAACCTGGAAACTTTGCGTCCCGAACCGAGCGTCGAAGGCTACACGACCGCCGGCGGATATTCGTCGAAGGCGGTCAAACCCATCGCGCTCCGCGTTTGCATGGAACTGGCCACGATGATCCAGAAGGAATTCCCCGGCCGCAGCCTTTCGGGCATGGGCGGGGTCGAAAACGGATCCGATGCCGCGGAGTTTATCCTGCTCGGATCGGACACCGTGCAAGTCTGCACCGGCGTTATGAAATTTGGCTACGGTATGGTGAAGGGACTCTGCGAGGAGTTGCTCGCCTTCATGGAGAAGCACAAATTCGAAGCGATCTCCGACTTCAAAGGTTCAAGCCTTCCCTACTTCACCACGCATGCGGAACTCGTCCGTATGCAAAAGGAACGCAAAGCCGCCCAAAAGGCTGCCGAGGAAAAGAAAATGGTGAAAGCCGACGGCGAATGGGACGGCGACGACTTCGTGAAACAATCCGACGCCCTAGCGCAAAATTAATTCTCCGGTTTTCATTTTTCCGCTAACCTCGCGTTCCATTTTCTCACCATGACCCCCTGTCCCGCCTACATCGGCGGCGAATGGCAATCCGGCGACGGACTGCCCACTTCGCCGGTTTACAATCCCTCCACCGGCGACGTGATCGCCGAATGTCCCCTCGGCGGCGCCGCCGAGGTGCACGCTGCCGTGGAAGCCGCGGCCGCGGCATTTCCCGCGTGGAGCGAAACACCTCCCGTCGAGCGGGCCCGCGTGTTTTTCCGGTACCGTCAATTGATCGAAGACAACTTCGAACTGCTCTGCCAGACAGTTTCCCGCGAGCACGGCAAGACCGCCGCCGAGGCCCGGGGCAGCGTCTATCGCGGCTTGGAAAATGTGGAATACGCCTGCGGCATCCCGACCCTTTTGATGGGCGACACTCTCGCCAATCTCGCCCGCAATGTGGATTGCGAGACGCACCTTCAACCGCTCGGGGTCTGCGCCGGGATCACGCCATTTAATTTTCCCGCGATGGTGCCGCTCTGGATGTTCCCGCTCGCCCTCGCGTGCGGAAACACCTTCGTGCTCAAGCCCAGCGAGAAGGTCCCGCTCAGCGCCGTGCTGCTGGTGCAACTGTTGGAGAAAGCCGGCCTGCCCAAAGGCGTGCTCAATCTGGTCCATGGCGGACGCGAAAGCGTGGACGCGCTCCTTACCCACCCCAAGGTGCGCGCCATCTCCTTTGTCGGCTCTACGCCCATTGCGAAATACATTTACGAAACCGGCACGCAAAACGGCAAACGCGTTCAAGCCAATGGCGGCGCGAAAAACTACATCGTTGTCATGCCCGACGCCGACGTGGAAAAAACCGTCGAGGCCCTTTCCGCCGCCGCCTTCGGCTGCGCCGGCGAACGTTGCATGGCCGGCTCGACCGCCATCGCGGTGGGTACCGCCGCGGAACGTATCCTGCCTTCCCTGATCGATGTCGCTCGCGCCATCAAAGTCGGACCGACCGACCGCGCCGCCCAGCCCGACATGGGACCCGTCATCACTGCCCAACACCGCGACCGCGTGCTCAGTCTGGTGGCCAGCGGCGAGAAGGAAGGGGCCAAAAATGTCTGCGACGGCCGCGGCATCAAGGTGCCCGACGCGCCCAATGGCTTTTATGTTGGCGCGACTATTGTCGACCAGGTGGCCAACGAAATGACGCTTGCCCGCGAAGAAGTCTTCGGTCCCGTGCTCAACGTTATGCGCATGGAGGATCTCGACGCCGCGATCGCCCAGGCGAACCGATCCTCCTTCGGTAATGGCGCGGCCATTTTCACCAACAGTGGCGCGGCGGCCCGGGAGTTCAAACACCGCGTGAAAGCCGGCATGGTCGGCGTCAATGTCGGCGTGCCCGCCACCATGGCCATGTTCCCGTTCACCGGATGGGACGCGTCGTTTTTCGGCGACCTCCACATCCAGGGCAAGGAGGCCGTGCAATTTTACACCCAACAAAAAGTCACCACCACCCGCTGGTTCGGCGGGCAGGTGGGGGATGTTTGGAGAAAGTGATTCAACAGAAGCAAACGAAGGGAACTAAGGACATGTCTTCGTTTTCTTCGTTATCTTCTGTAAAATAAATCCATGAGCCTCCTCATCAAAAACGGCGAAATCATCACCGGCGACTCACGCTACATCGCTGACATCTATTGTGAGGGTGAAACCATCACGCGCATCGACAAGGACATCCCGCCGCCGCCCGGGACCGAGGTGATCGACGCGACGGGGAAATATGTGTTTCCCGGTTTCATTGACCCTCACACCCACATTTACCTGCCCTTCATGGGTACGTATTCGAAGGACACCTACGAAACCGGCACCAAGGCGGCCATCGCGGGCGGGACCACCACCATTTTCGACATGTGTTGTCCGTCCCGCACGATGGAGCCCTCGGAGGGATTTGCCACCTGGAAAGCGCAAGCCGAAGGCAAAGCCGCGTGCGACTACACGTTTCACATGGGCGTGACCAAATTCGACGCATCCTCCGAACAACAGCTCCGCGAGATCGTCGCGGCCGGCATCCAGTCGTTCAAAATCTTCCTCGCTTACAAAGGCGCCTTCGGCATTGACGATGGCGAACTCTATCGCACCCTAAGTCTGGCTAGGGAACTTGGGGTGGTTGTCACGGCCCATTGCGAAAATGAGACCCTTGTCGCCGAACGTCAGAAAGAATTGCTCGCCGCGGGGGTGACCGGTCCGGAGGGCCACCACGAGAGTCGTCCTCCCAGTGTGGAGGCCGAGGGGGTGCACCATCTGATGACCTTTGCGGGGCTCACCGGCGCCTCGGTTTACATCGTCCACCTCAGTTGCCGCGAGGCGCTGGAAGAAGCCCTGCGCGCCCGTCTCCTCGGCGTGGATGTGCGGGTGGAGACGCTCATCCAATATCTTACGATCGACAAATCCTACGCCGAACTTCCGAATTTTGAGGGGGCGAAATTTGTCATGTCCCCGCCCCTGCGCGACAAGGCCAATCAGGAGGTTCTCTGGAACGGCCTGCGTCAGGGCCTGGTGGACACTGTGGGCACGGATCATGCCCCGTTTGACTTCGTCGGACAGAAACCGATGGGCAAGGAAGACTTCACCAAGATTCCTAATGGCATCCCGGCCCTCGAGGATCGCATCAACCTGCTTTACACTTATGGCGTGAAACGCGGGAAACTCGACCTCCACCAATTGGTGAACGTCGCCAGCACCAACGCGGCGAAAATTTTCAACCTCTTCCCCCGCAAAGGCACGATCCAACTGGGCGCCGACGCGGACCTGGTTGTTTACGATCCCGCCTATCGCGGCAAACTCTCCGTAGCCAACCAGCACATGAACATCGACTACAATGCCTACGAAGGGTGGGAGATCGAGGGACGTCCGGCGGTCGTCACCGTGCGCGGTGAAGTTGCCGCCCGTGATGGGAAATTTGTGGGGACAGTCGGACGGGGAAAATTGCTCCAGCGGGTGCCAGACAAACCGGTTTGAGGCCGCCCTCAAAGCCACACCACTAATTTGTAGTCACCCCGCTCTGTCGGGGTGCCCAACGGACGCCCCGACAGAGCGGGGCGACTACAGTAAAAACAGCCTCACTGCTCCGGACTCATCAGTGCCGCCAACCGGCACTTCAGCCGGAAGAGAAAACTGCCGTCCTGAAACTTACGCAGATCCTCCTGCTTGCTCCGGGCAAAGTCGGCCTCGAACATCTTCTCCACCTTGCTGGCAAACTCCGCGTCCTGCACCGCAGCAGACAATTCAAAATTCAGCATGAACGAGCGGTAATCAAGATTGACCGAACCGACAATCGCCAGATCTGTGTCAGCCAGCAGCACCTTCTGATGCATAAATCCCGGTTGATAGCGCCAGATCTTCACTCCCGCCTCCAACATGGCGGGATAAAAGGTGAACGACGAGAGCCAGGGCAGAAGGTGATCAATTCCCTGCGGCAAAATAATCCGCACATCCACTCCCCGCAGGGCGGCGTGAGCCAATGCCGTACGAAGGGCGGGGTCCGGCACGAAATAGGGACTCGCAATCCAGAGCCTTTCGCGCACGTCATGAATCAATTCACAAAATACCGCCGGCGTAATATTCCAGGACTCCGCAGGACCCGAGGCAAAGGGCAGCACAATCTCACTCCCGCGCTCCTGCGGCACAATCGGCAGGTCGGGAACGGTTTTGTCCACGTAATACCAGTCTTCCAAAAACGACAATTGCAGAGCCAGCACCGCAGGGCCCTCGACAGCCATGTGGGTATCCCGCCACGCTCCCAGCGGCCCCTCGCCCATGTATTCGTCGCCGGCATTCAAGCCGCCCAGGAACGCCGTGTGCCCGTCGACGATCACGAGTTTGCGATGATTGCGAAAGTTCACCTGAAATCTCCGTCCGAACTGACGATTGGTGACAAACGCCTTCACCTCGACGCCGCCGGCCTGCAATTCTTGCACGTATGTTTCGGGCAAACCTTTCGCCCCGACTTTGTCAAAAAGCAGCCAGCACTGAAGTGCCCCCGGATTTTGATCCAGTTGCTATGAGAGATTTGGTTGTTGGTTTGGGTTGGTTGCGATGTTTTGCGTAGTGGAGGGCGTAGCCCGTAACGAAG
>JBGSVZ010000071.1:0-32544 GCA_041752695.1 Terrimicrobiaceae bacterium
CAGAAATGCCGTTCTTTTTTGCCTTCCCATCAAAGGAATGGTTTTTCGATATCCGAAAAACCAGGGTCGTGGCGGGGCTGCTGGCCCCTTAACGTTATGAATAAGCGTTGTCACTTAGCAGCTACCTTCAACACCGTTGCACCGCCTACAAGCTCTACTCGTCGGATGTGATGGTCAAATCCAACTACGCCAAGGTCGATATGGATGCCGAGGTCACCGCGATGCAAAGCTGGAACGCGGGCGCAACGAGCACTTCGTTCAACGCACTCTACGCCGACCTCAACTCTCCTGCGGTGGTCAAAAGACCGGACCCGGCAGACCCCATCAAAGTCATCACGACCCCGATCTTCCCCATCGCGGATCCAGCGGCTATCGGTGCGGTCGAAGGGTTCTCGGCCAACGTCACGGTCGCCGGCACGACCCTCTCGGGTAGCGGAACAGACCGCCGCCTCCCGATGCCAGCGAAGTGGATCTATGTGCTTAAGGACGGACAGCTCACTTCGCCCAGCTCCGGCGATTCTAAAACGGTCACGTTCACCGGAACCCCAGTTCCCTCCCAGAACAATCCTATCGTCGGCCGCATTGCCTTCTGGGCTGATGATGACACGTGCAAGCTTAATATTAATACCGCCAGCGAGGGTACGTTCTGGGATACCCCGAAAGCGAACACAATTCTCGAGCAGCGACTGGCCATCGCGGCCCCAGTGTCCGGCGAGTTCTCAAGAATGTCCGGACATCCCTCGATGACATCCCTTTCAGCCGCCTTCGGCAGCCTAATGCCTGTCTCGCCCCCTTACTTTCTGAACTCGTTTTCAACATTTAATACGGGTGTCGCGGACAATCGGGACGACCAGTATCAA
This sequence comes from Terrimicrobiaceae bacterium, assembly GCA_041752695.1. Taxonomy (GTDB): domain Bacteria; phylum Verrucomicrobiota; class Verrucomicrobiia; order Chthoniobacterales; family Terrimicrobiaceae; genus CALCJD01. Next base: position 861 of record JBGSVZ010000071.1, read on the forward strand.
GAAACACTCAACTACTTCAATCTCACTCCTCGCATCAACGGAGCTCTCAGCGATAATGGTTCGCGCCGCGGACTCCGACAGACGACTGCAATAGAGAACACCAGCTACCTCCTCGATTCGTCCCGCCCGGAATACCTTGGCAAGACGCCTTCTGGCGGAGTGAATCCAAACCCCGTCTGGAGAATTAGCGACCTCGTGGCGGGACCAGCCCAGGGAGCACCGCTCGTTCCCGACACGCAAAGACTGTACGCGACAGCAGACGAAGTCCTATTCGCGGAAGACAGGAGCATGAATATTCTCGCTCCGGATCCCGCTTCGGCATCGCAGAACATCGCCTCAAAAATCCCGTCCCTCGCGTCGGAGGTTGCGCGGCGAAATTTCTTCCTGACGGCCAATAGTCGCTCGCCGGAAACAACGTTGCTCGGCACGCCGCGGGTTGCGCTTTGGCCCATTAATTCGGAAACCGGCAACCAGACGGTGAAAGACAGGTTGATACGCAACTGCAGCCAGATCAATGGCCAACCATACTACTTTGACCGCTTCGTTGGTGCCGGTTATAATTCAGGCCAGCAGGGGGCGACTGATCCCACGGGAGATGTTTCACGAACCCGAAATGCCCAGCTTCTGACCTACCTGCGAAATCTCACGTCTGCCGCGACACCGGGTGAGGGAACCTCATTCGCGACCAAGTGGGGGAGCGGCGTGAACAATATCCTCGCACAGACTTTTGACATCATTCGGACAACAAACATTGACTACGTAGACTATGGAAACTCCACCGGCGGCTACGTCACCTATCGCTATGGAGCCTATCCGTCGAACCCATCCGGCGTGATTTCTCGCACCGACGCCAATCGCCTGGAGTATCTTGGCAGCCCCCGGGGCTATGTCGTACCTGCTGAGATTTCAGCCGCCGCAAAAGGTGCCGGCCGGTTTACGACGATAGGATCGGCTGCCATCGTGATTATGGCAACGGAGGTTGAAAACACTCTCGCGTCCGGGAACATCACCTGCAACGGCACATTCTATCAGGATTCAACCGGTTCCGGCACGATCAGCTACAGTGGAACACTGACAGATGGCATCGAAATCTCCAACGGCGTTTACGTAACTTACAAGGTCGATCCGAGCCGTCCCACAAGCAAATTTACTCCTCCTCTCCCGGGCGGAACGACACAACTCGTCTGGAGGGGAGGGCAGAGCCCGGCCCCGGTGGTCAGTGTGCCAAGTATTATTAGTCAGAAAACCAACAAGATCCGCGCATTCCTGGCATTTCAGCCGTATAATCCGACCCCCGGAGGTGCGGGCTTTGCCAGTGGTGGACAACTGACGGTCAGCGGCTTTCAGTCCTTGAGCCTTAATGGGACGCCTTTTGGCGGCGGGGATGGAACATCAAGATTTGGAACGATGTCCAATCCGCGGTACTGGGCGGATGACACACGTTCTTTGAATAACCCGATCTCCTTCATGCTCTTTCCCGGTATCCTTGTTGCAGCTACGGATTCGAGAGACAGTGCCTTTGCCAAGTGGCCACGGGGAAACTGGCCGGAATGGGGGGCATCGAATCCGAATGGATGGACCGCGAATATGGATACCGTCTATCCTTTTGTGTCCGACGAGATCGACGTTTCCGGCGCGACGTCGCTTGGCTTTTCCGGGGGGACGATCAACGTGACCCTGGGGACATGGACAAACAACACAGCTGTTCAAACGTTCAGTATCCAGTTTGATCAGGCGTCAGGCATGCCGGTTCCCCAGCACATGACGTTGAGTGGTCAGAACTTCGCGAACGGCCAGCCGGCGACACCCCCGAACAGCACGTGGTGGAGAGACGGCCGCCTAGGGGAAGCCACCAGCCCAAGTCGTGCCGGAGATTCGCTTTATCTGCCCAAGCGGTTTCGCATGAACTATGACAACATTGCTGCAAATTATTTTGTTAGCACGGGTGATATTGTGCTAGGGGTGCAGCCAACGAGGCAAGATCCGGTCCGTGGGGACCTCAGGTTGATTGCGCTCACAAAAAATGTTGGGACAAGCTATTTCGAAAAAATCCCGGGCTACGGCACTGTCTCGTCGCCATTTCTCGGCAGTTCTCCTCTAAGAGCCACGGACGCCACGGGGCGCTATGCGCACTCATTCCGCAACGAGACAAAGAATATCGCGCGATATGGGACAGTTGCGATGTATGTCGGAACTCAGTCTACATCCGGCAGTCGTACGGTGGGTTTGATGTCGCTTTCCGGCCTCGGCCAAGGTGCAAAGCTTGTCTCTGGAGTCACCTTCGCCAACGACGCCGTTCCCGTCGCCTCCGTTGCGCTGACTGAGGCTAATCTGTCTTCCAACACGCTCGGGGATGCTGGAGGGGCCACAGGTCCGTTTAAGGACGGTGCGATTTTGCCGCGGGTCGAGTCGGTTTTCGCCAACGCGTCGTTTGGAGGATTTTTCGATCGGGCAGGGGTGGGAAACCCGGACGGCTCCATGTTCGAGCCAAATCGAATGGTCCCGTCGGCGGGACTGCTTGGGAGCATGGTGACCCCGGACTCGACCGGAACGCTCCAAGGCTGGCGCTCGCTACTCTTCACTTCGGCCCCGGCGGGAGGCAGTGGCCATCCGGGGTTCAACCAACCCGCGGATCATTTCTACCTCGATAACTTTTGGATGCCCATCATTGAACCTTATGCAATCAGTGACCAGCTCTCGACGGCGGGCAAAGTCAATCTTAACAGTCAGGTCCTTCCTTTCACTCATATCACCCGGACGACCGCTCTTCGGGGAGCCCTAAAGCCTCTTATGTTGAGTGCGGTCCCGGATACCGCAGCGGGACTCGCAAACGCGAACTACAAATCCGGGTCTTATCAAGAACCCATGGTCGCAAACATCAGGTATCCGCTAAACCTCGACGAAACGGTCACGGGGCATCTCGAGAAATTCAATGCCACGACAGATTTTCCATTCTACCGGAGTGCAACGGAGGTTTCAACGATCCGGCTGGTTCCCGATGATCCGACGGCATCTCCAGCCCCGACCGCTTCAAACATCGCGAGTTGGTGGTCCTCGCGGCAGGTGACTTCCGACACTCTGCGAGAGCAGCCCTACACCGCATTGCTCTCCCGTGTGACGACGAAATCCAATACGTTCACCGTTCACTACCGTGTTCAGGCTTTGCGTCAAAGCCCGGGGGCCGGCAGGAATTGGGCCGAGTGGGTTGAGGGGCAAGATCAGATTGTCGGCGAATTCCGCGGCGCCACAACGATCGAACGGTTCCTCGACCCCAACGCACCAAATATCCCTGACTACGCGCAGGTGAATCTTTCCGGTACCTATGATCCGATCGACAAATGGTATCGGTGGCGGGTGTTGTCGCAGAATCAGTTTGCGCCATGAGAATTGACACTTTCCGTTTTCCGATTTCCGGTTCCAGCCGGGCGGCAATTCGGCTGTTCTCCGCCTTTTCTCTCATCGAGCTTTTGGTCGTAATCTCGATCATTATCATTTTGACGGTGGTCACGCTGCCCTCGATGCGGAGCATATCGAGCGGGACCAATCTGACTGGTGCCTCGGAAGACATGGCCGCGGTCGTGAATCTCGCTTGCCAGCGTGCGCGCACATTCAACCGACAGGTTGCCATCCGATTTTTCCGCGAGAATTCATCAGCGCCATTCACCAGTTACCAGCTCTGGGAGCAGAAGGATTCCGCTTATCCAGCGTCGTGGACAAGCATCGAGCGGGTCCGTCGCTTTCCGCTAGGGGTCGTTGTCACCAACAGCAGTACGTACTCACCGATTCTTGAGGTCACCACGTACCAGGGGACGACAAACGGCCAGAGCTACACCGACATTCTTTTCCTTCCTTCCGGGAGCGTTGTCGCCCAAACCAACGCTACTGTGACACTGGTGCAGGAGGCTGGTCCGCTGAAGGACGGAACAGTTAGTGGACTCCCTCCGAATTTTGCAACTATCGCGATCGAGCCGGTGAACGCGAGGCCAATGATCTACCGTCCATGAACATGCCTCGTCGGCCTCTTGGAACGGCGGGGATGCTTCTCTTTCCCCTGTTCTGCTACGGGCAGGGGCTTTTTCTTCTCCTGCTTCTGGTTCTGCCTGCCGCAGCCCTGGACCCATCACAACTCCGCCGGGGCAGCTATGCGGCCTTCGTTTTTGCCACTGAGATACTCGACACGGACGGAGTGGCGGTCCGCACAAGTGCCGAAGGCGAGGTTGTCCGTATTCGAAAAATCGAGACGGGCACGGCGGAGGTTTCCTCCGGCCGTCCGGAGCTTGCCGGTGGGTTGGTTCCTCTTTCGGTGCTGAGGGTTTCATCCTCGGAGGCGAACGAGGCTTGGATTTCCCAAGGAGCTCGGGAGGCCGGGCTGGTGGATCAGCATCTGGTGAGTCTGAAGGCGGAGCCGTCGGTGAGGGACGAAGCCGCGCTCGAAGCCGCCGAGGCCAAAATCCATTTCGTCCCAACCGCGGCATCGGCCAACGCAGTCAAGGCAGTATCAATCCGCGAACCGGTCATCGGGTGGTTTGCCCCCGGCGGAGGGACCGAACTGGTCTGCTTGCTGACAGCTCCCGACGGGGGCCTCATCTTGGCAGGCTCTGCGCGTCCGCCATTTCATATGCCGGGGGCCAGGGCCTGGTCGGGCGAACTACCGACTGTCGACACTCCCAACACCGCCGCGATGCCGTTCATTGCTCGGTTCGCGTCAGATTTCAAATCCCTCGATCTGGTCGTCTTCCGGCATGACGAACTTGCCGGGATCAAATCCCTCGAGGTCGGTGTCGATGGATCCATCTGGGCCATCGCGAGCAGACCCGGAGAGTCCCTGGCAGGGCCGGACGCGGAAAAAACGTCGACGGCTCTTCTTCGTTTTTCTCCCGACCTCCGCGCGGTGACCCGGTCCATGGCTCTCGTCACGGAAGTTGGCGCTCTTCGTTTCGACCCGCAAGGCCGTCCGGTTTGCCTGACACTGCCTCCGAAGCGCTCCGGTGATGGGTTGCTCACCAGGTACTTTTCCGAGGGTCGATTCGAGCGCATGTGGCCGGAGGCACCGGATGGTCCGACGCGTCGTCTCAAGCTCGACTTTTCGTCGCCTTCCCTGGCTAGCGGGCCGTTTGCGCTCTGGGCCGGAAAGGAGGATGTATATCCAGATTTCCCAACTCCGATCGGGGATTGGGGAGCCGGATCCAATGCGGGGAAGCCGATGGTCTGGACCAATGTGAAAGATGGCCGAAATCCGATCCGCGAGGCAGACCTGAAGCCTGAGGCACTTGCGATTGACAAAATGGGGAACGCTGTGGTGGCCGGCACAATTCCGTTTTTGATGCCTTTACCCGATTTCGATCCGTTTCTCATGAGTTTTTCGCCGGAGGGAAAATTGCGTTGGACGAACTGTTTTCTCACCGGGCTTTTGAGTGAACCGGATCAGAAGACCCAGGCGCTTGCGATTGATCCTTCGAATGGCGACATTCTCGTGTGCTACTGGCAACACGGAAATAATCGGCAGACGCTGCTTCTGGATCCAAGCGGCTGGCTGAACAAGTTTACGGGGACTAATGGAAACATCAAAATCACGTGGATTGGCCGGGTGGATGCGGAATCCGGGAGGCTGAAAAATTCCACCTATATCTATTCGAGAATGCCCAGCCCCAAGAATCGGGGGTGGCCGGATCTGAACAGTGTCACGGCGAATGCGATGACCGTGGATACCGAGGGTCGCGTCTACGTGGGTGGTGGCACAACCATCGCTTTTCCCACGACAAGTAATGCCTTTCTTCCCTATGTCTCGGAATATGGAGGGCATCCGTTTTTTGTTGTTCTCAAACCGGATCTGAGCGGACCCGTTTATAGCACCTACCTTAGTCCCGGCCAGGGGGATGTTGATCATCTTTCCATTCTTGGGAACAGCGCGGCCGTGCTGGCCGGAAGCCACCAGACGGAGGGAGTTTCCCTGCCGGTCATCAACACGGAGGGCTTTCCGTTTTTATCGAACACCCCGCCCGCGGGCCAAAAGCAGGCCGTCTTCCTGGCCGTGCTCCCTGTTCCAAATGAGGATGTTTCCTGGGAATTTGGCGAGTAACTTTCGGCTAACCCTGCATCGCAAAGATTGATGTCGTCGGACGCCATTCAGCCTTCAACGGGTGTTTCCCAGTATTAACATCGAAGAGATTGGCGGAAACTGAATTTTCTCCTCATGGTCGAAAAGTGGACGCTTCGTTGGAAATCGCATGGATGGATCCCCCGTGTCCGATGGTTGCGGCCGGGTTCCTATGTGCTTGGCCGGGGCAAGGATTGCGCTGTCCGGATCGACGTGCCCTCGGTTTCCTCCGCGCATGCCCGGCTGGATATCACGCCTGAAGAATGTTGGCTTTTCGACCTGGGATCGACCAATGGAACAAAGCACAGGGGGCTCGCGGTTGAGGCGGTACGGCTTTCCGAGACCGATGTCTTTCGATTGGGAGAAATCGAATTTTCTCTGCGGCCGACCCTCAATCTCCGGCAGTTCTATTTCGAGCAAAAATTCAGCCTTGTCTCGATTGCAATTCATGCCGCACTAATTGTTCTGCTTGCACGAGGGACGTTGTTTCCCAAAATTCCCAAGCAAGCGGACTTCGAAGCAGATTCTTCATCGGGTGGATTTCTTCAAGATCCGGGGCCGAAAAGCGAACCGCCCGGCGGGGAGGCTGCGGCCGGTGTCGCGATGCCGGACATCCTACAACTGGCTGTTCCAGCGCCCTCCGCGGCGTTATCGATGTTGACGACCACGGCTCCGTCGGCCCTGAACCTTGCCGTTCCGGTGCCCGTCGCTGCAAGTGCGCCAAAATTGGCGGCAGCTTCGGGCGGACTGAGCGGAGGGGGAGGAGGTGCCTCGTATCGTTCGGCGGGGCTGGGCAAGGGATCCGGCATTGGAAAGGGCGTGGGAGAATGGGTCGGAGGTGGGGCGGGTGGCATTGGGATCTCCGGGCGGGGAAAGACCCTGAAGACCATCAACGAGTTCTCGGTTTATTTTGTCATTCATTCCGGGGATTGGTATGCCGCGCTCGACACGCGCCTGGCTCCCGACGGTCGGCAAAAAGAAGAGTCGCCACCGGGATTGGCGGACGAAAAGTACATCGATTGGCTAAATTGGAAGCCGGTGCCGAATACCGGACCGTTCGTGAATTATTGGTGGGGGATCCGGGATGTGCGGGGCGGCGAAGACAACCGTCAGAAACTTGTCGAGTTCACACCGGGAGCGATGGGAAACCTTCTGCGCTTTGTCCGCCAAGCCTCGGCGGGTGCGATCAAAGGTGCCGCCAAGCCCTCAGCCGTTGTTCTCGACAAGGCCCTTGTTCCCTACAGCTATAACTCACTTGCGAAACAATCCGAGTGGAATGCCGAGGGGCGGGAAAAATTCCGGGAGACTCTGCGCAAGGGACTTCCTGCCTTTGATAGCATCTACGGGACGTCCTTTGGGTACATCTGGAATCCAAAGCCCGAAGATCGTGCGCACCCGGACTTTACGGTCGAATACCTCCTCGATGTGAAGCCGATGCCGCCATTTATCTATTTCACCGGCAACGATGATTTTGTGCTCTCCGAGACCGAGGTGGACACGCTGTATCAGTATATCCTTCGGGGAGGGGCGATTTGGGGGGACTCCGGCTTTGCCGGAGACCGCTCAAAATTCAATACAGCGTTCAAGCGGGAAATGAAGCGGGTGATCCCGGATGTGGACAAGCCGTTTCGGGCACTCAAAAAGGAAAATGACCTTTTTCTGGCAGGTCCCGACGCCTATTTTGACAAATCGAACGGCTTTGATCGTCTGCCCCATGGAATGCAGTTTTATGATGCCCCGATCGAGACGATTGAAGTGCTCCCCGGGGTGGTTTCCGTGGTCCTGACCAAAAATGCCTACGGAAATTTTCTTCGGTTCGAAACGACTGTCATCAACAACCGGTTCCAGATCGGCGGCGACATCGGCCGTGGGCAATGGGCTAGCACCATGTGGAAGTTTCGCGAAAAATATTTCCGCGGGCTCAATGAGCCGGCGATTATTGATAGCTACAAACTGGGCTCCAACGTCCTCGTTTACATGCTGGGTCGCTGGCCGGCTATGCTCAACCGCCCGGAAAACAAGGGGATGTTGCAATGAGGTGTTCAGTGTTCGGTCTTCTGTTCTCAGTAATATTCGTCTTCTCATCCTTTGTCCTAGGCCAAGACGGCCCGAAGAACTGGTTGGCTGGCGCGAATCCGGGTGTAGGGACCTTCGAGAATACCGTCTCGATTGCCTATCCATGGGCTGGCGTGGATTCGGACGGATACCTGAGAAAATCGGTTGCGATGCCTTCGACGAATCCGTTCATCACCAAGAGCAATCAGTTCTCGTATGCGTGGATGGGTTTGTCGGCTTCGTTGGTGGATATGGATGGCGATGGACTGCCCGATCTCGTTTCGCCCGACGGAAATGGAATCTTTTGGTGCTGGAAAAATACTGGCACGCCCGGAAGTCCGGCATTCGGCTGTGGGGAATCGATGCCGCTTCTCATCGATGATCTCAGGTCGGAATTTCTTCCCATTCTGGGTTCTCCCACATCGAAATCTCCACCGAAAGAGGACCTCACATCCTCACAGAAGGCAGCGAGGCGGTGGGTTGATGAGAAGCGCTCCAAGGAACTGGACAGGCAGCTGAATAAGAATGATCGTCTGCCTAAGGGAAGGCAGGAGAGCAAAAAGGACATCGAGAAGCGGGTTTACGCGATGTTTCCCTATGATGCCGAGGACGCGGAGGAGGCTCCTGTGGCCCCAGGCAACCTTGCACTTCCTTCGGCTCCGATTCCGCCTGGTGGACTCACCTGCACGGTGAACTCTTTTCGACGCCTCCGGTTGGTCGCGTCTCCTGCCGACTGGAACGCAGACAAACTCCCCGACTTTGTCGTCGGAGACAGCGGCGGGACGGTTTACTTTGCCCCGAATATTGGTCGCCCCGGCCAGCCGGGATTCGGGTATTCGAACCGCCTTTCCAACAGCCTTCCTCTCAAAATTGCCCGCGTTCCCGGGCCTGCCGGCAGACTCCCGATTTATCAGCCGGTTGAATTCATGAACTACGCCATGCCATTTGTCTGTGATTGGGATGGCAACGGGATTTCTGACCTTCTGGTGGGCGAGGGAACCTACAGCGTGAATGCGATCCGCCTTTTCATGGACGCCGCACGTGCCACCCCGCAAAACCCGCCAAAAGAATCCTCCCTTTATGTTGGCGAAGAGCGCACGTTCCTTGCGCCCTTTGCCTATGATTGGGATGGCGATGGGGATCTGGACCTTTTTGTGTGTGACGACCAGGGACGCCTCACCGTGCACCGCCGAGTCGGCACCGGGGCCTTGGGAGCTGGAGGTAGCGAACTGGACGAACCCATGGACGCCGCACTCGATGGAGGAAACAAAGTCCTCGCTTATTGCACTCCGCAGCCCTGCGACTGGAATGCGGACGGAACGATGGACATTCTCTGGGGCGAGCCGTTCGGGAGGATCATGGTGGCGCTCGGAAAATCAAAAGGCGGACTTGAGTTTCACGCTGCAGAGGCGATTCGTTCCACGGCATCGGCAAAACTGGTGAAATTTCCCGCGAACCATGTGGGTGCTGCCGCCGTTCCGGCCCGGACGAAAAATTCTTACGGCGGACCCGTGAGCGACGGCGGCACCGCGAGCGCGGAAAGCTTCTATTCGACCGACGGCAGCACGCGGGAAAACACAGGGGGCTGGCCGTCGAACCTGAACAAGGCTTTCTACGGACTGATGGCTCCCTGGGCGGCCTCACCTCCTCCGACCATGGAGGAGGCGCTCGGGCGCGACTCTTCCGGAAAGGCCGGGAAGCACCATTCCTCTTGGGCGATTGCTCCAGTGCCGGGCGACGTCTGGGAGGTTATTGACGAGCCAGGTGCACCGGGGGCGGGAAAAACCTTCCTGCTTCGCTGGCACGACTGGCGGGAAAATGCCATTTTCAAGGCCCGTCCGGCCCGGCTGCCGCAATGGACGCCGGGTGCATCGATCGCGTTCCGGGGAGGCGGGTCCGGGCCGTTTTGCTCGAACTATACGAAAGACGCGGTTACGGTGAAGTTTCAGATGAAGCTCGATGGGGCGTTCTCGCGCATGGATGTCATTTTCCGCACAAACTGGGGACCGCTTGGCAGTAACAAAAAACCACCGGCCGAGGGCGGTGATTTCTCACAGGTGATGGCCCCACCGCCCACCGGCCAATGGTTTGAGTTTTCTTTCAGTCAGCCGCCAGATTCGAAATTCGAACGCGGTTTGGATGGAAGTCTCTTCATCGAACTTCTCGGTGAAGGGGAAATTCGCATCCGTGATGTGCAAGTCCTCGAAGGAAAATAGTCCGCCAATGAAAACCCACCTAAACCACCTGCACGCGGGCATCATGCCAGTCAAGGTGTCCTGTCCACTCCGCCACATCTTCCCAGTCCTAGCCGCCGTTATCCTCCCATTTGCAGCGCTCGCCCAGGACGATGACGCCGTTCAGGTCAATGTTCTCGGCAAGGTGGGAGCCGGGAAATTTAACCAGGCAAATATCACCCGCGAGGAAAACAAAGTCATCCAAGCGGTTTTTAAGGGAGTTTCCGCGTGCCATGCGATGGTTTCGAGTGCTGATGGCACCGTTCTGGTCGCGGGCAGCCTCACTGGCCCTGCCGACGCCCCGATTCCGGCAGCAGCCCCGGGTGGGCCTGGCGGGACGGCTTTTGTTGCCCGCCTTTCTCCCGACCTGCGGCAGATGCAACAATGTCTTCTCTTGCCCCCGGACTTTCTCACAGCCCGGTGCCTCGACTCCGCCGCGGATGGGGCCGTGGTCGTTGGAGGAGAAAAAAATGGCGGTGACCTCCTCATTGCCCGGCTATCTCCGGGCCTAGACAACATCGTTTGGACAAAACCTGTGGTCGGCGACATCGCGGTGAGTGTGTCCTTCGCTCCCGACAACTCGGTCATCGTCTGTCCGAAGGAAAAGCCGTTCGTCTCGCGCGTCGCGACAGACGGATCGAGGCTGCTTCCCTTCGGCAGTAGCGAAACTTTTCGCACCGATGCCGGAAACCCCGACATTCTCAAAGCGTGGTGGGAGGGTTGCGGCTACGTCGCGGCGGGATTCAAAAGTGCCACTTACCACCGTGGAGGGTCCGGTGGCGTGCGCGCTCTCCCGGATGGCACATTCGTCCTCTTCACCACGAATTTTGTGAGGCTTCCAAACGGCCAGCCGGATTTTGATCCCATGCTGGTCAGGTTTGACGGAACCGGAAACATTCTGTGGTGTACCAACCTCCTCGATGGGCTCCCGGCCGAGTCCGACCAGAAAAACCCCTACATGTCCGTGGATCCGCACACGGGCGACCTCCTCCTCGCCGCCACCCAGCACGGACATTTCGCGCAGAATTTTGTTTCCACCCCCGGAGCGTATCTCGACCCGCACGATTGGTTCACCGCCGATATCATGATCGGTTGGATTGCCCGCGTGGATCCGGACACCGGAAAACCGAAAGCGGCTACGTTCTATTTCCCCGAACTTCCTGGCCCAGTGGCCGCCGGCAAGCGGCGCGCGAACTCTCTCTTCCCCAAAGCTCCCGCCGCCGATGTCGGGGGAAACATCTACGTCACAGGCAACACCGCGTTCCGACTCCCCACCACACTCCATGCCTTCCAGTCCGAGCAACTTGGCGGTTCCGGCTTCGTGACCGTCTTCGACAAGAGCCTGTCCCAACTGATTTACGCCAGCGTCATCACCTCGAAAGGCTACAGTTTCGTTGGCCGGGCCATCGCCGCCACCGCGGCAGGACCCTCTGTCATCGCCGACTTCCAAACCTCCGCCCCCGGCGACTTTGTCAACGCCAACGCCGACGCAACCAATTTCCTCGCCCCAGCACCTGTTGGCCCGACCGGCAGCATCCTTGGCTTCTATCCCCTGGCTCCACGGGAAGACTAACCCCCAAGCCCAGGCATCTTGGCGTTCAACGAAGCAAAATTGCGGGCTTCGCCCACCAAACATTCTCCCACATGCTCCCGTGGCGTTTTCTCGTTGTCGCAAAATGCGACCCCTTTTGGCGCAAACACCGGTTGTCTGACGGTAAAGATCGGATAGATTTTCATTCGAGCAAAGACCAATCCTTTACATTTCCACCCCAAAAAACCAGCCCCCTAGTAATCCCCGAATATGAAAAAAGCTTACTCTCTCATCGGAATCGCAGCCTTGGCGGCCTCATTAAACTCCCAAGCGGCCGTGCTTTTCAGCACCGGCTGGGATAGCCCAACGAGCACCAGCAATGATGCCGTGCTAATGAACGGCACATCGCGATCCGCTTCGATTACCGGTGCCGGAGCTAATGCACCTTCACCGGCTGGTTTCTGGACAGTCACCAATGCTGCGCAAGTGGATCTCTCCAGCGCGACCTTCATTACCAACGGAACCAACAACGTCGGAGCCACTTCGGGGACAGATATCCTCCGCAAGGGCGCGGTCTTCACCACCGGAACAGACTTCGCCTATGATATTGGGGCCAGTAATTCGACTATCCGCTATGCGACAAGCACGGGAGTATGGGCGCCCCAGATGAACGCTACGGCACCCAACGACGCCCGATTCAACGTGCTCTTCGAGATCGGAAGTGGCGTATCCTTCGATGACTGGAACGTTTCCTTTAATTATGGAACAGCTAGCACGAGTCTTGTTTGGAATTCCAACACTGCCTTACAAAATGGCACGGCCGATGTGGATATTTACTCGGTGGCTGGAGACGGCACGCTGACCTTGACCGGCCTCACATTTACCGGGACATCTATAGCGGGAGCAAGTCCTCTGGCGAGTCTCGACGCGGACAACTCTGCCACCTCTCTCGCGTCGGGTACCTACCTGCTCAGTATCTCGCTCACGGGCAAGACACTCGCCCAGCGCTACACGATCGACAATCTGGTTGTCTCCGCTGTCGTCGTCCCCGAGCCTGCCACCTGGGCTCTCCTGGCCGGCAGCATGACCACCCTGCTTGTCTTTCGCCGCCGTCGTGGCTAATCCTGCCATTAGCCTCTATCCGTTTCTTTTTTGGGGTTGTGCCCGCCGGATCCTGGGGTTCCGGCGAGGCACTTTGTTTGCGCTGGGGGCGCTTAAGGGCAAAGGCATCCTGCCTGTGGGTGAAAAAAGACGCGGGCAATCGCCCTCCCAACCCTCAGGCCCACGGTTGGGACGCCTAGTTTCATCACCTTCTGGCGGACAGGGACTCCGCAAGTGCCTCGCGATTTGTATCGAGCAAGCATTGCTTCAATGCGGTGCAAAGGCATGTGTCCGCAGAGTGGATCTGCAGTCATGGCCTGAAATGCAGGTTGGGGATCGCTTTTGCTTGCTGCCGCCAGCGTGAGGGATTGAACGTCCACCACGCGCTGTACGAGCGCGCGCACCGGTTCGGGCAGAGGACGGGCCACGAGAGGGGTGATCGTATCCTGCCGGATTTGCGCATTGGTTTCCACCGCCGCACCCAGCGGGAACTGCGGCATTTGTCCGATGTTTTGCAGGTTGACGTTAGTATCCAGCGGACTGTTGCCAACGAGCGCCACGACTTGCGCAACGCCCTCTTCCCCGGAGTTTTCCAGTGGTCTCTCCTGGAATGGGAGCGGATGGCTTTTGGGACCAACTGCGAGAGCGCCCAGGCGGTTCCTCGGCGGTTGCCACTTGCCCCGGCGGTAACTGGAAGGCGTTTCGATAACGTCGAGGCGTTCCATGTTGGCGCTTGTTCAGCGTAAGAGTCGTCCACTTGGAATCAAAGAAGAACCTAACTCTGTGCTTGCTGGTATTGGTGCTGCGACGGAGTAGATATGTCCTCGTGTGGGAAAGAAGATCAAACGGTCCGAGCCAGCCAATGCTGGCCGAACCATGCATGGGTGGCTCTGATTCCAATACGCTTGCACCTTTTCGGAGTCGCAAATGCGGACATCTTCTTCCGCAAAGCGGGATGGTCTCTTACCTCGGATCAGCCTAAAGTGTCTATCTATTAACCTGCATCAGATTGCCTCCCATGAAATTGCTGATTTTCCCACTAATCTTTTTTACCGCTTCATATTGTGCCTTCGGCCAAAGTTCAACGACATCAGATATTGCCGGTCCCCCTCAGCGCCTCGAATTGTTTGAAATCTCCCTCTATAATGTGGAGCCATTCCTTGATTCGGCACTCGAGCTTTCAGATGACAAATTCGACATTATTCTTTCAGCCCGGGCCGCCTATCGTTCCGATCCTGCCCTGAGTGAAGCCAAAGCGGCGGTCGCATCTGCTTCCGCTGAAGAGAGGACGGCATTAAACCAGAAACGAAAAGAGATCCAGAAGGCGGCGCTGGCCGTCTACACCGCGGTGGTCGATGCGAATCTGAGTCCGGAAGCAAAGACGCTTGTTGAATTCCTGAATGCTCATGCAAAAGAACAACGAAAACTCGCGCTGAAGGATTCGGGGATAAGTGGACTGACTGAACATGATCCACAATTCGAAGAAACCAAAAAGAAGGCCAGCGAGCTCGAGCGCCAGTATTTGGCAGAAGTCATCGCGTCCACTCTCTCGGAGTCGCAAAAAACGGCCATCCGAAACGCACGGGGCGAGGACGCTCCCAAACCCTGATTGTGGGTTTAACGGGCACGAATTTCTCCGTTGTCTCATTGCGTGGAGTCTTGGAGTTTGCGCCGTAAAGAACGGTCTTTTCCTCCGCAAACCGGCCTGTCGCAAACAATCTCCGAGGGATAAGAATAGAAGGTCATGCTCACTCCCCGCCTGCTCCTTGCGTCTGCCGCGCTCCTTGCTTCCGCAATGGCCGAGGATCGTGTTGCGGGCCTTCCCAAGATCGTTCGGACCCTGCCGGTTCCTGAAAGCGCCCGCAATCCCTGGCCAGCCGAACTCGAGGATGCCTACTGGAAGCGGATCAACGCCTGTTTTGCCCACTGGAACTATAACGGAAAATACGGCGGCACATTTTTTGAAAGCGAGTTGCGCGAGTGCGTGGTCTACTTAATGGCCGAGGAGACGGGCAACCTCGATACTGCAAAAATCTACAAGGACCGAATCCGCGCCTATGTTACGGCACTTTTCAATACGGGCATGGGCGAGTGGGACAGTGCTAACTATCTTCATCACGGCCTGACTGCATGGTTTCAGCTTTACGACTTTGCCAAGGACCCCGAGGTGCGGATGTTGGGCAAGGCGGCCCTCGACTGGATTCATGCGGCAGCCGCTGTGAAATACTTTCGTGGCAACTGGGCCGGACCGAACAAGCGGGATTACAACAACCTGCCGCAGTTTGAGGGTGCGCCCGGATTTTTCTGGCTGACTTTTGGAGACACACCTTCCCCACCCGAGGATCCGGAGTTCGATCTCATCCACCAGATCACCAGTCCTTACCGCCCGCCGGAGGCCGTTGTCGCGTTGGCGGGGAAAGACTTCGCCAAGCCGGTGGAGATCTTGGCATCCAAGCCAAGTTATGACGGCTGGTTCCGCAAGCCGGGCGGTGAGGATGCTCCGGCCTTTTTTGAGACGAACTACATTAGTGACGGGTTTCAAGTCGGCACCCTTCCCGAAGGGCACTCGGGTGATGTTTGTGGGTTCCGCATGGCCAGCGTGAATGCGAAAACCGGCTCTGATATTTGGGTGCTCTCGACTGCACTCAAAGGCTACGTGGACGGCATTGCCACCGGAACAATCGGAGGCGACCGTATTGCGCAGTTCCGTAATCTTGTCATCTATGCCAACCCACGAGGCGATGTGCCATTTTACTTCCTGGTTCCCGATGGCGTAAAGGTGGCGGAGCGGGATGGCATCCACTTCCTTGGCACGGAGTCCGTGTGGATTGCGGTGACTCCGGTAAATGCAAAGGTCAAGGGCCTCGATGCAGAAGCGACGGCATCCATTCGTGGGGGGAAACGCCCACTGGCGGGTTGCCAAATTTGGTCGGCCATGGGGGCTGGTCAGGGTCCGACCGCGCTGATTCTTGAAATTGGGGACCGCACCATGCACGGCGACTTTGCCGCGTTTCAAAAAGCGGTCTTGGCGAAGTCCAAAGCCGATTTATCTGCCGTAGATCGCGGCGAGATCCATTATGTCGGCAGCGGTGGTGGTCGTGTGGGTCTCCGCTTGGGCGGGGAAAAACCCACCGTGTTCCGCGATGGAAAAGAGTATGACTGGAAGTCCCACATGGCACTTTATGCCACAGCGGACGGAAGTTCGTCCCAACCGGTTTCTTTGGGCAGGAAGGGCGGCGTTCTTAAGGTCCAGGCCGCGGGTCACACCTTTACGGGAACCTTCCGAGATGGACGGTACGCTTTCACAAACGAATGAACGACCTCTGCATTCTCTCCTGCGGGGCGATTCCTGATGGCTCCACCCTCAATACGTCCGCCATCAACCGCGCCATCTCAGAGCAGGCTTCGGCCGGTGGCGGCCGCGTCATCGTCCCGCGCGGGATCTTCCTTTCGGGCACGATTGAACTAAAGTCCGGCACCACGCTTCATTTGGAAGAAGGCGCGGTCCTGCTCGGTTCGCCGCGCCTTGAGGATTACATCGCGCGGACATGGGGTCACCACAACGACATCACCCCATGGCATTTCATTCTGGCCGAGGACTGTGAGAACATCGCAATCACCGGCCCCGGCGCAATCCGGGGTAACGGCCCGGCCTTCTGGGAACCGGAACGTCCGCACGAGTGGGCGTTCTTCAAGCACAAGAACAACCAGCGTCCCAGCCCGATGGTCGAGATCGTCCGTTGCCGTCATGTTTTGATCGACGGCGTGCGACTGGAGGATTCGGCCGGATGGACGCTCCACGGCCACGACTGCGATCACCTCCGCATCGAGGGGCTTACGATCCGCAACACGCCGTTCGGCCCGAACGCCGACGGGATCGACCTCACAGGCTGCCAGGATGTGATTATTCACGGCTGCGACATCGACACAGCGGACGATGCCATCGCATTGAAGACGAGCGAATACAGCCGGTCTTGCGAGCGGGTGGCGATCAGCGATTGCATCCTGCGGACCTCGTGCGTCGGGGTTCGCATCGGATACGAATCGCGGGAGGATTTCCGGGATATCGTGGTCTGCAATCTTGTCATTCCCCGCTGCACGCGAGTCATCGATTTGCGGGCAATTGAAGGCTGCACGATCGAACGCGTCCGGTTTACGAACATTGTGGCAAATACGGACGGCGGCTGGCCGGCGAGTCGGGCTATTGAGGTCATCCAGCTTGACCGTCCGAATATTTTCAAAGACCTGCTCCCGCCGGAGCATCAGGATTTCGGCAAGGATCGCCCGCTCAAGCAATCCAGTGTGATCCGGGACATCTCGTTCACCGGGCTCGACATCACGACCGACGGCAGGATCACAATCGTCGGGAAGCCGGACCTCCCGGTGGAGGGAATCCGGTTTTCGGATCTGCGCCTGAGATATCCTGTGCTTGACGATGCCACCCCGTTTCGCGAAGCGCAAACGATCAGCTTCATTCCAGGCGACTATGCCGACGCGCGCGGGGCGAATGCATCGTTTGTCGTCCAACATGCGAGGGACATCGAGATCAGGGGCCTCAGGCTGCGGTGGCCCACGTTCCCTGTTGGTCCGAGAAATCTTTTTCAGTCCGAAAACCGCCTTGCTTCGCCATTCTGGAACGGCCACGAAGAAGAAATCCGCTCGGGTGCGCATCGCGTCTCGTACCACCTGGTTTGGGCGCGCGATGCGGACGTTATGCTCATGGGACGCGGGCTCCACGCCAGCGAGCCGGACCATCCTGCCGTGGATGCTGATCCCGAAAGCCGTGTAAGAATCGATGACGCCACATCTTAGCCCAATCGCCCGACGCGTTGGATCGCTTGCATGAACGTTTCTACAAGAACCGATGCCGTTGATTGTTTTCATGGCGTGGATGGAGCTGGAAGCTGTCTGCCCGGCCCCTACCGGCCGTTCGCGATGGTCCGGGTGGGACCGGATACGACCAATCCAAACCCCACCGGATACGCAGGGGGAGAGCGGCTCCTGAGGTTCAGTCACACCCACGTGAGCGGCACGGGGGGGCAGGGGCGCTACGGCAATATTGGTGTCACTCCGCATTGGCAGCAGCCAAGATTGAATCCAGTGGCGCTGCGCATCGAGAGCGAGTCGGCCCGGCCGGGGTATTACTGTTCTCAACTCGAGCCCGGTGGAATCACCGCCGAACTGACAAGCACGCATCGCGGGGCGCTTCATCGCTACAAATTCGAGTCGGATGCCGGATTCTTCGGCACAAGGAATCCCCACATCGTGATCGATCCTTGCTCGGCAATCGCCGGAGAATGTGTCGATGCCCGGATCGCCTGGACCGACGCCCGCTCATGCGAGGGATTCGGGACGCTCCGTGGAGGGTGGGGGCACGACGAGCCCTACACGATCTATTTCTCCGCCGCGTTGCGATCGGAGCCGCTCGAGCGGTGGTGTCAGCGGGGAATTGCAAAACACAACGCTGTGATAGAGGGTCCGGGAAGCTTTGCCTGTGCTTGTCTTCCTGTCGGTGCCTTGGTTGAGCTGGAAGTTGGGATTTCCTATGTCAGCATCGAACAAGCTCGGGCCAACCGGGAAGCGGAACTGGCCGGGCGCAGCTTCGAGGAGTTGGCCCGGCAGGGCGATAAAGAATGGGAACAGGTGTTCTCCGCGTTGGAAATCCGGACCGACGATACGGAGTTGAGAACTTTGTATTACACGATGCTTTACCGGCTGTTTGCCATGCCGGATGATCTTGGACTGGACGAGTGCCCGTGGCTTGAGAATCGCGGCCGCCAATTCGATAACCTCTATTGCCTCTGGGACAGTGTGCGCAATGCGAACAGCTTCTTCGCGCTCTGGAGGCCGCAATTCCAAGCAGATCTTGTCAATGCGCTCTTGGAAATTGGAGACCACACCGGGTGGTGTCCTGATGCGTGGATCATGGGCCGCAGTGCTCAGGTTCAGGGGGGAGCGTCGGGGGATGTGCTTTTCCTTGAAGCGGCCCTCAAGCGCCTGCCGGGCGTTGATCCGCGGCGGTGTTACGAACAAATGCTCAAGGAACGTGAAACTCCGTCGCCGGACCCCCGGTTTTTCGGCCGTTACCCGGAGTATTTTGCAAACGGGCCCATGACGGACGACATCCCTCAATGCGTGTCCCGCACCATTGAATACGCCCATCAGGACGATTGCCTTGCGCGGCTCGCCGGGCAACTGGGCGAGGCGGACGTTGCCTCAGAAGCCCGCGCCCGCTCCGCCAGATTGTGGGAACTATGGAGAGACGATTTGAAATGCTTTTCCCCTCGCAACCGCGCCTGGGAGTGGGTGGAGCCATTCGATCCCTGGCAGCCAGCGCGCAGGGATTTTTGGAACGACCCCTGGTTCTACGAGGGGACTGCGCACGAGTGGGCCCTGACCGCCATTCATGATATTCCTGGCCTCATCGCCCGTCACGGGGGACCGGAAGGGTTCACCCGGCATCTGGATGCCATGATCGAAGGCGGATTTTATCTTTGGAAAGAAATCATCCTGCATGTTCCGTGGCTTTACCACTGGGTCGGCCGACCGGACCGCAGCGCCGTGCAAGTGCGCAAGTGCCTTACGGAGCACTTCAGGCCGGGCCGCGAGGGACTTTCCGATAACGAGGATATGGGCAGCCAGAGCAGCTATGCCGTCGGGGCAATCACCGGCATTTACCCCGTAATGGGCACAGACTTGTATTTGGTGATTCCCCCCCTGGCTGACGAGGTTAAGTGGCAAGTTGGCCCGAGGTCTTTGCCATTGAGAGTTCGAAAGGATCCTGCGCTGGACGGGATTCGATGGAATACCGTGCCCTTAGATCGTGCGTGGCTCCGCCACGAAGAGTTGGCAGGCGGCGGCGAACTCATCGTCGGAAGCAATCTTGACGCCCATAGTTCCCGCCCTCCTGCATGAGTCCGCTGATGGAAACCAAGAAAATCAAACCCTCTCTCAATGAATTATCTCGAAGACCTTCGCTACTACTTCCCACGGGGCACGCCACTGGACCTCACGATCTCCTGTGACCTCTGCATTTATGGCGGAAATTCCGGAGGCGTGATCGCCGCCATCGCAGCCAAGCGACGGGGGCTGAGTGTGGCACTTCTTGAGCCGGGTAAACACCTCGGTGGACTGACGGCCGGAGGCCTTACTTACACAGATATCGGAAACAAACGCGCGATCGGCGGGCTCTCCCGCGAATTTTATCGGCGGGTGGGAGCGCGATATGGGAAGCCGGAATTCTGGACGTTTGAACCGCATGTTGCGGAGGAAGTTTTCCGGGACTGGCTGACGGAGGAGAAGATCGAGTGCCACTTCCTGAGTTTTCTCGCCGACGTAAAAATGGAGGATGGGTGTATTCGACAAATCACCACCGAGAACGGCCTTGTGGTGAGCGCACGTCTGTTTATTGACGCCACCTACGAGGGCGATCTCATGGCTAAAGCCGGTGTGAGCTACGCAGTCGGGCGTGAGTCGAGCTTCTCCTACAACGAGACTTGGAATGGGCAGCAGTCGCTTGAGCATCACCAGTTCCGGCACCCGGTGGATCCTTATGTGGTCGAAGGCAACCCGGCGAGCGGGTTGCTGCCGGGAATCGATCCGGCGCCGTATGAACCGGGAGCGGGCGATCGGCGCGTGCAGGCCTACAACTTCCGCCTTTGCCTGACTGACGAGCAGGCCAACCGCATTCCCTTCGAGGAGCCCAAGGGCTATCGGCGCGAGGATTTTGAACTCCTGGCCCGCTACTGTCGGGCTGGTTACGTGCCGTCGTTCTCGAAGTTCGACCGCCTGATCAACGGAAAGGTGGACATGAACAATCACGGCGCGGTCTCGACAGACTTCATTGGGGGGAATTATGACTTTCCGGAGGCAGATTTCGCCCGGAGGGAGGAGATTTTCCAGGCGCATGTGGCATGGATCCGGGGCCTGCTTTGGTTCTGGGCAAGCGACCCAGTCGTGCCGGAGGATTTCCAAAAGCCGTTTCAGAGCTGGGGCTGGTGCCGTGATGAGTTTGTCGGGACCGGCGGGTTCTCTCATGCGCTTTATGTGCGGGAGGCGCGACGACTCGTCGGCGATTTGGTGATGACGGAACATCATTGCATGGGAGCCGAGCGGATCGAGGACTCAGTCGGGCTCGCAGCCTATACGATGGACTCGCACAACTGCCGCCGGATCGTCGTTGCCGGGGAGGTCAGGAACGAAGGTGATGTGCAGGTGAGATCGGGCCCCCCTTACCCGGTCTCCTACCGATCAATCATACCGCGACGCGGCGAGTGCCGGAATTTGTTCATCCCGTTCTGCCTCTCGGCCTCGCACATCGCATTCGGGTCGATCCGAATGGAGCCCGTTTTCATGATTCTCGCCGAGTCAGCCGTCGAGGCGGCCGCGATCGCCCTGGAAAATTCCACGGACGTGCAGGCGGTGCCTTACCCGCAGCTTCGTGAGCGCCTGCTGGCGGCAAATCAGATCCTCGATCCGGTTCCGGATGCAAAAAACCGGCAGGCCGGGGAGTAGGATTAGAGGGCAGGATCCTTCCGTCGCGCGTTCCGGAGTCTCGTGTCGCAATTGGGGGTTTTTCCCGACGCGTGTCGACCTAGGCACGGAGTGAAAATATGCTAATCAGGAGGATCATGTTCACCGTGCATGTTCCTCTTGGAGACATCCCGTTACGTCCAAATGCGCAACCTCGCGGTCAGGTATCATGATGAAATACGGAACTGCCTACTATCCGGACTACTTTCCAGAGTCTGACTGGTCCCAAGACCTTGACCTGATGGGTGCCTGCGGGGTCACAACCGTTAGAATTCTGGAATTTGGGTGGTGCTTCTACGAACCGACGCCCGAGTCGTTCACTTGGGATGCACTAGATCGTTTTCTGGACCTGTGCCTGACCCGAAACATGGCGGTCTGCCTCTCGACACCGACGGCCACGCCGCCGCCCTGGTTTTTTCAGCGATTCCCGGATGCGCGGATTGTTGATGCGGATGGCAGGCCGTGTTATTCGCATCGCCACATGGCGTGCTGGAATCATCCAGCGGCCAGAGCTCATGCCTTTGCGACCATTGAAAGACTAGCCGCTCGCTACGGGAATCATCCGGCCGTTTGGGGCTGGCAGATTGATAATGAGCCTAATTATGCCGAGGACCCTAGCGGGTTCTACGATTTTAACCCGAATACACTTCGCGATGGTCAGGACTGGCTGCGGGAGCGTTACTGCACCCTCGATGCGCTAAACAGTGCGTGGTTCAATGCCTTCTGGTCGCAGTGTTACAATGAGTGGGAGCAAATCTGGGTTACCCATCGACCCCACGTGAACCCCGGCTCCATGCTCGATTTTCTTCGCTGGCGGGAGCATAATATTGCCGAATTTGTGCAGGCTCAGGCGGCGCTGTTGCGCCGTTGCACGACCGGGCAAAAAATCGGAGTGAATATTCCAGAGGTTGGCATCCCGTTCTCCACAGCGATCGGACAGGATTATTGGGCCCAGGCTGCAGGACTGGATTGGGTGGGCACTGATCTCTACACTGGCAGCCCGGACCGTGAGGCCGACATCGCGGCCATGCGTTTCTCGACCGACCTTATGCGAAGCGTCCGAGACGCCTCCGCGCCGACCGCCGAATTCCTGATCTCCGAGACGCAGGGCGGCCCGCATCTCCGCTCATGGTCATCGGGTTTTGCCAGCCATCCCTGGGACCCATCCTTTCTTGTCGATTCGGTCCAGACCTATGCCCAGCGCGGGGCGGAACAGACCTGGTTTTTTATGTGGCGACCGACTCCGGGAGGGCAGGAAATCGGAATGAACGCGACCACCGATATGGATGGTGGTGAGAGTGAATATGTCCGGACGATCAGAATGCTATCATCCCGGACGGACGATCTCTTTGAAGCGAAGCAAGAATACGCCAAACGCCCCCTTGCGCTTGTTCACTACAGCCGCGATACGATCCGCTTTCTCAACTTTTTCAAGGATTTGGAAACGGTTTCGCGCTGCATGCTTGGCACTCACATCTGGCTCGACCGGCTGGGGTATCGCATCCAATTCATTGCGGATGCGGCGATGGAATTCCCGCTTCCCGCAGCCACTTTGTTGGTTCTACCGGAATCGCACCTCCTTTCTGATCCGGCCCAGCAGCGCCTCGTTGAGTGGGTGGAAAATCATCCGGAAGGCCAACTCCACCTGGGTCCACACACAGGTTTGCTTGATGAGCGTGGCCAATGGCGCAGTCCCCAAAAGCTGCCTCTGCTCACTTGGCTGAATCTTCGACCCGGCAACTGGTTTGACCGCTCTGTTGTGGGGCAACATCACGGCCTCCCGGTCTCCGCTTACCGTGAATTCGCAGGGGGACCGGAGGTGGAAGTCCTCGAGTATCTCCATTCGAGCGGCAGGCGGGTGCCAGCACTCCTGAAGCCCCGCCCGAATGTTTTCCTCTACACTTACCGTTGGTGCGAACACCTTGCCACCGGGACCGGGACCCTCGCGATTCCCACGACCAGCTCATAAATGCTCATTTCATGATCCAGGAATTTAATGTCATGACCTTTGGTGCCCTGGGCGACGGCACGACGGATGATGCTTCTGCCATTCAACTCGCCGTGGATGCCTGTGCGTCAGCTGGCGGGGGTAGGGTGATTATTCCCGCCGGTCACACGTTAATGGCCGGATCCTTCGAACTGAGATCACATGTGGATTTTCATGTGGCAGAGGGAGCGACGCTGCTCAGTGCCACCGTCATCGAAGCGTTCCCGCGTCGAGTCTTTTCCGGAGGTGAAGAAGCGGAGAAGCGACTCTGGATCGGTGCGAAGCATGCGGAAGATGTTACGCTTTCCGGTACTGGAACCATCGATGGCCAGTGCCTTGCGTTTGCACTTGGCGAAAACGAATTCATTTACTCCCCGACCCAACGCTGGCGTCCGGCAATGACCTGTTTCGAGAACGTCCGACGCATCTCCGTGCGCGACCTCACATTCCGGAATGCCGCCAACTGGACGCTTCATTTCAGCGGCTGTGAGGACGTCTTGGTGAAGGATGTTCGTATTCTCAACGACCTCCGGTTTCCCAACGCCGACGGCATTGATCCTGACCACTGCCGCCGTGTGAGAATATCGGGATGCCATATTGTCTCCGCCGACGACTGCATCGTGCTCAAAAATACGGCCTCCTTTACGCAATACGGCTCATGCGAGGACATCGAGATCACGCATTGCCGGCTGGAAAGCGCGTCTGCTGCTTTCAAAATCGGCTCGGAGTCCCATGGCGACTTCCGGCGTATCAAAATGTCGGACTGCGTGATCGAGCGCAGCAATCGCGGGCTCGCCATCCAGCTTAGGGATGGAGGAAGCGTGGAGGATGTCGAGTTTCGGAATATCCGGGTCAACACGAAACGATTCTCCCCCGTCTGGTGGGGAGCCGGGGAGGCTATCTACGTCACAGCGTTGCCACGGAATCCGGAGACCGTTGTGGGCACGATCCGGAATCTCCGCTTCCGCGACATCGAGTGTGACGGCGAGAATGGGGCCTTGGTTTTCGGAAATCCAGAGGACCGCATTCGGGACCTGAGCTTCGAGCGGGTGCACGTCGGCATCCGTCGCCACACACCATGGCCGTCCGGCCTGCTCGACCTGCGGCCGTTCCAGGGTGGTTGTGCGCCGACAAATGGCGAGCCCGACGGTGAGATCACCCCATGGGGATACGTCGTGCGTCGAACTCCCGCGGCTTTCTTGCTCGACGGCGCGAAGGACATCGTATTCGACGGTGCATCGTATTCGCTGCCTGACGAGGACGTTGTTCCTTGGGACGGTGTCCAGAGCGATTGCTTGGGAGTTGCAAGCGGAGGCATCTTGGAAAGGGGCAAATTTGTGGTGCCATCCCCACCAAAAAGTCCGACTGTCTGAGTATCTTCGACGGTGATGGTACGCAGTTCATGGCTTTGCGCCATCGACAGCCGGATTGGTGGAATCGATTTCGATGAAGTCGATATTGCATTCCTCACCGCCGCGCTCAAATCCGACCGTATGGACCCCATCTGCAAGTGGACCGCTGTCCCAGTATTCATGGTCGTACATCGTGGGCCGCAAGCCGGGGAGATTCACCATGGGCTTTGAAAGATCGTCAAGGTAGACAATCGTTTTTTGCGAGCCGTGACCTATGCTGGTTGTCACCAAACGGACCCGGGTTCCGGTAAATGTGAAGCTCGCCCGTCCGCCTTTGGTTGGAGCACGTAAAAGCGATCCTCCGCTGTACTGAGGTCCCGGAACGGACACCCAATCTCCCCCTTCGAACTTCCAGCCGGGATCGGTGCCTTCGATGCGGAGACGGCGGCCAACCGTCAGCGGCTTTCCGGGTGATTCTTTTGCCTCTCCGGTGTTGTCGGTCATCCGGACCTGGATCGAATAGGCGCCGGGAGGGGCCGCATTCCAGACCGCCTCCCAAGGTGCGGAATCGGCGCTGGCCACGACCTTTTCGTTGGCCAGGTATTCGACTCGGACAATGTTGCGTCCGGCCTTTGCTGCAACTGCGGCTTTGAGTGTAATGTCCCCGGGTGCCGTCAGGCCGGTATTCGGCAACGCCCATTGCGCGAGTGCTTCCCGGTCCTTGTGGAGTTGAAGCTGTGCGTCGTAAAGATTCGGAGCCGTCTTGGGGACAATTCCATCGTCGGCGATCCTCACGTCTTTATCCCCATCCGGCATATGGAAGGGGGGGCGGTCCGTGATCCGCGCACCCTGGATCCCACAGAGCACGCTGCGTACGAATTGGCTAGGCTGATAGATGTAAAGGCCGCGTTCAGCCTCGGCGCGATCGCTGCCTTCAATGAGAACATTCCAATGGACCACGCGGCGCCCGCTGTAGAACCCCGCCTGCTTTGCTCCGCCCGGGCCGCTATGGCTGTCATTTTTGAGAGTAATCCCGGTGCGCAGGTAGTCAAAACTCAGACCGCTATGGCTGTCGAAGGTTCCCTGTTGCATGTGGCCGCGAGTCCAGACATTGCCAGCCGAGAGCCACTCGGTGTTGATCCCGTGCAGGGGCCCGGGGTTCGGCCCTGTGATATCGATCTCGAAGCCGTCCCAGAGGCAGTCCTGCGTCTCGCAGCGCGCGGCGTAGGGATGGTGCATCGGCATCGAGCCGCCTACGAGGGTGTTGAGCACGGAGACGTGCTTCGATCCGGTGACGATGATCCCGCATTCGCCGTCCCGCACCTCCACGTCGCGCACCCAGCAGTTGAGGGCATTCGAAACGTACACTCCGTTCCAACCGAAACCGGCGTTATGTTTGAGATTCGGTGTTCCGGGCAGAATAATCGTGAGGTCCTCCAAGCCCGCTTCCCGCACATGCGACCCCATCTCCCAGAACCTGCACTTCCATTCCGGCCTGGTCGATACGCGGAGGGGCTGCGCAAGCGTCACGGTGTCTTTCTCCCGGTCCACGCTAACAATCTGAACGGGCCATTGCCAGCGCGGGTAGTTGCCGAGCTTCGGAGGGGTGGCGTCGTGGTCGCCGCAATGGGTCAACCACGACCCGAAGGCAGCCGCTGGCGCTTCGGCCAGCAGCGGATGGTCGCCAATCTCCCGAAGCAGGGACTGGTCCGGCGTATTGTCCCACGTCATTATGTAATATTCCCCCTCCTTGAGCTTCGCGGCATCCGAGACCGGAATGATTCGTTCTCCACGCGGGATCTCCTGGTCCGGCGCAAGGGCGACGCTGGCCAACTCTGCCCCGTGGTGGAAATATTCCCAAGACTGCGCCGGGGCTCCGCCCCCGTAACCCTCTGGGGGCTTGGCGGCAAACACCCAGTTCATCTTCGCGTCGGTGCTGAAATTGGTGTCCGGGGCCATCCAGACGAGTCCGCCTGACCAATTCCAGCGCGACGCGGCTCCCAATTTCTGGGCACCGAAGATTTCCGTCAAATGACGTCGAAACTTGAGGACTGTCTTCCCTTGACCGGCTCCGCGTAGGACCACGCCGCTGTGACGGATGCGGATGATATTTTCGAAGCTGTAGGTTCCTTCGGGGACGAAGACGGCGCCGCCGCCGCGTGCCGCCGCGGCATCGATCGCGCTTCGGAAAGCCAGGGAGTTGTCGCTGGTTGATGGTGCATCCCCATCAGCGACCGCTCCGAAATCCTTCACGTTGAAGACCACCGGCACGCGTGGAGGAGGAGTTTCCCCGGAACGGTAGCCGGCATGGGAGACGTTTGGGATGTGGCTGTGGTTATCCGGTGACCCGGTGTACTCCTTCCACAGCGCTGCACTCTCCTCGTAAGCTTCAAGGCGGGAAACTGCCGGGACCAGGAGAAGGGCGAGGCTTAAGAGCAGGGCGGGGGAGATCTTCATTGGCGGCCGGTCCGGGGCACCTACCAGTTTTTGCAGGAGTGGACAATGTCCTCCAGTTGCCCGGTTGCCACGCACTGGACGGTGTCGGCCCCTCCGTAATACACCTTCACCGATCCATCGGGTTCCACGATTTTCGCGCACGGGAAACACACGTGCTCGACCAGGCCCCGCATCTCGTAATCGGCCTCCGGAGCAAGGATGGGATGGCGGGCAAGGTGCTTGATTAGCCACGGGCGTTCGGGGTCAAGAATCGCTGCTCCAATGCTGTATTCCCGTGTCGTGCAGTTGTTCATGATGGCATGAAAAAGGATCAGCCAGCCCTCATCAATCCGGTAGGGAACCGTGGACGGTCCGAGCCCGCTGATGGCAAAATTGAGGAGCTCGTTTGTTCGTAGCACCTCGTAGGAATCGCCCCAGTGGATCAGGTCCGGCGAATGGCTCAGCCAGATGCTGCCTTTGCCTCCCTGCGCCGGGATCGACGGGCGTTCGAGGCGCATGTATCGGCCATCCGCAGACTTCTCCGGGAAGATCACCATGTTCCGGTTGTCCGGTGCATTGACGTAGTTCACAAACTCAAGAGATTGCAGGTTGTCGGTGGACCGGAACAGTGCCACGCGGCAATTCTGATCCCCCTCGCAGGCAATGAGGACTTTGTATTCGTTGTCGATCCATGTGATGCGTGGATCATAATAGACGGACCGCGTCACCCGCCGCCAGAGATCGTCCTGCGGCATCTCAAACGGCTCTGGGCGCAACTTCCATTCGATGCCGTCGGTGCTGTCCGCACCCCAGAGCAGGGTGAGATGGTTCAGTTGATTCGTTCGGCAAAGCATCACATAGCGGCCATCCGCAAGCTTGACGGCGGAAGAATTGTAAACGGCACGCATCCTGATGCCGAGTTGCTCTCGAAAGTGGACTGCGGTGAGAACAGGGTTTGATGGATGGCGCACGAGCACATCCCTGTTAATGCGGGCATAGTTCATGATGAGCGGCACTTAGCACTCGTTCGGAAGGTGCATTTTTGATAGCAAAAAGACGCGAGAATTGCGCACAGAGATTGCGGGAATTGCGGCCCTCTGTCGCGTGGCTGCTGGCGCTCCAGACGATAAACTCGGAAAAGAACATTTTTGAGTGCCGTCTTGCGAAGGCCCTCTGAGACGGTTTCCGAGTGGTGGGGTTGGCAATATGAGCGCACCTTCGAGCTTTCAGCACCCCTGATTTTGCCCGCTGCAACGAACCTACTGACCTCGAAATCCACCCTTGCTTCAAGAACAGGGAGAAGGTCATTTTCAAACTCATGAATACCCCGATTGGTGAAGAATGGAAACAAATGGAGAGCGCCACCGCGCAATACGACCCCTCCTCCTTCGCCGTTGAATTGGACTCCGCCAGAAGCCGCATCCGAAAGATCCGTTGCCAGGACGCCGAACTTTTCCTTGTGGACTATGAAGGGCGGCCGATCCCGAACCTTCGGGTCGAGGTCATCCAAAATCGCTCTTCGTTTTGCTGGGGAGATCAATTGTGGGGTCTCGATGCCCTATTGCGAAACGGCTTCGCCGATAGCGACCGGGTGAGGCACTTTACCCGACGGTTTACGGAGTGTTTGAACAGCGCGAACTGCCTGACCTACTGGACCGAGGCCCCGCGAAATGACGGTCCCAAGCACATGGAATTTCAAGGGGAGGACCGGATGGATGGGTTTGCCGCGCAGGTGGATTGGGCGATCGCCAATGGGTTGGTTCCGAAAGGGCATCCGATCTTTTGGTCCATCGACAAGGCATATCCAGAGTGGCTGAAGCGCTACCCGATGGAGACGCAATGGAAATTCATAGAAGTGCGGGTGCGCAATCTTGTCTCGCGATTCAAAGGAAAGGTGAAGCTCTGGGATGTGGTCAATGAGCCGATGTGGGAGGCCGCTCCAAAAAACCTCCCGCACCGCAACTGGCCCCACCTCGAATCGGTCGATGACATCTGCGAGTATGTGATTCCCGTGCTTCGTTGGGCGCGAGAGGAGGACCCGGACGCCCGATTCATCGTCAACGACTACGGCATGGAGCTTGATTCTGACGGTCATACCATCCAGGACAAGAGCGGAAAAGTCATCACCGCCAAGATGCAACGCGACCGGTTCACGGCCTTGTTCAAGCGGTTGCGCGATGATGGGGCCTGCCCCGACGGCCTTGGGATGCAGGCCCACACAGGTTCCTGGATGGATCCTGCGACGCAGAACAGGATTCTCGACGAATTCTCCGAAGCCAGAGTGCCTCTGCATTACACGGAGTTTTGGGCCGACAATAAGCATCTGCTGGCGGCGGGCTTGGATCCCGGGGTTGCTGATGAAATGCGGGCGGAATATGTGGCGAATGTCATGACGGTTGCCTTCGCACATCCTGCGGTGGAGTCCTTCTATTTTTGGGGCGAGCTAACGCGTGGCTTCCGGTTCAAAAGCGACCACAATAGCGACGGTCTGCCTTCTTCCTCACACACTCCGTCTGCCGTATATTGGCGCGTCCAGGAACTGCTCCGGAAGGAATGGATGACCCGTGAGACCCTGACCAGCGACTCCGATGGGCGCGTTCGCTTCCGGGGCTTCTATGGCGACTACTCGCTGCGCTATGCTGTGGGAACAGACATGCCATCCGGTGTGACTTTTTCCCTGTCTCGCGACTCCGAGGGACTGAGAAAGCTCACTCTGCACCGTCCATAGCATTTAGTTTCCTGTGCCTCGCACGTCACCCGGGCGGCTAGTGACACCCCGAAGAAGACTTTATGAAGATCGAAAATACACGATCGGTCTTGGTGATCGATTCGCCCACCAAGGCAACGCTCAGTGGCGCGCATTCATCTACGCCTGCAAGATAAGCATTCTGGTTATTTCGGTCTACAATAAGTCTAATCGCGAGCACACTTTTTTCCAAAGCGAACCGGACGATTTGCGAGGCGACGCCGCGGTTGCGCCAATGACCTGACTTCGAAATCTCTTCAACATCTCGGATGGGCTGCTTGATTCACTTGGGTTGTGGACGACCGGGTGCGCGTTTCTGCCATTTGGAACAGACCCATACGGCGAACTCCGAAAGTTGCTGCAAAACTGCAGAAACTGTCTCTGTGGATTGCAGCCACAGTTCCTGCGGGGGGAGTTTGTAGGCCATTCTTATCAGAGAGAAATCTGGGCGACTCTCCTGATTCTCAACGGACGCGTGGTATGGTCGAAGGATTGGCGAGGCACCTCGACTTGTTGGGTTAGACCGTAGCGGCCCCAATTTGATGCACTGAATTCATTCATGAGAGCATGGAATCGATAGCTCTTGCCA
Organism: Terrimicrobiaceae bacterium; assembly: GCA_041752695.1. Classification (GTDB taxonomy): domain Bacteria; phylum Verrucomicrobiota; class Verrucomicrobiia; order Chthoniobacterales; family Terrimicrobiaceae; genus CALCJD01. Next base: position 31,521 of record JBGSVZ010000071.1, read on the forward strand.
TAGGAATGGGCACCGTTTTCGTGGGAATTCCACGGATATTCGGAACGAGAAGCGACCCAGAAAATGAGCGAACAGGGCGATGATCGGGGGTTTTTGCCGATGTGGTTGCAGATGACTTATGGCCTCCAAAGGCAGGTCAATGTTCGCCAGAATCACCGATTGAGACTACCCGTTCTCTTCGAAATAAGGCCGGCCTCGGTCTGCCACCTGGCCATTTCGGTGAGTGAATTAAACGGGAATCGCTCTGCCTTTCTGATGAAAATCGCCAAAAAGATGAATAAATTGGCTGGTGTTGCGGCTGTTTTGCCGGTCAAAAGGCCGCCTTGGATGGATTTCAAGAACCCCGAATTTAACTTTCCGCCAGGCACGTTTGACCTGGAAAGAGCAGGTTCATGACACCAACTGATGATAAGCCATTGCTCCCGCAAGGCGCTCCATCTCGACCTTGAGCAGCAGGTGTTCCGTTTGACTGAGGCGGTCGAGTGCGATGTTTTTCCACGCGACGAGTCCAAACGGTGTGGTCAGTTTTTCCGTGGCTGCAACGAGGACAGTTCGCGCCCGTCGCTCTTCGAGTTGGTCATCGACGGTCGGGTCATAAGCCAGCAAATCGCCCGCGAGCGCGGCATCTACAGGTGAAAAAGTGAAGTAAATCAGCGCTTGGGCAAGGAGGTCGTATCCACGGCTGACGGCAATAGACGAACCGAAACCGGACGGTTGCCCCTTAGGTTTTCCTGTAAATAAGAACTGAACAGCCGTCTGAAGCCCGGTGAAAATAGCTGCCTTTTGCACATCGACGGTGCGGAATACCCGCGCGAATCGGACGTTTTCCACGGAAGTTCCGATTTGTCTGAAGCGCGTGAAATGATTTCTTGGAGGGTGGCAAGTGAGGTGGACCCCGGAATTCGGACCAGTAGGTAAGCTATAAAAATCGATGGCGTGCAGGTGTGAAAAACCACAACCTGAAAGACCATCGAAAATGAAAGCCAAACGCAAAAGACACGACGCAACATTCAAAGCCCGGGTG
>JBGSVZ010000072.1:0-22698 GCA_041752695.1 Terrimicrobiaceae bacterium
AGCGCCACTCGGGCTTTGAACTCCGGCTCGTGTCTTCTGCGTTTTCCTTTCATCGGCTTTTTCCTTGTATCCCTCCCTCCCGATTCCCGCAAAATCTATAGCTTAACCACTGGTCCGATTTTTGGGGTCCACCTCACTCCCACACGAAGTTCGTCCAGCGCCAGCCAATGCATCCCGGGGCGGAAAATTAATCCCGTGGCCACGAGCATTTGATACCCAAGCGGTGTCCTGTCCGGGGGGCTGGTGAACAGGGTGGGCTCCATGGAAAGGACCAAGGTATCACCGGGCGAGAGAACACTCAACCCGAGGGCCAGCAGGCCGGGCGCTCCGGTCCCGGCGTGCATCCCCATGTTGACCGACGGAAGGTCGTACTCGCGGGTGAGCAGCCCCGCGTCGATCTGGAACGCACAACTCGATCCCCCCACGAAGACCAGTTTTTTCCCCTTCTCGGAGAGCTTCTCCGCCCACGCCACTTTCTCGCGATACGCCGCCTTCCAAAACGTGATCTCGGGATTGACGAAAAGCGTGTAGCCCGTGGCCGCCGCGTAGGAAAGCACGAGGGCCGCGAGGAGGACGGTGAAAGGACGGGGCATGGAGGAAAAAGCGGAAAGGAGGGAGCTTTAACGCTCAACTTTCAACGTTGAACTTTGAACGCTCAAGTATCGGATCGAAAAACCGGCGGGGGTCAGATCGGGGGTCAGTCCCATAATTCCTAACATTTGGAAGAATAGGGGCGTTTTTTCACAGGAGGGAAGGGAGTGCTGCAACATCGAACGCTGAACGTCGAACATCGAACTTCGAAGGATGCAAAGTTGGTATTGAGGAAATGGGGAGACGAGTGTCGAGGGGCGATGGGCGAGGGGCGAATTTTTTGGGAATGGCCAATCGAGAATTCCCAGGGGTCACCCGATCATTTCGACGGCAGTGGCAAACAATTTGGCCAGAGGGCGGTCGAAAGTGGCGAGCTTCCCACCGTTCGCCGATGCCACGGACACCAAAAAGCCATCGGTTACGAACTTGTGGGTTAAAATGGCGGGCAGCACCCGGCGAAAGGCCGGGCCGGAAAGCCCGTCTATTTCCTCTCGCCAATAGACGTGACCGGGTCGGGAGACCCAGTGACCGAGCATGTCGCAGGCGGCCTCAGGGGAGACGTGATAGGGCGAAAACTTCGGCTGGCTGGAAATTCGGATGAATCCGAGTTGTGTCGTCGCGCAGGTGGCCCAACTTTGACCCGAATCAAGGCCTTCGAACCACTGGATGGCGGCTTGGTGGTGGGGATGATTGGGCCAGGCCAGGGCCAGCAGGGCGTTGATATCAATCAGATAGACCATCTTCGTCGATGAGGCGGCGAATCACTGCGGGATCAATGGGAGCCGCATCCTCGGGAACCGCAAAAACCGGGTATCGTCCTTCGGAATGGAGCAATGTTTGCGCCTTGATGCCTTTCAGGGCCAACTCGGAAATGACTGCGCCCATGCTCTTCTGCGAGGAAGCGGCCATGGATCGAGCTGTTTCCAAGACGACGATGTCGATGTCCAGCGTGGTTCTCATAATCGCATCATCGCATCACGTCATCACGATGACAAGTCGCGAGGGGCGCTGCTTGGGGGTCAGTCCCATAATTCCTAACATTTGGCGGAGGATGTTCCAAGTTGTCGATGTGCGGCGGAGCGCCGCTTGTTGGGTGCCAAGAATGGGAGCGAACGCGAATCGCCTTTGCTTAGCAAAGCCCGGCGGGCTACTTCTTGTCGGAAACCTCCACTCTTCGCACGTTGCCGAGGTCCCGGCAGTCTCCGAGAGGTGCCAAGGGCCTGGCACCCTCCAAATGAAGTCGAGGGCCCGGCACTCTCCAGATTTAGAACGAGAAGTACACGAAGGCGTTTCCTTCCGATGAACCGAGCCAGACGGTGGCAATGACGAGGAGGGCGAGGATGACGCGGTTGTTGGCAAAGGCGTAATGATCGCCCTTGCGGGCGGAGAACCCCTCGAGGGCGAGGCCCGTCAGGCAGAGGGTAACGGCAGCCATCATGGGGAAAAGCTGGGTGGGTCCGAAGTGGTTGACGAAAGCCAGGAGCTTCTGCGGGGAATATTGTCCGATTTGCAGGAGGATTCCGGCTTTTTGGGAAAGGATGTCCCAACGGGTCTCGTAAAAGGGCAGCCAGGCAGCGAAGACCAGGACGATGGTGATGAGCCAGCCGAGGGGCGCGGGCAGGCGCACGCGATCTTTGAGGCAGTGGCTGACGATGCAATAAATGCCATGCAGAACTCCCCAGAGGATGAATCCCCAACCGGCGCCGTGCCAGAGGCCCGAGATGACAAAGACGACAAAAAGATTGAAGGCCCACCTCCCATTTTTGCTCCCGCCGAGGGGGATGTACACGTAGTCACGGAACCAGTAGCTCAAGCTGACATGCCAGCGCCTCCAGAAATCGCGGATGTTGCCGGAAAAATAGGGGCTGCGGAAGTTGAGGGTGAGGGTGACGCCGAGGACTTTGGCGAGTCCGAGAGCGATGAGGCTGTAGCCGCAGAAGTCGAAGTAGATTTTGAGGCCGAAGAGGAAGGTGTTCCAGAGGATCGGCCAGGCCGAGGCCATGGCGTCGCGATCGATGAAGGGCGAGAGGTTGTCGGCGAGGCAAACTTTGTAGAAAAAGCCGAGGGCCAGCCAGGGTGCGGCGGCATCGAGGTTCGCCCGGGTGATCTGGAGGCGGAAGCGCTCCATTTGCGGCATCAGGTCGTCTTTCCGCTCGATCGGGCCTGCCACCACCTGGGGGAAGAAGCTGGCGAAGTTGAGGAAGTCGAGGATCTTGGGCCGGTAATCTTTCAGCCGGGCCACGTCCACCAGGATGGCGATTTTCTGGAAGGTGTAGAAACTGATGCCGGCGGGAATGGCGATGGCTTCGAGGGTGAGGGTTTCCCAGCCGATGATCTGCTCCAGGACGAAGGTTCGGTATTTGAAGTAGATGAGCGGGGCCAGGAGGATCGGGATATAAAACCCGAGGAAAAGTTTCCGGCGCGGGTCGGGAATGGCGGCGACCAGCAGGATTCCGATGTAGGAAAGAGTGGCGAGGAGGATGAAGAGCGAAAACGTGAGGACATCGACGCAGGCCAGCAGGTAGAGGCTGATCGCGGCCAGGGCCACTTTGTCAAAGGTGGCTGGATCGCGTTTCGCCCGGGTGAAGAGCAGCCAGCGCAGGAACAGGGCCAGGAGGAGGCTGATGACCAGGCGGGGCCAGAATCCGAACTCAATGAAATTCATGGGACAAAATTTTTACCGCGGATGAAGCGGATAGGGGAATTGCTGATTGCTGATTGCTGCCCGGCTACACTGTTAGCGTTCCCAATACACGAGAGTCCCACGGCCGCGGGACGGGTGTTGCTGATTGCTCCTAAAATCATCAATTACCAATGATCCTGCAACGGATGCGGAGCAACGGCCGGGCTTTCCATCGAAAATCCTCAAGGCTTCGCGGTGACGGCGTCGAAATCTTTTGCTCCGCGGAATTCGAGAATCTGCTTTCCGTCCGGGGAGCGGAGGACGGTGAGGTTTTCGTCAAATTCGTAGCTGACCATGGCGGGTTTGGGCGCGAACCAACTGTAGCCGCTGATCCGGACGACGTAGCCCTCCTTTGTCACACGTTCGGTGGGATTATCGGGGGGTTGAGGGGCGGGCGGGGTGACGAATGAAATGGGGCGGGAAAGGGCAAGTTTCGACAGTGCGGCGGCGCAGAGGAGGGTCCAGCCAACGACACTTCCCCTGGCCAGCAAGGCAGGGAGTTGCGGTCCGACCAAAGCAAACCCACAGCCGAGGAGGGCGAAGACAAAGCCCGAGGCAAACCGCAGGGCGGGAACCTGGGAGAAATTCCAGGCAAAACCCAGGAGTGCGATGAGAGCGGGGAGCCAGAGGATTCGCAGGCGCGGGGCGAGGTGGGCCCGGTCGCGGAGCAGAAAGATCGCCCCCACGCAGGTGCTGATGCCGGCGACAAGGGCGATGGCAACATTGGTGACGCCATTTTGTCCTTCGAGCCAGATTTTCCAGGCGGGGGTGGAGCGCATTTGTTCGGCGCTGGCTCCGAAGGTGATGGCCCATTCCCGGGTGCGTTCGACGGTGTGATCCGCCAGCCAGGCGGGGACTTGCCACGGGGCGGTGATCGTTCCGCCCAACGTGGAGGGAAAGAGCGGGTAGCCGCTCAGCAGCCAGCCATGGTAAAGGAAGGCCAGGCCGCAGACGGCAAGAGGCAGCAGGCAGAGGAAACTCCGGCCGATGAGCGAGAGGCTGGCCGGGGTTTTTTGCACAAGAAGGCCCAGCCACGCGACAGCGAGCCAGACCAAGCCGGCTGCCAGGAGAGGAGAGGCGCTGAGTTTGATGGTCGCGGCGAGAAGGGCCAGGGCAAGAAACCAGCGGCCTTCCGGGGCGTTGATGAGTGTGAGGGGGGACTGCCGACCGCTCCGCACGACCAGCCAGAGGGCGGCGAGGATGAGCAGGTTGGCCGGCACGTCCGTCGTCGGCGAGGGTGTGTTCACGCCCACGACCTGACGGAGCCAGAGGTAGATGGCGGGGATCCAGAACCAGTCGGCCAGGCTTCCTTCCTTGCGGAGGAGGCGGAGGACGGCCGCGAGAAGGAGAACGCCGGTGGCCACCATGATGGGAGCGCTCACGCACGTGGCCCCGTGAGGAACTCCTGTGGGCCAGGACATTAGCCCGGCCAGCATCCACCAGGGCGTATTGTAGCCGAAAACGGAAGTGAGATTGGCCAGGCCGCGGATAACGGGTTCTTCCGCCATCCACAAGATCGCCTGGGTGTGGTATCCGCCGCTGTCCCCGTGGATCATGAGACGCGCGCAGAAGGCCGAAACGAAAATTGTGACGAGGGCAAAAAGGGCGAAGGTCCGGCCGTCGGGGCGCACGCGTCGGACAAGGGAGAGCGTGACGGCCCAGCCGAAGGCCAACACAAACATTCCCGGCCATCCGGCCAGAGGGGTAACAAGATGCACCAAATAGCCAAAGGTCACGACCGGGACGTGGCCCAGCAGAATGCGGAACGCCGTTCGATCCTCCGGCGGCCAGGGTGATGGCGAAAGACCCAACAGCCGCTCAAAGACCACGCCCCAGCCAAAGAGGGCGACCAGCCATGCGGTGAGAAAGAGAAGAAGGAAAAACACGAAGGCGAGAGAGGAGGAGCAGAAAACGCTAAAAAGCTAAAATTCTGAAAGGCTGAACACGTGCCAGTGGGGGGGCTGGCCGGGCCGCCTGCGATGATTCGCAGCCCGTAAGGCGCTACTCACGGGAGTGAGAGAGGCAACGTGGAAAACTGGAAAGTGGAAGTAGGAAAGTGGAACACGTGCCAGTGGGGTCTGGCCGGGTCGCCTGCGAAGATTCGCAGCCCGAAAGGGCGCAAGGGGTGAGTGTCGTTTAGTCTGGGAGATGGCGTCTCATATCCATTGCACCATGAAGAACCCTAACAATCTGGAGAATGTCATTCTCGACCCGAAACAAGATGATGTGCTTTTCCTGAGCTGCAGTTCTACATCCCGGGAACAGGTCTTCGAGCAAACGAAATCGGGTGGGATCCTTGAGGACCTCGGCAAAGCGTTTCCACATGGCTTTCAGATAGAGATCCTCCTGCCGTTCACCCCAGTTCTGTAGAGTGTATTCCCGAATCTCCCGCAAATCCTTCACTGCGGCATCGGTGAGATCCAACTTCACGGAGTGGCCCGAATGAGAGCCTGGAATTGGTCCTCGGAAGTCACCCGGGTGATAGCCAGCGTCTCCAGCTGCGCAAAGCCGATGGCCGCTTCGCGCTTCAGCCATTCGTTCTCTTGCTCCCTCTTTAGAGATTCCCGCAGCGCCTCCCGAATCACCTCACTGGCATTGTTATAGAGACCTGAGTTCACTTTGGCTTTCACCGATTTTTCTAACTCGGGTGTGAGAGAAACATGCATGGTCGCACAGTACAAAGATTGTCAATGTGTGTCAAATATTGATCCTAAAAACGGAAATGAGAACCACGGATTTGAGAGCTTGGCCGTCGTTGCGGCACGGAAACCACGGATAATGAGGATGATAGGAAGTCCGAGTAAACTACTCACCGGGTGAGTCTCATGGACGCATGCGATCAAATTATAACTCGATTGTTTCCAGATTCTTATCCGTGTCCATTTGCTTCATTTCATTCACCTCCGACTGCCTGCGGCAGGCTGTCTCGCTTCGCTCGGCTGTGAAATCCGTGGTCACTTCCTCCCGAATCTAGGTTGATTGGTCTGCGCGCGATCCACTAATTGGGTTTTTGGCGTGCTGTGTGCGAGCGCTGACTTCGACGGCGCAGGTCTGCTCCGCTTCGGTTGCTTTCCCGCCCGCCCGGCTGCAAACCCTTCGGGCTGCCTGCGGCAGGCTATGTCCGTCGCTCCCGCGACTTCCATTCGGCTGCGTCCCGGTTTTGCTCCCGCACCAAACATTCGAGTTGCCATCAAGGAGACGCGCTTACGCGCTGGTTTTGTGCTCCCGCACCAAACATTCGAGTTTGCCATCAAGGAGACGCGCTTGCGCGCTGGTTTTCACATTCGACCTGCCCCATTAAACGATAGCGCTAACGCGCGGGTGTTCTCCCTGGCTTCGCCACTACGGTTGCCTGCCCGGCGACACATTCGACTTGTCCCATTGAACGATTGCGCTAACACGCGGGTGTTCTCCCTAGCTTCGCCACTACGGTTGCCTGCCCGGCGACACATTCGACTTGTCCCATTGAACGGTTGCGCTAACACGCGGGTGTTCAGCCGTTTCTTTTTTCTTTCTCCGCGAGGGCGAGGTCGGCGTCGGTCATGATGCGGACGAGTTCTTCGAAGCGCACGGTGGGTTCCCACCCGAATTTCTCCTTCGATTTTTTGTAGTCGCCGATGAGGAGGTCCACTTCGGTGGGGCGGAAATATTCCGGACTAATGCGCAGGAGGATGCGACCGGTGCATTTTTCCCGTCCGACTTCATCGACGCCCTCGCCCTCGAAGGCGAGTTCCATCCCGAGGTGGCGGAAGGTGCGGTCGATAAATTCGCGGACGGTATGGGTTTCGTTGGTGGCGCACACATAGTCGTCCGGTTCGTCCTGCTGGAGAATGCGCCACATGGCATCGGTATAATCGGGGGCAAATCCCCAGTCGCGTTTGGAGTCGATGTTGCCCATTACGAGGTCCTGCTGCATGCCGAGTTTGATCCGGGTGGCGGCGCGGGTGATTTTGCGCGTAACGAACGTTTCGCCGCGGCGGGGGGATTCGTGGTTGAAAAGGATGCCGTTGGAGGCGTGCAGCCCGTAAGCTTCGCGGTAGTTCACCACGATCCAGAACGCGTAAAGTTTGGCCACGGCGTAGGGGGAGCGTGGGTAAAACGGGGTCTTCTCCGTCTGCGGGACTTCCTGGACGAGGCCGTAGAGTTCGCTGGTGGAGGCCTGGTAAAAGCGGGTGTTTTTCTTCAGGCTGACATCCTTGATGGCATCGAGGAAACGCAGGGTTCCCATCCCGTCCACTTCGGCGGTGTATTCCGGGACTTCGAAGGAAACTTTGACGTGGCTTTGAGCTCCGAGGTTGTAGATCTCGTCGGGCGCGATCTTTTCCAGCAGGCGGTTGAGATTGCTGGAATCGGTGAGGTCGCCGTGGTGGAGAAACAGTTTTTCGCCGTAGATGGAAGGGTCGTTAAACAGGTGATCGATGCGGCCGGTGTTGAAGGAACTGGCGCGTCGGATCATGCCGTGGACGGCGTAACCCTTGGCGAGGAGTTGTTCGGTGAGGTAGGAGCCATCCTGGCCGGTGATCCCGGTGATGAGTGCGGTTTTCATGGTTTTACAGAAGATAACGAAGGAAACAAAGGGGCTGGGAGGCGGGGAAAAGAAAAAGCTGAAAGCGGAAATGCTGAAAGCGGAAATTTTGGTCGAGGGTCGAGGGGGAGTGATTAAAACGCCAAACGTTCAAGGCTCAACTTTGAACGCTGAACATCGAAATAGGAAAGTGAAAGTGGAGGGAGATTTTTTCACAGGAGAAAACAACCGTAGCCTGGCGGAGATGGCCGAAGGCAAAGGGAACGGAGGGAGATAGGGAAAAGCTGAAAGCGGAAATGCTGGAAAGCTGAAAAGAGGAAAGTGGAACGTGCCAGTGGGGGAAGATGCCGCCCCGGCAGTGCGGCCTACAGTTTTGGCCCCTCGCCGCTCGACGGTCGTCGCTCGACTCATCTACTCTCCGCCCATGTCGAGTGCGGACAAGTGTCGTGAGGTGAAGGTGGGACGCGGGAAGATCGTGGAGGGCGATTCTTTGGAGGCGCTGGCCCGGCTTGAGGAGGGAGGTTTCCAGGCCATCATTGCTGACCCGCCCTATTTCCAGGTGCTCTTGGAACACGAATGGGACATGGCATGGGCGTCGGCGGACGAATATCTGGACTGGACGCTGGCGTGGGTAAGGGCTTGCCGGCGGGTGTTGCGGCCCGATGGCTTGATGTTCATCTTCGGCCAGCTCGGCAAACGCGAGCATGTCTGGCTGCATATGTGTTCGATGCTGGCGAAGGAGATGCAATTTCACGACATGCTGATCTGGGACCGGGCGGTCGGGTATAACGAACGCCGGGATTCCTTCACGCCGCAGTATGAGATGGTGCTGGTTTTGCGGCAGGATGCGGACGCGAAACCGTATTTTGACAAGGACGCGGTGCGGATTCCGTATGACGAAAAAACCATTCAGACGTACCTGCGTGACAATCGTTATAAGGATCTGGCGGCGAGGGAGGCGCATCTGCGCAAAGGCAAGTTTGCCACGAATATCCTGCGGGTGCCGTCCTTAAAAGGAACGACTTCGGAAAAGGCCGGCCATCCCTCGCAGAAGCCCGTCGCGCTGATTCATCATTTGGTGGCCTGCAGCACCCGCCCCGGTGACGCGGTGCTGGATCCCTTTCTGGGCAGTGGAACGACGGCTGTGTGCTGTGAGGAACAAGGACGGAACTGGGTGGGCATCGAGAAAAGGGCGGAGTACGTGGAGATGGCGCGGGAGCGGGTCAAGAGTCGGGAGTCGAGGGACGAGGGAGAGGTCGAGGGTCGAGGGCCGGGGTGCGAAGGCGGAGAAATCGAAGGGTAGGGTAGGCTGTTTTAGGAGTTGGTCGAGGGTCGAGGTGGTCGAGAGTCGAGTGGGTCGAAAGTCGAGGGGCTCTCGTCCCTCGACGCTCGTCCCTCGACCTTATTGGCGGCTTTTTTGTGGGACGTTGATGCGTGGGGTTCGGCCCAAAGATTTGGAAAAGGCTACGAGCTGGGCCGCGAGAATATCGGCTTCCGAGAGGATCTCTTCGAATTCGGATTCCGTGATGTAGCTTTCATCGAGAGCGAGAAATAGCTGAGAAATGGTCTCCATGAGGGAGCGGTACGCAATCTCCAGAAAGTGCGCGAAATCCGTATCGGAATTTCGGCCTAACCCTTCGGCAATGTTGTAACTGATCGAAATCGATGCCCGCCGAATTTGAGAGGTGAGAGCGAATCTTTCCTGCTCTGGAAACTTGCGGCTTACCGCGTAAACCCTGCGGTTGAGCACACGCGCCTTCTGCCAGACTTCCAAATTTTCAAACCGAAATGCTCTGCGATTATTCATGATGTGGAGGGACGAAGGCGTCGAGAGTCGAGTGGGGCCGAGAGTCGAGCGCGGATGAGGGGCGAGAGGCTCTCGACCCTCGACGCTCGGCACTCGACCTATTTCTGCAAATTATACTTCAAAATGCACCGCAGGGCGCTGAAGCCATCCTTCCAGCCGATCTTTTTGCCCTCGGCGTAGGTGCGGCCGTGGTAGGAAATCGCGACCTCGTAGATGCGCACGCCGAGCCGGGAGACTTTGGCGGTGATCTCGGGCTCGAAGCCGAATCGGGGTTCTTCGATGGTGATTGATTGGAGAATCTCGCGGCGGAAGGCTTTGTAGCACGTCTCCATGTCGGTGAGGTTCAGGTTGGTGAACATATTCGACAGGAGGGTGAGGAAGGTGTTGCCCACGGAGTGCCAGAAATAAAGGACGCGATGTTCCTCGGAGCCGATGAAGCGGGAGCCAAAAACAACGTCGGCGTGATTCTGCAGGATCGGCCGGATGATCCGCGGGTATTCCGACGGATCGTATTCCAGATCAGCATCCTGGATGATGATGAGTGGTGCGGTGGCTTTGGAGATGCCGGTACGGAGAGCGGCACCCTTGCCTTTGTTGACGTCGTGATGGAAGGCGCGGATGCGGGGATCGGCCGCGGCGAGTTTGTCGAGAACCGCCCCGGACCCGTCCGACGAACAGTCGTTGACGCAGATCAATTCCGCCACACAGGGCTGGGCGAGGACGATGGCGATGACTTCACCAACGGTCGAGGCCTCGTTGTAAACGGGCATGACGACGGAGAGGCACGGCCCTTCGGGCCGAACGCTCAACGCTGAACTTTCAACTTTCAACGTCGAAGGGGATTCACAGTTTGTAGTGGTCAAGGCTGAAAGGCTGAAACAGGGAGCGATGAAAATGAAAGATGAAAATGAAAGGAAATACGCGGGAGGCGGTGCAGGACAAATTTCTGGGAGCGCTGAAGGCGCAGGATTCAATAGCCCAGGGCAACGCCCTGGGATTTGGATCGTTGCAGCGGCGAGGGCTGAAGGCCTGCTATATCTACTCGTGTATCGAGCTATTACGGGCTTTCAGCCCTATTCTCATTAGGGATGAAGTTCCCAGGGCGTTGCCCTGGGCTGTGGAAGGATGCACCTTTGGTGCAGGAAGAGATTGTTCTGCACCCAAAATGGATTCAGACGGTTTTTTTCAGGCTTTCAGCGTTTCAGCATCTCCGCTTTTTGCCGAATTCGTTCGAATTCGGCCAGCGCCATTCCCACGACCTGGTCCATGTTATAATAGCGGTAGGTGGCGAGGCGTCCGACGAAGCTGACGTTCTCCTCCTGGGCGGAGAGGGCGGCGTATTGGTCGTAGATGACCTTCGCATCGGGGGCTGGGATGGGATAGTAGGGCTCTTTGCCGGGACCGAAATCCTCCGGGTATTCGCGCACGATGGTCGTGGCGGGAATTTGCTGACCGGTGGCGTGTTTGATTTCCACGATGCGGGTGAAGTCGTGGTCGTTTGGGTAGTTCACCTGCATGGCCGGTTGGTAGAAATCCTGTTCAAGGGTCTCGGGCTCGAATCGCAGGGAACGATAGGGCAGGGGGCCGAAACGGAAATCGTAAAACTCGTCGATCATCCCCGTGTAGATGAGGTGGCCGTAGGAGATCGAAGATGGGAGATCGGAGATGGGAGATGGGACCACCGAAGTGGGGGGGCTTTCGGAGTTCGGAGTTCGGCGTTCGAAGTTCGGAGTTTGCAGCGCGACCGGCTGCCTCGTTGCCGGATCGAAGGCGGTGTTGAGGCGGACGGTGATGTTCGGGTGATCGAGGATTTTCTCGAACATCGCGGTGTAGCCGTGCTTCGGTAGGGCTTGGAATTTTTCGGCGAGGTAACGGTCATCGCGGTTGGTGCGGATCGGGATGCGTCCGCAGACGGAGGCGTCGAGATCCTTCGGGTCGCGCTTCCACTGCTTGCGCGTGTAGTTTTTGAAGAACATCTCATAGAGCTTCCAGCCGACCTGGGAGATGATGACTTCCTCGGAGTTGGCCGGTTTTTCGATCTCGATGCGCCACTCGGCCAGCGTGGCTTCCATTTCCTCTGTGGTGGAGGGCCGGCCGATGAGTTGCTCAAAGGTGTTGAGGTTGATGGGAAACTGCCAGAACTGGCCGTCCACGTGACAGAGGATCTTGTAGTCGACCGGGTGCCATTCCGTAAACTGGCTGAGGTATTCGACAATGCGCTCGGAGTTTGAGCGGAAGTAGTGGGGACCGTATTTGTGGAGCAGGACGCCCGCGGCGTCGTAATAATCGTGCGAGTTGCCGCCGATGTGGTCTCGGCGGTCAATGACGAGGCAGGTCTTGCCCGATTGAGACGCCAGGCGCTCCGCCAGCACGGCCCCGGCGTATCCGGCGCCGACGATAAGGTAGTCGAAGTGGGTATTCATTGGTTCAGGGTCGAGGAGGTCGAGCGTCGAGAGTGGGAGGTCTTTTCATGCCCTCGTCCTTGGTCACTCGTCTCTCGACATCCACCAGACATGCTGCCGCCCTTGGTCATTCCTGTAAAAAAGGAAACCACTTGGCGAAGTTCGAGATGTCTGCGGTTCCGCACGGGGCGGAGGTTTAATCTCCCTGCAGGAGCTTTTCAGCGAGCGGCAGGAAGGTGGAGGCACGTTTGTGCCATTTCGTGATGCGCTGCAAACGCACCTGCGCGGTGGGGCGGCTGGTGGCTGGCAGCGCGGGAAGAAGAGATGCGAGCCGGGAAAGACGGTCCGCATTGGCGGAGAGGCGGGGGACCAGGCGGGTGCGGAGGAATCCCCCGAGGAGGGGTTTTAGCTCGAGGCGCGCCGTGTATTTGTGGCTGCGGTCGCCCTCCTCGCGGGTCCGGGAAATGGCACCAAATTCTTCCAGGTGCCGCAGTCCCTGGCTGGCTGATCCCTTGCTGATGGCGAGGCGGCCGACGATTTCTTCCATGGAGAGGGCAGTCTCGGAAGCGAAAAGCACGCCGTAGATCGCGCCGTGAGAGGGCGGATTGCCGAAGAGGTCGGCCAGATCCGAAAAAATCGCCACCAGTTCGCGCTCAAGTTCCTCGCGTGCGGCAGCCGTATTTTCCACGGGGAATTCCATGAGAGGAAGAGGATGAAGTGGCAGTTGCGAATATTCAATTCAAAATGAACTGAAAAATAGTCGAGGGTCGTGGGCTGAAGAAGCTAAGATGCTGGACGGCGGCTCCGCCGCGGGATTTTAGCTTTCCACTTTCCGCTTTCCACTTTTCCCTTCCGCTCAATGCGTTACCTGATCGCCGTTCTCTGTGCTGTTGCCGTGATTTCGGCGCAGGCGCTTTACGGCGGGGCGATGCGGCCGGTCTTTGCGTTGCCGGCGCTCCTGCTGTTGGCGGTGGCTGGTGCCCTGGCGTTGGTGGCGATCGTTTGGCGCAACGTTCCGGCCCCCTCGATTCCCTGTGTGGTGTCGGTGATGGCTTTTGCCGGCTGGCTGATCTGGCGCACGATGGAATCTCCGGACGCGTGGCTGGCTGCCGGGTATCTGCGCCTCGTGGTTGGCTGCCTGGTCATGTACTTGATCTTCGGTCTGTTGGTCACCAATCCCTACCACCGTCTGGCGTTTGTCTGCGTGCTGTTTCTGGCGGCGGCAATCCAGGCGTCCCTCGCGGGCTTGCAGTTTGCGCGGATGGAGGCGGGAACTTTGTTTCCCTGGCAGTCGGAGCAATTGCGAATCTGGTATGCCCCGAAAGCAAATCTGACCGGTCATGTGGTGAATTTGCGGGGACGCGGCACCTATCTAAACGGCAACCATCTCGTGTGGTTTCTCAATACGGCAGGCCTGATGGCACTCTCGCTGACATGTTGGGGCCGCTGGGGGCTGAAGGTGAAAATCCTTTGCCTGTATGTGGCATTGGCGAGTTTCGCGGGGTCCGTGGTGACATTGAGCCGCGGAGGAATGCTGGGGCTGGGGGCGGGGCTCACCGTTTTTTTGCTGTTGAGTGCCCTCGCTTTGGCGCTGGGTGCCCGGAATCGGCGGTTGGTGAGCATTTTGGTCCTGGCGGCGGCGACCGTTGTTGTCGCGAGCGTCGGATTCCTGCTCTTTAAAAACAATTTCGTGGTGCAGCAGCGATTCGTGGAGTTGGTGAGTGACACCTACCGTCCATCCGTCTTCGAGGCGGCTCTTCGCCAGGCGCAGATTGCTCCGCTCCTCGGAACCGGTGCGGGAACGTTTCTCTACTTTGGCCGGGCGTATCGGGCGATGACGTCCTTCAACGACGATGTGTACGTCCATAACGATTGGATGCAATTGCTGACAGATTTCGGGTTCCCGGCCGTGGTTCTTCTTCTGGGGGTGGTCTGGGTCCATGGGGTCGAGGGCCTCCGCAGTCTGCGGGAAGTGCTGCAGAGGCGGATGGCGGTGCATTCCCGCCCGCAAAGCCATGCGGCGGCTCTTCTGATTGGCGCGCTGGCGTGTCTCGCCGTTTTTGTTGTTCATTCCGTCTTTGATTTTAATATGCAGATCCCGGCCAACGCGCTCCTCGCTTCCGCTTTTCTGGGCATGCTGGCCAATCCCGGGGTTGCGGGTATCACTCCCTCCGCGCGGGGCCGCGCCTTCTTCCGGCGGCTGGCCTGTCTCGTTTGCGCGGGCTGCGCGGTCTGGTTAATCGCGTTGAGCCTGAGGGCGGCCGGGCCGGAATATTTCTGGCTGGAGGCGGAGAACTCCAAGTTACGGGGAAACCTCAATGAGGCGAAAATTTTTGCCGAGGCAGGGCTTCGTCTGGGGAGGCACAGCCGCCTCAACCAAACCCTCGGCGAAGTTTACCTGACTGCGGCGATGGCCCGCGGAGAGGGGCCGGGCCGCAGGGAGTGGGCACGTCGGGCGGGCGAACAGTTTGCCCTCTGTGTCGAGGACTGTGCCATGGAAGGGCGGAATTTTCTCTTGCTTGGTGAGGCTCGATGGTTGGAAGGGCGCAGCCGCGAGGCTGAGAGAGCGGTTGTCGAATCCATCCTGCGTGCCCCAATTTTGGGACGAGGGTATGAACGATGCGGGGACTTCCTGGCAGACAGGGGCCAGTGGCGGGAAGCCAGACAAGCCTATCTGGTTGCCGCCACGCTGCCGGGGAGTCTCGATTCCGGGAGAAGTGCTGCGATGATGGCAAAAAAGCTTTTGATCTTGGGTCAGTAGGATCTGATGGCAGGGAGCAGGGCAGCCTAGAGCTGATGAGGCCGCTCCGTCTCCCACCCTAGGGCCAGGTGGGCATCAGATATTTCCTTACCTGTTCGTCAGGGCAAAACGAATATGTTGCCTTCGCTCGGTAAATCGCTACAAAGCGCGGATATGGAACCGTGCAATCGAAGCAGGTGGAATTTTCTCGTCGGCGCAGCGGCAGGGTTGATCTTCGCGATGCCCTCCCTCTCGTTGGCTCAGGTCTCGTTTTATACCGCGCCCGTGCCTGCGGGTTTTTCTGACGATGTCGGAGGTAACGAAACGGGAATCACAACCTCGGAGGAGTCCGGGGGAGGCTTCGGGGTTTTCTCGCGGAAACCGTTCACTCTCACGTTCTCGGTCCGCCAGGGCTGGGACAGCAACGTTTTCACGACTTCGGATGATCCGATCAGTAGTTTTTACACCAACTACGCGGCCGGAATCTCGTATGCTTTCGGCGGTTCGAGGCTGCGGCTCTCGACCAGCCTGAGTGGAGGCATTACGCAATACTACCAGCGACCTGGCGATGAGTTGGACTTCAATTGGGTATGGGGCCTGAGCGCCACCTATCTGGCCACGCCACGCCTCACTTTGACTGCTTCCACCAGCACGGCCTATCTGGCCCAGCCCGATCTGACCATCATCGGTGGCACCAATCGCCAAGACGGTGACTATTTTTATTCCAGCAACACGTTCACGGCTGCATACCAATGGACGGAGATTATCTCAACGGTCACGAGCTACAACTTCACCGTCTTTTATTACGCGGACGAGAGTCTCAATGACAATCAGGGTCGTGTCGATCAGACGGTCGGACAATCCATTCGCTGGCTGTGGAAACCCAAAACCACCTTGGTGGCTGAATATCGGATCAATCCCGTAGTTTATTTCGATGCGGACCTCAATCAGCTCAGCAATTTTTTCCTCGTTGGTTTTGATCAGGTGTTCAACCCGCGATTTTTCTGGAATGTCCGGGTGGGTGCCCAGGTGAATTTCAATGATAATCCGGTAGATGGAACTTCGGTCTACGTCGGTCCCTACATGGAAAGCACACTCACTTACGCTGTCGGCAAGGCGACGAGCGTGGCTTGGAACATGCGCTACGGCACAGAGGCCTCCGGTCTTAACAATGTGACGCAGCGCCAGACTTTCCGCACTGGCTTGGTGGTGACTCACGGGATCACGCCTCGCCTCGGGGCGACTTTCGCCATGAACTACCAGTGCAATTATTACGATCAGGCCAATGTGATTCCTGAGTTCGTGGAAAATATCGTCGATTTTTCTGTCGGGTTGAATTTCCGGGTCAATCGGTGGGTGAGCCTGTCCGCAGGTTATCAATTTACCATCGACATTGCGCCGGAGATTACCGGACGTGAGTACAACCGGAGTGTTGTCTTTGCCGGTGCCAACTTCACCTTTTAGTCTGGCAGCCGTCCGCAACTCCGAATGGATCTTTTGCCAGGGTTGACGGTGCCCTCCCACAGGGTATCTTAAGCTCATCCACCCTATGAATACTGACAGTGGCGAGGCGAAGCTGCATTTTTTAGACTACTGGCGCGTGCTGCGTGTCCGGATGCCGCTCATTATCCTGGTTTTCCTCTTGGTCGTGATTACCGCCTCGGTCATCACGTACCTCATGCCGCGGCAGTATGGATCGACTGTGACCATGCAGCTCCGGCAAAACGATACGGCCATCACGGTGTTCGGCCAGAACGGCGCGCAGGGTTTGGATCCACGGTTCATCTCGACCCAGTTCGCGATCATCCAGAATAAGGAAATGCTCTACCCGGTGGTGGAGACTCTGGGCTTGCAGCAGCGGTGGGGGCTCCCTTCGAAGGAAACAGCTTATTTCAAGCTGCGTGGGATGCTGGACATGCGGGAAATTCGCAACACGGAGTTGATCCAGATTGCCGTCTATAGCACAAACCCGAAGGAAGCGGCGGAAATTGCCAATACCATCGGTGAGGAATATCAGCGGCGCAGGATCTCCGAACAGCAAGAATGGGTCTCGAAGTCGCTGTCGAGTTTGGAGACGGAAGTCGCGAAGCAGAGGACCAAAGTTCAAGAACTCAAACAAGCTGCAGCGGCAATTCGGACCGAGAAGGGAATCATTGATCTCAATCCGGATGGCATGGAGGAATCGGCGAGCATCACAGGCGCGGCGGTCCAGGCTGTTGATTCGCAGGTGAACTCTGAAGAACTTCGGGTGGCCTCTCTTCGGGCGAAACATGAGCAGGTCTCGCAAATGACCGATAGCCAGATCATGCAATCGCTGGAGACATTGGAGATCAACGATCCCACCATCCAGCAGGTGCGGCCGCAATTTCAGGAGGCCACGTCCGAAGAGGCCCGCCTCCTGCAGTCTGGGCTGGGCATAAATCACCCAACGGTTAAATCGTTGCAGGCAAAAAAGGCGGTCATGCAGAAGCAGTTGGCCGATCAGGTGATCGCGCTGCGCAAGGCCCTCGAAGTCAATCTCAAGATCGCGGAGGAAGGCCTCAAGAAGCTCAACGCGAATCTGGCCGATACCAAAACGGAGCAACTTTCTTCCAAGACAGAGTCTGCCGCCTACTTCGAGGCCAAGAATAATTACATTCAGGCAAAAAGACTTCTTGAAGCATCGGAAATGAAACTCAGCACCGAGCTGGTAGAGGTCAAGATGCCAAAAAGCCCCTCCGTGATCTGGGAAAAAGCCGAGCCTGCAGGCGGCCCATCCCGACCTAAAGTGGCCCTTAACATTGCCCTGGGTGTCGTCGTCGGTCTCGTCTTCGGCGTCGGCCTGGCTTTCTTCATCGAGTATCTGGACACCAGTGTGAAGACGATGGAGGACGTCGAAAGTTTCCTTCAAGTGCCGGTGCTTGCGGTGATTCCCAAGAATATTTCACTGCTGATCAACGAGCCACCGGACAACCCGGATGCGGAGGCCTACCGGATCATGCGGACAAACATCGAGTTCAACCGCAAGAACCCTGAGGCGAGCACAATTACCATCGTCAGCGGCGGCACGGGCGAGGGCAAATCGACCACGATGGCGAACATCGCTTTCACGTTCGCCCAAGGCGGATACAGCACGCTGATTGTGGACGCCGATCTGCGCCGCCCTTCCCAGTATCGGATTTTTGGAGTCTCCAACGATGTGGGTCTCACCGACTACCTCACGACGGACATCGAACTTGAGGAAGTGGTTTTGCAGACGAAGGTGGACAACCTCTTCCTCCTGCCGAGCGGACGTATTCCCGCGGATGCCGTCGGCATCTTGAATTCCCAGCGGATGGTGGAGTTTATCGAAGAGGTGAAAGGCCGCTTCGATATTATTTTCTTCGACTCACCGCCAATCCTCGGGGTGAGCGACGCTTCGGTTCTTTCTAGTGCCATCGATCTCACCATCATTGTCGTGCAGCATCGCCGGTTCCCGAGGGCCATGCTTCAACGCGTGAAACAGGCCATTCTCAACGTGGGGGGGAATATCCTCGGTGTGGTGCTCAACAATGTGGATGTGCGCCACGATCAGCACTACGAGTATTACACGAGCTACTACAATTATTATTACCAAAAGCCGAACCGGGAGCCCAAGAAGGGCCAGAAAAAGGCTGTGACGGTCGTCCATACCAAAGACGACGACAAAAACGAGGAGAGCTACTGATGAAAACCCTGGCAGTTTTGTTCTTTGGGATGATGTGCGGCGCAGCGGTGGCGCAGGACGCCGTTCTGCGGGCGGGCGACCAGATTGAAATTCGTCTTGGGGGCGTGCCACCAGAGGAAATTTCCCAAGTCTCCGGCCAGTATCAGGTCGATGGATCGGGTTTTGTCAACATGCCGCACATCGGCAAGATCAAGGCGGCCAATGTGACCCAAGGCGATCTGCAGAATGCCATTGAGGGAGCTTATCGAAGCCAGCAGATTTACACAAATCCCACCATTACCGTTAACATTCCAAACCAAGCCCGTTTTGTGAACATCGGGGGTGATGTCAAGGCCCCGCAGCGGGTCGGTTTCACGCCGGATCTGACGCTCACGGGTGCAATCAACGCGGCGGGGGGATTCACGGAATACGCAAACCGGAAAAAAGTCTGGCTGTCCCGGGAGGGTAAGTCGACGATGTACAATGTGTTGGAGATCCAGAAGGATCCCTCCAAAGACCCTCGTCTTCAGCCCGGGGATTCTGTCACCGTCGAGCAGAGTTTCTGGTAAGGGCTCGACCCGGTAGGGCTCCTTACGCGGTGGGCACCGTACTATTTTGACGCAGGGCTCCAGGTTAGGGGATCCCGTTCGAACCACGGATGGGCACGGATCCGGAAGACAACTGCAGTTCTTTCCTACCTATCTGTCTCCTTTTTGTTCGCCGCGAGATCACGCGGAAGCGAGCAAGTTGCGGTTTTTCCAGAAATAAGCCAGGCCGGAGAAAATGGTCAGGGCGACAGTGATCGTGACTAGGGCATGGCCCGTCCAAGTCCAGGTTGGCGACAGGGCAAGTCCGCCGACGGCGGGCGCTTGCCAGGCCAAGAGCCCGAGAAAATAAACGATTGTGATCATCTGCCAGGCCGTCTTGTGCTTTCCGAGTTTTTCCGCCGGCAGAACGATATTTTTCGAACTGGCCAGGAGCCGTAGTCCCGTGATGAGGAATTCACGGCTGATGATGGTGATGACCGCCCAGGCTGGAATGACCTGATAAGGAATCAGGCAAATAAAGGCCGAAGCCGTGAGGACCTTGTCCGCCAGGGGATCCATCAACTTTCCAAAGTCCGTGATCAGATTCCAGCGCCGGGCGATCTCGCCGTCGAGATAATCGGTCAGCGAGGCCACCAGGAACAAAGCCAGCGCCGCGGTGAGGTGGCCGGGAAACGCGACGGATAGGCAAATCACGAAAAATGCAGTCAGCACGAGCCGCAACAGGGTGAGTTTGTTCGGGAGGTTCATTTGCGAAAGATGTCCATTGCGTAATTTCCGCCTCGGCAGCTATTTTGGACGGCTTATCACTTCAATCAATCACTACATGAGCCAAAGCGACATCGGACTTATTGGACTCGCCGTCATGGGCGAGAATCTCGTTCTCAACATGGAAAGCAAGGGCTTTCGCGTCAGTGTGTTTAACCGCACCACCTCGGTCACGGAGAAGTTTGCCGCCAACCGTGCCAAGGGCAAAAACATTGTTGCCACCAAAACCTTGGAGGAATTTGTTCAGTCGCTTGCGAAACCCCGCCGGGCCCAGATCATGGTTAAGGCTGGAGCACCCGTTGATGCCGTGATCGAACAGCTCGTCCCGCTCCTTGAGCCCGGCGATGTGATTATCGATGGCGGCAATTCTCTGTGGACCGACACCCAACGCCGCGAGAAAGCCCTCAAAGAAAAGGGCATCCATTTTTTTGGCGTCGGAGTAAGCGGAGGGGAGGAAGGCGCCCTGAAGGGACCGTCCATCATGCCGGGAGGCTCGAAGGAAGGCTGGGAGGCGCTCGCCCCCATTTACACCAAAATCGCCGCTGTGGCGGAAGGGGAGCCGTGCTGTCGGCACATGGGCCCGGATGGAGCCGGCCACTACGTGAAAATGGTGCACAACGGCATCGAGTATGGCGACATGCAGTTGATCTGCGAGGCCTATGCCATCTTGAAGGCGACCATCAATCCTACGGCCGCGGAGTTTCATGAAATCTTCTCCGAATGGAACCAGGGTGAGTTGGATAGCTTCCTCATTGAGATCACGAAGAATATTTTCACCAAAAACGACCCTGAGACGGGCACGCCCATCGTCGATCTCATCCTCGATAAAGCCGGACAAAAGGGCACCGGGAAGTGGACGGTCGGTCATGCCACGGAAATGGGCGTCCCCCTTTCTGTGATCGGCAGCGCGGTCGAGGCGCGAATCCTGTCGTCCATTAAAGACGAGCGTGTGGCCGCCAGTGCCGTGCTGACGGGCCCATCCCCCGCTACCTTCTGTGGTGACCGGCAGGAGCTGATCAATGCCGTCCGCGACGCTCTCTACGCCAGTAAGATCATCAGCTACGCGCAAGGCATGGTGCAGCTTGGCAAGGCCGGTGAACTTTACGGTTGGGGTCTGAACTTTGAAGACATCGCCAGCATCTGGCGGGGGGGATGCATCATTCGTGCCCGATTCCTCAATCGCATCACCGACGCCTACCGCCAGAATCCCGGATTAAAGAACCTCGTTCTCGATCCCTTCTTCTCGGATATTCTTCTGCGCACCCAGGCGAACTGGCGCAAGGGAGTGCAGACCGCGATCGAATTCGGCGTGGCCGCGCCAGCCTTCAGTGCGGCGTTGAGCTATTTCGACAGCTACCGCACGGCGCGTCTCCCCGCCAACTTGCTCCAGGCCCAGCGCGATTACTTCGGCGCCCACACCTACGAGCGGATCGACAAGCCGGCGGGGGAGTTTTTCCACACCGAGTGGTTTGCTTAAAAATCAGCACCTCTGATCAAGGGCAGACAGGGCCGCGCAACCGCGCGGCCCTTTTGTTTATGCGCCTTCGCGGGTGAAGGAGGCATATCATTGGTGCGCATTGACGGTGCGGATTCCTGGCAGGGCCTGAATTCATTGACTCGATCATCTTTTGAAGATGGCGGTCCCCGGCCAGCGAACCAAAGAGTGCCCGCCGGGCTCTTCAAGCGACCTGCGGAGGAAAATCAACTTTTGCCTGTCACTTTTTCCATCCCTATGGGGCGGTCTTGGCGGCGGATGCCACGGCCCTGCGGAAAGCCTGTTCCACCCGCCGCTCCTGTGTTGGTGGGCATTGGCCGGTGCGTGGCAAGCCCCGCAACCGAGGTCCGGTCTGACGAGTGCTGCTGAAAAAGACCGCGACATGACCTCTTTGCCCCTGTCGGAAACCATTCGCGGCAATGTTACTCTTTGAGGCGGACTCCGGCGCAATCAATAGGCCAAAAACACCTCAAGAATGGCGTGATCCCAAAAAAAAGTCGCCCGGATAGAGGGCTCGCCTGATGAACCTCGCAGACGCGCGAACCCTCTATTTATCAGGGCCAGCGGGTCATCAACCGATCAACGACGAATCTCGACATCCCGAGTATCTCCCGAAAAATGAAAAAAATCGCGGAAAGCTATTGACCTCTGAGAATCTTGTTATACTTTTCACGTCCCGCGCAGCCACTGGGCTGCAAGGGGAATGTTCTCACTGGCGTCGGTCGAAGCAATTCACCGATGGTTCGCTTAAGACCCCAAGTTTTGGCGAATATGAATCCTCAACAAAATTTCAAAAATTCTTTTGAAAAACGGTTGACGAATCCAAACAGTCCGATATTCTGACAATCCCGCTCGATAAAAGATCGAGAGGGGCAAAGTCTCAGACGAAAGTCCGAGCAGTTGATTTTTGATAGCCTGATTCTGGTTTGCCGGCATGGCAAAATTCAGAACGTTTTATACAGCAAGAAACACATTCAGCAAATGTTGGATTGTGCGTTCTTCGTTGATTTCGAAATTTGAAATTTAACGGCCATTCCTGACCTCCTGTCTCACAGGAGGTCAGAATAATGAATGCCGGAACTTTCCCACCTTAGCAGTGGGATAAACTTTCCACGGAGAGTTTGATTCTGGCTCAGAACGAACGCTGGCGGCGTGGATAAGACATGCAAGTCGAACGAGACAAAGTTTGTAGTAATACAAATTTTGTTTAGTGGCGCACGGGTGCGTAACACGTGAGCAATCTACCGGAAAGTGGGGGATAGCTCGCCGAAAGGCGAATTAATACCGCATGTGGCTAAGGATGACATCCTTCTGAAGCCAAAGCAGCAATGCGCTTTCTGATGAGCTCGCGGCCTATCAGCTAGATGGCGGGGTAACGGCCCACCATGGCTATGACGGGTAGCTGGTCTGAGAGGACGACCAGCCACACTGGAACTGAGACACGGTCCAGACACCTACGGGTGGCAGCAGTCGAGAAT
>JBGSVZ010000073.1:0-24310 GCA_041752695.1 Terrimicrobiaceae bacterium
GGAACTTTTCACGCTTCGTTTGCTTCTTTTTCCCGCGGAACTCGTTCACCGCGAAGCTCAGTTGGCTTTCCATTCCCTCTTTTGCCTTTTTCCCTCTCCTTTGGCAATCCCGACTGCCGATTAAATCAGCGTTTCCTTAGAGATGCGTTGTTACCATATGGCCTTAGATACAACCCATCAACTGCGGAGCTAGGCGCGTCGAACTGTTTCTTCGTTAGGAAGTTTCCTGTGCTCGTTGCTCGATCCGTGTAGCGCAAAAAATCTTCCCCCTTCTCCACAATTCTCGCAGTCAATGGTCCGTCGAACGAGTCAATGTAGTCCCTCGCCTTATCTGGACTAAAACCGTTTTTAGTCAGAAGACGATAAGCGCTGTCAGCGGATATTTCTCCTGATCGAGCCAACCCCTTCCTCCCAGAATCCGCTAAGTCTATTACATCGTCACCATATTTACCAACATATTTTGCACCACGGGCAGCATCTCCGATAAATGGAATGGCGAAGCCAAGCGACCAAGCTGCATTCCCAAAATCTCCCTGAAGCGCATAAAAAGCAGCGTCCAGTAGGTCAGGAATGACCCCAAAAACAGGAATCATTCCAGCCAACCCGAGAACTTCATGGACCGCCCTTAATCCTTCAGGATCAGTGAATGCCAACGGATTGCTCCCTGCATAAGCGTAGAAATTATCTCCGTCCCGAATTGGATCTTTCGACAGGTAGCGACCGTTCTCGGGATCGTAGTAGCGGTTTTGGTTATAATGCAGGCCCGTTTCGGCATCAAAATACTGGCCGGGGAAACGGAAGTTATTTTCAACGGTATTGACACTGACATTCGCCTTCCCGAAATCGTCGTAAACTGCCTTCCACACCACGTTTCCACCCGCGTCGGTGAGCAACAACGGCGTTCCAATCTGGTCACTGTGGTAAAAATACAACCCTCCGGAAGATTTTACGTAGGCAGGTGCCGCACCACCACCCGCGACTGGTGAATACCCGTATTCCCGAATGAGACCACCTCCCGCGTTATACTCTGCGCAGAGTCCCAGCGCTGAATAAGCGTAGTAAGTGGTGACGCCATTGATCGTCTTCGACAAGCGACGCCCGTTCGGAGCATAGTAGTAGCTGATGTCATCCGATCCCTTGGTCACCTGAACCAATCGTCCTTCTTCATCATAGCTGTAGTTCCATGAGCCCAAAGGAGTGGTCTTGGTCGTCAACGCTCCGTTGTTGTCGTAAACGTAGCTGTTCCTCCCATCATCAAGCAGCCTGTCATCGTCATCATACTGCCAGATGCCCGCACCCGCTGCGGAATCGGTTAGCCGGTTGCTGTTGCTGTCGTAAGTGTAGCTTGAAGAGATGCCTTGCGTCAGCCGGCGTGCCGCATCGTATGCCAACGTTCTTGCGCCCGAGCCGTCATTGCGAGTGGTGACATTTCCCAAGGGACTGTATCCCAGATTCAAATCCAGCAATCCATTGTCCCGGGAATCGGCGGACTGAATTCTGGTCGGCCTGAAGTAGGCGTCTCTGGTAAAGTTCTGGGTGGTTCCACCAGGCAAAGTCATTTTGGTCACTGCATTGACCAGATAGCCATTGACGCTAAACTCTCCCACTCCCGCCACACTCATTCCTAGTGGCCGATTCGCAGCATCGTAAGCGTATCTGCTCACCGTGCCTGCGGGAGACGTGTAGGAAGCCAGAGTCCCATTGGCATTGTATTCGTAGGAGTTCGTGGTGGAAAATGCCCCGTATTCGACCGTCTCAGAGGTCATCCTCCCGGCACCATCGTAAACATACGTTGCAGTGGTCACCCCATCGGAGTAACCGGTGACGCGCCCGTCATCATCGTGGGTGTAGCTGACCGACTTATGAGGAGTTGCCGCTCCGACAGCGAATTGTTTTACGGTCAGAACCCGGTGCTGGCTGTCGAAAGTCCGTTTGACCTCGGAACCATCGGGACGGGTGATCGTCACAAGGTTGCCGACCTCATCATATTCAAATCCGGTGATCTTGCCGAGTGGCGTCTCTTCCTCCTTCAACTGACCAGCCGCATCATAGCGATAGCGCCAGATCTTCCCGTTCGGGTTCGTGAAGGAAATCACATTGTCCTGAACATCGTAGGCCAGATAAGATGTGCCGGAGCCTTCACGCGTGATCGAAGTCGTTCGATCCAGTTCATCCCGTTCATAGACCGTGCTCCGGCCTTCGCCGTCCACCATGGACAACAAGGCTCCCGTGGGGGAGTAGGTGTTTCGGGTGGTGACCGTTTGCCCGCCCGGCAAGGTATCCACGGATTCCGTGACCTGCTTGCGCTCGTTGTATTGGATGCTGCGCGTGAATGTCGGGAAGGTGATGCTGACGGGAACACCTTCGGCCTTTGCGGGATCGTAGTGGTAAATCGTCTCATTTCCGACGGCGTCTCGCACGACTGAAGTCCTGCCCAGTGAGTCATACTCGTAGAAAATCGATTTCCCCGAGGCATCGATGGATTTCGCGAGCCGGCCATCGGCGTCATATTCGTTGCGGTTAACGTTCCCTCCCGAATCGGTCGTCTTAACCAGACTGTTGTTGATGTCGTAATCCAGCGTGACCTTCCGCAAGGAGGGTGCGGTGATGCCGGTGACGTTATTGAACGCATCAAACTCAAACTGTGTGACCTTGTTCTCAGGATCGGTGGTTGTCTCGACACGATGGCGCTTGTCGTAAGAGAACGCCCACTCGTCATTACGGGCATCTCGCTGAGTCAGCACATCCCCGGAAGTACTGCGGGTCAAAATCTGGTGCTCATCCCCCAGCGGATTGATGAGTTTTTTCAGCTCTCCCGCCGTGTCGTATTCAAAGCGTGTGATTTTGTCAGGCGTCTGCGCATCTCCCTTCCAAGTGATCGATAGCGGGCGGTCCTGGGCATCATAGGTCCGCTTAACATGATGCTCCACAGGAGTTCCCGCCGCGACGATCTCTTCCGATAGATTCTTTCTCAGATCATCGTATGAATAAGTCGCCTCAACGAGATTCTCGTCGATTGAACTCACCAACAAATGAGTGTCCTGATCATATTCATTCTCCCGGGAGGATCCATCCGGATTGATCACCGTCTCTAGCTGTCCCAATGCGTTGTAGTCCTCCGTCCAGGTATTCTCACTACCATCGGTAATTTCGAGCGTTTGAGCCCTCCAGATCGCCGCCGGATACGGAATTGTGACAGTAATGAAAACCGTGACCCTCGATCTCCCGTTGAAGTAACTCCCGCTGAAAGAGAACGTGTAGAACTCTTCGCTCTCCACCGTGGTCTCATTGACGATCTTGTTGACTCGTTTAACGAGATTGCCATTTCGCTTCCATTCCCTGAGCGCCCCATCCTCGTAAAACCACTTTTCATCCACGACCCCGTCGGTGGATCTAGTCATTCCATATCGATCACCCGAATCGGAATTGAAGCCGAACTCGAAGTAGCTTCCACGTCCATCCTGATCGAGGACGGACATCACTTCCGCGTCCACTGATGCTCCGGCCGCAAGCGCCGACGCATCGAACGAATTGGTCCGATAAGCGATCGAATGTGACTTCCCGGTGGAATCAGTGATTTTCACCAGCCGCTTATAGGTGTCGTATTCGTATCTTGTCTCCGCTTCATCGGGTCCGACAACCTTAGTGAGCCAGCCGGCAGTGTAGGTGTATTCTACCCGGTTCTGTTCACGGTCCTCCACAGCCGACAGCAAGTCACCCTGCCACTCGTAGCGAAGCAGTATGGCCGCGCCCTGTCTCACCTGTGTGCGACGCCCGGAGCTGTCGTAATCGGCCGTATAGTAGGTCACCCCGTTGCGTCCTTCCGCACGAATATTCCCGTTCTCGTCAAACGTGATCCACCGGTTATCAAGGAATGTCAGCTTTGCGTGCTGTATTGGATCATCATAGTTGATCTCTACTGCCGTGGTCCCACTACGGAATTTCTTGCGATGGTGGTCAGCCTGGAAAAACCGGAAATCCTGCCACTCCACTTCAAGGTAGGTTTCATCGTTCGTCTGTTCATCCGTCACAAACTTCATCTTTGGGAAGAACAGCCATTCTCCCTCCCTCGCCTGCCTGCCAACATCCACTGAGACTCCACTATGCCCAGGCACTCGCACGGACATATCCACGATGTCGTCCTCGAATTGCCGGTTCATCGTATTCACTGAGCAACCAACATCCGTGAGGAACTCTCTGGGCACACCAAACGTGAACAATGGCGAGCCATATTTAAGCACGGGGTAGCAGAGAGGGTCGGGCTGAGGCTGGGGCGTGTATTCTGGACGGCCCTCTTCTCCGCCTCCCGTCTCTCGGGGTGGGGTTGGGAATTGCCCCCAAAATTCTCCCAAAGCAGCTCCAATTGGTATCAACCAATTGTAGTTGGCACCAACTGAGCCAGTTGAAGAACCGCCGCCCGAATTCGAAGTCCAGTCCACCGCCTCTCCGGGGTCATCGCTGCAATCTCCATACGACCCAAAGAAGGGCAGCAGAACCGTGGCGTCGAACTCCAGACCATTAAAGCAAATGAATGAAAAGGTGACTGGCACCAACTGGAAAGTATCCACACACTCTCCAACTTCGTCTGCACTTGGATCGACAGGGGAGGCAGAGTCAGCAGATGAACGGGAGAATGAAGCTTCCGCTATAGGCGATGGGGCCACGGCTTGGGTCCGGGAAGTCTTTCCAAAGTCTTTGAGCGCCGTAACCCGATAGGCGACTGTCACCGACTCTCCTGCTCCAAGGCTGCTCGGTATCCCGGACAAGAATTCATAGCGAAAGGTCGAATCGCTGTTAGGCACCCCAATATTCAAATTGTCTGCACGAATCAGACCGTGATTTGTGGCTGTGAACGAACCCGTGAGCACCTCCCCCTTTGCCATCCGCGGCAAATTGATCACCGGCGGATCAAGAACCACGACTGGAGCAGGAACGTTCGTCTCGAAAGTGGTGTTCAACACCAAACTGTAATGATCCTTGATCGTGATCGGAACGACCTCCCACTCGACCGTTATCGGACTGTATTGGAGGGCTACCGCCTGATCGACCGTAGTTCCGGGTCGAATCCAAAAGCGCCCGGAAGAAGTCAGGTGCTTGTCGCTATTCACCCGATAAGTGTAAGAGCCTGACGGGAGACCAGTGACTGTAACTTTCCCCTTCGAATCAGTCAAAACACTCTGCTGGATAGAAAGAACCTTCTCATTCTGGAGTTCGATTCGTGCTCCGTTGACCCCCTCCACAAGATCCCCCTCGCTGTTGACCGTTCCCGAGAAGGCATCCCGAACCTTGAACGCGACGCCACCCTCTCCAGACTCCGTAACGGCTGCATGGACGCTGACATCGAAATCCGCTCCATTCTCGGATTGACCGCGCAAGATGAAAAAATAATCGCCTGGCGCAACGGTCGAATTAGGCTGAAGAAGCACATCGACCGACATTTCGCCACCGACAATCAGATCCGGGGCACCGCCTGAGGTGACGGAGGCCCATTGCGGTGCATCCGAACCATCCAAGTTCAGGAGTTTGAAGTTGAGAGTCTTGGCCGTCGCGAGACCAACATTTCGAACCAGCACCGATTCAGTCACGCTTGATGCCGGATTGACACCGGTATTCACGAATCCCGGGGAAGCCGTTAGGCTTGGACTCCCGGCACCAAACTCATAATCGATCTTGATTTTTTGCCAGCCATTGGCGCCGCTTTCGTCACTCACTACCCGCAAGACGATACTTCCGGTGGATGTCGGCGACTCTACAGCCGTAATCTTTGCCGAAAGCGGTGCCGATGCTTTCGGTCCGAGTACATCAGCCGACAGAATCGGCTCGACCGTGATTCCTACAGGAAAAACTCCATCAGCCTGATCTTCAGCAAGATAGACAAGACGAACGTGGTTGAGCGAAAGTCCCTCGCTCGTTGTTGCGGTCACGGTAATCGTCTGCGCCTGATTCCAAGCAGAGCGGAGATTTCCAGAATTCGGGGATACCAAGAGCTTTTGAATTACGAAACTCGCCTGTGAGTTCCGGTTAGATGTATTTGGGTGGACAGCTCTTGCATAATAGGTCCCTCCGGCTTCGGCTTCAAAGGGCCGGAAAGTATATGAGAAAGCTCCATTTGCGTCAGTAATGACATCGAATGCCCGATCAAACCCATCCTTCACAAGATGAAGAATCAAACGAGCATCCGGCTTTGCTTCCCCGCTTTCTCTGGCGACAGCACGGCCCGAAATCACCACGTCTTGGTTTCCGTTGGAGACCGCGGGGCTGATCGAGGTAATTTCTCCGTAATACGAAGTCAGGCCAGCCACAACGTCCGTCCGTGCGGAGAGACCGGTGAGTACGACTTCGTCGGCCTCACCACGATGATAGAAAACCCTGTCAATATCGAGAAGCAACTGAAGGCTCGTCGAAACTCCGCTCGGGATGCTGATCTGGGTGTCAGGCGAAAAATACTCATAGCCGGCCGGTAGCCTTACCACGCTGTCGCCATTCTGCAGAGACACGACCTCAAGCCCAGTCGTTGACTTGAATGCCTGAGTCGCGATTTCATTGCCACCCGAATCCAAAAGCGTAAACCTCACATCGGGCGATGCTTGAGCGCCGCGACCGGTGGCGGTGATGATCTCGATGGGTTCCGCCGAAGTATTTACGAGCCTAAACTTTGCACTGCCGAATCCACCAACCTGGAAATCCCCGGGGATCAAATCCAGTTGCAAGCCGCCATCCACGACTGCGATCTGCTCGAATCTTCGAATCAGGACTTTCTCTCCTGGATTCGGAACGATCACCAAATCCCGGGTCACCGCCGCCGAGTTAGCCGAGGAAACCGCACTGCCTGGAACTACCACTCCAACCTGTTTCGTCGCCCCGGCTAGAAGAGAGAACGAACCAGATATGAATGAATTACCGGAAATCGTCAGACTGACGTGCGCGTTGTCAACCGGCTTGTCTGAATCATTTCTCACATCAAACAACAGCCGGTTCATTTCTCCCCGACGGATCAGATTTCCGGACGAGGATAAGGCGCTAATCCGGGGGAGAACGATGGAGTGCCCAGGACTCTCGACACCATTCTGGTCAACGGAGACAACCGTATAAGTTCTGTCGCCTTGCGGGTTGTAGCCGGTATCAAGATACGAATTGCCTGCAACAAGCTTCCCTCCATTCAGCTTCGACTGTTGTGGCGGCACACCTTGGTAAACCCAATAACCTGCGACTGTGCTGGAAGCACTCGTCCAGGTGATCGTCGGAAAATCCCCAACTGGATAGATCACATTCAAATCCTGGACCGGCAAAAGTGCGGCATTCAAATACACTCTGGCCGTCGGAGTTGACTCGTTTCCGACAGAATCCAGCGTCGCAACTCGATAGTATGGATGGGACAGATCAGGCTTGGAGTCGATGGCAATCAATTTGTCGATATCGCTCCCGGCAACCTGTTGTTCCGTTCCGGCAGGATTCTCCCGGTAGACCACGAATCGATCCGTTATCAGGAGCCCATTCGGAGGCAACCAGGTTGCCTGAATTCCCCGTCCGATCAATTGCAGCTGGAGGTTCGATGGCGAATCAGGAGCAACCCGGTCTGAAATCGCGTTTGCTGTATTGCTCCGTTCACTTACCGAAGTCAGTCCCTGATCGCTTCTGACCGCGCCCACTGCATATTCATAAGCACCGTCGGTTTCGGGAAGATCGAGGTATGACAAAGCACCTCCACTGGTGCCGACAACGGCGAATTGAGGCCCCGAAGCGCTTTTTCTGTAAATCTCGTAATCTGCCGCCCCTTCGACACTCTTCCACTCGAGCGCAATCTTCCCCGCCGGGACGCCTTTCGCAGTCAATCCGATTGGCGAGTCTAGCCCCGGCAGATCCCCCTGATAGATCTCAAAATCATGCTCCGGCACAATCACCCCGCCAGCATTATCCAGATCGTCACTGGCGCTAAAAAGCAGATGGAGTTTTTCGGTTGTTTGCCCGGCAGTGGCGGGAAGGGCAAAGCTGCCGGTCCAAACCATGGGATCTTCCGCATCCACTGTGAATCCGGAAATGCTCACCGGCGTCAGAGCGGTGTTGGACAATGTGTAGGAAAACTGTGGAACCGTTCCTTCCTTCAACTTTGAATCCATTGTCGCCCGAATCGTGACGACTGCAGGAGCGTTCGGATCGTTTTTGATGGAAGCGCCCGGAAGCACCTCCAGCGCAATCACGTTGGGCGGTGCGGTATCTATGGTAATCGAGGTTCCGCTGATGATCTCCGATCCGCGATTGCCAGCCAAATCGCGCATCGCGACCGTCGCAACGGCAACGCCAGTAGGAGTTCCAGCAGCAATTTGAAAACTTCCCAGATAGTTAACCGAATCGAACTTTTCTAATGAGACGACCAACGGATTCCCTCCCGCAGGAGTGACCGAAAAGAACGGACTCGCCTGAACCGGCTCACTAAGTTCCAAATACACCTGAACCGATCCGACACCAAAACGTCCACTCACCGGATCAAACTTCCCGCTGCTAGAGTATCGGGCATCGAGAACCTTGGGACTACTCGTATCGCGAACGGCCGAAACGACATTTGACAACGCGCCTTCCACACCTGCGACATTCACAGTGCTGACGGCATAATAGTAGCGGTCGTCTGCGGCAGGCGTATCGTCGTAGAGTGTTTCTTTGAAAATTTCGCCAGTCAATCGCGTAGCGCCAGCTTGTGACTCAAAGGGTGACGTGGCACGATAGACGTAGTAGCCCGAAACGCTTCCCGAAGGCCTACTCCAACCCAACCTAATGACACCTCCGCTTTGCGGGGTAGCTGTCAAACGTAGCGGGACGCCAGGTGTGGAACTGTCCAATGTAACCGAAATGCCGACCCGATCGCTTTCGCCTCCGCGATTGCGGTTCGCAACCTCAAGGGTATTAATACCCTCTCGCAACGACAGCGTCCGACTGAAACTCCCGTCCGGACGAGTGGTCACCAAATAGGGTTCGATTCTGCCAGTTTGGTAAACTGCTAAGATCGAATTTCCCAACCCAGTCCCCAAAAGCGTAACGTTAGATTGTCTAGTCACCAATCCGTTGACCGGGCTGGTGATTTCAGGTGGCGGCGGGCGTGCCAGAATCAAGCTCACCGTCCTCGAATCCAAACTTAAATTGCCAAGAGAATCGTAAGCTTTGGCAAGGATTACGAAATTACCATCCGCCGTGGTCTGATTCGCATCCCAGAATGCAGTGTAGCCATCATCACCGCTGGCATCGCTCCCAAAGAGTCTTTCTTCTCCGCCGCTAGAAGGCCGAGTGTAGAAATCCACTCTGCTGACTCCAGCGCCATCATTGGCCGCAACACGGACCACCCCCGATCCTCCGACCACCAACCCGTTGCTAAAAACGTTATTGTCCCATTTCCAGTCACTGAGAACAGGACCTGTCGTGTCGGAATACAAGACTTTCACGGTGTTCATTTTCTCCGAATAATTCGGGCCGCTCCAAAGCCTGGCCGCCAACTGATAGTCGCCGTCGGGAATGCCGGATAAGCGCCATAAAAGACCTGCTCCATCAGAAAAATCCGTATCCTCTCCAATCACCGTGTAATTGGCGTCACCAACCCTGCGAAACAAGAACTGGGCTTTACCAGCAAGCGAAAAATTGCTCGCGGTTACCTCAAGAAATGGTTCGGTGACGAGGTGCTGCCCATCGCTAATCTCAACACCATCGGCCTCGAAGGTGAGAATGGCTGGTGGCTGGAAAAAACTATCCAGAATGTAGATATTATCGATCCCGATCGTCCGGGCCTGACCAGAGGTCGAGCCCGATGACCGGTAGCGAAAGGCAATTCTGACATTCGTGCCGGACACGCCCAAGATGTTTGCTTCTCTGGAGGGATGCCATACACCGCTGGCGAGGCTTTCCAGGCCGGTTGGTGTCACATCGGTCCAAGTCGCCCCCGACGGATCGCCTGAAGTGTAGTTTGTCGAGACCAGCACCCGCAAAGATGTGGTGGCCGTGCCATTGCCTTCGCGGACATCGTCGGTGCCCTGCTGGAAATAGTCGAAATTAACGATAATCTTCTCGCCTGCCGCGACTGTTCTCACCGGGCTGATCAGCCAATCGTCCGCCGGGCTGCCGCCACCAACGTTATCAACGAAAGCTCCGCCCTGGCCAAGAACCGTCGCCAAACTCCAGTCTTCCGAAGATGAACGGCTGTATGCGATGAATGGCTCCAGGCTCGTTTCAAAATCCGCGTCGCTTCTCTTGAAATACGCGGTTGGCTTTCCGATAACTGAGGCATAACCACTTTGCACTCCGGCACCCATGCGGAGCACGTTTACTTGAGGTCGGGCAAAGACGGAACCAGTCCCTGAGCCGTCCTCCCCCGCTCCCATTCGCAGGACGTTCACTTGAGGCCGGGCAAATACCGCGCCTGCCTCGGTTCCCGCAGCACCTGTCACCAACCGCAGCGTGTCCACACGCGGAGCACTGCGAACAAATCCGATCGGGCGACTGTTAGGATTATCTGGATTCGACCCCACCAACAGCTCGGCATCATCCGAATACCCATCGCCGTCACGATCCGCCGCCTTGCCTGAGACTGGCAGGAGGACCGCAAGAAGGACAAGAACAAGCCAAGCTGTTCGGTGGAAACGCATTGCCGAAAATGATGAGAGGTTTGGGTCCGCTCAACGCGTCCAAACATCAAGGCGAGTGGAGACTCCTGCGGGAATCTGGACATCCACGGTTCCAGAAGTCGCTGCGCCCGTCGTGTTGTCGATCTGGAAGTTATAGGTGCTTCTTGCTCCAGCTTCAGGCGTCACAACCGCTGTGAGCGGGACAATTTCGTTAAAGTTTTTGACCTGCACTTGGATGGTCTGTGTGGCCGGCGTTCCGGGCGGTAGCAAGACAAACACCGGGTCGGTTTGCGTCAAGGGAACCGTTCTCCCTGCTGCTTGGGTGATGCGAATTTCGGGCGAATTTGGAGGGAAGACGACCAAGTTTGAACCGAAAGTCGCGAATGGTGAGTCGCTACCAACGATATTCAGCGAATTGATAAGCGCATCCACACGGATTCTTCCGAAACCGCCTTCCTGCTGCCCACCTACGCCGATCCCTGCGTTTCCTGAAACCTCCGGCGCAACAAGCCTCACTGCGCCTCCGCTTCCCCCGCCATGTCCAGTTACAGCGGATCCTCCATAGGCAGATATGTAATATCCAGACCAAGAGAACACAATCTTTGTATTCGATGCGATTAAAATAGCCCCACCGCCCCCACCGCCTCCATGTTGGGAACTTGCGTCTGGATGATTTCCACCCCCTCCTCCAGACCCGCCAGTGAGCGGAATCAATAGAGAATTTCCATAAACTGCCCCTCCGGTCGTTGCGCGAGTGCTAGCTGTTCCAAACCCACCTCCACCTCGAATGAACTGCCCAGTCGGTGGACCCGAAGTCACATAGCCGCCTTTGCCCCCACCGGGCCCGAATCCATCACCAGGATTTGGCCCTCCCTGACCGCCATCGAATCCCCCCGGCCCTGATGCACCACCTCGCTTCCCAATTGGGCTTTGTCCACTGAGATCAATGGTTCCCGAGATCGTCACATCACCAGTTGCCAGAAGGTAGACGGGCGTATTGTCTGCATTCTTGATGAAGGAAAGGGTCCGCTGGGATGGAATATTGATTGTTGTGCAGTGCAGGATTCCATCTGGCGGAATGACGATCTGCCTGTCACCAGAAGCTAAGTTCAACGGACCAAACGAACCGTTGCTACCTGAATCGAAGGCCATCGCAGGGCTTGCAACCAAGCTCGCAATGACTGCTACTTCAAAAAATGAAATGATCTTGCTCATAAATGCTTATACCTTATTTAACTGGAACTACCTACTTACCTTGACGACAAACGATCACATGGAACGCAACGTCCTCCGATACCCCGATTGAGTCCACCAGGTCCATCCATCACACGTGACATAATTGCCACCTTTTTAGGATTGACGTCGCCGTTAGCTGAGATCTGGAAATCCAGATATTTTCGATATCCGCCATCGAAGCAAAACAACGCAACGCCTGGGCGATATTCAAATTGCAGATCGGAGTAGTTCCTGCCGTCGTGCGTCATCACCACAACAGCGCCACCGTCAATCTCGCGCACAATCTTACGGAGTCCGTATTGGAACCTCGATTTTTTCAAAATTTTACAGTCTTTGAGTGCAGCCACCTCTATTGGTGTGAACTCCTCGTCTTCATCAACGAGAATGACTTTCGTGCAGTCCGTAATATGCGTGACAGATCCAACCACTATCGCCGACTCCAGCATGCGATCTGCTCGATATCCAACGGTGTCCCCTCCCCATTGAATCCAATTCCTCACCCCACCTCGAAGCAGCATAATTGGCCTCGCGCGTTTTCCGTTGAGACGCTCCAACTCCCCCATGATCTTTGCGTCGTCAAGGCCGGAACCGCACAACAGAATCTGTTTGGCGTTTGTTTCGGCAAGACTTTCGATTGCTGACAACGGCAAGTTGATGGCTCCAGGAATTCGACGCGCGTTGAATTCATCGTTAGACCTCACATCAAAAAGCTCAACGTCCCCCCTCTTGAGAATCTCATTGGCATCCGATGCAACGATCATATGGCCGACAAACCCCGAATTCGCTTTAACACTGCCAGCCTGATCTCGCGTCCTCTGCTCGAAAATTGGTTTCGCAGAGGCGGATGTCAGACAACAAACAATGAGAACAGGAAAAAACCTTCCTGCCTTCTCCAACAAGAATGGAAGGTGTTTGAACAAGCTTGCAGAGGCTATGATTGCTCTATCTCGAAGTCAATCTCATTGCCGCTGCGTCTCATGGGTTGCCGAATGGACCCCCTAGTTTCCATCTTGACGGCCGATTTGATGGGTCCTGAGCAATGATAAAAGTTCACGACGATTGGCGGGGGCTTTGCCAACAGGATTTTCGAACGACGTGCTGTCGGAGGAGGGCATTCCGAGTTTTTGCGTTCCGAAAGATGGTGCGCGGCCGAAAATGGGCGCTTGTTCTTGCCCCGTTTCGGGGCAAACGATCCGATGGGCCGCCGGATTGGACACGCAAGCCACGTGCGCTCCCTGGAGAACGACGTCGGTTTCGGATGGTGTTGCGGAAGTAGCAACAACTGGTCATTGTGGCGCGAGTATGAAGCGTCCTCGGTTGTATGTCATTGTCCTGCTTTTGGTGATTGCGAGCGGGTCGAGATTGCTTTTTGCGGGGGAGCTTCAGTGGGAGGATCGGACGATTTCTGTGGAGGCCGCTCCCAAGTCCAAAAATGTGGAGGTGAGGTATGTTTTTACCAATACTTCGGCGCAACCGGTGGAGATTTCGAAGGTTTCGACGTCCTGTGGCTGCGCAACTGCCGAGTTGGCCAAGAAGATCTATCAGCCGGACGAGAAGGGCGAGTTGTCAGTGGTTTTTGTGTTTGGGAATCGGACGGGGAGTCAGGAGAAATCGATATTGGTTCGAACAGGGGATGCGCCTCCAGATGTCTTGATGCTGCGGGTGAAAATTCCCGACGCGGTCGATTTTTCGCCATCGGAGTTGATCTGGGACGTCGGTGGTTCGGAGGGCGAGCAGAGTTTCACGTTGGTGGTGGTGGATTCCGATGTTCGCGTTGAAGGGTGCCATTCACTGAGCAAGGGTTTTGCGTCCAGATTGGAGGAAGTCGAGCCGGGCAAGCGATTTCGAGTGGTTGTTTGGCCGCTGAATGTCGAGAGGCCGGTTCGGGGGTCGGTTCGTGTCGACGTGACAACCCCGAAGCCACGTACGATCTATTTGCCGTTGAAGGTCGTCGGGCCAAAGTCATGATGTGGGGCTGGGGCGCGCATCAAGACGAGATCGGCCGGGGCGCGGTCGAGTGCTGTTAATGCTTCTGCCACTCCCCGATCGGAACGGCCGATACAGGAGGACGGACAGGCCCCGCCACTTCCGCAAAATCTGTCCCATCCGAATTCATCCGACATAGAGCGTCTTTGGCATAAAAGACGACCAGACCCGAGCCCGAAAGAGGGAGAACCGCAGAACCGTTTCGCGGCACAACATACGGACGCGGCGAGACGCGCTGTTCTGTCTCCCCGACCTTCTGTATCCAAGTCCCCCGCAACTCTGAATCTTGAGAATCCCGCGTGAGCATGAATCTGTCCGCAACCATCCATGCCACACCCGTACCACCCCTAACCGGGCTTGCCTACCGCTCCCCTGTATCACCAAGAAACTCCGCCCACCTTCACTGTCGGCGAAGTTGATGTACCGTCCAAAAATGGGAACAAACACGCCTATTCCTGACCGCTTTCCTACTCGCAGATTTCGCCATCTTCGGATAAGCCTGCGGGAAAAACAGTCAAAGTCCATCGCCTCAATTTGGCCGCATTGCGACGCGCTTTAGCAGTTGACATCAAACTTACAGTCATGTATGATTGATGTATGACCCGAACTCAGATTCAACTTCCAGATCCTCTTTATGCCCGCCTCAAGCGCTTGGCGAAGGAGCATGACTGGACGCTGGCTGAAGTAATCAGACGGGCCAGCGAACTCTACGTGGACCGCTTTCCTGAGCGTGCCCTCGCCACTCGCTGGGAATTTCCCCGCCCCCTCGACCTCGGAGGTGATTTCATCGCCCCTCCCGAGAACTTCCATGCCGAAGCGGCCAGGATCGAGGAACGCCATCGATGATCTCTGCCGATACCAACATCTTCGTTCATGCTGCGAACAAGGATTCCAGCCTCTGCTCCCGCGCCATCAGCTTCTTCAAGGAACACGGCGCCAACACCGCCTTCGGTCTGTCCGAGCTCGTGCTGATTGAACTCTATATGTGCCTGCGCAATCCGGCAATCATGCGAAGCCCTCTCGGATCGAAAGAAGCTGTTCACTATTGTGACGCACTCAGGTCAAATCCTAACTGGCAGATCCTCGACGCTTCGCCCGAAATTCGCGAGGAGCTCTGGCGGCACGCCGCCCACCCGAAATTTGCCTTTCGCCGAATCATCGACGCCCGTCTCGCCCTGAACCTCAAACTCAGCGGCGTCACCGAGTTCGCGACTATGAACACCAAAGACTTCAAGGAGTTCGGTTTCCCCAAACTGTGGAACCCGCTTATCGACTAATGCCTCGCTGGAGACGTCATTCAGCTCCTACAATCAACAGTCTCACTCGGCCTAACCGCCCTCACCCCCCTATTACAAAATCCGCCTTCCCGATCGAAGGCATTTTTTCTGCGTCACCCTTCCAGATCGTAATCACCGCATTCGCTGGAACATTCACCTCGTCAAATCGAGGTATCTTCTGCCAGCGAACTACCAAACTCTGCTGTAGGCTCGTGGGCAGCTTGATCGTCCCGCGCGTCGGCATACGACCTGCCTTGTCTCCCGCCCAAGCCCATGCCGGTCGGCCGGCCCAGTAGGCGGAAACCACTCCCGAGCTGGCATTCAGGTCAATGTGGGCGTCATCGTCCATCTGAAGGCGAAACTTTGCGGAAGTTCGCTTCGCCAAAGCCCGCACCTCGATCTTGACCGCATCCCTCCCGCGCAAGTCCAACACCCCGCCTTCAATCACGTCCGCTTTTTCCGCAACTGCACCGAACGCATCACTAGCCGCAGGAACAGTGGCCTGCCCCTCCAAAAACGCCCAAGAAGGATCGGTGCGCTCAAGTTTCTCGCCACTTAACCCGGCAGCACGCTCCCACGTTTCATGTGGGCCCATAGCCCCCCGAAACCTTCCCAGCATGGTCCAACCCATCGTCCGGCTAGCGAGGAGATTGTTCATCACCTTTTCCGGATTCGTGGGTTTGAGCGTTGCCAGCTTGAACAACCGCACCTTCAACTTGGGCAAGCCCTCCACCGGGGAGATCTTCTTCCCCGAGAATGGGTGTGTCCTGGCATCCAGAATCTCCAATGCCGTCACATCCATGAACGCGGCGGCAGCAACACACTCCCGCAAACTACCCTTCACCCCTGGCCCTGCCTGCTCTTCGATAGCCAGCAACCCTTCTGCCTTCAAAGACAGGCTTTCTTCCGCCCATTCCGACCCGCTGCACGCGTAGCCGATATGGTATTCTCGGATAACATCCTCCACCGCGCCGATATACGCCGCATCGCTATCGATGCCCAAAGCACGCGTCCAACCGGCAAGAATGAATGCCAAAGCGATCCCGAGACAAACTCCCTTCATGATGCGTCCCGTACTGCCCGCCAGAAACCTGAAAGTCAACCGCTTCGCGGTGCGTCACTTCTCCTCGCGCTTTCCATGCCGCCGCAGGGAAATTTCGAGCTCCGTCATCGCAGTAGTCAGGGATTCCGCCTCGACAATAAATCTTTTCCCATTGCAAGTCCGGGCATCCACCCGATGAACAAGTCCATTTCGCCCGGAGACTTCGCATAACCCCAGGCTATTCCCCGCTGCCCCCAAACAGTTCAAAATTGTCGCCCAGTACTTCAACCTTTCCTCTGCTTCGCCGGACTCCCAGAGCACAATTCCGTTACACGCCAGCTATGGCGACAGCAATTGTCCCATCAATCGACTTTCACCGGAGGCCCATCCCCGCCGGAAGGAAATAGTGGCGGGGCATAGTCTGTTGAATAGGCTGACGGACCACCACCTCCTGCAGGAAATTCGACTGGTCCCCGTCTCCCGATACTGAGTGATTCGGATACTGAAGACTTTTGCGGATCCAAGAGGATTACGAGGTTATCCTGAGATTCCTGAGAAACCAACATCAACGGCCGATTGGTGTCAGCATTATCGGATACGCTTGATAGGGTTTTCCTGATTGACGCTATGGCCTCCTGGAAGTCGCGAACTTCATTGTCCCTGAGGTTCGCCTCATCCTGATGCAACCCATCTACAGCCTTGCTTTGATCGCGCTTTTCCGTCGTGGCATGCCAATCGAGAAGATCTTTAACGTCGCTCCAGATCCTCTTTAGATAAATGTCATTTTCCAGGTCGTGTACATATTCGGCCAGGTAAACAGGATCCACCGACCTCATTGTCGCGACGGCCCTACTGTAATCTTGCCCCCCCTTAGACTCTTGCTCTACGACTTCACATAACGACTTATAAAACCGAATGCGGTTTGTCTCCCCCGAAAGCCACTGGAACAGCCGTGACTTGGACGTGTCGCTCTTTTCTTTGCCCGCCTTCATTCCTTCGATAATAGCAATTCCCGCATTAAGGGAAGAAAGAGCCTTCTCGGCATATTCGGACTTCTGCGACGCCGGAGCACAGTACGCGGCCATCGTATACGCAATTCCCGCATACTCGTACTTCATGATACGCCATTCGGCGCGCAAATCTCCCTCATCGATGCTTGATAGCAGAGTCGCAAAGATTGGAGCTTCACTCAACACCCTTCTTCGGGGCTTCTCCCCCTCCTCGGAGATCCGGTTAAAATCCGCAATCGTGTTATTTATAGAATTTCTAATGCTATCAACATTACGTTCTCCCTCGCTGCTATCGGGCTTCTCCCTGACATACAGATAAGAGCCGAGCGCCAGCGCGATGAAAAAAGCGGCGATGCCCCCGCCGACTGTAACTTTCCACACTCCGGGGAAAGGCTTATTGCTGGTGGCAGAGGTCAGCTGCCCCGCCACATGTCCTCCGATAAACCCGCTGGCAAGCGCGACGCCAAAGGACATGACTATCACAACGAGAAACCTTGATCCGGAAGGAACTTCGCGACCATAAATCGACATGAGAACCACAGCCATAAAGAAAAGAAGCGTTATCACTCCGAAGACACCTCCCGTGATAAGCATCCAGAGGCTGTTGCGTTCGACGCTGTTATTGGATTCACACATAGTCATCTATTAATTTGCGTTTTAAGATTTCCCGGTCAAAACTTTTCGGATTTAAGTTCGTGCTCGTAATTGCCGCAAGGTAACTTGCCGGAAGCCTCATGTCCTAGGATCTGCGTCATCCACATAGTCCTTAACACTAACCTTGATCATGTAATGGTCCGAGAGGAACCGGTCATGCTGCTCAAGATCGGACGAACGTAAAACATACTGGCGGCTATACTTGAACTCTTTGCGACCGGCTGCTACAAATACTCGGTCAAAGGGAGATTCTCCAAACTCCCGGCTCCAGTAGGTAGAACCGTCATTGTTGTTCAGATCCACAAACCCGTTGTTCACGAACGTCTCAATGGCCGGTTCATCATTCTTCAGAATGTTGGTGTCTCCAATTAGAATGATGCTGGGATCAATTTGGTCTCGGACCTTAATAAGAGCCTCGCAGAGGGTGATTGCCTCACTGGCGCGAACCTTCCTGTTCACCGTTACCCCACCGTAGTTGGACTTCATATGCAGTGGCACAAGTGACAGGCGACGCGTAGCAGCTTGGCGGGTCCAATCGCCCGAATCCGACCTATGCCAGACTTCAATCTTTGTCGTGAATAGCAACACATGAGGCCTGCGGTCCCAAAGTGACAGATTGTCAACGCGGTGGGCAACTGGCAGCGGCACCGTTTTTTCAAGATCTAACCGACTCGTGTTCCACATCACCGCACATAGTTGGGTCTTATCCCCCGCGCTTCGATTCTCCAGAATCAAATAACGCCACTCCGTATCGAGATGTTCCTCCAGCAAGTAGCAGACGATATCCAGATCAGAATTCCTCCGAGCTGACACCGCCCTCGATGCAACCGGCGGTGCATTTTCAAACATCCGCACCTCCTCATCCGCAGGCGTCAAATACACTTCTTGCAGCGCAAGCACATCGATTCCCCCCATTTCGATATGATCTGCTAAGGCATATGCACTTTGGCGCCTGTCCGCACGCGGTTTCCCCGACAAGTGTTCAATATTCCAACTGGCGATCTGTAAGAAGCTCATTATATTTCTACTTTGTTTTTAGTGTTTTTCGTTTTCCTCAGCTTTTCCAAATATTCAGAACTATCGTCGGTCCGGAGTCGAACCCACATTGGAAAGTGATCCGAGAACTGATATGTGCGCCATTCCTCGAACACTTCCGGCGGTTGGGTTGGTCGTATTAGCCTCCTACCGTCCAAGCTACGACACCGGGTACAACTACAGTGCAACCAAAGGATACCACGATCACCGCATACAATGTGCGCAATCCCGCCCGAAGATGTACCAACTCTCTGCGCGCGAACATCCCATCTGGCTCGATAAGCAGCCTAAATAATGCGTCCATTCTAAAAATCTGTTGCGGTGATACTAACCGTCTACAATATCGCGCAAGCTGCCGAGCAGATAATATCCCTCCGGCACACGCTCCCCTGTTGTCGCCTCTTCAAAGCGCCGTCCACGCGATCTACGGCGATGCGGCGATACGATAAGGGGATCAAATTTCGCAAGGCTTTTTTCGCTGCCGACTGGTCCGGCTGTAAATTCTAACTGCGTCAGTCGCTCTACCTCTTCGATCTCGACCTGGAACGTCTTATACGCGCCGAACGGAATCTCACCAGCCTTTTCGATGCCAAACTGCTCAATCACCTCGGACTGGTCCAAAATGTACGCAGTCGCGAACAGATCCCCTTTGGAGTTTACGGCCGCGACAACTTTCCAGAACTTAACCGGATACTGAATATC
The DNA here is from genome assembly GCA_041752695.1 of Terrimicrobiaceae bacterium. Lineage (GTDB taxonomy): Bacteria > Verrucomicrobiota > Verrucomicrobiia > Chthoniobacterales > Terrimicrobiaceae > CALCJD01. The sequence goes on from JBGSVZ010000073.1 coordinate 19,547, forward strand.
CGGGAACTCCTCCCACGACGGGTCGTCCTCCTCCAAAACCGGGCCTGTGAACACCTGGGCTTTGAAATTATTTGTCACGATAGCCCCCTCAAGGAGATGCCTTTCAATCCCCTGCCATAACTCCTTGTTTTGGTTGAACTTTGAATGTTGCGGAACACAGTTACTCCAGTGGCAAGTATCAGCAGCCGACTTCAGCGCGTCCATCGCCGTTGTGCCAAACTCAAGATCTTCTCGACGGGTTAGATGCCCGCGGTCAAACTGGTTTTTCTTGTAGTAGAAATTCGAAATCTGCGCCTTCAGGTCAATTCTTGTGTCTGTTCTCCATACATCCGCAGGCCGACTCATCTGGTAACGCAGGTCGCCACGCACGTTAGCTGCTGAATAAATCGCAAACCGCCTTTCTTCGTGCATCACAACGCTGAAATTGTGGTAGTGTAGAATATTCTTGTTCTTTCCCTTAGGGGTAAGCAACTTCACCGATACTTTTTCGAGGGCCGGGCTCAAACGCGGCAGATTTACCCGCATTGCTCCAACGCCAATGAAATCTTCCTCGAAGCCCTTGCGATTGCCATAGTCCGTTTCGAACGGAATATCGAAGCTGGCGTCTTCCTCTTCACGCGGGCGACGGGCCCTACGCTCCTCAAAGCTCACAGTTGATTCAAATGCTGGCTTGTCCGTGCTATCGACAACCCTAACCGTGCCATTGCTCCTCACTTCAAGTTTTACTGTAATGAATTTGCTTTCCATAATTGCTACCTCAGTTTTCGTGGTGACTTCTGCTTTTGGTAAATGTTGCGAAATTTGCGTGAAATGTCTACTGCCGTCCAGCGATGCGGGAATATCCGAAATCCTTGCATTAGATGGAGTTGCCGCAAATACGGCTCCTAGCATTTCATGCGCCGGCAGGCGCTCCTTGAGCGTTTGTACTATTCGCGAAACGCGGATTCCTTCATTCGCCTGCCATTTTATTTTTTCTTCGCCGTCAACTAGCTGGTCCCAGTCCCGTCCATCCACTGTCTGAATCTTATCGTTTTTGCGCTCGGGAACTCCACTATGGTGAACTGCTACAACGTACCAGTCATTGTTGAAGGTCGGTGACCCGGACGAACCGCCCAGCGTGTCCGTCGAATACCAGAGAACATCCGTATCACGCTTCAATAATCGGTTCTCGCGAACACAAAGCTGCTTACGCTCGCCATTTGGGTGCTGGATTATTGTCAGCCACTCTCCTTCCGAGACCTTTCCCGATGATCCAACGAGCGGTAACCAGCCATATTTGCTAAGGAGCCGTCCACTCGGCTCCGATTCCTCTCTCACGGCCACCACTGTAAAATCCAGCTTCTCCATGCTGAAAAAGAGCTTATCAGGCTCTAAACTAAATACGTGCTCTTTAATGGGTTGGCCTTCAATATCGCGCTCAAACTCCATGTTGACCTCCGAGCGCGTAGCGACACCCTCATTCGGCAAAACATGGTGGTTTGTAATGAAAACGTTTGGTGCGATCAGGAATCCGGTTCCGTAACCAATCCGTCTCCCACTTTGCTCCCGAATCACTACCCTCCCGACGGCCATCGCCGCCCGCGCACCGCGAATCAGATAGTTCGAATCCTGTAACTCGTTCCCATGAATGATCCTCTCGAAGGCAACTTCGGCTTGCTCCGGATCTCCAATACTGTCCTGAAGAAAACTCTTTCGATCCTCTAGTTCAGCTTGGCTGTTAAGGTCTGCGGGCATCTTGTCCCGGGCAAAACTCCTCGCCTCACCCAAATTGCGCGACCCGCGACGGCGCTCCGCCTTTGCGATTTGATGGAGAAGAACGCTCATCTGATAACACCAACCCTACCGGATCAATTCCGGCGGACGCGTTCCTTCTGTCATTGCAATTCCAAACATCGTGCAACCGGTCTTGCAGAATCTCCCGAAATTGGCAACGCCCAAATGGTGACGATTTTGTCACCTACAAGTCCGCTCGGCAATACCTCGTTGCTTGCAGCTCACTACGCCTGACCGCTTGCCGCTACCCCCGTCTCCCCCTTCCACGCCCATGCCAAAAATTTGAGCAGTTCCGGGATTGTTCCAGCGGACCCGCCGGAAAGCGCAAGTGTTACTGTCTCAGCCCGGGCCATGCCGCCCCCGAGCATCACGAATAACAGGATCAATCGGACAACCATGTGAGTCTCCCCTAGCCGAATCAGACTGCCTCCAGGCCCTCCGCATTTCTAGGAAAATGTCTTCGATGCCAAGGCCGTTGACCAATTCCAGCCGCCTGCCCTGCTTCTCTCCCAATTCCTTTGTGCACGCCGCACCACGACGACCTTTGATGGACATTGCTAACGCCACCACCGGGCCGCGCAACCAGAATATCGGTTCCCCCTGAAGGTCTCCCCCAATTTTCCGGTGTGCGCGCCACGCTAAAGCTCCGGTCTTCCGTGGCGTAGGCCGCTTCGTCATCAGGCCGCGATGGTCGCGGACCTGCAAACAAAAAAAAGGAGAGTATCATGAGCAAACAACAGGAAAACAATCAATCAACCGCCTCAAAGGCACCTACGCACATCGCCTACCACGTGCGAGAGAGCAAAGGCGACAAAGGCTTCTGGACGCGCATAGGCAGCGCCTGGGCACATGCCGACGGAGCCGGATTCAACATCCAAGTTGAAATCGTGCCACTCGATGGACGCATCACCCTACGGGTGCCAAGTGAGAAGAATTAACGCTAACCGAGCGGGCAGCAATGCCCGCTCGCCTAACCAATGGAGACTTTTATGGGACTTGATATGCACTTAAACGGCAGGAAATCTTTCGCACGCGGACGCGAAAACGGAAAGCCAATTGCCGAATTATATGCTCTCGGATACTGGCGCAAACACCCGGACCTGCACGGCTATATCGTAGCCGAGTTCGCAGACGGCGAGGATAATTGCCAACCAATCTTCCTTTCAACGGGAGACATTCAGAAAATCATTGCTGCCATAACCAGCAAGGAGCTTCCGCATACAGAAGGATTCTTCTTCGGCTCCAGCTTCAACGATGAGGCTCAGAACCAAGAAGCGGCAGCCAACTTCCGAGATGCTCTCGTCTGGCTCAAAGCCGAACAAGACGGACATTACCGATGCATCTACTACCAGGCCAGCTGGTGACACACCAGCAACGGGCGGGCCACAAGGTCCGCCCGAACAACTAACCTAACAATCAATGGAGAAATCATGACTTACAAAACCTATAACTACACGCCGACAACTGATGCAATGCCAATGCCGCAACGCTCTGTCAATCCCTTCCTACGTGCCCAGAATTGGCGCAGCCAACCGCAGAATACCCAGGGCAGAACCTACGCTCTGCTACCGGCAGCACCACTCAATGCCAGCCCGGTACCGCACTTGACAAGCTTGTACCATTTCAACAAAGCTGGTGATTACGGTGACCGCGCCTATCCCGGCAATTGCGGCGGAAATCTAATCCGCGATTTAATCCGCTTCTTCGGCGCGAAGTCCGTCTTTGACCCAATGACAGGTAGCGGCACATGTGCCGATGTTTGCCGCGAGCTTAACGTCCACTGCGTTTCCAAAGACATACGTTACGGCTTCGATGCCACAAACAACGCTTGCTTTGCTCAACTGCCCGAAGGTCAACTCTTCGACTTCATCTGGGCGCATCCACCCTACTGGCGTCAGAAACTCTACACTGCACAGCCGGGTGACCTTTCACGTACCGAAACACTCTCCGAGTTTTTAACAGGCTATCGTCAGTTCATCCTCAATTGCTCCCAGCGTTTAGCACCAGGCGGAAAGATCGCCATCCTCATGGGAGACTATTCCGACCGCGACGAAGGATTCGTCCCGCTCACCTACTACACCAAGCAGCTAGCCGCAGAATGCGGACTTCGCCAAGCATGCACCGACATAATCCGGTTCAGCCACGGCGCATCCAGCAGCCACAGAACCTATCGCTCCAGCTTCATCCCAGGCTTGCATGATGTATGCATGGTGTTCTCAGCAAAATGAACTGCCGCTGATGGTAACAAAAACAAGCTGTCGGTCTTCTCGAGCGGGGCGGCCCATCTCGCTACTGACTTCCAGTACGCAGATGAACGCACATCCCCCCGCCCTTCTCTGGCCGTGTCATTTGGATTTGCGCATCCCGCTCGCCCTATTACGATCCCCAGCCATGGACGATAACGAATTTTGGCAATTGATGGAGGGGTTGAATCCCGCGGATCGGAACGGCGATTTGAGGCGGCGCCTCTCCGGCCTAGAACCCGAAAAACTCGTGATGTTCGGTCTGGCCTTTCATCTGGCTGCGGCCAGGGCTTACGACTGGGCGCTTTTCGGCGCTTTCAAATTAATCTACGGGGGCGAATGCGCCGAGGAGCGTTTCGACGCCTCGTGCTTCGGATTGGTCTCGCGAGGCAGGAAGGCCTACGAGGACGCACTGAGAAATCCGGATACAATCGCCGAGTGGCTGCTAGTCGAAGAGCAAATTGAGGGGCAAGACGGAACCGAGACGGCCTGGGAGATCTACCAGGCGAAGACGGGGTTGGAATTCCCCGACTTGGAATTTCCCTACATGGCTCCCACCGGCGACGAGAATCTGGTGGAGTTTGACGATGGATGGCCTAAAGCGTTTCGTAAGCGTCACACGAGGTGCCTTGAACGATGGGCTTGATTTTTCATAGGCGTCATAGCCGTGACTATGACGCCTATGATATATTTCAGGCGGCAGCCTGAAGAGAAGCCCGGCGGGCTTTGAGCCAGTTTTCAGGAGTGA
>JBGSVZ010000074.1:0-27975 GCA_041752695.1 Terrimicrobiaceae bacterium
GCCGCGCTCGGTGCCAGCGCGGAGGCGCGCACCTTGCTGGTGAGCGGAGCCGATGCCCCGGCCGACCGCGCCGAGGCGAACGATGTCCTGGTCGGCGAGGTCTGGCTCGGTTCCGGCCAGTCCAACATGCAGATGACCGCCGACGGCTACATCCCCGGGGCACCCACCCGCGAGCCTACCGACCCGAAGCCCAACGATCAGAACCTGCTCAAACTTCTCGACGGCGCACCTTACCCGACCGTGCGTCTGGTCTGCACCACTTACAAAAACAACTCCGTCCGCCCCGAGAGGATCGAATGGCAAACCGCCAGCCGGGAAAATCTCCTCCAATTCTCCGCCCAGCTCCAATCCTTCGGTGTGCCGCTCTCCCAGCGGCTTAATGTTCCCGTCGGGCTGATTCTGATCGCGGTCGGCGGCTCGCCTTCTGGTCGCTGGATAGATCCAGCCGCCATTCGCGCCGATCCGCACGTGGCGCCGCTCATCGCCGGCGCCGCCGCCAAGTTTTCCCGCGCTGACGAGGAGGCTAAATACGCCGCCGCCCTGGCCAAATACGAAGCCGAGTTCGCCATTTGGAACCTGCTCCCCGACGCCGAGAAAAAGACGGTCAAAGCCCCGGGCAAACCCGCCGCCGTCGTCGCCCCCGGCGAAGGCATGCGCTGGCCGGTCGGTGACTTGCATGACAACGTCCTCTCGCCCTTTATCGGTTACGGCCTGCGCGGGGTGCTCTGGGATCAGGGCGAGTCCGGCTCGATGGTGCGTGCCGTGGATCAATTCGCCGCCATGCAAGCCTTGATCGCAAGTTGGCGGCGCGAGTGGGGCCAGCGCGACCTGCCCTTCTGCGTGGTGCAGAAACCCAGCGGCGGTGGCTGCGCCTTCGATCCCGCCGACCCCGTGTTCGGCTGGGCCACGGACAGCTTTGAACCCTTGCCCGAAAGGGTCGCCGGCGATGGCCGTTCCCGCGAAATCAATCAGAACCTCGCCACCATTCCCGGCGTGTTTCTGGTGCCGACCGCCGACCTCGGCAGCGGTCTGCATCCGCTCAACAAATTCGCCTACGGCGCCCGCGGTCTCCAAGTCGCCCTGACCCGCGTTTACGGCCAGTCCGGCCCGTCCAGCGGCCCGGTTTTCCGCAGCGCCGAAGTCCTCGCCGACCGCATCCGCGTAACCTTCGACCACACCGACGGCGGCCTGTGTTTTCGCCAGGGCGACCGCCTCCAGGGTTTCGCGGTGGCGGGCGCGGACAAAAAATTCGTCTGGGCCGATGCCTGCATTGAAGGCGAGACCGTGATCGTTTCCAGCCCGAAGGTTCCAGCGCCACAATTCGTGCGCTATGCCTGGGACCCCAATCCCCGCTGGGCCAACCTCTTCAACGGCTCCGGCCTGCCCGCTCTGACTTTCCGTACCGACCCATAAACCTTGTGAAATACCTCAGCCTCGTTTGTTTTGCCGTGCCCGCTGGACTGGTCCATGCCGCCGATCTCAAGCCGCGCGGCGGCGAATTCTGGTTCATGGCCGAGGCGCGGAAATGCGATCCCGCCAACCTCACGGCGCCGATTACCATGACCGTCGGCGCATATCAGAATGGCCGCTACGGAGCCCCCCTCGTCAAACCTTCAACGTCTGTCTACCGCACCTTCAGTCTCCTGCCCTGAACCTCTCGATGCCAACCACTGCACGCTTTTGTTTTTTACCGGACGAACCCTGGCCCGACGACCAGGGCAACCACATCAACGCCCACGGCGGGGGAATCCTTCATCACGAAAACACCTACTACTGGTTTGGCGAGCACAAGGAGGAGGGCGATACCGCCGAGGTCGGCGTTCACGTTTACACGTCCACCGATCTCTACAACTGGACCGATCGCGGGATCGCCCTTGCCGTGGTCGACACCCCGGGACACGACATCGAAAGCGGCTGCATCATCGAACGCCCCAAGGTGATCTTCAACTCACCCACCGGAAAGTTCATCATGTGGTTTCACCTCGAATTGAAGGGCCACGGTCGTAAGGCCGCCCGCAGTGGGGTCGCCATCGCCGACAATCCCGCCGGTCCCTACCGTTTCCTCCACTCCCTTCGCCCGAACCCCGGCGTCTGGCCCTATGACGTCACCCCCGAACAGACCGCCGCCCTCGATGACGGACAGAAACTCATCGGAACCGCCTTCTGGGGCAGTCCGCATCCTGACCGCGCCAAAATGAATTTTCTCGGTCGCGATTTCCACACCGGTCAAATGGCCAAGGACATGACTCTCTTCGTTGATGACGATGACACCGCCTACCACATCTATTCATCCGAAGAAAACGCCACACTCCAAATCGCGCAATTGAGTGAAGACGGTTGCTCGCACAACGGTCGTTGGACGCGCGCGTTTCCGTACCTCTGGCACGAGGCCCCCGCCGTGTTTAAACATGCCGATCGCTACTGGATGCTCTCCTCCCACTGCACCGGTTGGAACCCCAACACCGCCCGCGCCTCAGTTGCCGACAGCATCTGGGGCCCTTGGCACGACCTCGGCAATCCGTGCATGGGACCCACGACCGCCGGGCGCCTCGGCCCCGAACTCACCTTTGGAGGCCAGAGCACCTCTGTCCTGCCGGTTCCCGGAAAACCAGGCGCCTTCATCGCGATGTTCGACACCTGGCGCCCTGAAGCCCACCGCACCGGCGGCTACATCTGGCTGCCCATCCGCTTCGGAAATGATCGGTTCACCATCGCGTGGCACGACCGCTGGGATCTGTCCCTTTTTTAAATGACTATGAAGACTCTCCTCATACCAAACGCCAGATTCTCCGGACTCCTCTTGATCGCCGCGTGTGCGATGCAGGCTCCGTTATCTCTGGCCGAAACATCGGCCACCCTCGCCGATCCGGAGGCCCTGCGTCAGGCCGTTCCCGCACTTCGCGATCAACGGCATTGGACCGAGTTTGCCACGCCCGAGCAGATCAAACTTTACGATGGCCCGGAGACGGTTTACCCCGAGATTCCTGCCTCGGCCCATGACCTCACCGGCCTTGACCCCACCCTGCTTGGGTCACCGGTGCCCTCGCCCGGGGTGCATCCTCGCATCCTCTTTAGTCCGGTCGACATCCCTAAGCTGAAGCGTCGTCTTGAACAAAGCAAAACCGGCCAGAAGGCTCTGCTGGAAACGCGTTTCTTGCTCGACCAGACTTTGTATAACGCCGCTTCCGACGAAGGAAAAATCTACGCCAAACTCGTGGCGGGCGACACGGCAGATCTAAAGTTCTTAACCCCCGAGGCACCCAAGCAAGTTGACTCGCTCACGCTCACCACTCCGCCCCGCCATTGGTTTGAAGGTTACCAACAGACGCTGCCCGAAACGATCCACACCGCCTATCTGCCGAACTTGCTTGCGGCGTCTGCCTTTCAGGCCCTGCTCGATGGTGACGCCACCCGCGGGCGCGAGACCGCCACCGCCATCGCAAACTATTACAAACTGCGCAATCCCATCATCGACGCCTATGCGGAGGCGCAAGATCGTCAGCAACTCGCTCCCAAGGATTATTGGCGTTCCATTTTCGGCGTCGCCGGCGGAAACAATCTCGCCTTTTGCTACGACCTCGCCGCGCCCTGGATGAACGAGGATCAACGCGACGTCATGCGTCATGCCATCGCTTCCGCCACCTCCGGTCGTCTCGCGTATGGCATGAACGGCCCCGCCCGCTGGGTGGAAACCAACTGGTCCGGTTGGGATCTGGAGCACTACCTCACGGCTTTGGCAATTGAAGGTGAGCCGGGCTATGACCCGAACATTCAGCCTGCCGCACTTCGCACCCTCAAGGGCTACCTGCAGTGGGGGATCAGCCCCCACGGCACGATCTTTGAAAGCAACGGCAAGATCGGTGCGGGATTTCACTACGCCATGCTCACCGCCATCGCTCTTGCCCGTCGGGGCGAGAACCAACTCGGCCATCCGCATCTCCGCCAGCTCCCGCTCGCGCAGGCGCAGACCGTCATTCCGTCTGGAGAATACCATGTCAACAACGGCACGTGGGGCAATGCGCCCTTTGCCTACGGCCACTTCTTCACCAGTTTATACCCCGGCGAAAAAGCTGCCGCCGCCGGCAACCTTCTCATGCGCCAGGATCGCCCTGACCTCGCCGCATTTGATCCCGAACATCATAAACAGTCTCTCCTAGCCACGGTCCAAAAACCCGCCGGTCCGGCCACCGGCAAGCCACTCACCAAAATCAACTGGCGCAAAATCACCCCGCTGACCCCCGCCCACGTCATGGGCCCCACACCCTACGAGAGCGCTGATTGGCAGGGAGCGGACGACATCGCGAAAACCCGCGAGTCCGTCAACTTGCCGCTCGACTTCGCCGACCCGGTTCATGGTCTTCTAGCCAGTCGCTCCAGCTCCAATGCCGACGCGCTTTTCCTGATGTTTGAGGCGCGCGCAGATCTCTCCACTATCGGCCACCAACAACACGACGCCGGTCATTTTTACCTCGCGGCCCACGGCGAAATGTGGGGCGTCGAGGCTGGCGCAAAATCCGGTTATTCCCTTGATCACTCCAATGTCCGCATCGACGGACTCGGGCTCGCCGATGTTGCGTATCCCCCCCGCGTGAAATTCCTCAGCTCCACGATCACCGATTCCGGTGCCATCGCCACGGCCGATCTCTCCAATGCCTACAACTACGGATGGGTCGGCCCCACCCAGTTTCAGTGGACGATCCCGGACGCGGCCACGTGGAAAATCAGCCCCGAAACCGATCCTGATGTCGTCGCGTTTTTTCGCGGCACGAAGAACTACAAAATGCGGATCTGGGGCGACAATTATTTCAAACAAAACTGGGGCCCCACGATGCGCGTGGAATCCGCCAATCCCGTCAAATCGGCCTTCCGTAGCGCTGGCCTTGTGCGCGGTGTCCACCCCTACGCGCTCATCCTTGACGACATCGACAAGGGCGACGGCAAAGAACACGACTATGATTGGGTCATGCAAGTGCCCAACAGCGTTCGCATCGCCGATATCGAACTCCCCGTCGGCAATCCTGCCTCAGCCGTCTTGGTCAAGGCCGCCGGTGGTGATGACTGGCGTATGACCGACGTGCAGGCAACCCCGGACGGCACGCCCGCGCTGCTCGTGGTTGCTCTCGACGTGCCGGTCACCGTCGGCCCGCAGTTGTGGAATTTCTACAAGGCCACCGAGCAACCGTTCCGCCTCGACGTGCGCAGCTACACCGCGACCAAAGCCAACCAAATCCTCACCCGCACACGCCTTTATTTCACCCGCCGCGATACCGAGCTTCGCTCCCGCATTGCGCTCATCCCATTTAAGATCGGCGAGGCCCTGCCGAAGATCACTTGGGATGCCGCATCCACCACCGCCATGCTCCAGTGGCCCAAACAAAAAGACACCCTCGTTTTTTCCGCTCACAAGACCACCGACCCCACCCGCGTCACGGTCCTGCGCGACGGCGCGGAGATCCTTTCCTCTAGCCGATGAAACTGCTGGCCGTCGCCCTCGCCCTTAGCCTCGTTTCGCCTCCTCACGCCCTTGCCTCGGATCCGGGGGAAAACGCGATTTTTCAATACTTCGCGCCCTCCGAGGATCCCAAAGCGCGGCCCAACTGCGGGGCTTATCTCTGGGTGCCACCGGAGGCTTCGGTGATTCGCGGAGTTTTGGTGGGCATTCAAAACGGGCTGCCGCTTCCTCTCCTGCAACATCCGGCTATTCGTGAGGTGTGTCGAAAGCATGGCCTCGCGCAAATCCTACTGACACCCCACGGCACGGAAATTGGACCGGTCATGTTGAAGGACCTTGTCTTCGACATCACCGATCCCGGGCGCACGGCGATTTTTGACTCTTACCTCACCCGGCTGGCGGCCCTCTCGGGACATCCCGAACTCACCACCGCCCCGCTGGTGCCGCTCGCGCACTCCGCCTTTGCGAGTTTTCCGTTTGATGTGGCCATGCGCGATCCGGCGCGTTGCCTGGCCCTTCTTCCCATCAAAGCGGGGCTGCCCGACCCGTACAAATTTTACGGCACCGAAGGAGGTGCCAAAGTTCCCGACCCATCCCGCAACCTCGGGGGCGTGCCGATTCTTTTCCTCCAATCCGCGAGTCAGGAAACGGTCGGTTGGTCGGCCTATCCTCGCGGGGGAAGCCCCTACCGGGCCTACCGTCAGGACCATGCCAACCACGACGGCAGCGTTTACGAACCTCGCAATGAACTCTTCGGGGCAAACTGGGACATGATGAGCGGACACTTTGACCTTCTTCCGCGCAATTACGCCTTTGTTGCCAAATGGCTCGATGCCATCGCCACGGCCCGCCTCCCGGAGAAACCCGGTCAGCCGCTTCGCCCGCTTTTGCTCAAAGACGGATGGCTCATCGATCCCGCTGTGCCCGCGGCGGTAACCCTGCCTGACAATTTCCCCGCGCCCGCTCCCTATGCGGAATTCAGTGGTGACCGAGCCAAAGCCCTTTGGTATCCGACGCGTGAGCTGGCAGAAGAACAATTCGCGATCTACCGTGACGAACCTCGCCGCGAGATCGAACTCTTCACCTTCCTTGATGCCGAGGGTAATCCCCTCCCACTCGCCCACGGGCATATGGCGGAAGTCCCAAAAAACAGCCTTCCTCTCGATGAGACCGGAGCATTTGTCTTAACAACTCACGCCCTCACTTCTCCACCCCAAATCTGCACCAACAAAGAACGTGGTCACGAGAAAAAGCCGGAGCCCGCCTGCACGTTCGACAATGTCGGGTTTCCCGGACGCGATTCCCTGCCCGTCTCGAAATTGCCGCTCCTCCTGGACCTCAACGCCACTCCGCTCGAGTTGGTTCGACAAGAAACCCTGACGGACGAACGCGGAGCTCCCCAGACGCGATTCACCCTGCGCGTCACACGCAACCGCCTTGCCCCCGAGGTCGGCTATCTTCAGTTTTATCCGCGTGTTTATCACGAGGGCGACGATCGTTTCGCCGCCACCGGACGCACTGCCAAATTCGAATGGACAATGCCCGATCTGGCGAAGGACGGTGCGGCGCAGACCATCGATTTTCCCGCGGTCGCTGATGCTCCTGCAACCACGGCTGCCATCCCGCTCAATGCCGTAAGTTCCGAAGACCTGCCGGTTTCCTATTTTGTCGTTCATGGACCCGGCGTCATCCGTGATGGGGCTTTCGTTCCAGTGGATGTTCCCGTCGGGTTCCATACCCCGCTCCCGGTGAAGTTCGGGGCTTATCAGAGCGGACGCTACGGCGATCATCCGGTGAAACCCTCAACGACTGTTTATCAAACCTTCCACCTCCTGCCTCCGGCGCGACCCGCTTCACTGCCATGAAATTCCCCCGTTCCACGAAGACTGCAATCCGGGTTTGGCTTTTTGCTGTGCTTTTTTCCGGGCATCTCCAAGCAGCGGAGAACTTCGCGGATTATCTCGCGAACCCGCAGGCTCCGGAGACCATTCAGTATGCTCAGCGCGGCGGCAAATCACTAGTTTTGAATGCGTTCAAGCCGCAGGGAATAAGACCCGGCGAGGCCGCTCCAGCCCTGGTCTTGATTCACGGAGGCGGATGGGTGGGTGGCACGCCGGATGCCTTCATGCTCATGGCCCGCTATTTTGCCACGCGCGGAATGGCCACCTTCAACATCACGTACCGATTGGCTAAGCCAGGGGAATCCGGGGTGGAGGATTGTCTGAAAGATTGCCGGAGCGCCTTGCGATACATTCGGGCCCATGCGGAAAAGTTAGGAGTTGATCCAAACCGCATTGCCGTGCTCGGAGATTCCGCAGGTGGCCACTTGGCCGCGGCTCTCGGCACTTTGGGGGGATTTGATCATCCTGACGATAATCTTTCCGTCAGCGCCGTCGCCGATGCGATGGTCCTCTACAATCCCATTGTCGATATGACGGAAGGCGATTGGATTCGTTTTGCTGTCGGTGGACAGGCCCTTGCCGACCGCAAATCTCCCCGTCCCGAGGCGCCCCACGAAGTCGCAGCAGCGCGGGCGCTTTCCCCGGTTTTTCACGTCAAGCCGCAGCAACCACCAGCGTTGCTCATCCATGGCCGCGCCGACAAGATCGTTCCCGTTAGTCAGGCGGAGCGTTTTGCGGCCGCTGCCGAGGAGGCCGGCAATCGCTGCGACCTCATCGTGCTCGAAGAAACCGGCCACGCCTTTGTTGTTCCCGCCTACAAATCTCCCGAACCCGTCGTGGTCTCCGCGGTTCAGGAAGCGGATCGTTTCCTCCACTCCCTCGGATGGATTTCCGGCGACCCGACGTTGTCCGTCTCCGCGGAGCCTGCCTGGACCCTCCCCAAAAAATAGTCTCATGCGAATTCCTCTTCTCACTCTGATCGTCACCGCGGTGCCGCTGCTCGCGGGTTCGCCGGAGTATTACCAACACCCCACGTGGAAACCCCGCGCCATTCTGCCAACGGAGGATGCGGTCCGAGGGGACTTCTGGCCGGCTTCGCCAAAAGCGGACGTGAACTCTGACGATCCACATTTCGCCAAAGCCAAACTTTCGCCAGCACCCGCTCCGGGTATTTATCCGCGCGTTCTGGTCACGCCGACCGATGTCGAAACCATTCGGGCCAAGGTGGCGCTGGGCGAAAAAGCCCCTGGGACGTTCCGGGCACTTTGGGAGCGTACGAAACTAAATCGCACCGCATTTTATGCGCTCGTGGCGCAGGACAACGAACTCGGCAAATCCCTTGCCGCCGCGCTCGTCGCAAAGGTGCGGGCGCTGGAGCCGAAGCTCGACAAGCTGGACGCGCGTCCGGATCGCGACAATCTTTGGGCGGTGGAACGCTCGATCGTTGCGTCCGGAGATCCTGATCCTCCGAGTGAAATCTGGGCGCTCCTCGACTACGACTATTTGCATGGCTGGATGACGCCGGAAGAGCGGAAGGAAACCGAGCAGGTCATTGCGAGGCTCACCAAAGGACGCATCTCCAATTTCATCGCGTACCCGGACCATTTCCTCATCAATAACCATCAAGGCTTTGGCATGGAGTTTCTGCGTTTGCTCATGCTCATTGAGGGGCACAAAGATTTTGATGCCAAGGTCTATCAGGCCGCCGCCAAAAAAGCCCGGGCCATGCTTGACTGGTATTTGAGCCAGGACGGCATGTGTTACGAGTCGATCAAGGGATGGCTGAACATCTCGGTTTATACCGCACTTGCCCGGCGGGATCCGGATTTTCTGAAACACTCGAACCTGCGCGCCAAGATGCGGTTTTTTCAGCATGCGCTTCATTGGGAGGACGGACGGTGGCAGATCCGCGAGGAAATGCGGGCCTCGGCGTTTCATGTCATTTGGATGATGCGGTATTTCCATCCCGAGGATCCGCTCCTCGACTGGCTGTACAGCGCAACGTTCACCACCCATGAGTTCCTCACGGATGCCAAAGCGAAATGGCCCGATCCGGTTGGCATCACTCCGGAATTGCTCCTTCTTTTTGCCGAGGACGGCCAGCGCGACCAAGCCGGACAGCCGCTTGATTGGACCGACCAGGCCCGCATCAACGCGCAAAAGCTTCCGCTCACCTGGAAAGATGACCAGAGAGGTTACGTGATCACGCGGAATTCCTGGGACAAGGACGACCTTCAACTGGGTTTCACCTGTAAGCAGGATTTTTACTACGGCGGTCATGAAGGCTCGGAGAATAACCGCATCGTTTTGTGGGCGGACGGAGTGAACTGGATCCGCGACTCCAACATGCTGGCGGTCAAGGCCACGTTCCTCCAGAACATGCTGACCATTGACGGCAAGGGCCTCGATTGGCCGCCCGCGCCTGGCGTTTGGCTCGGAGTCGAAGAAGCTCCCGGCGGACTGCTGGCGGCGGGCGATGGAAAAAACGGCTACGATTTCAGCAAAGTCATGCAGGTGCATCCGCTGGATTTTCCTTCGGCCCAGTTGCCCTATTACAAACCCTTCGCGGAGGGCAGCTATGACCTCACTCGTGACCACCAGATTGCCTTCCATCCCGGCACGGTGAAATGGAACGATGGTTACGCGCACACCGACTACGGTCCCTGGAGCGGCGAGACGCGGGTGGTCGAAAGTTACAAAGTCCACAACCCTGTCGAACAAGCCTATCGCACGGTTTACCTTGCCCGCGGTTCGCATCCTTATGTTCTGGTGCTGGACGATGCGCGCAAGGACGCCAATCCCCACCATTATGAATGGAATGCCACCATCCCGGAAGGCATCGATCTGCTCGATAGCAAAACCGCGGAGATTCTTTTTCAGTCCGTCCCGCCCGGGGCCAACCGCGAGAGCGACCTTTTGCTGGGCCGCGCGGAAACACCGCGCGACGCCACGACCGGCCGCGCCAGCATTCAAAAAGACGACCCGCTTTTGTTGATCCGCACGCTCTGGCGGAATTCTCCCTATGGGTTTCCCGTGCCGCGTTACGAAAAGATGCACGTCGAGCCGCAGGCGCCTTATGCCGGACTCGGCCATGTCACGATCCCCGCCGTCTCGGACTCGCCGGAGTTTCGCGTCCTGCTCTACCCGCACCGTCACGGCGATCCCCTGCCGGTGACGTCGTGGAACGAGGACCGCACGGAACTCACTATTCGCATCGGCGGGGCGACGGATGTTTATCGTTTCGGAAAAACCGACGGAGGTCGCACGGTCTTTTCGGTGGAACGCAACGGTCAGCCTGTCCTGCGCAGCGAAGCCGCTCCGGCACGACCGATCCTTGAAGTGCGCGGCGCGACCTTCGACGCCAGCGCCCAACGCACTACACGCAAGGACGGCGAGGTGCCGAACTATCCCTTCGACGCCGAGATCGCAGTGAAACTCCTCCGTCCTTCCGCGCCGGCGTTTTTGGTTTACACCCTCGACGGCAGTGAACCGACCGCAGACTCCCGGCGCTACGAAGCTCCGCTCCGTCTGGAAAACTCTGCGCAGTTGAAGGCCCGTATCATTGACCCCGCCTGGACCGCCGGCCCGAAGGAAGGCGGGGTCCTGACCGCCGACTTCACCAAGGTCGCTGCCGCGGCCGGACTTGCTGCCCCGCCCGCGGGTTCCCAGTCCGGCCTGCTCGCCCGGGTGTATGAAAAGCAAACCGTCCTATGGAACGACGGGGGCTTTTTCACCGCGGACAAAATCATGCTGCCCGATCTCGATCAGGAAAAACCCGTCACCACTACGGCTGTGCCCGATTTTGTGCTGCCCTACGTCAATCCCACCCGACCCGTTTCCGAGCAGGCTAAGGGATTCTATCGTTTCACGGGCTGGTTTCGCGCCCCGGCTCGCGGGGTTTACGAATTTGCGGTGGATTCCTGCGGTCCCGTGCGCCTGATGATCGCCGGCCAAATTCCGATCGCCTCCACCGGCGTCTTTCATCAACAACAGACCGTTCGACGAGGCGATTCCGTGCTCGACGCGGGCTGGCATGAGATCGACTTGATCATCTGCGACCCCCTGCTCTGGAACATCACCAGCGCAGACGAGATGCCCTTCTCGGTCACGGTGCGGCACAACGGAGGTGAGGCCAAAGGTGTCGCGACTGACGACTTGCGCTGGAAAGCCGATGGCATCCCGCTCGCGAGCCCGCCGGCCATGGCCTGGTTGAAACCCGGCACCCCGCCCGCGTGGCTGGAACCCGGCGCGGATCTCGCGACCTACGAACGCGAAAACAAGATGCGCGACCCCGACTATCTCGACATCGACGGTCAGCCCGCCCTCCGCACCGAACGCACGGATCGCTTCGAAAGCAACCTTCGCCCGGCGCTCGTTCGTGTTTATGACGGTTGGTTCCATGCCCCCGCCGACGGGGTGTACACCTTCGACCTCGCCGCCCGCAAAGCCGGACGCGATAATCTCTCGGACCTGCGCGGGTCGTTTCAAAACCAACTGCGGATTGGTGAGGAAATTGTCGTGCAGCGGGGGGTGGCCGGTCGGCGCCCGACCGGTCAGATTGGCCTTGCCAAGGGGTGGTATCCCTTTTCCCTGCGTCTCGGCGCGAGCGCAGCCCAAGGAACGGTGACTTATCCCGACGGACAAACCTTGCCGCTTTCCGCCGCCGAATTGCGCCGTCCGGTCCGGGTTTCTCTCCGTCCATCCTCCGAAGAATCCGAAGCCTCCCGCTACGAGATCTATGGTCCAACCAAAATCACGATGAACCTCCCGACGGACCACAAGGGCGTGATCCGCTACACTCTTGATGGCAGCAAGCCGACAGGAACTTCGCCGGAGTTCCGCACCGACCTGACGCTTTCCCAGTCGGCCACCGTCACGGCGGCGGCGTTCCTCCCCGACGGATCTTCCACCGCCCTGCACGCAGCAGATTTCCGGCTGGTCACTGTCCCGGAAGCAGGCTTGATCGGATCGGTCCGCTTTGACAACTGGGACGGTCAGACCGGAGCCACTCCGTTGGACAGCCAATCCACCGTCTGGATCTCGCCCGGCTCAAAACGGGAGAACGACGGTTCTCTCCCCGCGCTCTCGGTCCACCGCGATAAGCCGCCGGCCGAACGCGCCGCTGGCGTGGATGTCAATGTCGCCCGCGCTCCGGTCACGGCGGGCCTCAAGCTTTCCGGCCTCAAGATGCGGACCAATGCCATCACCGTTGGGCTGTGGTTCAAGAGCGATAGCGCGGACGGTAAACTTTTCGGCAAGGACGGCTACAGCGCGTTCGGAAAATCCTACCGCACCGTTTCCTGCGCCCTCAACAAAGGCCGGCTTCAAGCCAATCCGGGCCGGATTTCCGGAGGCGAGGTGAAGCCCGGGCAATGGACCCACATCGTGCTCGCAGCCGACGGCGAACGTTCCCAGCTCTACCTGAACGGCCAACCCGTCGCCAGCGGTGAAGGCAGCGCCGCGCTTGTGACTGATGCGCTGGATTTTCTCTCCGGCCACCCCGCCTCGATTGCGGAGATCCGGATCTACGAACGGGTGCTTTCCGATCAGGATGTCGCCCAATGGCATCAAGCCTCCATGCCCCCTCGCAAACAGCCATGAAGGTCCACCATCTCACCCTCGCTCTTGCCGCCGCGATACCGCCTTTCATCAACTCCGGCACTCTCGGCCAGTCCACCACCTTCACTAATACACCCACCAATCCATGAACAAATCACTTTTCGACATCGGGTCAGCGCTTGGTCTCTGCCTCCTCTCCCCTCACACGTTCGCGCAGGCCCCCACTTTGGCACCGAGCTCTAAAAATATGAAAAACCTCCTCAAGTATCTCCTCTGCGCTGGCTTGATTCAACTGGCCTCGGCTGCGGAGTTCGCGCCCGTGTTCACCTCCGGCGCGGTCTTGCAACGCGAAATGCCCGTGACGTTATGGGGCAAAGGCCGCGAAGGGGAAAAGGTCATGGTCGAGTTTCTCGGACAAAGTGTTTCGACTACTGTGAAGGAAGGCCGTTGGCAGGTGGAGTTGGCCGCGATGCCCGCGAATCCCGGTGCGCCCTTGATTTTGCGGGGGGACAAAGAGGTCACACTGACCGATGTCGCGGTCGGCGAAGTGTGGATTGGTGGAGGACAGTCAAACATGGAGTATCGCTTGAACCAATGTTCACCGTATTCCGATGCGGTGCTGGCGGGGGCCGATCAGCCAGGGGTACGCCAGCTCAAGATTCCGCACCGTCCTTATGCGGGCGATCCTTTTACGCCTTTTGAGTGGAAGCGTTTTGACAAGGCCTCGTCTCCGTTCTTTAGCGCCGTGGCTTATTATTTCGCGGCCCAACTTCACCAAAAGCTCGGGGTGCCCGTCGGCATCGTGAATTGCAGTTTCGGTGGGGTGCCCATTGAGTCCTGGATGAGCCGGGAGGCCATCACGCTGGCCGGACTGAAAGCCACACTCGAGACGCACGATCAAAAAATGGCGAGCTTCCCCACGGCGGAAGCCTACGAAGCGGCGGTGAAAGAATTTCAAACGGCACAAAAAGCCCGGGATGAACGCAAGAAAGCGGGCACGCCGGAGGCTGAGCTGGGGCCGCAACCGCAGGAACCCTATGGTTACCGTTACAAGCGAAGGCCCACCGGACTCTATGATTCCATGCTGCGCGAGATCATTCCCTACACCGCGCGAGGGGTGCTTTGGTATCAGGGCGAAAACAATTCCGACAAGCCTGCTGAATATGCCGCCTTGCTTCCGCAATTGATCGCCGCGTGGCGCAAGGATTGGGGGCGTCCTGACTGGCCGTTTTTCATTGCCCAGATTTCTTCGTCCAACAGCAAGCAGCCGGAGATCGAAGGCTGGGCCACGTTCCGCGAGGCGCAACGGGTCGTGGCGACGACCACGCCCCACGCCGGTTGGGTTGTGACGCTGGATTATGGGGAACTCGGTCAAGTACATCCGACTCAAAAACAGCCGGTCGGGGAACGTTACGCGCGCCTCGCTCTGGCCCGGGTTTACGGAAAAGAAGTCGGCACCGTGCAAAGTCCTTGCGCTGTGAAAGCGACCTTTGCCAAGGGTCTCCTCACCATCACGTTTGACGAAATGCATTCCGCTTTGGAAATCAGCGATCCCGCGTTGCCCACTTTGGAAATCGAAACCGCCACGGGCACTTGGGAGGCGGTCACCGGAAAACTAGGAGCGGATGGGCGCACGTTGGAGATCTCCGTTCCCGTCGCAGCAGGCTCTCCGAAGGCCGTGCGTTATGCGTGGCGGCAGTTCTGCGCTTTGTCGCTTTACACTGCCGATGGCCTGCCGATCACTCCATGGAAATTGACGGTCACTCCGTAATCTTTTCTCATGATCACATCCGAGAAAGCGCAGCACGGTCCTCCCGGATCGGCAATCAACCGATCCAAGCAGAACTGCAACCCAATGGCACCCAGTCAGATGATTCAACGATTCACGAAATCAACCATTTTAGGTGATCAGCCGCGATCCGGTATTCGAAAAATACGGGCTGAGGCGAGTGTGGTAGGACGGCCTGCCAGGTGGCTGTGGACCGGTCTCCTGTTCGCCGTGTATCTGAGTATGTCGGCCATTGCAGCCGAGCGCACGCCTGAGAATCAAATCTTCCAGTTCTCCCAGAGCGGCGAAATTGTTTACAATGAAGGGAAGGGCACAAAAAAATCGACCCTGTATTTATGGATTCCTGAGGAATGCCAAAGGGTTCGCGGGCTGGTCATTATGGGAACCAATGTGCCCGAACACATGCTTGTTGGCCACGAATCCATCCGGAGGGCGTGTTCGGAAAATAATCTGGCCCTGATCTGGGCCGTGCCGACCTTCTGGCATTTTGCCAAGGAAATGAAAGGGCGCGAAGCCGAGCAGGTCGCGTTTTTTCAGACTCTGATAAACGGATTAGCCTCGAAATCCGGCTACGACGAAATCGCAACAGTTCCCTGGCTTCCGGTGGGCGAGTCCGGGCACCTCCTAATGGTTTGCGGTCTGATTGATCAAAGACCGGAACACTGCATCGCGGGGATCTGCGTGAAAAACCCACACTATCCGCAGGATCGCACCGTGCCGCTCCTTTGGACCCTCGGCACCGCCCAGGAATGGGGTCAGAAGGATAAAGACATTCGCAAAGATTGGAATGTACCGACCGACGGGTATCTGGGCTGGGTCCAAGGCCGCGCCCAAACCGGCTGGCCCCTTAGCATCCTCATCGAACCCGCCACCGGCCACTTCTTCTGCACCGACGCGATGGCCGAATATTTTGGCCAATACATCACCGCCGCGGTCAAAGTCCGCCTCGCCGACGACGGCAGCCTCAAACCGGTGGACCTGAACACCGGTTTCCTCGCCCACCTGCCCCTGCCCGGCATCGATGACCCCGCCATCATTCCCTATGCGGACGCCTCACCGGAACAGCGGAAACGGCCCTGGTTTTTCACCAAGGAACTCGCCCGCGCCGCCCAGGTCATTGCCACCACCAACTGGCAGGCCGAAACCCAACTGGTCGGTTTCACCGCCGGAGCGAACGGCGAAGCCAAACCCTTCAGCTTTAACTCCGTCACCGAAATCACCGTCACGACCGACGGGGAGTTCGAGGTGAAGGGCACACTCCTCGACGCAATCCCGGAAGGCTTTATCGGCGCAGGGGAAAAGTTGTCCACCACGCCCGGACAGCCTGTCGTGGAGTGGATTTGTGGACCTTTTGCGCCAACCGCGGACGGCAAGTTCCGTGTCGCACTCGACCGCACTTGGAAGACCGGCGCGGCCAGTTACCTCATAGGCCGCCAGGACGGCACCGCGACCGTCCGCCCTTCTGTCCAGCCCGCTGCCGTCAAGTTGCTGGAAAACAAGGAAGGCGCCGTCCAAAAAATCACCTTCGACCCGGTTGGTCCGCTTCGGCCGGACTCCGCCCCGGTCACCCTCTCCGCCACCTCCGACGCAGGGCTCCCGGTGGAGTTTGTCGTGCTCTCGGGTCCGGCGATCATTCAGAACGGCCAACTCGTCCTTACGCCGATCCCGCCGAAGGCGAGGTTTCCGGTGGAAGTTACCGTGGCCGCCTGGCAATGGGGCCGGGCTTCGGAGCCGAAGATTCGCACCGCGGACATGGTCCGGCAAACTGTGAGTATTGCACAGCCTGGGGCAGTTTCGCCTTCGGCTCGCTAACCCGAAAATCAGCAGCGGATTTTTACAATGCCGAAGCACAGCGGAGACAGCCCGAAGGGCAAGCGAAGCGCGGCCACGAAACAGAGGTCGCGGAGGATTAGGGGACTTTCGAAGGATTCGTTCTTTCAATTGGGGCGAGACTCAAGGTCGGCGGTCGTCCGACTTCGGACGCTTTGCTCACTTTGGCCAGCGCACCAATGAGCTGTGTCATTCGGGCATTGAAGATCCCGTCGGTTTTCGGGTCGCCGCCATGTTCGCGCATGATGTCATCCGGGACTTGAATAACCCAGTAAGTGTATCCCAACCGGGAGAGATGAAGAATGGCTGGAATTTTGAATCTGGAGTCTTCGTTAAATTTCATGAACCGGGCTTCGCAGGCATCGAGCACGGCGCAGGCCAGATCTTCAACGGTCATGATTGGCGGACCGGTCGGGTGTTGAGGATTCCCTACCGGTCAGGATATCCCTGCTACGAGCCAACTCAAGCTTCGAGAACCTGAAAGCCGGTCACCTCCATGCGGATGACAGGGAAGGGTGCTCCGGGAAAATCGCTGCCTCGGCGACCACGGGAACTTACTCTCCATAATACTCGTAGTCGGGCGGAGGGAGCGCGCTCTTGACCCGGTTGATGATCTCGGTCCGTCGGTCGCGGGCCCAAGCGGGATATTTCTCCCAGTCCTTGGGCGAGGCAAAATAAATGACATGGCGGGCGGGTCCCATGAGCATCTCCCCGCTGATCTCCAAGCGCCGCCACGATCCGTCGGCATATTCTTCATAATAAAGCTGATCGCGCCCGCGATGACCCGCCCGCCATTCGCGTCCTGGCAAAGGCGGCGGCCCTCCCTCGCCAGCTCCGCGTTCGGGGCTCGCCCCTCGGCTAAACTCGCGCGCGACGGACGGCAGGACGAGCAGGACGAGCAGGACGATCGCCGCGGTGGAAAAAACAATGATCGGCCCGCTGTGCCAGTTCGGCCCGCCCCACACATCCTCCGAGGTCGTGGTCACGCCGGATGCCGAGGTGAGGGTCGAGGTGGTCTTTCCTCCGGAGGCGAGTTCCCGAGCATTCGTGAAAATCAGGAAGGCCAGCACGAGCAGCACGTAAAAACGCGCCAGCGTCCAGCGCCGCCAGAGTCCGAACCCCGCCACGAGCGTCAGGGGAGGCATCACGACGACCACAAAAAATCCCATCGGATTCCAAGTCTGCGTGCCATAACCTCCCGCCAGGATCATCAGAAGGCTAATGAGGCTGATGATGCTCAGTAGCGCACTCACCAGCATTGTCACCACCGCCAAAAGAGGGACCAAAAGCGACCGAGGGCGCGACGAGGGAGAGACGGCAGGAGGATTCATGGGCGGAGCCTACTTTGAAAAAAGCGAGAGCCCCGGCAAGCGGGAAAATCCCCTGGCCCGCAAAATGACTCTTCTTCAGCCGGAACAATGGAGTTGAAACCGCGGATAGGACGGATGAACACGGATAAGAACAGAGCAAAACCACCCGGGGTCTGCCTGCTCTTTCTTTCCCTTTTCGGGGAACATTTTTGCCAACGACCTTTCTTGTCTCTGCCCTGATCCTAAAACCGGAAATGGAATTTTACAGAAGGAAACGGAGGTAACGGAGGCTGAAAGGCTTGCGTTAAAAACGAATCCCGATTCCGGGCCACCTTTTGGATGAACTGCGGCGTTTTCGTCACTCCATGATTCTTAGCGAACGTTGCCTCCCGGCCACACCTTCTACTTTCCGCACTTGAGTGTGCGCTGCCGCGCTGGTGTTGGTTACCTTCTGTAGGCTCATCGTCCTTTTTTGGGCTAATCCGCGCCCATCCGTCCTATTTGATTCGCTTTGCTCACCCTTGCAGGGCTGCCTTCGGCAGTCTGTCTCGCTTCGCTCGGCTGCGGTCACATTCTTCTGAAGAGTTCCAGCTTCAGGGAGAAGGCACGGTGAGGCGCAGACGGAGAAAACGCCGTGCGGGGTCGGCGGTGGAGAGGTCCAGCAAATCGGTGACCGTGACCGTTTCGCCGATCAGGCCCGGATTGGTGGCGAGGGTTTCCCATGTGGAAAGGTCGGAAGTGGCCTGGGCGCGGTACTCCACGTCGGAGCGGAGCCGTGGGAAGGTGAGTTGCAGGCGGGAGTTGTGGAGTTGAACGTCGGCGGAACCTGTGCCCAACGCGTAGGAGAGGAGTTCGTTCTGGTAGGCGGCGGCGCCGTAAACTTCGGCGGACGTGCGACGGGAGAGAGTGTGGTCGTCGGGTTGGTTGCTGTTGACCGCGATCATGTGGCCGTAGGCGGGCACGGTGTCGGTCACGACGGCGGTGCTGACGGGCACGGCGAGGGGCGTGATGGTGTCGCTCCAACTGCGATGCAGGGTGGTGGTGGCGTAGTTTGTGCCGACGACAAAATTGCCGGTGTAGCTGCGCGCGGTGGAGGTGAGGTTTTGCACGATGCGCACCTTGCGTCCGCTTTCGTGAAACTGCAGCACGGCCCAGGTGGAGTTCTCCGCCAGCACATTGTAAACCGGCGTGGCAAAGGACGCGCCGGAACGGGCGAAATCCAGCACGATCCAGCGGCGGGTGCCGGACGGAAAATTCACGGGCGCGTCATCGCCCAGGATGGCCGGATCATTAATCCGGACGAGGGCGGAATAGTCATCGGTCGAGGCCGCATCCGAGATGGCGACACGCTCTTGGGTCAGGGTGCCGTTGAAGGTGGTGAGGTGGATCTTGGCTTTGAGGTCGCCGAAAACGAACGAAGTCGGGTCGGGCTGGGTGAGATCGGTATAGGTTCCCATGATGCCGCGGCGGCCGCCGGTGAAGACGAGGCGCGCGTCGAGTCCGTGAACAGTGGAAGCGCTGTCGGAAACGATCTGGATGAGGCCGATGGCGCGTTCGCTGGTGAGCACCCAAAGTTGTTGTCCGATCCACGGAGTGGCCCCGCTGCTCCAGTTGGGCGTGGCGGCGGAACTGGTCCGTTTGGAAATCCGGTAGGTGCTGGAAATTGTGCCAAAGTTTTTGCGAGTGATCGTGCGGGTTTGTTCGTCCTGGGTCAGGTAGCGGTATTTGGATCCGCGCATGAGATCGGTTTCCGGACCGGCGGTTTCCTTGAACTCGACGAGCACGGTGTCGAGCGCGCCTTTGAGGGAGGTTTTGTTGGCCACCGGTCCAAGGGTGTAGGCCCCGATGAGAGTGGTCTTGCCGCATTGGCGTCCATCGTAGCCCTGGCTAGCGATGAGCGCCTGATCCTCGGGGCCGCCATTTTGCACGTCCCGGCCGTGGGCGACCCAGCCCCAGGTCCCGTCGAAACGACCGCGCGGACCATGGATGTTGCCGTCCCAGAAAACCCCCGGATTCGACGGCGGGGTGCGGGTGAGGCGATTCGGTTGGTAAAGGAGGACATTAAGCAACTCGGTCGAGGTGGCGGATTCCTCGGCGGCTCCGAAGAAATAGTTATAACCGTCATTGTAAAGGTACGCCTTCCACAGCGCCGAGCGCGTGCTGTGGTGGTTGTTGTACATGTGTTTGTAAGGGATGTTCGACGACTGCTCGGTGAAGCCGTCCGGCTCGTTGGCCATGACGCTGTACCGAAGGGTCGCGTCCACGGCGGCTTTGGCGGAGGCGGAGCCGGTGATCCGCCACCAATAAAGCAGATTGCGAATGGACTCGTCATGGTAGCTGGCCACCTCGCCCCAGAATCCCACATAGCGGGTGGCCCCATCGGTCAGAGCCGAGCGGGTCATCACATTGTCAATCGCCGAGCGGGCCGTTTCGGCGACGGTCGAATTTCCCATCGCGAGGGCACCGAAGTAGAGGCCCGTGGCGAGCCGGATGTCGCCGTTGAGCCAGAGCTGGCCAAGGATGCCGCTGTTATAGAGCAGCGGATTGTCGGCAAGGATGGAGGTCTGGTTGACGGTAATGGCGGATTCGTAGAGGGCGACGCGGGCCGGGGAGAGGTCGGCGGGGGAATGGGTTTTCAGCAGGAAATAGGCATAGGACGCCTGCCAGATGGAACCAATGTCGCGCAGTTCCGCCCCGCCGGCCCAGGTGCCGAAGCGATCGTCGAGCAATAGGAGCAGACGGTCGCGGTAGGCGGTGTTTCCCGACACCGGACTATCGGGCGCAAGGTAGGCATAGGTGGCGAGGAGAATTTCTTCGCCGGCTTTGAAGGTCTCCGGCTGGGGCACGGGGTCGGATATTTTGACCCCGTTGGAAAATATCGTCGCATAGTTCGGCGCGGCCGGATTCAGCGGCAAAAGATCCGCGGGTCCGGCTAAGGCGGACACGGAGATCGCGAGTCCCAGGGCATAGCCAAAGAGGCAACCGCAGAGTGTGGGGGGTGTTTTCATTGTCTATTGGGTGGGGTTGGCGCCGGAGTCGCTGCGGAAGGGCGAAGCCGGCAGTCCAGCTTGGTTGAACAGATTGGGTGAAGGCTGCGGGAATTGGCGAAAGGCATAACGCACGACGGTCGGCTGCGGCACGGCCTTGCTGGAGACCACGACTGTTTCGCCCTCGATCGTGGCATCGGCGGGATGAAAGGTTCCGTCGGGTCCCGCGAGTTCGAAGTGACGCAGGTCCCCGTCGCGGGCGACGAGCCCCCCTTCGGCATGACGGAATCCCACCACCGCACGGCCGCCGTCGAACGTGGCGTTATCGAAGACCGGACCGCGAAACTCACCCGGACGTCCATAAGCCAGTCCGAGGGCGGCCCGCACGGTGCGATTGGAAACGATCCGCTTCTCGGGAAAATGCACATCGCCATCGGGCGCGCCCTGATCGATCGAAACCACGAGCGCGGCGTTAGGATCTTTTTCGACAAACTGAAGCTGCGCCTCGCGAATCTCGGCATAACCACCGGGTTTGAAATACGTGCAAAGCTGCATCACGATGATGGGAAAATCGCCCTGCCCCCATGCTTTGCGATAACTCCGGGCCAGGCCGGTGAGCAGTTGATTGTAGCGGGGGCCGGTGCCGGGCGCGCCGTTGTTTTCCCCCTGATTCCAGACAAACCCGCGCAGGGCGTAACCGGCGATGGGCGCGATCTCGCCGTTCCACAAAACGGTCGGCCCGCGGAACTCGCCCGGCCAGCCTTCGACCGCGGGCGGATCCGGACGCTTCTCAGCGCGGGCTTTCGCTTTCTCCGCGAGATAAACATCCATCGCCGGCTGAAGGGCCGCGACCTTCTTGTCGTAGTCGGCCTTTTGCGCGGCAACATCCATGTAACGATCCTGCGTCCACGGTCCGTTTTTCAGGGTTTCCTGATCCATCCACGATTCGATGCGGGTTCCGCCGTAGGCCGTGTTGATGATGCCGACCGGCACGCTGAGTTCTTTCTGGAGTTCGGCCCCGAAAAGATAAGGCACCGCGGAATACCATTTGGTTGTGGCGGGCGACGCCGCGTTCCATTTCACGGGCTGGCTTTCCACAGGTTCCATGGCGCTGTGATGGTCCATGCGGCCCATGCGCAGGAGGGGATTTTCGGAGGCGGCAATGATCTCGTCCTTGCCGACCGAGCGGGCGACGCCCCATTCCATATTGGATTGGCCGCCGCACATCCACACCTCGCCGACCAGGACGTCGCGCACGACGACGGGAGCGGCAGTCTGGTCCCCGCTCACCCGAAGTTCGCGGTTTTCCGCGCTGGTGGTCAGCGGGTCCAACACCACGCGCCAACGGCCCGCCGGGTCGGCCTGGGCGGATTTTTTTTGACCGGCAAATTCCACCGTAACCGTCTCTCCTGGCGTGGCGCGGCCCCAGATCGGAACCGGCATGTCGCGTTGTAACACGGCCTGATCAGCGAAGATCCCGTTGAGGGTGACTCCGGCCTGAGCGACGGCGGAGATCAGGAAAATCGCGACGACGAGGGAGTGGAGGAGTTGGTTTTTTTTCATGGTGCGGAAGGAGATGAGGCGGACGGAGCAGCGAGATGAACGAGGTCGCCGGAAACGGTCACGGGCCGGTCGTCGGAGACCAAGACGAACCAATCGGCCGCCTCGGGGGGGAGCGCGGCCTGGAAAGAATCGTCCGCGTTTTTGGTCGCTGGAAGGGCGATCCATTCCCGGGTTTTCACCTCGGGGTCGGGTTTGGCCCAATACACTTCCACGCGGGAAAGCGGACGCGGCGCATCGATTTGAAACTTCGCAATCAGCGGGTCTTCGGTGCGAACGACCGTCACTTTCGGAAGAGGTTCGCCGAGACCTTTGAGGTAGAAATCGAAATACGGAACTTCCATCGCCAGCCAGTTCGCCTTGCTGCCCCCCGGGGTCGGGAAGGGCTGGAAGGCGGTGGGCTGGAACGGCTCGGTCGAGGCTTTCGGAAAATCCATCCCGCCGGGAACGGGTGCCTTGTGGTTGGCATTCGGGGCGTAGAAGTGATTCTTCGCGCCGGGAATGGCGTCGAGGGTCGCCTGCACGGCTGGAGGGAAAAAGAAAAAGTCATTGGCCGCCGCCGCAATAAAAAATGGGGCCGTGATCTTTGGCGCACGCCGACCGGCGTCCAGGTCCCTCAGCCAGCGCGCCCGTTCGTCCTCGGGCATTTTTTTCAAATTCCCCCACGAGGAAGTGAGTTCGTAAAATCCGCAGCCGAAAACCGAAAACCCTGCGTGAACCCGGTCGCCCGCGAGTCCGCAAACCATGGTGGTCAGGTAGCCGCCCCAGGAAATTCCCACCACCCCGATTCGGTCCGGGTCCACCTCCGGTTGGGCACGCAGCAAGTCGAGGGCTTTCAGGGCGCTCAACACCGCATCCACCAACACACTCGCGCCCGCATCGGGGCTGGCGGTCCAGCGACCAGTGCCGTAAGGAAGGGCGCTCCATTCCCCCTGCGTTTCGGTGAATTTTTTGGGTTCGCCGATGCCAGGCAAATCCGGCGCAATCGCGACGTAGCCCCGCTGCGCCCAGGCAATGGCCTTGTCGGTTTCGGCCGAACCCCCGCCACCGTGCAGGACCAGCATCCCGGGATGTTTGCCGGGGGTTTTGGGGACGGCGAGGACGGCAAAAATTTCCGAGTTGTTGCGGGATCGGAATACGAGGCGTCGGACAGTCACGTTTCCGGGATCGGAGTCCGGCGCGGCGATTTCCCGAAGGATTTCCGGCGGTCGGCCGTCCCAGTCCGTCAGCAAGGGGTCCTTTGTCTCCCCGGCAAAGAGCCCACATTGCGACGCAAGGATGAGGCAGGTGCAGAGGAGGATGGTTTTTGCGGGATTCATGGCTGGGAAGAAAGGTGAACGCCCTTGGCGAGGCCGACGCGTCCATCGGGTGCGGGCTGGACGAGCAGCGTGAGCACACGCGGGCCCGGTGCGGCGGGAAATGGCACGCGCAAGGAACCAGGGGCAGCAGAGGGTTTTTCAGCCACCCGCTCACCGTCGAGCCAGACTTCTGCCGGACCAACCAGTTCGTCGAAAACGATCTCCCCGCCCTGTGCCGCCAGGCTGCGCCAGGGGGTGAAGGTCGCCCGGTAAAGCAGCCATTGCCCGGCCGGAGCGCGTTGCAGAGTGCCGGGGTTCGCGGCCATCCAGCTGTTCATGTCCGCGTCGGACATTTCGATTTTCGGATCGGGACGGTCGGCCTGCGCTGGTGAGACGCGCCATTTGGTAATCGCGTAGCGGGGATTCGCTTCCGGCACGGCGGGCGGGGCGGGCACGGATTTCACGTCGAGAACGGATTCCGCAGCACGCAGGCCGGGAGCCTCGGCACGAATGGTGACGGGGCCGGAACCCAGACTTGCCCGCACGAGAAGTTGGGCGAGGCCGTGGAAAACACGGCGAGTCGGCCCCTGTTCGGGATCGTGGCAATTGTGGTCACCGTTGCCGTGACCGATGTTTTCCGCCGGGCCGGTTACGGTGAAGGTCACCAGATCATCGGCGCGCGGAACCACCCTGCCCTGCTCGTCCACCACTTCGACCGTGATGGGCTGAACGTCGCGTCCATCACCGTTCAGCCAGGGGCGGTCCGGCAGAAGGCGCAGCGCGGCGGGAGCGCCCGTGGTTTCCACCGCCGTCCGGGCCACTTCGCGTCCTCCGCGAAAGGCGACGGCTTCCAAACGTCCAGGCTCGTAAGGCACTTCCCACTGCACGTAGTCAAAAGCCGGACGCGGCTTTTCGCCGAGAGGTTTTCCGTTGAGAGAAAGCGCGACCGATTCGGCATTGGTCATGGCGATGACCCGCACGGGCTTGCCTTCGCGGCCGGCCCAGTTCCAATGCGGCGCAAGTTCGAGGATCGGACGGTCTTTGATCCAGTCGGCTTGATGGATGGCGTAGGCAGTTTTCGGGAATCCGCAGAGGTCCATGATGCCGAAAACCGACGAGACTGATGGCCAGCTCAAACGCTGCGGTTCGCCCCGGTAGTCGAAGCCAGTCCAAACAAATCCTCCGGCGAGAAACGGCCGCTCGGCAATGCGCCGCCAGCCCTCGCGGTGCGAGAGTCCCCAGCGGGCAAACTCGTCGTCGTAAGAGGCAATGACATTGCGCTTCGGATCAGTTTCAAATTCGCCGCGCGTCATGAAAGACGATGTGTCCTCGGAGCTGGTGATGGCGAGGTTCGGGTGTTTGGCGTGAAACTCGTCGTAAGAGTGATCGCAGTAGTTGAATCCCATCACCTCAACCGCCTGAAAAACGCCTTCGTCATTGGTCATTCCGCCATTCATCGCCGCGGTGACCGGACGGGTGGTGTCCCAGCGGCGCACCTCGGCCACCATGCGGCGAACCATCTCGCGGCCTTGCGCCGTGCCTTGCATGGGCTCTTCGTTAAAGACCGACCAAAGAATCACGCTGGGGTGATTGCGATCGCGGCGCAGCATCGTGCGCAGTTGGCCAAGGTATTCCGGCGTGTGGTTAAAATTCCGGTTCTCATCCATCACGAGCAGGCCGAGCCGATCGCAGGCTTCGAGGAACTCCGGGGCGGGCGGATTGTGGGCGGCGCGGTACGCGTTCGAACCCATTTCCTTCAGGCGGCGCACGCGAAAATCCCAGATCGCATCCGGCACGGCCACGCCCACTCCGGCGTGGTCCTGGTGATTGCAGGTGCCCTGAAGTTTCAGCGGCTGGTCGTTGAGAAAAAAGCCGAGCTTGGGATCGAAACGAATCGTGCGAAACCCACATGGCACTGTGGCGCGGTCGAGTTCTGAGTTGTTTTGGCTAACCGAGACGCGCACGGAGTAGAGGGTCGGAGACTCCACCGACCAGAGTTGTGGTGAACCCGGCACGGCGAGCGGCACGGTCACGACGGTTGGGACGAGAGAAGCAGGCGAAACCTTGGTGCGACCGTCCACCACGACCTTGCCCGACGGATCAAGAAGTTCGGCCCGAACGTCCACCTCGGGTGTTTCGCTCGTAATGTTGTCGAGAGTGACCTCGACCGGAATGGTCCACGTGCCATCGGCCCCGCGGATCGCTGGGGCGTACACCCCGTAGGTCTGGATGTGAACGGGGGCGCGTTTGACCAGCCAGGCATGACGGTAGAGTCCGCCGCCCTCATACCACCAGCCTTCCTGGACGTCGGCATCCACGCGCACGGCGATGGTATTCAGTTGATCGCCGAAGGTGGCGATGGGTGTGAGATCGATTTGAAACGGGGTGTAGCCGCAGAAGTTGCGATGCACGAGAAGGCCGTTGACCCAGACCGTGGCATGCGTGGCGATGCCGTCGAACTGGAGTTCGAGGTGCTTGCCGCGGTCGGCCTCGTCGAGGCGGAAGTGCCGACGATACCACGCCACACCGCGCGGACGATAGCCTTGGGAGATGTTGGCATTTTTGTCGAATGGCCCCTCCACGACCCAATCGTGAGGAAGCGCGAGTCGTCGCCAGTCGCTGTCGTCGAAATCCGGCGCGGCCGCGCCCCAGGCTTTGCCGGCCTTGGCGTTCATGTAGGTCGGACCATGCCCTTTGATCACCGGCATCGGAATGTCGCCCAAGTGAAAACGCCAGCCGGCGTTGAGTGAAAGACGCTCGCGTCCGTCCGAGGCCGCAGGACAAACGGCGGGCAAAAGGGAGGTCATAAGCAAAGCGAGAAAGGTCAGGTGTTTCATTGAACTCAGGGGACGGAGTCAGCCAAACGTGGCGAGGAGTTTCATAGGGTAGGTTTTGCAAAGGGCGGGCACACCACGACGTCGGCGCGGCGGGACTTGGGGGTGACGCGCAGCTCGACCAGGCGGCCCGCTTCGACGCGACCCTCGACCGTCGTGTTGAGCGGAGCGTGGAGCTTGAAGTCGGCGCTCCAGTCGGCGGGCCAAGCTGGAAGCACTAGAAGTCGGCGGCCGTCGTTCTGCAGCAGCATCCGTTGAAGCGCGAGTTCGCCGTTGCCGCCGTTGTCCTGATCGGGAGCGTAGTCGTGGCCTTTTTCCCAGAACGCGGGGAAGCGCAGGCGCGGGTCGCGGTTGGTGAGAGTCGCGATGACGTCACGCCTGGCATCGTCAGCCAAGCCGAGATACGCGGCCCAGACGGCGTCTTGATGCCAACACTTGGTGCGCTTGATCGCGCGGGCGGCGAAGGTGTCGCGCGCCAGGTCGAGGTCGGGTTTGCCGACACCGTAAAGACGGAATGGATACACGGCATAGAGCTCGGGCACCTCGGTGTTTTTGGCGGGAGCGGTTTGTTCGCCGGCATAGGGCAACAAGACGCGCCGGCCGTTTTTCTCGCCGACGGGCAACGCGGGGAGTTCGCCGAACATGCGGCCGGCGAGCGTGCGGAGGTCGGCGGGCACGAGCGACTCCGGCAAGGCGAGGATCCGGGGCAGGATCCCGCGCAGGGCCGCGATGTCGGGGAGCGGATCGGCCACCTTCCAAAACATCTCGATGGAGTTGACCGGTTCGAGACGAAGTTTGCCGTCGGCCCCGCGCGGAAAGTGCTGGTCGTAGAAGGTCAGCCCGGCGGTGGCGATGGGCACCAGATAATCGCGAGCGAAGGCGTCATCGCCCGTGTAGTCGTGGAAATCGAGTCCCATCGCGGTGAGTTCGAGCACGGGCAGGTAGTAGTGCTTCGTGTAAACCCCGGGCTCCTCAGCGGTGATCTTGGGCAGGCCGCCCCAAAACGGCGCGGTCTCCTGGAAATACGCGCCGGCGTGACCATAGTGCTTTTGCACGTCGGCCGCGTTGGCCGCAAGTTGGTCGCGATACATGCGGAAGAGCGGGATCATCAGATCGAAGTCGCCGGCGGCAAGGTGCGGCCAATACATCGGACGCGTGTTCTGAAACCAATAGCGTCCGCCCCACGACCGTTGGTCGGCATCAAACGGATCGGGGATCGGCTGCGGGTTGCCCTTTTCGCGCCTGGTGTTGCCGGGATTGTCTGTGACGAAGATCGAGCCGTTGAACTTGATCGGATAGGCGCCGCGCCCGGCGCAGGCGGTGATAAAGCGCTGCCAGGCGTAACCCTCGCTCACTTGCGCGGCGGTGGCATCTCCATCAACGTCGATTCGGCTGCGTTTCCAGAAGGCCGCCCACCAGGCGGCATGCTCACGCCAGGCGGTCTCGGGCGCGGTG
>JBGSVZ010000075.1:0-18933 GCA_041752695.1 Terrimicrobiaceae bacterium
CCCCAAGGGCTTCGCCAGCGGCCCTCAGCTTCTTGATGATTTCTTCAGGTGTATGTCGCTTTCTTTTCATGAGATTTTGGCGGCGCTTCCGCGCCGCCGACTCTCATAACTCCTGGATCAACTTTTGGGGAGCACTCCAGCACCGCACCCCACGCGCCCGGGCGGCTAGCAGACGCTCTTTCAGTACGCGTCCGAGTTTATCGTCATGCACAATGTAAAACTGCACAACGACATAACGGGCAGCCTTATCGATGGCTGCAAAGATCGCAGGAAAGGTCTCCTCCCCATCCACCAAAAGCCGGCTGGAATTTCCCCGGGTCGCCGGCAGGCCGCGCAAACGGAGCGCCAACTGCTCGGCATCACGATATTTTTTGGCCATCTCACAGGCAAAGGGTTTGAGCGCCTCCTGGGTCCGGGCCAGAGCATCATCAAGCTCCCGGCACTTCTCCGCACCCGCCAGCGTGTACCCCGAAAAACGCGACTCACCGAAAATGAGAAACGCCGGAATCGCGACGTAGGGCAAAACGATCAGCGCGAACCCCCACGCAATCGAGGCCTGCGGCGTGCGGGAAATCAAGACCGCCCGCACGGCAAAACAGATCCCGGCCACCTGAAAGACCAGGGTGACAACGGAAAAAATGACTAGGACAAAATTGGGCATGAACACCTTAGTCCGGGCGTTTTTCCCTGCGATACGCCTCGGCGAGGAGGCTGATGGGATGGCGCACCTCCACGTCCACGACAAATTTCCGCGCGCCGCTCTCCAACTGCAGGTGACAGCCCGGATTGGCCGTCGCGACGATGGGCGTCCCCGCGCGGGCAATGTGCCCGAGTTTTCGTTCCTGCAGTTTGGCCGCCATTTCGGGCTGGGTGATATTATAGATCCCCGCGCTTCCACAGCACCAGGTGGACTCGGCGAGTTCGGTCAGTTGCAATCCCGGGATGGCCTTGAGCACCTCACGCGGCTGACGGGTGATCTTCTGGCCATGACACAAATGGCAGGCCTCGTGGTAGGTCACCTTTTGCGTCACCGGGGTCACCTCCGGTTTTCGCACGCCGATCTCCGCGAGCCATTCATGGATGTCGCGCAACTTATGGGACCAAAGCCTCGCCTTGCTCACATAAAGGGGATCATCCGCCAGCAGGTGATCGTAATGTTTAAGGTGCGAACCGCATCCGGCAGCATTGGTGATGATGGCGTCGAGCGAGTCCAGGTTAAAGGCATCGAGCTGTTTGCGGGCCAACATCTTCGCCGTTTCGACATCACCGTTGTGCGCATGCAGCGACCCGCAACAATACTGCACCTGCGGCGTGAACACCTTGCAGCCATTGGCCGTCAAGACTTCCGCCGTGTCCCGGTTCACATCGGCCAGCACAATATCCTGCACACACCCCGTCAGCAGGCCGACGCGATATTTCACCTCGCCTACGGGACGCTCGATCTCCTGAATCAACTGATGGGAAAACTTCGCCTGGGCGTGCGGGGTCATTCGCTCCAGTTCGCGGAACCGATAGGGCAGCAAATAATTCAATTTCAGCCCGCGGAAAATTGCCTGCGCACCGCTGGCCCGGTACAGCCAGAGCAACCGCCCCACAAAACGCAACAACCGCGGCCGGGTGAAGAGACCCTTGAGCAACACCCCCCGAATCACATTGCGTTTCGAGCTCTGCAAAACCCCCGATCGCTCCGCCTCCGCGCGGGCCGTCTCAAACAACTCGGTGTAGTTCACACCCGCCGGACACGCCGTCTCGCAGGCCAGACAACCCAGGCAAAAATACATCTCATCCGCAAAGGCCTTCGACGTCTCGATGCGTCCATCCGCCACCGCCCGCATTAACGAGATGCGACCACGCGGGCTGTTTCGTTCCTCCTTCGTGGCATCATACGTCGGGCACGTCGGCAGACACATGCCGCAGTGCATGCACTGCTGCAAAACCGAGTAGTCCAAATTGCGGAGCAGGTTGGACGACGGTTTTGCAGAACGCTCAACGTTCAACTTTGAACTTTCAACGCTCAAGTTAGGCGGCCCCCTCATTTTTCGACGCGGTTTGCAAACTCTTCGCAAAGATTCGAACCAGTTCGTCCGATTCAATGAGGAGATCGTCGAGGAGTTTCGGCTGGGAGATCAATTCGGCTTTTTGAACCAATCGCAACCACCGTCGCGACTCCCGAAGTTCTTTGAAACAAACTCTCAACTTATGCACAAAATCCTTCCGCGATTCTGCTCCTTCGGCTTCGCCGTGATTTCCGTATGGCGAGGTACCGGATCGAAGCAGTTGATCGGCAATATGCTCACCCGCCCTGGAAGGTTTCATTTTCTCCGTCACCCGGATCACCCGCACGGCATATTCCAACAAGCGATCCTCAAGATCGAATTTGGCCCCACTTGAGCGTTGAGAGTTCAACGTTGAACGTTGAGCGTTGGAATCCGCGTTCATCAAAAAATCTTCCCCGGATTTAATATGCCGTTTGGATCGAAAGATTTTTTGATGATCTTCATCGCTTCCAGATTCCGGTCTCCCACGGCCTGGGGGAGGAAGGCTTTTTTGGCCAGTCCGACGCCGTGCTCCCCGGTGATGGTGCCGCCAAGTTCGAGGGCAAAATCGAAGATTTCTTTCATGGCCAGTTCCACACGATGCATCTCCTCGGTGTTTCTTTCGTTGGTGAGGAAGGTCGGATGCAAATTGCCGTCGCCCATGTGTCCGAAGGTGCCAACTTTGAGGCGGTATTTGTCGGCGATCTCCTGGATGCGCGCGACCATCCGGGCCAGTTCGCTCCGGGGGACAGTGGCGTCTTCGAGGATGGTGGTGGGCGCCAGACGCGCCAGCGAGGAAAATGCCGCCCGTCTCGCCGTGGCCAACTGGGCGGCCTCCGCTTCGTTTTGCGCGACCGTGACCTCACGCGCCCCCGTGTTGCGCGCGATTTCTTCCATGCGGCTGGCTTCCTCCTCAACCGCGGCCGGATGACCGTCTGTCTCGATGAGCAGGATCGCCGCAGCGTCACGCGGTAGCCCCATGTGCATGTAGTCCTCCACACAGTTGATCGTCACCCGGTCCAAAAATTCCAACGTGCAGGGAATGATCTTGGCCTCAATGATGGCGGAGACCGTATTGGCGGCATCCTCCATGCGATCGAAAACGGCCAGCATCGTTTTACGGGCGGCCGGTTTGGGAATGAGGCTGAGCAACACTTTCGTAATCACTCCCAGAGTGCCTTCGGACCCGACGAACAATTCGCGCAGCGAATATCCCGCCACGTCCTTCACGCATTTGTTGCCGGTGAAAATCACCTCGCCTGTCGGAAGCACAACTTCCAGTCCCATCACGTAGTCGCGAGTAACCCCATACTTCAACCCCCTCAGCCCGCCGGAGTTTTCCGCGACATTTCCCCCGATGGTGGAGATTTTCATCGAACCGGGATCGGGCGGGTAAAACAACCCCACTTTCTCCGCGGCCTCCGCAATGGATAGAGTGATGGCCCCCGGTTCCGCCGTGAGAGTCAGATTTTTGGCGTCCACTTCGAGGATCGCGTTCATCTTGGACAGGCACAATACCACACACCCTTCCGTCGGCAGGCTGCCGCCGCTAAGGCCCGTGCCGGAGCCCCGAGTGACTACGGGGAACTTCTGCGCGTTCGCCAGCTTGAGGAGATCGACCACCTGTGCCGTGGATTTTGCGAACGCCACGATGCCCGGCATCTGCTGGAGAGCGGCGGTGCCGTCAAACGAATAGGGCACCAGATCCTCGGGCGACGTGAGGAGGCTGTCGGCGGAAAAGATCGCCTGAAGGGACGGATAAAGTTCGACCACGGATGGCATGCGAACTTTATAGGCACTATCCGGAGCGTTCCCGCACCAAAAATCTGCGCTTTCTAACCTTCGGCGTTGTCTTTTTCCTGCGCCACCCAGTCGATGGCGAAACGCACCATTTCTCCCGCATCGCGAAAACCGAGCTTTTCTTTGATGTGGGCGCGGTGCGTCTCGATCGTCTTCACGCTGAGGTGCAATTCGCCCGCAATTTCCTTGGTGCCAAATCCCCGCCCGAGAAGCTCGAGAACTTCCAGTTCGCGATCCGAGAGACGATCCACCGGCGAACCACTGCTGCCATCGACGGATTGGATCGCTTGGAAAATCAACCGCTCGCTCAGACGCGGGCTCACGTAAATTTCTCCCTTGAGTGCCTTCCTCAGCGCATCCAGCACGTGGGTGAGAGCCTCGGCCTTCATCACGTACCCGAGCGCCCCGGCTTTCAAGGCGCGCAAGGCGTAAAGCGACTCGTCGTGCATCGAAAGCATCAAAAGCGGAAGTTTCGGATATTCCGCTCTCATCAGCTTGATCAACTCAATGCCGTTCGTGCCAGGCAGGGAAATATCCAGCAGGGCGATGTCGGGTTTCAAGGTGCGCATCGCGTTCAGGGCGGTGGGGGAGGACGATGCCTCGCCGCAGACCTCCAGATCTGCCTCGGCGTTGATGAGAGCCGTGATCCCATGGCGGAAAACGGGATGATCATCCACAATCAGCACGCGGCTTTTCACGGACGTTTCCTCGGCAGGTTTCGGGGTCTTTAACGCGCTCATAGTCAGGATGGAAAAATGCAGGTTACGGAGGTTCCTCCCCCGGGCTTGAAAGCCATGGTTAACTCCCCTTTCATCGCCTGCGATCGATAATGAAGGGTTCTCGCGGTCGTGCCGGCGGGGTCCGCCGTCAGTTCGCTTTCGATGGTGCCGTCGTCCGTGATTTGCAGGCAGATGGAAGGGCCTTTTTGCCGAAGGGACAGGGAAATGTGGGAGGCACCGGATTGCAGGGCGCACGAGACGGTCTCCTGGGCGATTCGATAGGCGTTCAAAGCCACCGCGGGCTCTTTCACCAGCACGTCGGCGGTGCAGCAAAATTCGCAGGCGACAGAATGCCCGGCGCGATTTGCCAGTTCCTGCAGAGCGGACATCAATCCGGCGGAATCCAACTCCACGGGATGAAGGCCGCGGGAAATATCCCGAACCTGAGTGACCGCATCATTGATGAGGCGCGCCAGATCGTGCAACTGAGGGGCCAGACGAGATTCCTCGCGGTCCATCGCGCCAGCCAGGGCCTTGGCCGCAAACGCTGCGCCCAGGAGATGTTGGCAAAGATGATCATGCAACTCTTGTCCGATCCGGCGCTGCTCCCTTTCCGCGGCTTCGAGCAGGGCGCGCTCGAGGAATTTTTTCTCTTCGAGCAGCTCGGAAAAAACTTTTCCCGAGGGTGGGGATTCCCCGCGAGAATCATCTGTCATCGCCACTTCCCGGCTACCATGAGCGTTCACGCCGCTGACGGCAACGCCATTATTCGCTTCATGGGGAGGGAGGCTGTTCATGAAAAAAGACGGGAGCCTCGGTGCACAACCCAGGCTCGAAAAGGAGTTGAAGAAGAGATCGTCCTGCCAGGCATACAAAAGGGTTTCTCCCACTATCGCACGCAACCGCTTGGGCGCGTGTGTTTAGTTCGGTACGACGCCCCCCACCCCGCGCAAAAGGACATCGAGATCATCTGGAACAAAAGGTTTTACCAAGTGGTGCCGATAGCCAGCCCGCAGACTTTTTTCCACGTCGTCTTTCCGACTGTAGCCACTCATCGCGATCCCAAAAGGCTCCAACCCGAGGGTGGAACGAACCTCCTTCATGAGCTGCCACCCATCTCCATCCGGCAGACCAATATCGCTGATCAACACGTCAACCTGCCGGCCTTCCAGTCCCCGCAACGCCGAGTCCATATCCCTCGCACATTCCACCTGATGACCGCAGGCCCGGAGATAACTCGAGAGATAGACCAGCGTATCCGTGTGATTCTCCACGAGAAAAATTTTCAGCGAAGAGGAAGGTGTGGTCACAATCTTGCGGGCTCTCTCGGAGCCTACCAGATGCGGGAAAAACACCGCAAACGGATTCTCGACGCCACATGGATCAATTGCGAAAGGCCTCCAAGTATTTCTCGGTCTTCTCGATGACGCCATCCGCAACAAAGGGATACGCAATAAAGTCGTCTGCCCCCGCATCGAACGCCGCTCCCACGATTTCGCTGTCACCTTCCCGTGAGATAATCAGAACCTGTGTTCCTTTCACGGGCCCAAGGGCACAAATTTCCGAGACGTCCTTGATCGTATCAACCAAAACCACAAGCGGAACTGGGAATTCCACCAACTTGGCCTTGTCCGTAATGAGCATCAGACTCGAATACTTGGCGCGCAGGATGGTTTCCAACTCCGCCAGGACCTGGGGGTCCTCCACAAAAAGCGCGACTCGGGGGAACGCTGCCGAGTCGGCCGTGGGGATTTCGCTCGGGGAGGTCATGGGTTTCCGACCGGGACGGAAACATTCCCTGCCGGCAGCTCCGGTGCTTTCGGAGTGCTGGGACAGGATTCGCGCAAATATTCCGCCACGCGCGCTGCGCCATAGATCAACAACGCCGGTTTGAGCAGAGTGATGAGGATTTTCAACAATGTTGCCGCAATCCGTGAGACCGGAAGAAGATTGAGGACGTAGCCCGCTGCAACGGCTCCCGCCACCGCCACGAGGGGTGACTGACGAACAGTATCCTCACAGCAGTGCCGTTTCGCTTCCCACTTTTCTCCGACCGTCCGGCAAGCCTCACCGAGCGCCGTATCAATTTTGGAGGTGCTCATAACGGTTACCACCAACGGAGTTTCCGACCCAGATCGGCGACTTTTGACCGTAGATTGTCGGGATAGGTTTCCAAATGTTTCAGGCGGGGGAGCCGGTCCGTGATCTGCGCAAAAGCGTCCTCCATCAGATCCCGAGCCATCTTGGCGGCATCCTGCGGTTTCGGATCCCGACGGGTGCAGAGCATGCCCACGGTCACGCCAATCAACAGCGCACCCAGCACGACGGGTATGGGGTTGGCCCGCGCATAGTCGCGGCCTGCACGGAGCGCTTCCTGGGCGCGGTCCTGCGCGAATGCGGGGAGGTTGTCCGCTGAATCGGGGACGGCGGCAAAATTTTCAGGGTTATAACTCATAGGGTGTTTGGTTACCGATCCATCGTCTTTCCACGCCGAAGCGGACGCCTCGGCGGGAAATTTTCTTCCGCATCCACCGATCGGCGCACTCACGTTCCGCGTGATATGGCTCTCTCCCACTCGTTCCTTGCCCCGGATTGTTTCGATCGCCAACGCCGCACCATCCTCGTCACCGGAGCCGCGGGCAAAATTGGCTCCTTCTACGCCTCCCATGCTCCGCCCCATCACTCGCTCCGCCTTCTTGTTCGTGAACATGACGACCGCGCTCGGCACCTTTCGCAATACGGAGAAGTTGTCATCGCCAGTCTCGGTGACAGGGAGAAAATCCAGGAAGCCTGCACGGGGATCGACACCGTCCTGCACCTTGCCGGAAATCCCAATCCCAGTGCCGTGTGGGACGACCTCCTTGAAGCTAATATTACCGGGACCTACAATGTCCTCCTGGCGGCGAAAGCGGCGGGATGCCGACGTGTCATTCTGGCCTCATCAATCCACGCCGTCTCGGGCTATCCCGCCGACACCCAGGTGCGAACTTCAGAACCCGTAAATCCCGGCGACCTCTATGGCGTCTCGAAATGTTTCGCCGAGGCCCTGGGACGCTATTTCGCAGAAAAAGAGGGCCTTTCGGTGATCGCCCTTCGGATTGGCGCTTTCCAACCGCTCGAGGAAGCCCGCCGGGAAGACTCGCTTTGGATGATGGACTGTTTCGTTTCCCCGCCAGACTTACAGGATCTCATTGTCAAATGCATTAACGATACAAGGTTGCGGTTCGCCATTTTCCACGGAGTGAGTGACAATCGCTTCAAACGCCTCGACATCTCGGATGCGAAGGAACTTGTCGGCTACGCCCCGGTCCATGACCTCACCAACGAACACCCCGATCTTCGGCCACTTCAGTTGGACAAATCCGTTTTGGCGCAAAACACAGACGATCCCGGCCAAAAAAGTGGCCTCCGCGATGACCTCGACGCGGGCTGAAAAGCTATTCGATGACCCGGCGCGAAGCAGGGGACCAACTTACGGTCCCGAAAGCCTTCTCAGTGGAAAACTCCATTCCCGACCGCATCATTCTGCGGAGGACGCGCTGCAGGCGGCGCTTGTTGTTTTCGGACTTCACGTTTCTCACCCCGGATTGGGGAGCATTGTTGGAAGATCGTGCAGACATGGCGGACATTGGTTTTTTTACCGCGAAGGAAGTCGGCCAGCAATCGGGCCGATCCCTGACGCCAGAGTGAGGGTCGCTTTTGCGAGAAAATCTGAGTTCTTGGGGCGCGGAGATCCTTCCGCCCCCGATTTCTCGGTATGCAAATAGATCCCCTGCAAATCGGCGCAATGTGCTATTCTTTAAATCTATGAACCCTCCCGGAAGAATTCAGATCCACGGTGCCGGAGTCGGCGAACTTTGTGAAAATGATATCGAACGCCGCGCGTTGGAGATCGCCCAAATGGATGGACGCACCGCCGCTCATGCCGGAGATCGCATCCTCGCCCGCGAAGAACTCGTTAGCGTCGGCCTTCCTCCCGCCCCCGAAGGCGACGATTCCATCCGGCTATGGAGCGACGCGGAAAGCTCCGTGGGACATATGGCCCCCCGCATCGGTCCTGAAGACGAAATCAGTCCCGTCGAGCAACTCATCAATGAGGGACTTGAAGAAGCCGACCGCGATCAGCGTTTATCCGCCAGCGAAAACATGAAGGACGTTTAGCGCCCGCTTCGTTATCCGCCTCATCCGTCCCATCCGCGGTTAAAATTCCTCCGTATTGCCGCCTTAATCCCGGTTCCCCAAAAACACGACCGCCACGCCCCCGAGGATCATCACTCCGCCCCATATCGTGGGCCAATTAAACTGCGTCTCGCGAAAAAAAAGCCAGGCAAACACCGCCACAAAAAACGGGTAGGAGATCTCAATCAGCGAGGCCAGCGTGGCATTCTTCTCCCCAATCGCCAAAAAGATCAGGAGCGCCCCGCCCGCGAAGGTCACCACGGCGACGGCAAACCAGAACCCATCCGGCCCGAGGGAACGCACTTCCCCGGGGACTCCCCCAAGTTTCCCCGTCGCGGCCAACCCCAGCGCCGCCGCCACCACGCCAAATAAGGCGTAGCAAAAAAAGAACGTCAGCGGCGTCATCCCACGCTCCATCACCCGCCCGCTCGCCGCGTAGCTTACCCCCCAGAGCAGCGACGCCGTCAACGCATAGACAATCCACATGTCGTTGATCGCTAGCAGGTTCCGCTCAACCGGCCAGACCGAACCGCAAAATCGGTCGCTTCTGAGCCGGATTTCCTTGCATATGGCCACCGCGGCGAATGTCATGCCCCCAACGCTGTTTGGGAGATTTCCGTAAGCAGGCATCAGGTCGTTTGCCTGCTTTTGGTCGCACCCCGTCAGCGCCAACCCATCCATCACCATGTCCGGAACACAAATCTTCCTCCTCCTTGTCCTGCTCGTCATTGTTTTTGCAGTGCTCTTCGCCCTGATGTTCTGCATCCGGAAAATCCAGCCCGGCCGCGCCGGCGTCAAAACCGGCTTCGGCGGCCTCCAGGTCGCCTTCGACTGGATGGTCCGCGTCCCCATGCTCCAGACCTACCACATCGTCGATATCTCGGTGAAAAAGCTGGAGATCACCCGCAAGGGCAAGGACGGCCTGGTCTGCCGCGATAATATCCGCGCGGACATCACCGTCGCCTTCTACATCCGCGTGGAGGCCACGGTCGAGAGCGTGAAAAAAGTCGCCCAGATGCTCACGCCGGAACGCGTCTCCGACATCAACCAGCTCCGCGAACTTTTCGAAGCCAAATTCTCCGAAGCCCTCAAAACCGCGGGCAAACAGATGGAGTTTCACGAACTTTTCACCGAGCGCCTGCGTTTCCGCAATGAGATCCAGGAAACCATCGGCAAGGACCTCGACGGATTTTTCCTCCAGGACGTCGCCATCGATTACCTCGAACAAGCCCCGCTCGATCAGCACGACCCCAACAACGTGCTCGACGCCGAGGGTATCAAAAAAATCACCGAGATCACCCAGCGCGAACGCGTCCTGGCCAACGAGTTTTCCCAGCGCGCGCAGGTGCATGTCGAAAAGGAAAACGCCGACGCCTCCATCGCGAAACGCGAACAACAACGCCGCGAAGCCGAGGACGCCTCGAAACAACAGCGCGCCATTCTCGAGGTCAAAACCAACGAGGAAGCCGAATCCGCCAAGGTCATCGAAATCCGCCGCCTCGACGTGGAAGCCAAGCGCCTGGAAACCGAGGAAGCCATCAAACTCCGCACCGAGGACATGAACCGCGCCGTGCAGGAACGGCAGTTCACCGTCACTAAGGAAAAACAACGCCTCGAACAGGAATCCCAGCAGGAGGGCGAGGAAGCCCGCGTCCGCCGCGAACGCACCGTCTCGCTCGCCGAGATGGACAAGGAGGTCAAGGTCGCCGAAGCCGCCGTCGAGGTGGAGCGCAAGCGCGCCATCGTCGTGGCCGAACAAAAGGCCGTCGTCGAACAGGAGGAGGAGAAACACAACATCTCCGCCCGCATGACCGCCGAGCGCGAGCGCGAAGTCGCCCTCATCGACGCCGACAAAAACGCCAAGAAGGAACAGGTCGTCAAAGTGGTCGCCGCCGAGGCCCAGAAGGAAGCCGACCGCAACACCGCCGAAGGCGAGAAAA
Source organism: Terrimicrobiaceae bacterium (assembly GCA_041752695.1). Taxonomy (GTDB): domain Bacteria; phylum Verrucomicrobiota; class Verrucomicrobiia; order Chthoniobacterales; family Terrimicrobiaceae; genus CALCJD01. Next base: position 10,675 of record JBGSVZ010000075.1, read on the forward strand.
TCAAACTCATCACCGCCGCCGAAGCCAGCCGCGACGCCGCCCTGCGCGACGCCGAGCGTTTGCAAACCATGGCCGACGCCGAGTCCAAGGCCGCCGACAAAAAACGCCACGCCATGGAGCAGGAGGCGGAGGGGATCGCCGCCAAGGAAGCCGCCCACGGCCTCGCCGAAGCAAAAGTCTTCACCGCCAAGGCGACGGCCAACAAGCTGGCGGGACTCGCCGATGCGGAAGTGCTCGCCGCCAAAGGCGCGGCCATTGCCCACAACACGGAAACCCAGGCCCAGGCCGAAGCCGAAGGCACCAAGGACAAGGAACTCGCCATCGCCACCGGTATCGAGGCCCGCGGACTCGCCGAAGCCAAGAGCATCGAGGAAAAAGCGAAGGCGATGAAACTCCTCCACGACGCTGGCCAGCACCACGAGGAATTCCGCCTCCGCCTCGCCAAGGAACGCGACGTGGAACTCGCCGGCATCGAAGTCCAAAAATCCATCGCCGCCTCCCACGCCACCATCGTGGGCGAGGCCCTTAAATCCGCCAAAATCGACATCGTCGGTGGTGAGAACGACTTCTTCGAAAAAGTCGTCCGCGCCGTCGGCACCGGCAAATCGGTGGACCGCCTCATCAGCAACAGCCACACCCTCACCGACATCAAAAACACGTTCTTCGGTGGCGACCCGGAGAAATTCAAAACCCAGCTCCGCACTTGGGTGAAGGATTACGGGGTCTCAAGCGAGGACGTGAAAAATCTCAGCGTGGCAGCGCTCCTCACCAAGCTCATGGCCGCCAGCAAAGATTCCGGCACCCAAAGCCTCTTGGAATCCGCCAAATCCTTCGCCCGCGAAGCCGGCCTCGCCGACGCCCCCGCGGAGTCGGCGATTAAAACGGGGAAGGCGTGACCCCCATCCAAAAATTGGTAGGGACGGCTGGCCCAGCCGTCCCACTATTCGGACGTGTGCCCCGCACGTCCCCCGCGGCGGCATGGCCGCCGCCATCGACGGACGGCTGGGCCAGCCGTCCCTACCTTTTCTAGTCGATGGCCGACCCCGCTCCATCCCCCGCCTCCGAGACGCCCACGTCCCTCGGCAGCGCCACCTACGAGATCATCCGCCAGCGCCTCGGCACCCAGGCCGACACCCTGCGCGAGCGCATGAAACAACTCGACGCGCGCCGCCAGGAAGTCTTCGGCGCCGTCGAATCGAAACTCCTCCAGGCCGACCGCGTCAACACCGCCCACAACTGCATCCCCAAGGACATGGTGCAGATCGGCCACGGACGTTTCCTTTTCGGCTTTAACGTTCGTTTCGGCCTCAAAAAGGACATGGAGCTCGGCGACGTCTTTGGCATCTACCTCCGCGACGAAGCCGCCGGCACTTTCCGCGAAGAACCCCTCACCGCCCTCGAAGACAAGGCCTTCCTCACCGATTTCAAACGCATCTACACCGTTTACGAAAAGACCGTCTTTTCGAAATTCTCCCTCATCGACGGCCAGCTCTACATGGTCTTCCAGACCGGGAACAACGCCAGCGACATCGCCGTCTTCAAATGGGCCTTCGACGGGACCACGCTCAAATACGCCGACGGCCGCGCCGAGGCCGAATACCGCCGCGTCGGGTTTCCCCCGCAGCACAATTTCCGCTGGATCACCCCCGACCGCGAATCCTACCGCTACGGCGACCACCCCCATATTTCCATCGCGGAACGCGTCTTCGTTGAATGCGTCGGCGGCAACCTCACCGTCAAGATCGAGGACAACACCACCACCGGCACCGGCATCTACGAGGAGCCCGTCGATGACAAACGCCAGAAGGTCGACGACGCCGACATCTCCTACGCCCTCCTCGGCCACCTCATCCTCCTGAAGATCCGGCCCTACAAAGAGCAGGCCCACCGCTACCTCATCTTCAACGAAAAAACCGAATCCGTCGTGCGCGTGGATTCCATCGGCCAATCCTGCGCCGCCCTACCCGAGGATCACGGCATCATCTTCCCCGACGGATATTACCTCGGCACCGGCGAACTGAAACTCTTCGGCTCCGCCGCCGGCGACCACTCCCTCGAACGCATCATCCACGCCCCCAACGGCGAGGATTCGCTCTACGTTTTTTATTCCCTCAGCACCGGCGAATACGCCCTCCTCCCCTACCGCCTCATCGCGCAGAAGGTGAAGGAACGCATCACCTGCCACGGCTTCTCCCTCTTCGCCAACGGCCAAATGGCCCTCTTCCGCGCCGACAACGAGCCGCAGAAACACCATCAAATTCAGCTCCGGCAAACCCCGTTTTACCAGACCGGCTTCGAACCCACCGGACAGAAGGACGCCTTTCTCTACCAAGTCGGAAACAAGGAAGTCGTGCGCTGCCTCGCCGAGTGCAATGAGATCATCACGCTCGCCCGCCGCGACCATCCCTACGCCGAACTCTACGCCGACCTCGTCAAACGCAGCACCAGCATGCTCGACGCCTACCCGTGGCTGTCGAACGCCGAGGGTTTCGAGATCGACGACGCCCTGCGCGCCCTCCGCGAGGCCGCCAATCAGGCCGTGGACGAATTCGACAAAGTCCTCCGCCTCCAGCGCGAAGCCGTCACCCAGGTGGAAGCGGTTCGCAAACGCTGCGCCGACCGTTTCGACGAAATCCGCCGCGCCACGTTCAAGGTCATCGGCGACTACGTCAAAAACCTCGCCGCCCTCCGCGCCCTCACCGGCGAACTCATCACGCTCAAGGAAGTTCGGTACATCGACCTCGCCGCGCTGGAAGCCGCGGGCCAGGACGTCACCGAGGCCACCGCGCGCCTCTCCGATTCCGCCGTCGCCTTCCTCCTCAAACCCGAGGCGCTCGAACCCTACCGCCTCACCGCCAACGAACAACTCGCCGCCGCCGAGAAGGTCAGCAAAGTTTCCGAAGGCAAAAAGATCGAAGCCGAAGTCTCCAAGACCGGCGGCGAACTCGAGATGCTCATCGAGATCGTCAACAGCCTGAAAATCGACGACGCCACCGAGACCACGCGCATCATCGACGCCATCACGGCCGTTTACACCACGCTCAACCAGGTCAAGGGCGCCTTAAAAAACCGCCTGCGCGAACTCGCCGCCACCGAAGGCGCCGCGCAGTTTGCCGCCCAGATGAAGCTGCTCGGCCAGTCCGCCGCCAGCTACCTCGACCTCTGCGACACCCCGCAAAAATGCGAGGAATACCTCAACCGGATCAGCGTCCAGATCGAGGAACTGGAAGGGCAGTTTGCCGACTTCGACGAATACATCGGCCAGATCTCCGACCGCCGCACCGAACTGTACGAGGCCTTCGAACAGCGCAAAATTTCGCTGGTCGAAGCCCGCAACCGCCGCGCCTCCGCCCTCCTCACCGCGTCCGAACGAATCTTAAAAGTTGTCGGCAACCGCCTCGCCGGATTCAAGACCGTCGAGGAAATCAACACCTACCTCGCCTCCGATCTCATGATCGGCAAGGTCCGCGAAACCGTCGCCCAGTTGCTGGAATTGGGCGACTCCGTCAAAGCCGACGACCTCTCCACCCGCCTAAAAAGTTTAGGCCAGGAAGCCGTCCGCCAGCTCAAAGACCGCAACGAATTGTTCAAGGGCGGCCCCGGAGTCATCACCCTCGGACGCCACCAGTTCAACATCAACACCCAGCCGCTGGATCTGACCGTCGTCCATCGCGAAGGGCAGCAGTTTGTCCATCTGACGGGAACCCGCTATTTCGACGCCATAAATTCGCCAGAGTTCCTCGCGACCCGCGATTCCTGGGAGCAAGAATACGTCTCTGAGAATCGCGACGTCTATCGAGGCGAATTTCTGGCTCTCCGCCTTCTTGAATCACTGGACGCCGGAACGCTCAACGTTCAACATTCAACGCTCAACGCTCAAGTTGAAAAAGTCGCGGGTGAAGCACCCGCTTGGAGGGATGCGGGCCCTCGCATCCCAGACGCCCCCGGCGTCTCCCCTGAACCCTGGACGGACGCGGGCCCTCGCGTCCCAAATCTCCCCGCCTCCGGCGGCCCCCCTTCACTCGACCCTCGGCCCTCGACCCTCGACACCGTCCAGGCCTTCATGTCCACCCGCTACCAGGAGGGCTACACGCGCGGTATCCACGACCTCGACGGCGACCAGATCTTCACCGCCCTCCACGAAACCCACCAAGCCCTCGGCCTCGCCCGCTACCGACCACAGGCCCGCGATGCAGCCATCGTCTGGTGGTTCAAATTCTGCCCCGAAGAAACCAAAGCCCTCTGGACCGCGAAGCTGAAGGGTTTCGCCGAACGAAACCGGATTTTCCCCGGCGATCCGGCGCAACAGGGCTACATCGCGGAGTTAGCCCACCTCCTCTCCGCCTTCCTTTCTTCCTCCAACCTCTTCGCCGGGGAAAATGGAAGATCGGAGATTGAAGATGGTAGATCGACAGTCGCCGCGGGCGTCCCGCCCGCCCCCTCGGCCCCTGGCCCCCGGCCCCAGGCCCTCGCCGCCCAACCACACCCAGGCCAAACACCCTCGCCACTCGCCACGGAAGCCGCCGAGTATTTGTTTCTCGAAATCACGGACGGCGACACCACCGTCTGCTCTCTCGAAGCCGACCGCCTCGCCGCGGCCTTCCACCAGCATCTGGTGACCAAAGGCGGCGAAGACGCCTTCACCTCCGCCCTCGCCCAACTCGCCTCCCACCCAGCCTCCCAGTTCGAGCTCATCCGCGACTGGCTCCGCGGCTACCTCCTTTCCAACCCCGGCCCCGCCGCCTATCTCGACGAAGCCGCCGCCATCATCTTCCTCGGCGACGCCCTGGACCGCCAGATCGTCACCGCCCCGACCACGCGCGAACTCGAGGGCCTCAAGGGCACCCACCCGCTCATCAACGCCGGCCGCTACACCTTCGACTACCTCGCCCTGCGCGAACGCCTCCGCCGGTTCGACCAGGACGTCGTCCCGCGCTTCACCGCCTACCACGCCCTCAAACAAGCCCTCCTCGAGAAGGAACGCTCAGCGCTCCGCCTCAACGAATTCAAACCCAAGGTCCTGACCTCCTTCGTCCGCAACCAGCTCATCGACGAAGTGTACCTGCCCCTCGTCGGCGACAACCTCGCCAAACAAATGGGCGCGGCCGGGGACAGCAAACGCACCGACCGCAGCGGCCTGCTCCTCCTCCTCTCGCCCCCCGGCTACGGCAAAACGACCTTGTTGGAATATGTCGCCAGCCGCCTCGGCATCGTCTTCGTTAAGATCAACGGCCCCGCCATCGGACACGACACCACCTCCCTCGATCCCGAGGAAGCCCCCAACGCCGCCGCCCGCGAGGAGATCCAGAAATTGAACCTGTCCCTCGAGATGGGCGACAACGTCATGATCTGTGTCGATGACATCCAGCATTGCAACGCCGAGTTTCTCCAGAAATTCATCTCCCTCTGCGACGCCCAGCGGAAAATCGAAGGCGTCTGGCGCGGACAGCCCCGTACCTACGACCTGCGCGGACGCAAAGTCGTCGTCGCCATGGCCGGCAATCCCTACACCGAGACCGGCACCAAATTCCGCCTGCCCGACATGCTGGCGAACCGCGCCGACACCTACAACCTCGGCGACATCATCGGCGGCAACGCCGAGTGGTTCAAAGCCAGCTACATCGAGAACGCCGTCACCTCCAACGCCGTCCTCGCCCCCCTCGCCAACCGCAGCCAGAAAGACATTCGCACATTCCTGCGCATGGCCGGCACCGGCGAACGCTCGAAGGACGGATTCGAGGCCAGCTACTCCGCCCAGGAAGTGGAGGAAATTCTCTCCGTCCTGAAAAAACTCATCGCCGTCCGCGAGGTCATCCTCGCCGTGAACCTGGAATACATCCGCTCCGCCGCCCAGTCCGACGAATTCCGCACCGAGCCGCCGTTCAAGCTGCAGGGCTCCTACCGCAACATGAACCGGCTGGCCGAGAAAGTCGTCTCCATCATGAACGACGCCGAAGTCCAGGCCCTCATCCTCGACCACTACCGCAACGAAAGCCAGACCCTCACCGCCGACGCCGAGGCCAACTTGCTCAAACTGCGGGAACTCCTCAAAATCCTCACCCCCGAAGAAGCCGCCCGCTGGGACGATATTAAACGCACATTCGCCCGCAACCTCCTCACCCACGGCGGCGACGACAACGATCCCGCCAGCCGCATCGTCGGCCAGCTCTCCGCCTTCGGCGCCGGCCTGGATGGAATCCAACGGACCCTCGCCGCCGGCATGGAAAAATCCGCCGGAGCCAAAGAAGCCGACGTCCAGGAACGCCTCCGCGTCGTCAACCACGAGCTGGAAATGGTCCACGCCACCTTGGCGTCGCTGCGCGACATGGCGACCAAACAGCGGGATTACCTGCAAGGGGCGAGGGAAGAATTGGCAACACGAGCCAAACAGGGCGTCATCGAATTCGAAATGACCGATGAGATGCTGGGCAACGAGAAGCAATTTTTGGACAAGTTCCAAGAGGCCCTCGCCAACCGACAGATCACAAAAGACGACCTCGACGCCGGAAAAGCCGCGGCAGAGGCGGAAGAAGCCGCTACAAAAGAAACAGAATCTAAAGAATCGACGGGAAAGGCACCTTAAACAGAAGTGAACGAAGAAGCCCTCCTCCCTTCGCTAACTTCGTTTGCTTCTGTTAGAATGTTCCGCGACGAACTCGCGAACCGGGCCAAAGACGACGAACCTCCGCAAAATTCCTAAAACGGGATAAAATTTTACAGGAGGCAACGGAGAAAACGGAGGAGGGAGTTTTGAAAAAAGCAGGGGTGAAAATTGAACGTACCCTCCTGGCCAATCATCTCCACGAATTCCTCCTTCTCCGTTATCTCCGTTTGCTCCTGTAAAAATTTCCTATCCGGGGCCATGCCATTCCCAACAGCCGTCCGTAGATCCGCCATCCGCAAATTCGAAACTTGAGAACCGCCCCTCCCACGACAAACCAACACCGTGATGTCCGTCGAAGTTCTCGAAGCACTGAATGAGTCAGAAACGGAATTCCCCCGTGGTGAAGGCTTTTCCAATGAGGAAGTTCGCCGACGGCTCGGTCTCTCGTGAGGCACCCAGTCAAAAATCGCCCTCCGGGCTATCCAGCCAGACCCCGCAGACACGTGCGACCATTTCCAAAAAGTCGTGCCAATTCACGCGAAATGTCGTTCCTTTGAAAATGCTGCATGCCCCACGGTGAACAGCCTCATTTCTCACGCGCTGATGGTCCGGGGAAAAATTTTCTCACCTGACCAAGGGCGGCAGCTTGCCACCACCACCAAACCAAACTCCTCTCTGGAGGGACACCCTTCGGCGTGCCCGTAACTCTTCCGACCCAAGCGCCAAAAAAACGCCGCCCGAAGTTACCAGCCCTTCCCTCCCGTTGCGCCAGAATGACTCAAAGAGGACAGTACATACCTCAAATCACCCTCGTCAAACCTGGGTAACTTGATAAATTTGATCCAACCAAGAAACCGAGATCCAATAAAAACCAGATGCCCACTTCCCACGTTATCCGGATTAAAGGCCAGTCGGATTCGCACTCAGCAAACCTTCTAAAGCGCTGCTGCTCTGATACTTACAGACACTTCTCGCCTGTCAGTCTTCGCAGGATAGCATGACATCATGTTTTTCCAATAACTCAACATATAACGCTACAATACGTTAGCAAATAATATGTCTCCTTGGATGACCGTTGGCGTAGTTGTTACGATCCTTATCGGATCGTTCTTCGTCGGAGGGGATGCGACGGCCAAGCGAAAGTTGAAGCAACTATTTTCCGGACGAGAACCGAATACAGAAGATCAGTTTTACAAGCGCTTTTTCGTGAATTCTGGAGTTCCGCAAAGTGTTGTGGCGAAGGTAAGAGAGATATTTCAAGAGCAGATTCCCTTTGACCTTTCCAAGCTGGAAGCAGACGACGACCTTTCTGGTGATTTCAATGTGATTTGGAATCTGGATTCGATGGCAGACGTTGAGATTGTGATCGCTCTCGAAAAGAAATTTGATATCAAGATTACAGATGAGGAAGCGACTGCAATGAAGACGTTTCGCGCTGTCGTTGACGCTGTTTGGCAGAAGATCGATCAAAAACAAAAATGCTAACGAGCCGATGGACTTAACCACGGGCAATGCCGCACTTTCGGTGGCAAGCGCGGTATCCGCTACCCGTTCAGGCACAGAGGCTGCGAAGACGAAGAGCAGCCTCTGTGCCTTCGCTCCCGCCGCTTTGATGGCAAGCGCCATTCCGCCCGTGGCAAGTCATCGGGGACGTT
>JBGSVZ010000076.1:0-13886 GCA_041752695.1 Terrimicrobiaceae bacterium
AGCCGGACAAAACGAAAAACCGGACTGGGAGAGACAGGGGGGAAACCATGCGTTCGTCAGCGAGCCTGGCCCTCCCCCCGGACCCCCTCCCGGATAGACGCGGGCAAGCCCGCAAGGGATCGAAGGGGGCTCCGCCCCCTAACCCCCGGAGTTTTCGCTTTGGACGCAATGAGAATCCACAGATCACCACAACCAATAACAACACCTTTCCAAGCGAACCTCGCATAACCTATTTTACCGCTCTTTTGGTCGGAAAATGGGGCCCACCTCAGAGCTCGTGAATGAGGCCGAGGCCAAGGAGTGGTTTGGCCTTGCCCCTGCTTTAGTTGGAAGGAAATGAAAAAGCGGGAAGCGATTTTCTTCATTTTTTGATATTTAAGTCAATTTTTCTGGAAAATCGGCATATTTTTGATATATACATCAATATGACAACACTCCAAGAGCTAGGAGAAGCTGTCGCGCAGCGGCGCAAGGCCCTGAAACAGCGGCAAGGCGTGGTGGCGTCGCAGGCAGGCATCACCCCGGAAACCCTTTCCCGATTTGAACAGGGGCGGATTGCCGAATTTGGAGCCCGAAAACTGCTGTCCGTCCTGGCGGTCTTGGGGATGGAAGTTCAGTTTGCCGAAAAAGGCATGGCTGGTTCGCTGGATGAACTGCTGAAGGAACGCGGGTTGTGAAACTGGCGGTTTCTGTTTCGGGCAAGCCGGTAGCCACGCTGGAAAGCATCGGCGATTTCAAGAGCGTCCTCACCTATGAGGAAGGTACGGACCCAAATCATTTTGTTTCTTTGACTATGCCGGTGCGAACGGAGTCGTGGGTTTGGAATGATCCCTTGCACCCGATTTTCCGCATGAACCTCCCCGAGGGATATCTGTTGCATGTGTTGGAAGAACAATTTGGCCGCCATATCGGAGCCAGTCCCATCACGCTGCTCTCGATTGTCGGGCGGAACATGATCGGCCGCCTGCAAGTTGCTATCCCTGGAGCCGACCTGACCGAGCCGGTCACTCCGTTGGACGTGGCGGAATTATTAAAGGGCGACAATTCCGAGGCGGCATTTTCCGCGTTGGTGCGCAAGTACGCGACCAGCGGCGTGTCGGGTGTCGTGCCGAAATTTCTGGATGCGCAGAAAGGACCGCGCTTTTCACAATACGGCAAGGCGACTCTTTTCACGCGAAGGCACATCGTCAAAGGGACATCACAACAACTGCCATTCGTCGCCCTGAACGAGCATCTGGGCATGCAGGTGGCGGCCAAAGTCGTGCCGACGGCCCGCACGGAAGTTTCCCAGGACGGACAGGCGCTCCTCGTCCATCGGTTTGATGTCGATGAGGAAGGCCAGCTAAAATGCGGGCTGGAAGATTTCTGCGCCCTGCTCGGCATGCGGCCATCAGCCAAATACGAAACGACATGGGAGCGCGTTGGCAAAGCCGTGCGGGATCACGTTCCCGGTCCAAAACAGCGAGACACCTTCCATCATCTGGCCGCCACGATCCTGCTGACCTACGCATTGCGCAATGCCGACTGCCACTCCAAGAACATCGCCCTGATCTACACCTCGCGGGCAGACGTTCAGATCGCGCCCGTTTACGACATGCTGACCACCAGTGTTTATGCCGAGCATAAAAACAGTCCACCCGGCATCTCGTTTATGGGGAAAAAGACCTGGCAGCCTGGAAAAAATCTCGAAAAGTTCCTAGCTGGAAATTTCGGCATCCCGCCACGGGAGCAAGCGACTCTGGTCGAAAAAATCGGGGATGCCGTTTCTGATACGGCTCCCTCGGTGCGACAGGCCATGGAAGAACACCCCGGCTTTCGCGAGATCGGCAAGCATTTGCTCAACGCGTGGTATGAAGGCGTGAGCGACTTGAGGAATAAACACACTTACGCCCTGGGTGATTGGAAACCCAGTGAAGCTTTTTTGGGGTTCTCTGATCCCCCTAAACTCAAAGCCCCGCGTCGGATTATCGGAAAATCCTGAAGAACGGATTGCGCAGAGCGGTCATCCGAATGCCTCACATCCCCTTCTTTTTTCCTACCCTGCCAAAATGAGTCAGACGCAGCCTGAATGCCGAAAAAGAATTATCTCAGGACTTGGTCGAGAGTGGCGTTGGTGGTTTGGCGGAGGGCCTCAAGGAGTTCGGGCTTCCGGAAGAGCCGGTGCCGGCCGAGCTTGTACGAAGGCAGCAGTCCTCGGGCGACATACTTACGCAGAGAGGAAAACGGCACTCCCAGCCATTCGGCGGCTTCGCGAATTTCGATAAATTCGGATTTTTCAGAGGGTGTCGTTTTCGTGGGCATGAGAGGGACATAGGATGCGGTTGATGTTTGAAAAGGAGCCATCTGGCCGACCGGGTGGCCGGCCAGATGGCGATGGCTTTCAGCCAAGTTTGATGCCGCTATTCCGGATGTGGTTCTTGGCACCAATGACGAGGGCGGCTTCCTGCCGCTCGGGGGTCATGTTCGGGCTGATGGTGCTCTTGATGCTACGGACCAGGTCTTCCTGTTCCGGTTTCGCCAGCCAGGCTTTCACCTTGGCGGAGTAACCCTGCTTCTGCTCCTCGTCCTTCATCTTGCGGAGGAGGAACTTGCGCTCCAACTGCTCGCGCGGCAGGTCCTTGACGTATTGCACCAAGTCGGGTTCGGCCTTCATGAAGGCGTCCAACTTGGCGTTGACCTCGGGGTTGATTTTGAACTGGTTGGCCTGTTCGGATTTTTTCTTCGGTGATGCGATTGCCATATTTTATGGGTTTGTGTCCGGCGTTTGGGATTCCGTAGCCGGACGATTGACGGAGGTTGCGATGAAAGTTTCAGGCTTTGGCGGCAGCAGGCTTGAGCGAGGGGATTTTTTCATCCTCCTCGTCTTCAAGAGCGCCACCCCGCAGACCGCCGATTTGTTCCATGAGGGATTTCAGGAAACGCTGGGCGATCTTGCGTGGGCTCAAACGCTGGCTTTCCGCGTTGAGCATGGCTTGGACGAGTTGGCCGGTTGGGACACGGATGCCGGCGCGTTCGACGATTTCGGAAGCCTCCTTGAAGATCGCAAAGGTATCTTCATCGAGGGTGACGGTGATGTTGGCGGTTTTGCTCATGGTATTTATTGGGTGAGAAAGGCGAGTTCCTTGCGGCGTAGGAATGGCCGTGAAAGGGCGGACGTAATTCGACGCCGCTCGGCAGCGGCCAGTTCAGCGGCGAATTCGTCATTGAGCCGCATTTGGGAAATCAGGAAGTCCTGGTTCTGGTCGTCGGAATTGGCGAAAAGGGTGATTTCGCCCGGATCAGAGACGCCTTCTTCCCACGCTGGCAACTCAGGTTCGACGCTTGAAAATACGTCCCCTTCCTCGATTTTTGGCGGTTCGGGTTTGGCCGGAGCCGAGGGTTGCGGGGAATTGTCGATCTTCTGTTTGAGCTGATTGAGTTCCTGTTGAAGGTCCGGCACCTTACCCGCTTCCCGCTGTAGGGTTTCGATCCGTTTCTGCATGGCGCGGTTTTGTTCCTGTAATGCCTCGGCGTACGCCCGCTGCCGGGCATTCCCCTCGCCAGAACCATCCACGTAGTAAGATGGCGAGGGATTTCCTGCCGTCAGCGTTGGCGGTGGATCGGGCAGATAGTTCCAGTCGGGTGACTGCTCCCGACGATAGACGGTGTGCCGTTCGTGCATTTCGTCCGGGTAAACCGGATCGGTGTAGCGACCCGCCGAATATGCCTTCACGATTTCTGGCGTGCGAACAGAAGGCATCCTTTTCGCGGGAACGCTGGTTCCTGGCACTGCGGTGATTTTCGAAGTGGAGTCCTTGCGCGTGACGCAACCGGCACCAAGGCAGACGACGAGGAGTGAGATGAGGAATTTCATTTGTTGGATTGGGTGGTGGAAGAAATACGGGCTTTGGCGAGGTCAACGGTTTGGGCGACGTAGAGGTAAAAGGTCGTCCCCGCCGGAACGCGGACGTAATACGGGTCGTTCTTCAGTCCTTCCAAAAGACGCTCGGAATAGATCTGGCCACCGGCCTGGATCCCCGCGGCAATGGCATCCTGATACCCGCCTTGCTGCACTTGGGTCACGCCGCCCGTGAGCGGCGAAATGATGTTGGTCATGGCCGGAAACGCTCCGGCCCCCGCCGAGATCATGGCTGCCAAAATCGCTTTCGCTTCGGCGTATTTGTCGGCGGCGACCATGTAGCCGCGCAAACCCGCGGAGCCGTCCGTTTCGGCCCACTTGTCGCCATTCGTTCCGTCCGGGGCGTAGTCGAGGACAGTTCCAGAAAGCGGGAGTTCCCGACCGTCCTGAAAAACAAGCACCCATTGCCGTTCGGAACCAATGCGCTCACGGGCGGCGGTTTTCTGGGCCAACCCATGCACTTCTGTTCCCGCCGGGATCACAAGGCGCCCCGCGTGCCAGACATCCTCGGTAATCAGACCGATAATGGGCGTTTCGATGTTGGTGGATTCCACCGCGTTGACCATTTCGCACCGGAGGAGCCGCCCGTAGGGCAGGTAGTATTCGCTGCGGGCTTCCTCTTTGGTGGCAAAGATGGCCTGTGGGATCGGTGGTGGTGGTTTCGGTGTGGGCGTAGGTCGCGCGGCTTCCTCCGGTGGTTTCGGCACGGATGCTTGTGGTCGAGCCGGCGGCATAGTCGGGATGTTTTCCTCGAAGGAATATCCTTTGGCCGTAGTCGCCTGAGCGGGAACGGTCGGGTTGACCGGCTCCGGCGAACGTTGCCCCTTGCCGGTAAAAACGAAGGCCAGAATCAACGCGCCAGCGAGAAGGAAGAGTATCAGTCTCCCTGTCGGTTTCTGGAAAAGTTCGGTGAAAATTTTGCGCAGGTTCATTTGAAGTCGTTGGGTGAGAGTTGGGGTTCGGAGCGGACCACGAGGACGTTCCATTTGTTGTCGGGAGCGAGATTGTTGCGGCCTCCCTGTCCGTTCCCGGTGATGGCGAGAAATACCGGGGTGATGGACTTTGGCGGCATGACGCCGGAGGCATCAGCGAGCGATTGCGTGTAAATCCGCTCCTCCAGCCGCACGGCCAGATCCTGCGGGTTGTACCGGATGACTCGGTCACTCGTGTTCTCCAGTTCCAGCCGGAAAATCAACGTGTCTTCCTGCTCGAACCGCCAGACATCCCTGATACGGACATTGAAGCCCTCGTAATAATTCGTGATGCCGGGAACTGCATGGATCACACCGGCCAAGGCGTCCGGGTAATTGTTGGCCAGAAGCGGATACGCCTTCGCTTTGTCCATCAGGGAAATCAGCCGCTCCGGCACAATGGCCGTCTTGCCTCCGTTGTTACCCTGCCGTTCGTCCTGGTAAAAGGTGACATTGTAGAAGGGTTTTTCGGACGCCGTAAGGTGGAGGACGTATGCCTTCCGGTTAAAGATCACGGTCAGATGATCCTCCGCGTCGGCCTTCAGCGCGCGGATGGTGAAATAGAAATTCCCCGGCGTGAACGTGATGAGGAAACCAGCGTTTTCCTGCTCCTGGGTGGAAACGGATTTCGCATAGAGGCCGGAAATTTCCGATGGGAACATGACAGTGGTCGTTCCTGTCTTATGGGCCACCGGCACGTCATAGATGACAAATTCATCGAGAGGCTTTTGGGTGATGGGTCCGGCTTGGGTGGCGATGATGCCCACCCAAGCCAGAACTGAGATCAATGCAGGTTTCATGACCCGCAATGTGCCAGCAGTTCGCTCCCCCCCTGCTCCAAATTTGGAGCAACCTTTGGCGACGACCCAAAACGGGAAAATCAAGAAAGGAGGCTTCCACAAAAGGCGCTTATCCGGCACGATGACCGAGAGGAATCAAGTCATGGCAGCACAGCATAAATGCGCTCTTTGCGCCGTGGATTACTGGCCGAAGGAAGAAAGTCATATCCTGCCCTCTTTTGTCTACAAATGGCAAAAGGCAACATCAGCGACGGGGTTTCTCCGATACGGCCGACAAATCAATCTTCGAACGCAAGATGGCCTCAAAGAATATTTTTTGTGTGAGAGCTGTGAGGATCTCTTGGGAAAACACGAAAGCAAGTTCGCCGCCACGATCTTCCATCCTTATATGGCGAACGATTCCCACGTAACGATCTATGACGAAAATATACTGAAATTCGGCGTCGGCCTGGCTTGGCGGACGCTGGCCTTTATGAACGAAAAGACCGGACTGAAGCATTTTCGGGGACGCCACCCTCAGGCTGTGGAGCAAGCCCTGAAAATTTGGTCAGACTATTTGCTCGGAGCAAACACCGATATTGGCAAACACGAGATTCATTGGCTCCCGCTGGGCGGCATAGTCCATCACACCTTGAGTGACGTGCCTGACAATATCAATCGCTACGTGCGACGCACCACCGAAATTGATGTTGCTGTGGCGGATAGCGGAGCTTCCACCTATTCCAAATGCGGTCCAATCATTTTCATTGGCTTGATCGAGGAACATGATCCGTCTGGATGGAAAGGGACGAAAATTCATCAAAGCGGAACTTTCGGCCCCGGCACGTTTCAAGTGCCGCCCACATTTCAAGGATACCTTTTTTCACGTTGCGAGAGATTGAAGCAATTGGAAGCCGGCATGTCCGAGAATCAACTGGCGAAAATTGCATCCTCGTATCAAAAAAACGAGAAGCGTGCGGAAAAGTCGGACACACTTAATTCCACCCTTTTGGATATCCGTCTTCGGCGAGGTGGGGATAAGGATCATTGAAGGTTCCGGATAGAGGAAACTTTCATTGAGGGCTGACAAGACTCCCCCTTCCCTCTAGAATGCAGGCATGGCGAATTTCATTGGCCTGATCTCGAACTGCCTCGCTCGTGGTAACCAGACGATAGAGGTGGGTGGTGAAACCATAACTCGAACATTCTCGTTTTCGGTTGATGGCTTTGAAATTACCCTGCTGCCGCATCCGGAAATCGCGGAACTTCAGAACACCTCATCCGTTTCGGGAAAAAATCTTGTCACCTCGCGGTTGCTCATTCGGGATGTCGAGCCAGCCAACCTGCCTGGCATTCTGGAATGTATTCCGCTCGTTTGTGAGCTATTGTCTTTCGCTCTCACATCAAGGATTGGTTTTTGCGGATACGATTGTGCCGTGGTTAATCCCGCCCAAGTGCGGTATTCCACGCTTGGAAGCATCCAATCGTTTCGGCCGCCGTTTTCTTGGATGAATGGTAATTCCATAAAAGTTTTCCTGGAGACGTGCTACGACAACTACAAGGCCCTGCGAACGCCAAGGTTGCTCAATATCGCGACTGATCTTCTTAACCACGCCGAGCTTCCGATGGCAATCGAGGTTCATTTGACCGTTCTTTCCGTCGTGTTGGAGAACCTCAAACACACCTTTGCGCTGCATGATGGATACCCGTTCATCGAAGGAGGTTTTCGGGAAAAGCATATTGTCGCGGCTCCTCTTGGCCGACCAATATCTTTTCGCCGCCTCCTGACGGAAATGTTAGGCGTACACGGTATGACTCCCGCTCTCGGCCCCATCAAAGATCTGCGGAACGAGATCATCCACACAGGCTTTAGCGCATTATCCTTTCAACAGAAATGGGCGAAGCAGGAAGAAATCACCACGATCATTCGCGAGTATATTCTACGTTTGGTCGGCTACCATGGAGCATTTTTTCCCTACGACACGAACGGACCTCGGATCATTCCCTAGCGAACAATCCTAAAGCGGCATCTCGGTGTATTTGAAGTCCTGCACGACAAGTGGCAGACGCCCGTTGCCAAGGAGGTCGGGGTTGCGGATGAAGAGGAATTCGATCTGGAATTTCGCCGGTTCACGGAATTCCATGGCCTTGACCGTGCCGGTGCGGATGAGGTTTCCTTCGGCCCGTACGCTGACGGCCTCGTAGGATTTCCCGTCGCCGTCGTTGATCTTGCGGGTATCGAGGATGTCGATTTTGGTTACTTCGACCTTCTGGTGGATCTGCTTCTCCTTGAATTCCGGGTTTTGCGCTTTGTAGATGGTGGCAGCTTTTTTTCTCGCGGGTTCTTCGAGGTAAATTCGCTTTAGGAGGTCCGGTAAATCCGGCCCCACCGGGTTCCGTTGCAGCAGAGCCAGGCAGGCAAGCCTCACATGGTAGGCATGAAGATTTCCCGCCTCCTCAAAGCCGAGGAGCGGCGCATAAATGAGCGTCCCGCCCGGATCGAGAATGACGACCTTTTCCTTCTGCTTCATGGCGGCAATGGTCAGGTACGGTGCGGCGACGGCCAATCCACAGGCGATGATGGCGAGGGCCATCCAGAAGCGGGCTGCGATGACGTTGTTTGTGATGGAGGTGATGGCGGATAGTTTCATGGGAAATCAGGCGTTGCGATTGGCTAGCGGCGAATCCTGGGGCAGCGGCTGGGCCTTGCTCGCGTGGGAATTGAAGGCGGCTTGGGCGGTGTGTGGCGTGGCAATGCTGCCTTTGTGGTGGGAAACGGTGCCGGTGTTCTGGTCCACCACGGCGAAGGCATTGGAGGTGGTTTGATGGGCGACCATGCCGGGGTTATCGGGATTGGTGACGGAATCACCTCCCGAGGGGGTCGGCGGCGGAGGCGGCACATCGCCACCCATTGAGCCGGAAAATTCCCCGGCGAGTCGGCCTGCTGCGCCAGCAGTTCCCGCAATTGTCTGCCCTCCGGCCATAGCGCCTTGAACGGCAGCGCTCCCGCCCAGAGTGGCCGCCGCTCCCGCGGCACTGACACCAGCGCCAATGGCCAGCCCTGCGGCCTGCATCGTTCCTTGGATACCCGCCTGCAACGCGGCGGTGGTGCCGCTGAGTCCCTTCATGATCGCTCCAGCCACAAACGGAACCGAGAGGTAAAAGAAGACCGTGATCACGGAGGCAAATGCCATGATGAACGGGAAAAGTAGCCAGTTCTGAACAACGATCAGGTTTTGCGCCGTCTGGACGATTCCCCCCGTGGTGATTGGCGCATAAAGCAAATCGCTGATGGCCACGATGACGATGTCCACCAGGCAAATCGCCACATGCCAGAGCAGCACTGTCAAAGACGTGACACAGAACTGGATGCCGAGGGATTGCGTGTAGGAAAAAAAGAGGAACCCCAGCAAAATGGGTGAAACCGCGATCAATCCGGCGATCGCGAAGTTCTGAAAAAATGTCAACACCACCAACATGAACCGCCCGATTCCTTGGAAAAACATGCCGATGGCAGCGGGCACAACCTTGCCGAGATCCGTCCACGAGTCCGACGGCTGATTCTCAATCCGGGATCGGAGAAGCTGGACAAACTTGGCATCGCGAGCGTTGGTGAACTTGCCGCGCATCTCCACAAAGGCTTTTTGGCCGTTGTCCATGGCTGACGGAAACCCGGCGAGTAACCCGACAATGAGGATGACTTTCAGGAGCGCGCCGAGAATGGCGCGTGTGTCGGATCCGGCCCGCCAGCCCATTTCGCCGATGCCGATAATACAAAGGACAAACGCGAAGGGCATCAGGAGCAGCCGGATTTCCAAAGCGGCGCTGAAGAGATTGGAAAGAGAAGTCGTCATGGTTTGAAGGAGCGAAGGCTAGAAGCCGGGCGGCACGTCTCCGTTCGGCGCGGAAAAATCGGGCATCTCCAATTCCGCCTCGGCTTCTGCGGCCATGCGGGCCATTTCGCGATTGCGGTCGCGGCTGATTTCCTCTGCGGCCACCTCTTCGGCCTGGGCGCGGTTGCCGTTCAGAGTGTGGATCAATTCCACCTGTCCCCGTGCCGTATCGACCATGCTGTCGAGGTCTTCGAGTGCTGTCTGTGCCGTGGACAACGAACCGGCCAGTTTCTGCACCTCGGCGTCGTCCTGGGCTCCCTTCAACTGCGTATTGAGTCGGGCAATCTGGCGGTTGAGCACCTTGCGTTTGTTCTGGGCACGACCCAGAAGAATCTCGAAACGGGAAAAGGCGTTATCGACAGCGCGGAATCGTTTCAGCGGATCGTCGGAATCGCGAAAGGATGCAATGCCGTCAAAACTCCGCGTGGTGTCGAGTGCCAGATTTTTCCACGAGTCCAGATTGATTGGCTCGAAAAGTTCCTGCACCGTGGCGGAAATTTCCGCGCCTTCCTGCGCGATGCCGGCCAATTCGCCCAGCGTATCCGCGATGCCGGAGTCCTCCAGATACCCGGAGAATACGCCGTTATCAATCAGAGCGATGGCCGCCACCGGATCGCCAATAGCCTGTTTGACCATATTGGCGGTTTCCAGGTGCTCGCGCACGGTGGTCAGCGTGTTGTGAAGCGTGGCGAGTTTTTCCGCCCACTTGGCCTGCTCCCACGTGTATTTGAGAATATCGAAAACGTTCTTTTGATCCTGGCGGGCTTCGACGCCTGGAGCGGCAACGACGATCTGCGCGTGAATGACGGGGGTGGAAACCGCGGTGATCGCGGCAGTGACAATGACAATGGGCTTTTTCATGGCGATGGTATTGGGATGGAAGGAAGGGTTACTGAACGACTGGGATGGTGATTTCGTAGGGAACCGTCTTCACCGTGGCGGAGGGGTCGGGCGTGATCGGAATGCGGTAGAGCGACACCCGCCGCTCGGGCTTGGTTTCGGAGCGCTTCTGCATGTCCTGCAATATCCAGTATTGCCGCTTCACAGTGTCGGATGCGCCGCGCTCATACCCCTTCTGGAATTGCGAACGCGAGGCGCACGCGGGAAAGAAGCACGTTACGACGACGGCCAGGCACACGGGTTTTATTTTCCTAAAAGCAAAGAAACGATGGATGGTCTTCATGGGAGAGTTAGGGTTGGGACGAAACGGAATCGGCAGATTCAGCGAGAATCCCGCTGACAATGTCGGGGTGGTTGCCGAGCAGACGGCTCCGGTTGTCGAAATCTTCCCCTGTCGAGGAAGAGCAGAAGAGCATTTCAGGAGAGACCCGGTTGTGGATTGTCCCGCAAAGGGGCTCCTGAACGTCGAGGTGGTAGTACGTCAGGGCGGCGTATTTGTTGGAATCCGGCAAATGCTCCGGCAGCGGATACCGGGAGATCGCCTCCTTGGTCGTCTCGGACAAATCAATATCCTTCGCCACGTCCTCGATGTCGCGGCGGTCGTTCATCCGGGTGAAAAAGAACTGCTTGGCGTTGCCGAAGACGATGGGGCGAATGCCCGAGCGTTGGAACCGGCTGTATTGCTGGACGATGGAGATGATCCAGGTGGAGAACTTGGAGAGCTGGGCGTAGAACTCGGATACGAGCTGCTCGCCGCCCGGAATATCCAGCGTTCTGGCAACCTCCTCGAAGATCACCCGTTTCCGTTTGCCTCGCGGAAGCGTGATAATGTGCTGGCGCCCATAGTTGGCGATGAGGAACCCAGCCAATTCCTTCAACTGCCGATTGGACTCGGGAATGTAGGTCAGATCAAAATGTGCGATCTTTCCGGTAATGGACAGGGTGGAGTGCCCGCAAACGAGGCGTTGCTCATTCCACGGTGCCAGCAGGGTGGCAAGGTGATTGATCTCATCCCGGTCGTGTTCCGGAAAGGGAGCCACCAGCATCATTTGCTGGAGCATGTCGTGAGTCGGATAATCCTCCGCTCCGAAGAACGCGAACGCCGCGTTGCGAACATACCGCTCGGTGTCGGGAGACTGGATAAACCGGGAAACTTCCTCGGCGGTTGGCGCTGCAATCAGCCTTTCCCGTTCCAGGGGCGCAGCCGTATGACGCAATTCCGCCCATGCCTCTACGAAAGTCGCCGAAATCGGCATGTGAGCCTTCTTGTAAGCCAGCGTGGCAAGCGCATGGCGCGCCACGACATCAAGGCGCGAAGCGTCTTCGCCAATCCACTCGTCAAAACGATCGGTGTAGAGCTGCTCGATATACTGAGTGATTTGAGCGATGCGCAGATTCCGCCGGTCTTCGTCAGCGGGATGTCCGGCCATCTTGGCCACCAGCGCGGCGGCGGTGGTGATTTGCAGATTGGTCAGCGGCGCACCCTGGGTATCGAGATAGTTCAGGCACAGGTCGCCGTCCGGCTGAATGACAATGGGCGTGTGCCCCTGGGCCTGCGTCCAGATGCCATAGGACAAGCCTTCCTCGACAATGAGCGTGAAATCGTAATAGGGGTCGGTCTGCGAAAGCAGATCCGACATGAAGGCGGATTTTCCGGCCCGGGTCATGCCGAGCAAGACGGCGAGTTGGGGTGTGCCGGAAAGGAAGTTACGAACTCCGATCAAATTGCGATTGCTGCCATCATAGAGCGCTTCCGCACCGTTGAGATGCCCGGTGAAGGTGGAAGAAAACGGCAGAATGTCGGCAAGCCATTCGTCCAGCCCATTGTCAGCGTGGTGGGTGTATTTCCCCCAGAGCCACCCCGGCCAGGTCTGGAACCAGATGTTTTTGGTAGTGGCCGCCGAAGAAAGGTTGCTCGTCCAGCATTGAGCGTCCTCCATCTGGCCGAATGCCGTTTCAATCTGGCGAGTTTTGGAAATCAGACCGTCCTCGCTCGAATCCCAAACGTGAACGACATAATCGTACAAGAAGGGAACGACATCCCCCTGGGCCAGATTGCGGATGCGATCTTCCTTAACAGCCTTTGAAGTGAGCAGGGAGTGTTTGCCCTCGGCTGCATAGTCACCCCTCACCCGCTCCAGGGAGCGTTCTGCCTTGGAAATCTCCCTCCGAACATTCTGCGGGTAGAGATTAACCGTAATGGCGTAGTCAAGGAACGGCAACGAAGTCAGCGCCCAGAAAATTCCGCGGCGAGTTCGCTGCGGACGCCGTTTCAGAATTATCAGGTTGTGGTAAAACCCGTCGGCAAAGAACCCGAAGGTCTTTCCCGCCTGCACTCCCTGATGCCAGCAGTTTTGATGGATGGATTCCTCCTCCCGGAACTGTCCGATGGGATCGTAATTATCGCGGCGGAGATACGAGGGATTAAAGAACGTGGAATAGTAGCGGAACAAATCCGCCGTGGACATGGGGGAAACCCGGCAGCCATGAGGTTCCAGCAATGAGGAAATGACGCGCCCGTGCTGATCGAACCCTTCGCCGTACTGTGCCAGAATCCGTTTATAGTGCTCCTGCAATATCTCTGGATTTCCGCCTGCCGGTGGATTGACACCGATGGGCTTGGAGAGAAAAAGGACGAGTTTTTCCCGGCGTAACTTGCCGTCCTGCATCGCCCGCCAATACCGATTGAACCGCTCATGGCGAGAGATGCTCGCCCAAGAATCAGGCTCGCACCGATCTTCTGTCACCTTATTGTAGGCCAGCAATTCATCGCGATAATTGGAATCCACCGACCAGCGGATTTGCGCGCGGGTGGATTCGTCCAGCGTGTGCAGGAATTGCCGAATCGAGCCATAGAATTGATCCAGCGCATGCTCGCTGGCATGCCGGAAATCGGGCACGTCGAGAACAAAGCCTTTGGAAACAAAACCGCGTTTATCGAGGTCGTTCCAGACGATGAGATTTTCAGTGAACCAACCGTTGGGTGCTTGCATCAGGAAAAAGAGGATTGCGAGGTTGACGTTTAAGGGGCATCCAGCCGAAACCGGCGGCTTGAGTTTCTAGCCAGTCGGAGTCGAATGCCTTTGGCTTGCCTTGGCGAAATGCGAAGACGTAGAACGCAACGAGGATAAACGGCGTCCCGCCTGCGCCGAAGCTGAGCGTCGGCGCGTGGTGGCGGGAAAGCAGAAGGGCAAGTCCGACGCTGAGGAGGAGTGCCGCGAGCAGAAAAAGGATATTCATGCCCTCGATGCCCCAGATCTTGCCGTCGCTGTCATCTCCGGCATTCGTATGGATAATGCCTCTGCTCTGAGGTGGACCCCAAAAATCGGACCAGTGGTTAAGCTATAGATTTTGCGGGAATCGGGAGGGAGGGATACAAGGAAAAAGCCGATGAAAGGAAAACGCAGAAGACACGAGCCGGAGTTCAAAGCCCGAGTGGCGCTGG
>JBGSVZ010000077.1:0-6011 GCA_041752695.1 Terrimicrobiaceae bacterium
TGGCAACCCCGGCGGCCTGCATTGTGCCCTGAATTCCAGCTTGAAGCGCGGAGGTCGTTCCGCTTAGTCCCTTCATGATCGCACCGGCCACAAAGGGAACCGACAAGTAGAAAAACACGGTGATCAATGAGGCGAAGGCCATGATGAACGGGAAAAGCAGCCAGTTCTGAACCGTGATGGAATACCGGGTGTTTTGGATCAGCCCGCCGATGGTGATCGGACTGAACAGCGCGTCACTGATGGCCACAATCACGATGTCCACCAGGCAAATCGCCACATGCCAAAGCAGCACGGTCAGTGATGTAACCCCGAACTGAATGCCGAGAGATTGCGTTTGCGAGACGAAGAGAAATCCCAGCAAAAGCGGTGAGACGGCAATCAGCCCGGCGATGGCGAAGTTCTGGAAGAACGTCAGAACGATCAGCATGAAACGCCCGATGCCTTGGAAAAACAGGCCAATGGCGGCGGGAACAACCTTGCCAAGATCCGTCCAGGAATCGGAGGGCTGATTCTCAATCCGGGATCGGAGAAGCTGCACAAACTTGGCGTCCCGCGCATTGGTGAACTTGCTGCGCATTTCGACAAAGGCCTTTTGGCCTCCTTCCATGGCGGCCGGGTAGCCCGTGAGCAACCCGACCACGAGGATCGTTTTTATCAACGTGCCGAGAATGGCGCGGGTGTCTGAGCCAGCCCGCCAGCCCATTTCGCCGATGCCAATGACACAAAGGACAAAAGCAAACGGCATGAGAAGCAGACGAATCTCGAAAGCGGCAGAGTAAAGATTGGAGAGTGAAGGTATCATATTCAGAGATTTGAAAAGATGAGGCGAAGCCTCCTCAGAAACCGGGGGGGAGGTCGTTGTTGGCGGTGTTGAAATCGGGGAGTTCCAATTCTTCTTCGGCCTCGGCAGCCATGCGGGAGAGTTCCCGGTTGCGCTCCCGGCTGATCTCCTCGGCGGCAACCTCCTCCGAATCCTTCCGGTTTTGATTGAGGGTATGGATTAAGTCCACCTGGCCGCGCGCCGTATCCACCATGTCATCCAAGTCATCGAGAGCGGTCTGAGCGGTGGAAAGAGACCCGACGAGTTTTTGCACCTCGGCATCGTCCTGGGCGTTCTTCAGTTGCGTGTTGAGGCGGGCGATTTGCCGATTGAGAACCTTGCGTTTATTTTGCGCCCGTCCGAGGAGGATTTCGAACCGCGAAAAAGCGTTGTCCACTGCGCGGAACCGTTTCAGCGGATCGCCCGGATCACGGAAGGCGGCGATACCGTCGAAACTGCGGGTCATGTCGCCTGCGAGATTTTTCCACGAGTCGAGATTGATAGGCTCGAACAACTCCTGAATGGTGGCGGAAAGCTGCGCTCCTTCCTGCGCGATGCCGGCGAGTTCTCCCAAGGTATCGGCGATGCCCGAATCCTCCAGGTAGCCGGAGAAGAGACCGTTATCGATCAGAGCGATGGCTGCGACCGGATCGCCGATGGCCGCCTTGACCTGATTGGCGGTTTCGAGATGTTCCTGAACAGTGGTCAGGGTATTGTGCAGGGTCGCGAGCTTTTCGGCCCATTTGGCCTGCTCCCAAGAATATTTTAGGATATCGAAAACATTCTTCTGGTCCTGGCGGGCCTCCACTCCGGGGGCGGCGACGACGATCTGCGCTTGGTTGGCGGGCGTGATTGCGGCGGAGACCGCAGCGGCAATAAGAACGGATTTTTTCATGGTGAGTTACTCGTAGATCGGGAGGGTGATTTCGTAGGGAACGGTTTTCACGGTGGCAGCGGGATCGGGCGCTACCGGCATGCGATAGAAGGAGAGGCGCGGCTTGGATTGGGTCGCCGTCTCGCGCTTCTGCATGTTTTGCAGAATCCAGTATTGGCGTTTCACGGTGTCGGACGCGCCGCGTTCGTAGCCTTTTTGAAATTGGCTGCGAGACTCGCACGCCGGGAAAAGACCCGCCACGAGCACGCCCCAAGCGGCCCCGACGCAGACGGTTTTTATTCTCCTGGCGGAAATGAAGTGAAGTTGGTTTTTCATGATTGTTTAGGCTTTGGAAGAAACGGCGGATTCCGCAAGAATCCCGCTGACGATGTCCTGGTGGTTGCGGAGCACCCGGCTCCGGTTGTCGAAGTCCTCCCCGGTCGAAGAGAAGCAGAAGAGCATTTCGGGAGAGACCCGATTATGAATCGTCCCGCAAAGAGGCTGCTGAACGTCCAAATGATAATACGTCAGAGCCGCGTATTTGTTGTTCTCAGGCAAATGCTCGGGCAGCGGGTAACGGGAAATCGCCTCCTTGGTTGTCTCCGACAAATCGATGTCCTTGGCGACATCCTCAATGTCGCGGCGGTCGTTCATCCGGGTGAAAAAGAACTGCTTCGCGTTGCCAATAACGATGGGGCGAATACTCGATCGCTGGAATCGGCTGTATTGCTGGACAATGCTGATGATCCAGGTGGAGAACTTGGAGAGTTGGGCGTAGAACTCGGAAACGAGTTGTTCGCCACCTGGAATATCCAGCGTTCTGGCCACTTCCTCAAAGATGACCCGTTTCCGCGCTCCCCGAGGTAACGTGATGATGTGTTGCCGACCGTAGTTGGCGATAAGGAATCCCGCTAATTCCTTCAACTGGCGGTTCGATTCCGGGATGTAAGTCAGGTCGAAATGCGCCAGCCGGCCTGTGATCGACAACGTCGAATGCCCGCAGACGAGCCGTTGCTCATTCCAGGGGGCGAGAAGGGTAGCGAGATGATTGATTTCCGTGCGGTCATGCTCCGGGAAGGGGGCCACCAGCATCATTTGCTGGAGCATGTCGTGAGTCGGGTAATCCGTGGGTTGGAAGAACGCGAATGCGGTATTGCGGACGTATCGCTCGGTGTCCGGTGATTTTATGAACCGGGAGACCTCCTCGGCAGTCGGCGAGGCAATCAGGCTTTCCCGCTCATCCCCGCTGACCGCGTGGCGCAGTTCCGTCCAAGCCTCAAGGAACGTGGAGGAAACCGGCAGGTGAGCCTTTTTGTAGGCAAGGGCCGCCATCGCATGACGAGCAGCCAATTCGAGCCGCGAACCATCCTCGGAAACCCATTCCTCGAAACGATCCGTGTAGAGCTGCTCGATATATTGAGTGATTTGAGCAAGCCGCAGGCTTCGTCGGTCTTCATCGACAGGATTCCCCGCCATCTTCGCCACGAGCGCGGCGGCGGTGGTGATCTGCAGGTTGGTCAGCGGTGAGCCCTGCGTGTCGAGATAGTTCAAGCACAGGTCGCCGTCCGGCTGGATGACAATGGGAGTGTGGCCCTGCGCCTGGGTCCAGATTCCATAGGAGAGCCCCTCCTCGACGATCAGGGTAAAATCGTAATACGGATCGGTCTGCGAAAGCAGATCCGACATGAAGGCCGATTTGCCAGCCCGCGTCATGCCGAGCAGAACTGCCAGTTGCGGCGTGCCGGAAATGAAATTGCGAACGCCGATCAGATTCCGATTGCTGCCGTCATAGAGTGCTTCGACTCCTTCCAGGTGTCCGGTGAAGGTGGACGAAAAGGGGAGCAAATCTGCGAGCCATTCATCGAGCCCGCTGTCGGCGTGGTGGGTGTATTTGCCCCAGAGCCAACCCGGCCAGGTCTGGAACCAGATGTTTTTGGTGGTGGCCGCAGACGACGTGTTGGATGTCCAGCACTGAGCGTCCTCCATTTGGCCGAAGGCGGTTTCGATTTGCCGGGTCTTGGAAATCAGCCCGTCCTCCGTGCTGTCCCAAACATGAACAACATAGTCGTAAAGAAACGGGACCACGTCCCCTTGCGCCAGATGCTTGATCCGCTCTTCCTTGACCGTCTTGGAGGTCAGCAGGGAGTGCTTCCCTTCCGCCGCGTAGTCACCACGCACCCGTTCAAGCGAGCGCTCCGCCCGACCGATTTCCTTGCGGACATTCTGCGGATACAGGTTGACCGTGATGGAGTAATCCAGAAACGGGAGAGAAGTCACTGCCCAGAAGATCCCTCTCCGAGTCCGTTGCGGTCGACGCTTCAGGATGATCAGGTTGTGATAAAAACCATCCGAAAAGAACCCGAAGGTTTTGCCGGCCTGCACTCCTTGGTGCCAACAGTTTTGATGAATGGTTTCCTCTTCGCGGAACTGCCCGATGGGATCGTAGTTATCGCGGCGGAGATAGGATGGATTGAAAAATGTCGCATAGTAGCGGAACAAATCTTCCGTTGTCATCGAGCTGACCCGGCAGCCATGCGGCTCGAACAAGGATGCGATGACTCGCCCATGCTGCTCAAAGCCCTCGCGGTATTGAGCGAGAATGCGCCGATAATGTTCATCCAGCAGCGTCTTATTCGCGCCGGCGGGTGGATTCGTTGTGATTCGCTTGGAGAGAAAGAGAACGAGCTTTTCCCGACGAAGTTTTCCCTCCTGCATGGCGCGCCAATAGCGGGTGAACCGCTCGTTCCGCGAAATCGCTGCCCAGGAACCTGCTTCGCAGCGATTTTCCGTCACGGTGTGATAAGCCAGCAACTCGTCGCGGTAGTCGGAATCCACCGACCAGCGAATTTGCGCCCGGGTGGATTCATCCATGGTATGGAGGAATTGCCGGACAGATTCATAGAAACCGTCGAGAGCATGTTCGCTGGCCTGGCGGAGATCCGGCACATCGAGAACAAATCCCTTTGTGACGAATCCACGTTGATCAAGGTCGTTCCAAATGATGAGATCGTGAGAGAACCAACCGTTAGGAGCTTGCATGAGAAAAAACAGGGTTACGGCGTTGTGCGGTGGGCGGCGTCCAGCCCGTGCCACTGGCGAGGGTTTCGAGCAAATCCGTATCAAAGGATTTCGGTTTACCCTGCCGGAGGGCGAAGACGTAAAGAGAGGCGAGGACGAATGGCGCGACACCTGCGCCGATGCTGAACATCGGCGCGTGGTGGCGTGAGAGCATCAATGCGAGTCCGATTCCGATGAGAAGGCCGGCGAGCATAAAAAGGATGTTCACGCCTTCGATGCCCCAGATTTTGCCATCGCTGTCGTCCCCAGCATGAGTTGATACAACTCTCATTATCCGACGCTAATTGTGGGCATGCCGCCCGCATTGAAGAGGGCTTCGGCAATCACCACGGACAGGCCGAGAAGCAGGCCGCCTACGATGGACATTTTACCCTGGTCGGCATTGCCGCTGCGGATTTGCCATCCACCATGGGCTATGACAATCACGGCAATGATGAAAAGGAAACGGGCAATGATTCCGAGACCTTCGGACATCGCACCGTCAAGGGAGGCTTGAGCGAGAATAAGTGTGTTCATACGTTGGTGACCATAGAGGAATTTTGATTGGCCCCTGCCCCGGGTTCGGGGCAATTTGCGGGGCGAGAATTCAGCACCCGAACGGAGAGGCTTTCACTTCGCAGATTGCGTCGTAGAGATGCTCTGCGTTGAGGATTTTCGACGGAAAGAGGTCTTTGGGATCGACATTCAGGCCGCGCGAAATGAAAATCATATCGTCGTCGGAAACCCAAACTTCGCGGGACTCAATTTTGCAGACTTTCCCCCGAGTCGCATATTCCATCCCAAGGAGTTGAAGTTTGATCGCGAGGTGATTCTGAGACCACCCGCGAGCGTTGCGGAGCCTCCGGATCTGCGGGCCAACGAGGTTGTAGGATCTTTTCATGGAGGCGAATAAATCCGCCTCAACCGCCGCCGCTGCTACCTGTGACAGAACGGCCTAAAAAAGTGACGAAACCCCTATTTTGCGCGACGAGCTCGCAGGCGAAGCGCCTTTTTCAATTCTCGGGTCGCCACAAGACCCAGATCCAAAACAACGACCGAATCTTTGAAATGAACCCTGACCTTGCAAAAGGCCCGTGGGACGATTTCTTTTACCGCCGGAAGATTGGGGTGGACCCCGTTTTCGAACCAGCAGGAGCTTAAAATAAGCTATGGAATGCTGATGTGATTTGGACTCTATGTATTGGTTGTGGAGGGATCAACCTCCGTTTGGAACGTGTCTCCGATTATTTTGCTCTGGAG
>JBGSVZ010000078.1:0-40864 GCA_041752695.1 Terrimicrobiaceae bacterium
GGCGCAGAGCAGCGCGAACCAGCGCGCGGGCCGCGCGGGGCGGCTTGGTCCAGGCGTTTGTGTGCGCTTGTACGCGGAGGACGATTTTGCGGAACGGCCCCGGTTCGGGATGCCGGAAATCCAGAGGACCAATCTGGCGGAGGTGATTCTGCGCATCAAGGCGTTCCGGCTGGGTGACATCGAAACGTTTCCGTTTCTCAATCCGCCGGGTTCGCAGGCGATCCGCGCCGGTTATGGGCTGCTGCATGAACTGGGCGCGCTGGATGGGAACAACGCCCTCACACCGGTCGGGGCCGAACTGGCCCGGCTGCCGGTCGATCCCACCCTTGGGCGGATGTTGCTCCAGGCTCGGACGGAAAACGTCCTGCCCGAGATGCTCGTGATCGCGGCAGGCCTCAGTGTGCCGGACCCGCGCGAACGCCCGGAAGAGGCTCGCGAGGCCGCGGCGGCCGCGCATCGGACCTTTGTCGCGGAGGGGTCGGATTTTCTCACCCTGCTGGCGATCTGGCAGGCGGCGTCGGTGATGGACGGATCGAATGCGCTGCGGCGGTTCTGCAAAAGAAATTACCTGTCCAACACCCGGATGCGCGAATGGCGCGACATTCACCGTCAGCTCAGTGAGGCGGTGGCGGGCCGGGCGGCGTTAGCCCCGACGCATGCCGCGGGTCCGGCGGTTGCGGATGGGGTGCATCGCTCCATCCTCACGGGACTGCTCGGTCAGCTGGCGCAGCGGCAGGAACGGAATTCCTACAAAACCTCCGGCAATCGACTCCTCACGGTTTTTCCCGGCTCGGGGCTGTATGCCCGGAAAGACCGCCCCCAAAAACCGAAACGCGGCGACGAACCTGCGCAGGAAGAGAAAAATCGTCAGCCTCTCTGGGTCGCCATCGGAGAAATTGTCCAGACCTCGCAACTCTTCGCCCGCATGATCGCGGGAATCAATCCCGAGTGGGCCGTGGAGCTGGGTTCGCATCTCTGCGAACGGCGCTACACGGAGCCGTTGTGGAACGGCAAAGCCGGCCGTGTCCTGGTAATCGAGAGGATTCTGCTCCACGGGATGGAAATTTCGCGGCGAAAAGTGGACTATGGACGCATAGACGCGAACGCAGCAACGGAGATCTTTATTCGGGAGGCTTTGTTGGACGAAGAAACCCCGGTTGGGTTGCGTTTCTTTGCGGCCAACCGCGCCCTGCGTCATAAAATCGAGACCGCGCTCACCCGTAAGCGAGCGCCGCAAACGCGCGATCTAGATGAGGCATTTTACGACTTTTACGCGAAACATCTGAAGGACGTCTCGTCCCTGCACGACCTGAATCGACTGGTGAAATCCCGCGAACCGGATTTTTTGGTCGCGAAAGAAGAGGACCTCGTGGAGGAGCGTGAGCTGGAGTTCGACCGGGCGGCCTTTCCCGATGATGTCTCCTTGGGCAACACTGTGCTCTCGCTGGAATACGCCTATACGCCTGGGGAAGATCGCGATGGGGTGACGGTGCGGGTGCCGCTGCCGGCCGCGGGTTCGTTGAGCGAAGCCCAGGTCGTCTGGCTGGTGCCTGGACTGCGCGAGGAACAGATCGGTCACCTCCTGCGCGCCCTCCCGAAGGCCCTGCGGCGTTCGCTCCATCCCCTGGAGCCGAAGGTGCGCGAGGTGGTGGCGGAGTTTCAGCCGGGAGGCGGGGAATTCCTTGCCGGTCTCGCCGAGTTTCTCACCCGTCGGTTTGGCGTGAAAGTGAGTTTGTCCGATTGGGCCGAACGTCATCTGCCCGACCACCTGCGTCCCCGCGTGGAAGTGATCGATCAGAAAAACCAGACGGTGGCCTCTGGGCGGGACTTGCAGGCGGTGCGGGCCGTGGCGGATACCGTGGAGGTCCGGTCCGACGCCTGGGAGCGTGCCGCCCGCTGCTGGGAGCGGGTGGGGAAGGGCGGCTGGGATTTTGGCGATTTGCCGGAGACGGTTCCGGTTGAGGAGATTGCCGGAGTGCCGCTGTTGGCCTACCCCGGCTTAAAAATCGAAGGCGAGCGGGTGGCGGTGCGGCTTTTCCGCAAACCGGAGGAACGCGCCCAATGTACCGCCGCGGCGGTGGTGCGTCTTGCCGAAAGCGAGCTGACGAAGGACCTGGCTTGGCTGGACAAGGAACTCCTGACCTTCTCCCGGCCGGCCAGGACCGCTGCGGCGAAAGGTATGGGCAACGCGCTCGACGCCTGGAATGTCCGCGCGGCGTCGGGGACCGCCTGGGGGGCGACCGCCCAGCAATCCGCTTTGCGTCACATCCGCGGGCACTGTCTGCCCATGCTCCCGCTCTTGCCGCTGACGGCGGAGCGCTATCAAAACCACCTGGAGGCCGTGCACAAAGATCTGCCCGCCTTAGTGCGCAAGGTGAAAGATCTCTTCGACAAGATTCGCGACCTGCGCGAGGTGATTCTCGCGTCCGGAAAAACCTACTCCGGTCTCCCAGGGGATCTGCAGCGATTGGTGCCGGAAAATTTTCTCGCGGAAACGCCGCATGACCGGCTGATGCATCTGCCGCGGTATCTGCGGGCGGTGCAGATCCGCGCCGAACGGGCCGCCATCAATCCTGCGAAGGATGCGGAAAAAGCGCGCGCGCTTGCGCCGTTTGTCTCGGCCCATCCCCCGGGGAAAAACCGCGAGGAATTCCGCTGGATGCTGGAAGAGTTCCGCGTGTCGCTTTTTGCGCAGGAACTCGGGACCGCCTCACCCGTTTCGGTGCGGCGTCTGGAGGGTTTGCTGGAGGGTTAAATCACCTCAAGTTCGTCCCGCGAGGGAAGCTTGGGAAAGGGCTGGGCCGTTCCGGATTGATACCAATAAGCCACCGAAGCAATGTCGTCCTGGAGGGGTAGGTAACGACCCCCGCTGCGCCAGCCGAGAGCCTGAATCGTGATGCGCAGATCCTTTGCGAAACGCACCGGATCCATGATGTGCCAGCGGTACATTCCGAACCGTTGTTGGGTGTTGTACAAGCCGTCGGGCACGATCACCTGGGGCAGGCCCGAATATGGCGTGGTGAACTCCTGGTACCGCTTGGTGGTCAGATTTTCGAAATTGTAGGAGCCGCAAAAATAATCCTCCGTGCCCGTGCCGCAAATGGTGGGGAAGTCCCGGTCGCCGTCCAGGTAAAATTTGATCTCTCCCTCGCCCCACCAACCGGTGTTGTTGACGCCCCAGGCCAGGTAGGTGCCGACGTAGTGGCCGTGACCCTCCACGCCATCGAGGATGGTATAAACTTCCTTGCAGGGCACGGGATTGACCCTGCGGAATTGGGCGTGGAAATGACCCGCATCGGCGGCGACGTCTTCGAGCGAGTAATTGATCTGGTAATACAAGCGCATGGCTTCCTGGCCGAGATTTTCGAAGGTGATGCGGCACTTTTTATGGAACGGCATCGGCCAGTAACAATTGAAAGCGCTGCCCGGGTTGACACAGACCGCCAGGGAGGAAACTTGCGCGTACTTCCCCCAGCCACAGGCAAAAAAATCGCCGACCGGACATTCGACAGACGGATGTTCATCCCCATCCCAATACATGCGAATAATGCCATGCCGCCAATGGCCGGTGGGTGTCATCCAAATCTGCTGGATCACTCCCGGTCCTTCGACGTCCATGATCGTGGCGGTGGTGCCGGCCTTGATGGTAATCGAGGGGCGAACCTTCCATCCCCGGCCGAGATCACGTGCACAAGTGTTGGACTCCCATTCCTGGCCGATCCGAGCGACTTCGGGTTGGGGAGTGTCGGAGACCTCGGCCATGCCGCCCCGGCCCTTGTCGCCATAGACGTTTTCCGGCGAGACCGAACGGGTCCGGGCGTGGGCAAGAAAAGGAAGACTGCCAAGGGAGGGGATGATGGGAGAGGAGTGCATCACGGAAATCTTTTCCGGAATGTCCGGCAACCAGCAATGGACATTCCGCGGGAAAGTTTGTCTTATCTTCGGATATGGTTTCGGGATTCAAACGGTTTTTCGCCCATTCTCCGCTGTCGTCGGAGCGATTCAAACTCCGCGGCTACGGCATTCGTGAGGTCATGCCGGCCGGATTTGTGAATCGTCCGGAGGGGACCGGGGATTTTCTCATGATGTATTTTCATACGGCTGTGCGCGCCGGGGCGGGACCGACTGCCGGGGAATGTGCGCCGGGAAGCTTGTTGATCTGGGTGCCGGGTGGGCATCAGTTTTATGGTCATCGCAGTCGCGGCTATACGCATTCCTGGATCCACTGCGACGGGTCCGCCGTCCAGCAAGTGCCAGCGGTTAAATCCCCGGTCGCCCTGCCACCGCGCCCGTTTTTGCGGTTCCTGGAGGGTTTGCATGAAGAGGTCTCAAGTCAGGGGCGGCCCGACGCCATCATCGCCGAAAACCTGCTCGAAAATTGGCTCCGCGAATGGGATCGTTTGGGAGGCGAGCCGGAGACGACCGTGCCGGACCGACTGCGTTTGGTGAGGGACAATATGGATGCTTCTTTTGCGGAGCGTCTGACCCTCGCCGGGTTGGCGGCGAAAGCCTCGTGGTCGGTGGCGCATTTTTCGGAACAATTCCGGCGGGCTTATGGACTTTCGCCGATGGAATACGTGATCCGCGCCCGGTTAGACCACGCGGCGCATTTGCTGCGCGACGTGAATCTTAGCGTCACCGAAGTCGGCCGACGCGTGGGCTATGACGATCTTTATCACTTCTCAAAACTCTTCAAAAGGCGCCGGGGTGTCAGCCCGAGGGCCCTCCGGCCCCGGCCTGACTGAGGGGTCGGGGAGCCAAGGCGCCTTGCTCGGGCCGATGTTGGGATCTAAGTTTTCCCTGTGCCAAACTTCTTAGCTCCCTTGTTGGCAGGAATTGTCGGAACTGCGGTGATGAGCGCGTTTTTGCTTTTCCCGCGCTGGCTTGGATTGGGGAAGATCGACGTCATTTCGGCCGTGGGTGCGCTGGTCACTGGGAAAGTCGAAAACGCCGCTGCGCCCGGCTACGTGCTCCATTTCATCTCGGGAATTTTCTTTGCTTACGCGTATTGGGCGGTGCTGCTTGCCATGAAGTTGCCGCTCCTTTGGGGGATGTTCGCGCTGCTCGGCTGCATCCACGGGGTGATTGTGATGCTTCTCGTGAGCATCGTTATCATGGAACATCACCCCATCGCGCGGTATCACCAGCGGGGTCCGATGACGGGTCTGGCCCAGTTGATCGCTCACATTCTCTACGGAATTGTCGTCGGTGTCATTGTCCAAGCCCTGCATTGAAGCTTGTTGAGCGGGAGTGAGCCGCTAGTCTGCGCGACGTGATTTTCAATCAAATCAAGAGCGCGGTGGAGTTTGCCTCACACCTGCCGCGGTATCGGGAAATCATCGGCATCCTCTGGAGATATGGATTCGCCGATGTTCTCAAACTGGTCGCCCTTCAGCACGTGCTGGGCATGGAGGATGCCACCATCACGATTCATGAGGAGGGCCTGCTTTCCAAACCCCTTCCGGAGCGGATGCGTCTTGCCTTGGAAGAACTGGGGCCAACCTTCATCAAATTCGGCCAGATCGTCAGTTCCCGGCGCGACTTGGTGACCGACGAATATTTTGTCGAACTCTGCAAGCTGCAGTCCGACGTGCCGACCTTCCCGACGGCGCAGGCCAAGGCGATCATTGCCGAGGAGTTGGGAGGCAGGGTGGACGCCCTCTTCGCGCAATTTGCCGATGAGCCGGTGGGCAGCGCATCCATTGCCCAGGTCCATTCCGCGGTCCTGAAGGACGGCACGATGGTCGCGGTGAAAGTGCAGCGACCCGATATCGAAAAAGTCATCGAGCTCGACCTCGCCATCCTGCGTGATCTGGCGAAGTTCGCCGAACGGCACATCCCCGAGGTGGCGGTGCTCAATCCCGTGGGAGTGGTCGAGGAGTTCTCCAGCACGCTGGTCAAGGAACTCGATTTCACCAACGAGGCGAAAAATGCCGAACGGTTTGCGCAGCAATTCGAGGATAACGAGTGGATCAAGGTCCCGGCAATTTTCCGGGAGTTCACGACGTCCAAGGTACTGACGATGGAATTCCTCAGGGGACATCCGGTGGAGGACAGCCTGGCTTTGCATCGGGCCAAGATCGACAAGGTGGAGCTCTCGGAGCACCTCACCGACATCATTTACGAACAGATTTTTGAGTATGGTTTTTTCCACGGAGACCCGCATCCCGGCAACATGCTGGTTTTAAATGGCGGGATCACGGGACTTCTCGACTATGGCATGATGGGCTCTTTCACCCCGGCCTTCCGGTCGAGTATTGCCCATCTGATTGCGGGGCTGGCGGAGAAAAATCACCAGCAGGTGATGCGCTCCATCCTGGAAATGAGCGAGGAGGGTTACACTGGAGACACAACCAAGATGCTCGCCGATGTGGAGGAGTTCAGTGGAACCCATCTCAATCAGCCCTTGCGCGAGATCAAGTTGGGGGTGGTCCTGAACAAACTCCTGGAACTCCTGCGCAACAACCGGCTGCGGATGAAGGGCAGCTTTTATCTTGGGATCAAGGCACTGACTCAGGTCGAAGCCATCGGGCGTTTTCTGAATCCCGACCTCAATTTCATCAAAGGCGGCGAGCCCTATGCGATGAGACTGATCGAGGGAAAATATCACCCAAAACGCCTGTTTGCCCTGGGTCGGAAACTGGTTGGTGAAAGCCTCGATTTTCTTGACGAATTTCCCCACGACTTTCGCAATTTTTACCAACGCGTCAAACACGGGAAGCTGAACATCCCGCTCCAGCACAAGATCGACCCGGAGGGGTTTGAGCCGCTCCGCAAGACGCTGGACTCGATTGCGAATCGCCTGACCAACGCGATCCTTTCAGCCTCGGTCCTGATTTGTTCCAGTATCCTGATTTTGTCTGGCCTGCCCCCGAAGATTGGCGAGGTGCCCATCATCGGCCTGGTCGGGTTGCTCTGGGGATTTTACATGTGCATGCGGCTGGTGCTGTCCATTTGGAAACACGGCGGGCTGTAGACCGGGACCGTTCTCCTTTTTGTAATATAACGCGGGTGGACAAATCGCGGCGGACGACGTAGGAGTTTCCCCCAGTGGACAGCTACGGACGAGTCATTGATTACCTGCGGATTTCGGTTACGGACCGCTGCAATGAGCGTTGCCTGTACTGCATGCCGGAGGGCTACAAGGGCTGGGCGCAAAAAGCGGACCACCTGACGGGTGACGAAATCGTTGCGGTCGCGCGGGCGGCGGCGGGATTGGGATTTCGAAAATTCCGGCTGACGGGTGGCGAGCCGACCATCCGGCCGGATCTGGTGGAGATCGCCGCGGGGATTGCGGCGTTGTCCGACGTGGAGGTCCTCGGGATTTCGACGAACGGCACCAGGCTGGCCGCGCTGGCGGAGCCTCTGCGGAGGGCGGGCGTGAACTCCATCAATGTGAGTCTCGACGCGCTCGACCCGGCTCTTTATCGCAAGATCACCGGGGGTGATATTGCGGCGGCTATCGGCGGCATCGAGGCGGCACGGGCGGTGGGTTTTCCCTGCATCAAGCTGAACTGCGTGCTGATGCGCGGGGTGAACGAAGACGCGATCTGGCCGCTGATTCATTTCGCAGCGGAGCGGGACCTGCCCATCCGATTTATTGAACTTATGCCGCTCTCGAACGCGGACGTGCTCGACGCCGGGAACTTTCTTTCGGTGGTGGAGGTGATGGCGACGCTGGCGGAGCGTGATGAAATGATCCCGCTGGAAGCAGCCGGTCTTGGGTGCGGTCCGGCCCGGTATCAACGGCTGAAAAACACCGGCGCGACCGTGGGTTTTATCGGGGCAATTACGACTTCGGATTTCTGCGAAGGCTGCAACAAAATCCGCCTGACGTCCGATGGAAAAATCCGGCCCTGTCTGGGACGGCACAACGAAATGGATCTGCTCACGGTGCTCCGGGAAGGCCGGGGATCGCTGGAGGGTTTGATCACCGAAGCCATTGCCCGGAAACCGGAGGACCATGAATTCCGGGCCTGTTACGAACCGGACCGTCCGATGACTGCGATTGGAGGCTGATGAGTTCGGTGCGCGTCTTGTTTTTTGCCGCCGCGCGCGATGCGGCGGGGGTTGAGGAAACCGCGGTATCTTGGGATGGGGACGCGCCCTTGAAACAGGACGAATTCTGGCAGTTGCTCGAAGTCCGATTCCCGGCGGTGCTGCCCTTGCGGCCGGGGCTTCGTCTGGCAAAAAATTTGGAATATGTAACGCAAAGCGAACCGCTGTTTTCCGGCGACGAAGTGGGTTTGATTCCACCTGTTTCGGGGGGCTGATTCATGGAACTAGAAGTTTCCTTTACGAATCAGCCCATCGCGGAATCCCGCGCGCCGCTCACCAGTGGCGCCGGGTCGATGGTGGAATTTCGGGGCGTGGTGAGGAGCCTGGAGAAGGGCGAGCCAATTTCCGCCCTAGTTTACGATCTCTACAAACCGATGGCGACGAAAGTGATCCAAGAAATTCTCACAGAAATCGGAACCGCGCAGCCCTGTCTGCGGGTGGAAGTGATTCACCGGTATGGGACGATTCCGGTGGGTGAAACGGCGATTTATCTGCGGGTGGATTCCACACACCGCGGAGAGGGTTTTCGGATGCTGGAAGAGTTTATGAACCGTCTGAAACAGGATGTGCCCATCTGGAAAACCGGAGGCGTGCCATGTTGAGCGTGCGCGAGGTTTGGGAATTGATCGACCGGGAGGTGGGCGAGTTGCCCCCCTGGCGGGTTTCGCTGGCGGAGTCGGTGGGCTGCAGACTGGCCGAGGATATCGCGGCGGATGCGGACCTGCCTGCCTTTAGCCGATCTTCGATCGATGGCTTCGCAGTGCGTGCGGGTTCGGGGGAGGGGCGGTACCGGATTTCGGGTGAGGTGCGGCCCGGCATGCCGGATGGTGGCGTGCCCGAAACGGGAACAGCCTATCGTGTTTTTACCGGGTCGGCGTTGGCGGATGGCGTGGCCTTGGTGATGGTGGAAGATGCGCATGTCGACGGAGATAGCGTGATTCTCCGCAAAGCTTCCGACGTGCAGCTTGTCCGTCCGCGTGCCTCGCAGGCCGCGGCCGGGGCGGTGCTTTTGCCCTCGGGTGGGGTGGTGACTCCAGGTACCCTGTCGTTGCTGGCGACGGTGGGAAATGCCTTGCCGCTGGTTTCTCGGCGTCCGCGTGTGGCGCATCTCTCCACGGGGAGTGAACTGGTGGCAGTCGGATCCGTGCCGCCGCCGGGATCGATTCGCGATAGCAATTCCCCGCTCATTGCGGCGATGATCCGCGAGGCAGGCGCGGAGCAGGTTTTTCATGGCCGGGTCTCCGAAAGTGTCGAGGAAGCCGTGCACGGCTTGGAAAACCTGGACGCGGATGTCCTTTTAATCAGTGGCGGGGCGAGTGTCGGAGCCTACGATGGAACGGCGGAAATCTTCCGCCGTCTGGGCTATGAGATCAAAAGTTCCCGGGTGAAAAGCCGCCCTGGTAAACCGCTGATTTTTGCCAGGCGCGGAAATCAGGCGGCCTTCGGGCTGCCGGGAAATCCGCTGGCTCACTTTGTCTGTTTCCATCTTTTTGTCCGGCGGGCTCTGGATGTCATGCGGGGCATTACGCCTCGGGATTTGCTCGAAGTTCACGCGGACGAAACGCCCGATTCGGATCCCCGCGAGACCTGGTGGCCCGCCCGCGTGCGGGCGGATGGCGGGGTTCTCCGCGCCAAGCCGCTGGCGTGGCTGGATTCCTCCGACCTCACGAGCCTGCCCCTGGCCAATGCGCTCCTGAGGGTGGAAACGGAAAAAACAAACGCGCTGGCCCGGGCGCTACTTTTTGGCACTCTGGAAACATGAGTCCATTTTCCCACCTCGATGCCGAAGGTTCCGCGCGCATGGTTGATGTCGGCGACAAACCCGACCAAAAGCGGATCGCGGTCGCGGTGGGGCGATTGGTCTGCGAAAAATCCACCATCGCTCTTTTAAAGACCCAGGCCCTGCCCAAAGGCGATGCGCTCACTGTCGCCCGGATTGCGGGCATCCAGGCGGCCAAGGCGACGGCTTCCTTGATCCCCCTTTGCCACACCCTCGCGCTTTCCTCGGTCACGGTGGATTTTGAGGTCCGCGAGGATGGAATCGACATCCGCTGCGAAGCAGTCACCCGAGGAAAAACCGGCGTCGAGATGGAGGCCCTCACCGGGGTGAGTGTCGCGGCCCTCACCCTTTACGATATGATGAAGGCGGTGGACAAAACCATGCAGATCGAAGGGATCACGCTGGTGAGCAAGGAGAAGTTGTGAAGGTTGCTCGTGTCACAATCAGCGACCGTGCCTCGGCGGGGATTTACGAAGACCGCGGGGGTCCCGAGATCGAGCGCGTTTTTTTGGCCGAATGGAAAGACCCCGTCGAAATCGTGGCAAAGGTGATTCCTGACGAACGTGAATCGATTGCCCGCACGCTCTGTGCGTTAGCCGATGACGAACGGTGTGCGCTGATTCTGACGACCGGCGGCACAGGGCCATCCGTGCGCGATGTGACGCCCGAGGCTACCCGTGACGTGATCGAAAAAGAGATGCCGGGATTCGGGGAGGCACAGCGGATGACGTCGTTCGCCAAAGTCCCAACGGCGATCCTTTCGCGAGCGACAGCGGGCACGCGGGGGCGAAGCCTGATCATCAATCTGCCGGGAAACCCCAAGGCGATTGGCGAATGCCTACCCGCGCTCATCCCGGCGATCCGGGAGGCGCTGAGGCATTTGGCGGAGTAATGTAGCCGCCCCGCTCCGTCGGGGCGACCGGTTCACGCCCCGACAGAGCGGGGCGGCTACAACAAAGTCAGATCTTGTTGATGACGCTGCGCAGCGCGGAGGTGCTGCCACCGAGCAGATTGCCGAGGGACGAAGAGGCTTTATTCAAGAGGGTGTGGGCCTTCTTCTTCGCTTCGTGGCGGGATTTTTCCGTAGTGTCCGCGCTGGTGCGGATCCCTTTGCGGAGCAGGGCGGCAGCTTCGTCCACAAGCTTGAGCGCGGCATTGGCGGCCGCGTGCTCGCGGGGACCGGCGGCTTGGGATTTGGTGGAGGCCGCTTTTTTCGGCGCTGGTTTTTTCGCGGCGGCTTTCTGGGGAGCGGCGGTCTTTGCTTTCGGGGCGGTGGTTTTCTTTTTGGTGGCCATCTTCGGAACCTACTCCTGAGAGAGGCGCTTGCCAAGCGATTGCGCGAAGGCAATGATGCTCAATTCTCATGGAAGCCCTGATTGACCTTCTTCAGCAAAACGCCCTCACGCCGCGTGAGGATATCGCCCGCATGCTTGACCTGACCGTTGCCCAGGTGGAGGCCGAAATCACCCGGCTCGAACAGGAGGGAATCATTCTCGGCTATCAGACCATTATCAATCGCGAGAAGTGGGACACCGACGCCGTGACGGCGGTCATTGAGGTCAAAATCACGCCGGAACGCGACGGTGGGTTTGACCGCATTGCAGCGCGGATTGCGAAGTTCGAGGAAGTGCAGACCTGTTACCTGATGAGCGGAGGTTACGATCTGCTCATTATCGTGGAGGCCAAATCGCTGCGCGGGGTCGCCGGATTTGTGGCGGAAAAACTCAGCACGATCGAGGCGGTGCAGGCCACTGCGACCCATTTCCGGCTCAAGACCTACAAGGAAAATGGCGCGTTCCATCATTTCGAACACGCGCCCGAACGTCTTTCTGTCTCGCCATGAGCATCGCCATTGCGGAGACGGTGAAGGATATCCCGAGATCGGGAATCCGCGATTTTTTTGAAGTGGTGCAAACCATGGGCGACGTAATTTCGCTCGGCATCGGCGAACCCGACTTTGCCACTCCCTGGCATATTCGCGAAGCGGCCATTTATTCGTTGGAAAAAGGGCGCACGGGATACAGCTCCAACCTTGGACTGCCGCGCCTGCGGCGGGCGGTGGCGGACTACGTGCAGGCTCATTTCGGTGTGCGCTACGAAGCCCTAAGCGAAGTGCTCGTCTCCGTCGGGGTATCCGAGGCGATTGATATTGCGCTGCGTGCCCTCTTAAATCCCGGCGACGAGGTGTTGTATCACGAGCCATGTTACGTTTCGTATGCGCCGAGCATCGTGCTCGCGGGTGGCGTGGCGAGGGTGATTCCGACGCGGTCCGAAGACCAATTTGTTCTCCAGGCGACCGATCTGGAAAAAGCCATCACACCTCGTACGAAAGTGTTGATGCTCAACTACCCCACCAATCCAACCGGCGCGGTCATGCCTCCGGAGGAACTGGCCCGCATCGCGGCGGTCTGCGTGAAGCATAATTTGGTGGTGCTGACCGATGAAATTTACAGCGAACTCACTTATGATGGGGGAACGCACCACTGCATCGCGAATTTGCCAGGAATGCAGGAGCGCACCGTGTTGCTGCATGGCGTTTCTAAGGCTTTTGCCATGACCGGCTGGCGCATTGGTTTTGTCTGTGCGCCGGTCGAATTGATTGAGGCGATGATGAAGATTCATCAATATGCGATTCTTTGCGCGCCCATTATGAGCCAGGAAGCCGCCATTGAGGCGTTGGTGCGCGGGGAGGAAAGTATGCTGAAAATGCGCCGCGAATATGAGCTGCGGCGCAATTACATCGTGCGCGGACTTAATGATCTGGGCCTGGAATGTTTTAAACCCCACGGCGCGTTTTACGTTTTCCCCAAGATCACATCGACCGGTCTGTCCAGCCGGGAGTTTTCCCTGAGATTGTTGCGGGAGAAAAAAGTCGCCGTGGTGCCGGGGAGTGCCTTTGGCGCAAGCGGGGAGGGTCATGTGCGCTGCAGCTATGCCACGGCGCTTGATCAGATCAAAATCGCCGTGGAACGGATTGGCGAATTCTGTGGAGAGCTGGCCGCTGAGAAGGCCGAAGCGGCTTAGGGTGGGTCCAGAACGCAAATCCTGGAGAGAGCAGGGCCGCCGACGCCCAGGATGTATGAATCTGCACAGTGGAGATCGCCTTTGCGCAGCAAAGCTCGGTGGGCGACGCTTGGTCGGCAACCCGCATCCCTCGATTTTTGCGGAATCGCACCTCGTGTTTGGGAGGGGGTGAGATTGCCTTTGTAAGCCTTTGCCGCCGATGACGTTGTGCAAGCGGGGATGGTGTTTCATCGGGTGCATCTTCGCGGGCGGACAGGGCTGCTGGGACTTTGTGAGTTGACAAAGGACAGCCTTTCCGGTGGATTCCCGCCCGGATGAAGGCATTACTCACTTTAGGCATCTTAGCGATGTTTGCCTCAAGCCTGATGGCCCAGGATGCGGCTTTTAAAAAGTCCGATTTTGCCAGCGTGACGGTGGGAGTCACCCGACAAAAAGTCACCCGCATCGGCGGGGGAGATTACGATGACAAGACGGAGAAACTTTCCTTCAAGGTCAAATTCCGTAACGGCAGCACCCGCGTTGCGTTTGATAATCTGAAAGTGGAGTTTTTTCTGTTTGGCATCTGCCAGGAGGACCGGAAGTCTCTGAAGTTGATGCAGCGCGACGCGCAGACCGTCTCACTGGCACCGTTGAAGGAATTTGAGTATGAGACGCCGGAGGTCATTTCCATATGGGACAATACCGACGCGGTGTTCGGCGACAAATACAAGGGCTGGTGCCTGCTGGTCTATTCGCCCAGCGGGGAGTTGCTGGCGGAGAAAACAATTTCTGCGTTTGTCAAAAACACCAGTCGTCTGCCCGGTCTCACTCAGGGACAATACTACGACAGTGATCTGAATCCGACCGTGGTCAAACCGTATTCTTCGCGGCTGCGCTAACGCGGCGGTTCCGATTTTTTTTCCCTGCGGTGCGCGCTGGGGCAGATGTCCTGGAGTTCACATGGGACGCAGTCCGGTTTGCGGGCTCCACAGCGGCGGCGGCCGTGCCAGATGAGCCAGTGGCTGAGGTCGGTCCAGACCTCTCGGGGAAAAAGGGAAATAAGGTCCTGCTCGATCTTTTCCGCAGTAACCTTGGTGGTCAGTCCAAGGCGATGGGAGAGCCGGGTGACGTGAGTGTCCACGACCACGCCATCATTGAGCCCGAAGGCATTGCCGAGAACCACGTTGGCGGTTTTTCGGCCCACGCCGGGAAGAGCGGCGAGGGCCTCCAGGGTGCGCGGAACTTCGCCGCCGTGTTCGGACAGCAAGGCGGCCGCCATCGCGCGGATGTTTTTGGCCTTGTTGCGGAAGAACCCGGTGGTGCGGACGAGTCCCTCCAATTCCTCCTGCGAGATGGATGCGAAGTCCGTGGTGGATTTGCAGCGCTGAAACAGGGCCTTCGTGACGATGTTGACGCGTTTATCCGTGCATTGGGCGGATAGGACTGTGGCGACAAGAAGCTCAAGCGGATTGGAATATTCCAGCTCGCAGTGGGCGTCCGGGTAGATCTCCGGAAGACGGCGAACCAGCGCCGCCGCCTGGCGGCGGAGTGAAGAGGAAGGTGAGGGGGGTGCTGCCGTAGCCAGTAGGGCCCCTTTCACTCTCACTTTTCGTTTCACGCCCTAAGGCGCGCCGAGCGCCGTGAGGCGTTCCTGCGCCTTGGGGGCAAATTCGCTGTTGGCGTAATCTTTGGTAAGCTGCTGGTAGGCGGCCTTGGCTTTGTTGAGCTGCTGCGGTTTGTTCAGCTTGGGGTCGGTGGTGGTGCTGACCTGTTCTTCGATCAGTTGCGCGCCCCGCCAGAGACCTTCTGCCGCGACGGCGGG
Organism: Terrimicrobiaceae bacterium; assembly: GCA_041752695.1. Classification (GTDB taxonomy): domain Bacteria; phylum Verrucomicrobiota; class Verrucomicrobiia; order Chthoniobacterales; family Terrimicrobiaceae; genus CALCJD01. Next base: position 14,664 of record JBGSVZ010000078.1, read on the forward strand.
AACACCTCCGTAAAATTGCGCAATCTTGATGTAATAATCGACCGCCGCGCCGCGGAAATCTTCCTTCTCCTTGGGATCCGTGGCGGCATTCATTTTTCCTTCCATCAGCTCGCCGCCCAGCAACATGCTGTTGGCGCGGAGTTCCGCGCTGGCATTGGTGGCGCGAATGATGGCACCGAGGAGGGCGAGGCCCTCGTCAAATTTTTTCTCCGCTTTGAGGGATTGGGCGATGCCGTAGTCCGCTTCCAAGACCTTGGGTGACCACGGATAAAGTGCCTTGAGTTGCCCAAACAGTTTTCCGGCGTCGGCCGTCTGGCCCTTGGCCTGGGCGATACGGGCTTTTCCGAAGAGCGTATTGGCCTGGGCTTCCTGAACCATGAGGGAAGCACCGGTGGGGGCCACTCCGGCCGGCACGGGGTAGTCCTTCGCGAGCTTGTCAAAAACCGCGTCGGCTTCGTCGAGTTTTTTCTGATCGATCAGCGCCAGGCCGTAGTAGTCGAGATCCTGCGGCGAGTAGATGATATCGGGCTTGTAGGCCTCGGTCATGATGGCAAGCGCACGGGGCTTGTCCTGTTCCGAAACATAGGTGGCCAGGGCAAAGAGAATCTTGCTCTTGGCGCGGGGGCTGGGGGCGGACTCTGCGAGGGCTTTAAAGTAGGCTTCGACTTCGGGGGCCTTTTTAATTTCCGCGCCGAGCAGCATGCGTTGCGAGGCAAGGAGGGTTTGCAGAGCGAGGGCGATGGCCGGGCTGTCCGGGTATTTTTTGATCATCTCCTCGACGGAGGCGATGCTGCCATCCAACGAGGTGCGCCACTGCGAGCGTTCCTGGTCGTTGAGCGCGCTGTAGCGGCCGAGGCTGTCGGCCGTGGTGCGTTGGAGTTCGGCGATTTTGTTCATCGCGTCGCCAGCTTGCGGGCTGTCGGGATATTTTTCCACGAACTCCCGGTAAGCCGCGAGGGCCTCCGCCGTTTTGCCGACGCCGATGGAGGTCTGCGCCATGAACTCGTAGGCGGGGAAGACCTTTTCGTCCTTGGGGTATTTTTCCACGAACGCCTTCATGAGAGTCATGAGTTCGTCGGTCTTGCCCTCCTGGCCGCGCATTTGCGCAATCATGAAATAGGTGTAGGGGGCGGGCTGACTGTCGGGATAATCCTTGGCCACGGAGGAAAGGCTCGCGATACCCTCTTCTTTTTGCCCCACGGTGATTTGCGCGCTGCCCTTGGCGTAGAGCGCGAGGGCGGCCATTGGGGTTTTTGGGTTGGCTTTGACGTAGGCGTCGAGGAGCGGGATGGCTCCGGCGTTGTCCCCCTTCTGCTGGGTGGCGATGGCAATCCAGTAGTCGGAGTCGCTGGCTTGTGGCGAACCGGGGAATTTGGTTTTGACGTCTTTGTAGGCCGCGATGGCGTCGTCCCACTTCTGGGTGTCCTTGTAAATGTCCGCCAGCCCTTTCTGGGCGATCACGGCGATATCGGGGGAGGGGTTGCCGGCGAGGAAGTCCTTAAAGGTTTTTTCCGCGTCGGGGAAATTTTTCAACAGGGTCTGGGCGCTGGCCTTTTGCACGACCGTGAGCCCGGTGAGGCGGCCGCCCGGATAGGCGGCGAGGGATTCGTCGAAGAAGCGGATGGCTTCGGTCGGGTTCCCGACGGCCAGGTACATGCTGCCCATGGTGACGGGCAGGTTGTCCGCAATGACATCGCCTTTATACTTGGACTGAAACTCGGTGTAGGCGGCCGGGGCGCGATCGACGGCGTTTTGCAACGCATAGGTCATCGCCGTGAAATACAGCAGGCTCTTTTTATCGACGTCTTCGGTGAGGAAGGGCTGGCTGTGTTTCAGCACGACGCGCGCCTCGTTGAGTTTGCCCTGCTGGAAAAAAATCTCCGCCATCTTGAGCAAGGCAGAGGCCGTCTGGTCGGGCTTGCCCTGAAGCTCCGCCATTTTTTTCAGTTCGCGTTCGTTGTCGCCCGCGAGTTGTTTGATCAGGGCGGGATTGTTGGCGCGCAGGGCCTGTTGCCGGCGCATGGGGAAGTCTTTCAGCTTTTGCTGCTGCCACTGGATGATCTGGTCTTTCGGAGCAACCGCGCGAAAGGCTTCGAGCGCTTCCTGGTAGAGGGCACCCTGCTCGTCTTTCGGACGGAATCCGGCCTCAATCATCAGGATCTGACCAAGTTGGAAATTCGCCTCGTTGATGATCGCGATGTCCTCCTTTTTGTTGATGATTTCGCGCAGGTAGCCGGAGGCGCGTTTGTAGAGGGCAAAGGCCTTCGCCTTGTCCGCGTTTTCCCCGCGGGAAAGCTCGGTTCCCGCCTGGAGAGCGAGGATGCCCGCGAGCAAATTTTTCGTGGAGGCAATGGTTCCGCTGTTCGGGAACTTTTGCAGGTTCAGCTCCAGGTCCTTGATGGCCTCGTCGTATTTCTGGATCTGGTAAAAACAAACGGCCCGGCTGAACAGGGCGTTCTCCAGGTCGGCGGCCTGCGGGTATTTTGTGATGAAGTCCGTGAAACCCTTGATCGCTTCCTCGAAGGTCGGTTTCCGTTTCGCATCCTTTTCCGGCAGGTTGGAAGCCTTGGCGGCAAGAATCTGGGGCCGGAGTCCGTCCACGATCTGCTTCACGTCCGGAGGCAAAACCGGAATCGCCGTCGCCTTGTCGAGCATCGCTAGGGCCTGGTCGTATTGACCGAGGAAATAGTAGGAAAATGCCAATTGCACCTGGGCGGACGGGACGACGGCATCCGTGGGGTAATCCTTGAGCAGCTTCTCATAAGCCGCGGCGGCTCCCTTGAAGTCGCCCGACGAGTAAATGTTGCCCGCGTTGTTGTGGGCATCGGCCGCACCGGGCGACTGGGCAGACAGGGGTAATGCGGTAAGAAGGGCGAGAGTGATGCCGAGGACGAATTTCAAGGACGAAAGCTTCATGGGGTGCGTCTGGAATGTTATGCTCTAAAGTCTGGTGATTTCCACCGAAAACTCCCGCGTTCTTACGGCGAGGCGGGGAGTTCGATGTCCACCAGGACCGGACGGTGATCGCTCGGCGAGGGATCGAACGTGGCGACGCTGGCGGAAATGACCCTGGCTCCCTTGACGAAGATGTGGTCAAAACAGGCGTCGGGCCAAGGCGGGAATTTCGGATTGTTCGATGGCGTGGAGGGCAGGGTGATGCGGTCCTTAAACGGGACATCCTGCCAGGCCCAGACAAATCCATTTTTCGTCAGAAGGGAGAGGGTCTGCTCCATGCGGAACTTCGGGTCGTCGGTCGAGGTGTTAAAATCGCCGCCGATCACCACGGCCACGGTCCCAAGGGAAGCATAGGCCGTTTCCATGGCGGCGACGTGGGCGAGAAGCTGGCGCGATGATTCCTCACGCATCGGGAGATTTTCGCTGAGTTCGCCGCGGTTGCTTTTCAAGTGCACGCAATAGACGAGCAGGACGTGACCGGGGGACGGCTGGTAGGCGGTGAAGGCAAAACCGCGTTTCGGGGTGACGCTTTTGCCCGCCTTCCAAACCTCCCACCAGGAGCCGATGGCGGGCAGGCGGCTGGCGATGACCAACTGCTGGGCGGTCATGCCGCCATTGTCGTCGAGAAACTGGCTGGCAACCTGTACATCCGTGCCGGGCGTTTTGGCCAGGGCAATGGCCGCGGCATCCCAATTGAGGATCTCTCCCAGGCCGAGGATATCCGCATCCAGTTTTGCCAGTGCGGGCATGGCCAGCGCGATCTGCGCGACCGCCTCGACATTCGTGGGATTGGGATGGCCGCCGGGGAACCACTCGACATTCCAGAAAGCGAGCCGGATGGGTTTCGCGGTGACTGGCGTTTCCTGGGCGTGCAGGAGGCTGGTGAAAAGGAGCGCGGCGAGGAGGAGGAGGCGCAAGGTCGTGGTCATGGTGGTTCGTGTCGCCCTACCGGGGGTTCGGGCGCGCGCGTGGTTGTGTGGTTTGCGGCGGGTCAGGTCAAACATAAAGCTCCCGGAGGTGGGTCAGAGTCCGGGATGGCCGGTCGACGAGAAAGGTCGCCAAACCCGCCGCCCGCGCCCCGGCTCCGTCCCGCTCCAAGTCGTCTCCCACGTGCAGGCTGTCCGCCGGGGAAATTCCCATGACGCGCACGGCGTGACGAAAAATTTCCCCGGACGGTTTTTCCGCCCCGATCTCACTGGAGAGAAATTGATGGGCGAAAAATCCCGACACGCCCAGCTCGTCCAGAATGGTCCGCAGCCGGCGGTCAAAATTGGAAATCACCGCCAACCGTGAACCTGGCGCGAGGGCCGTGAGGCAGGGCACGACATCGTCATACAACGCCCACACCCCGGGCCGGGCGAACCGTTCATAAAGATCTTCGAACCACGCCAGGCTATCGAACTTAGGCGGCGGCGCAACGGCTCGCCGGAGCGTTTCCAACGCAATCTTGCGCCACCAGGGGCGGTCGTCGTCCTCCCGCGCTTTTCCGGAAGGGGGGCGATGCGGAGTCTCCTGCCAGGTCGCCCGAAATGCCGCCTCCATATCCTCGGGGTCCGCCGCCAATCCGTGGGCCCTCGCCGTCTCCGCATAATGCCAGCCAACCGGGCGCACCAGATGGATCAGGGTGCCCGCGGCGTCGAAGAAAATGACGCCGGGTTGACCCTTGACCTCGTGCGGCCCGCCGTTCATATTAACCAATTCCCATCCATGAAGAAAGCGGGACACTCTCCCGCTTTTTTCATCTCGGGAAACGATTTATTTATGAATTCCGAACTCATTGCGATGCTCGATTATCTCGAACGCGAACGCGGTATCAACCGTGATGTTCTCGTCGAGGCGATTTCGTCCGCCCTTCTTGCGGCGTCGAAGAAGAATTTCACGTCCGGCACGCGCGAGCTGCGTATTGAGATCAATCCGAAAACGGGTGCGATCCGGGCCATGGCGAAGTTGATTGCGGTGGACAAGATTGAAAACCCGCACGACGAGATTTTGATGTCCAAGGCCCGCGCCCTGCAGGCGGATATCCAGCCCGGTGGCGAACTTGAGGTGGAGGTGACTCCCCGCGATTTCGGCCGCATTGCCGCCCAAGCTGCCCGTCAGGCCATCAATCAGCGCATCCGCCAGATTGAGAAGGACATGATTTACGAGGAATTCAAGGATCGCGCCGGCGAGATCGTCAGCGGCACCGTCCGGCGTTTCGAAAAATCGGACGTGATTATTGATCTCGGAAAATTCGAAGGCACCATGCCGTCTCGTGAACGTGTGGTCACGGAAGAGTACAGCATTGGTGACCGCCTGCGCGCCTACGTCGTCGCGGTGGACAATGCCTCCCGTGGCCCGGAGATCATTCTTTCCCGCAGTCATCCCAATTTTGTCCGCCGCCTCTTCGAAATCGAAGTGAGCGAAATCGCTGACCGCACCGTTGAACTCAAAGCCATCGCCCGCGAGGCTGGGTATCGCACGAAGGTGGCGGTCCATAGCGCCGACCCCAAGGTCGATCCCGTCGGCGCCTGCGTCGGCATGCGCGGGGCCCGCGTCAAAAATATCGTTCGCGAACTCAACAACGAAAAAGTGGATATCATCCGCTGGGATCCGGACTCTTTGAAATTTGCCACCGCCGCCCTGAAGCCGGCCAACATCCGCAGTATTTCGCTCGACGAAGCGACTCACACCGTGCGGGTTCTTGTTGCGAAGGACGATCTTTCCCTGGCCATCGGCAAACGGGGACAAAACGCCCGCCTCACCTCCAAGCTCACGGGCTGGGAAGTGGACATCCAGGAAGACAAAACTGCCGAACAACACCTTGAGTCGCAGAAGGCCCAGGCCGCGCATTCCATGGCGGACGTGCTCGGGGTGACGGAAGCGGAAGCTCAATTGCTCACTTCCAGCGGTATGAACTCAATTGAAGCCGTCCTCACTGCGGAAGCCTCGGATATCGCCGAGGTTCTGGAGTGTGATCTTGAGCGGGGCCAAAAAATTCTGGACGCGGCCAAAGCAGCCGGACAACCCACCGAATCGGCCACCTCCTAGGCCATGAAAGCGACACTATCCCATTTGCATGGCCATCACAAAAACAACTGCCTCCAAGTCCGACGACAAAGCTCCCAAATCCAAAAGGGCGCTCGCGCCTATTCGTGTTAAGAAAGCAGAGGAGCCCGCGCCGGAAGCTCCCGCCCCCGAGGTAAAAGCGGCCGTCGAGACTGTTGATCTCCTCGAGCCCAAAAAGAAGGTCAAACGCAAGGACACCGAGGTTGCCCCTCGTCTTCTGCAGAAAATTTCCGCCCGTCCGGCCGATGCGCCTGCGGCTCCCGCCGCGCCCGTCCCGGTTCCCGCACCCGTTGTGGCGGAACCCGCCGCGGCAGCCCCTGTGGAGACCTCTCCCGAAGCGGCCGCTCCGGAGGAAAACAAAAACATCATCCACCTGAAGACCTTGATCACGGTGAAGGATCTGGCGCCCATGATCGGGGCCAAGCCTTTCCAACTGATCAAGGATTTGATGGCGATGCAGATTTTCGCGAGCGTCACCCAGACCATCGAGCTGGACACCGTGGCGAAGCTGGCCGAGTTGCACGGCTACACGCTCGAACGCGAGCGCAAGGATACCTCCAAGGGCCACCACAAGCAGGAGGCCAAGGTCGAACTTCCTCCCGAGCCCGAGACGCCTGAGATAGAAGCCCTCAAACCCCGCGCCCCCATTGTGACGTTCATGGGGCATGTCGATCACGGCAAAACCTCCCTCCTCGACGCCATCCGCAAGGCCCGCGTAGCCGCGGGTGAAGCTGGCGGCATCACGCAGCACATCGGTGCTTACAGCGTCGAACGCAATGGCCACGCCATCACTTTCCTCGACACCCCCGGCCACGCCGCTTTCACGGCAATGCGTGCCCGCGGAGCCACCGTGACGGACATTGTTGTCCTGGTCGTCGCGGCCGACGATGGTTTGATGCCGCAGACCATCGAGGCCATCAGCCATGCCAAGGCGGCGAAGGTGCAGATCCTTGTTGCGATCAATAAAATCGACCTCGCCTCGGCCAACCCCGACCGGGTGAAAACCCAGCTTCAGGAAAAGGGCCTCCAGCCCGAAGATTGGGGCGGCGAGACCATTTGTGTGCCGGTCAGTGCCACCAAGGGAACCGGCGTCGATCAACTGTTGGAACTGATTTCTCTGCAAGCCGAGGTGTTGGAACTCCGGTCCGATCCGAAAGCCACCCCGCGCTGCTCCGTGATCGAAGCCCAAATTGAACAGGGCCGTGGCCCGACGGCGACCGTGATTGTGCGCATGGGAACCCTCCGCGTGGGTGATGCGTTCATCTGCGGAAACTACTGGGGCAAAATCAAACAGCTCATCGCGGACACCGGTAAGCCGGTCAAGGAAGCCGGTCCCGCCATGCCCGTCAAGGTGCTCGGTCTGAGTGGCTTGCCCAACGCTGGCGACGAACTTGTGGTGATGGAAAATGAGCGCGACGCGCGCATTTTGAGCGAAGAACGCCTCCTGTCCATTCGCAGCAGCAAACTCGCCGCGCCGCAACGCGCCACGCTGGAAAATCTTTTCTCCAACATTGCCGAAGGCCAAAAACAATCTCTGCGGATCGTCCTCAAAGGCGACGTGCAAGGATCGCTCGAAGCTCTGGTGGGTGCGCTCAAGGAAATCCCGCAGAACAAGGTCGTCCTCGACATTCTGCATGCGGCGGTCGGGCCGATCACGGAATCCGACGTGCTCCTCGCGAGTGCCTCGAACGCCGTCATCATCGGCTTCAGCGTGAAGGTCGAAAGCAATGCCTCAACCGTTTCCAAACGCGAGGGCGTCCAGATCAAGCTCTACAGCATCATCTACGAGTTGATCGACCAGATTAAGGAATCCATGACCGGCATGCTCGAGCCAACGTTGCGCGAGACGGTCATTGGTCATGCCGAAGTCAAGCAGGTGTTCGATCTCACCAAGGGGAAGGTTGCCGGGTGTTACGTCACCGACGGCCGAATCAGCCGCACCGCCCGCGCCCGCGTGCTTCGCAAAAAGCAGCCCATTTACGATGGCGGGATCGGCACGCTGCGACGTTTCCTCGATGAGGTCAAGGAAGTGCGCGCCGGCCTCGAGTGCGGCATCAAGTTGGGCGATTATACCGAATATCAGCCCGAGGATATCATCGAGTGTTACACCCTTGAAAAGGTGGCCCAGCAACTCTAGGAAATTTTCGATGTTCGATTTTCGATGTTCGATTTTCCGGCGACATTTGCGTGTCGCCGGTTGCGGACTTGCGATCTTCCAACTTCTATCTCCCATTTTTCCAGTTTTCGCCCAGGAGGGCGCGCCGGTTCTGGATAACACGGGCTACGTGGAAAATCCCAAGCCGACTTGGGAGACCCAAAAGCAGGCCCGCACGTTTGTACTCGGCATCCCCGCGCCCCGCGGTCAGATCACCGACCGCAACGGCAAGCCGCTGGCGCAGACGCGGCTGAGTTACAATCTGGCAATCAGTTTCCCCACGCCGCTCGACTGGGCCGACAGCAAGATCGTCAGCTTTGCCCGCCAGCAAATGACGCTAGCCTCCGGGCTGCTGAAGCGGGAAATTAACATTTCCGACGAGGCGATTCTCAACCATTACAAAAACCGTGGCGTCCTGCCTCTGGATCTTTTCGAGGACCTCAGCCCCCAGGAACTCGGCGTCGTCCAGCGCGGGCTCACTCCGAATCTGATTCTTCGCCAGACCTATGTGCGGTTTTACCCGAACGGTCCCCTGGCTGCCCACATCATCGGCTACACCGGCCGCGAGGCGCCGCTTTCCATCCGGCCGATCGAGAACAACGACCTCATTTTTTCGGACAGCGAAGGCCGCGAGGGGCTGGAGCAAATTTTTGACGCGGAACTGCATGGTCAGCCCGGCCAGCTTTACGCGACTTATAATGCCAATGGTGAAAAGATGTCCGAGCGCATCGCCCGCCCGCCCGTGCCGGGTTACAATGTCGTGACCACGCTCGACGAGGACATTCAACGCATCTGCGAAAATGTGCTGGCGAAAAGCTGCAAGCGTGGCGCCATTGTCGTGCTGGACCCGAACACCGGCGAGATCCTCGGCATGGCCTCACATCCGGGATTTAACCCCAACGAATTTGTGCCGGTGGTGAAGCAGGATGTCTTCGACCGCTATAATACGGACGAAGCCGCGCCTCTCGTTCCGCGTGCCTATCGCTCGGCCTATCCTCCCGGGTCCACCTTCAAGACCTTTGTCGGTCTGGCCGCTCTGAACTCCGGCCTGATCAAACCGGGCGCGGAATTTAACTGCCCCACCGGCATCACCATCGGCGACCACACCTTTAAGAACTGGAAAAAAACCGGCGCGGGCAACCTGAATTTCGTCGAGGCACTCACCCAGTCTTGCAACACTTGGTTTTATCAGGTCGGGTTGAAGATCGGCGCGGCACCCATCATCGAATATTCGCACCGTCTGGGCCTCGGCAAGCGTTCCGGCATTCCTCTCAAGGCCGAAAACGAAGGCAATATTCCGACCGACGAGTACATGCTCCGCGTTCACAACCGCCGCATCAAAAACGGCGACGTGGCCAACATGTCCATCGGACAGGGGGACATTCTGATCACACCTCTGCAAATGGCCCAGGCCATGGGAGCCATCGCCACCACCGGACGCTTCCACCAGACCCGCCTCGTCAAGCAGGTCCAGACCATCGACAACAAAGTCATTGCCGCCTATCCCGACCGCCTGCGCGAGGATATCAACATGACGGCTAAGGTTGATGAAGCCCTTCGCAAGGGTCTCCAGGACGTGGTCTATGATGGTAACGGCACCGCGCGCTCCGCCCAGGTGAAGGGCGTTCGCATGGCGGGCAAAACCGGCACCGCTCAATGGGGCAAACGCACCGCCGCCTGGTTTGCCGGATTCTGTCCCGCGGAAAAGCCCGAATACGCCTTCGCCGCCGTCTATGAAGGCGAACCCAACGACGACGACGTCCACGGCGGATCCCACGCCGCGCCGATGATCGGCAAGGTGTTTAAGGAAATCTACAAAGCGCGGAACAAAGAAGCCTCGAAAGAGGCCGAAAAGGAAGAAGAGGAAGCTCCGGCTCCCAAGGACGAGTCCAACTGACCGCCATCGCTGCGCGATGGAGGGAAGGTGAAGGGGAGAGTGAAAGGGGGGGCGAAGCCCGCTCAAGGGAAGTCGAAATGCCGGTTTGCGAGTTACTCCCGGCGCGCTTCGGAAATCAGCTCATCCAGATTCTTAAGCCGGTATCGTGCGCAGAGTGTCCGGACTTCGTTCAGGTCCAGGTCCGGGTTGCGGCTGAGGAGTTCGATAATGTCGGCCTTGGATTTGTAGCCGGAGGCATCCGGATCGGGCATCGGCCAATCAGGATTTTCGCACTTCTGGTTTGAGCCAGTTGAGGCGGTTTTTCAGGGTCAGTGCCAGCGTGATCCGGTCGGCGACGGAAAGGGAACGCAGGTAGGCAGTTTCCGCGGCCTTGGAACGCTCTCCGCAAGCGCTACGGCGCGGCTCGTGCAAGGACACGGGCTTTTCGGATGATGGCTTCATGAGCGGAGCATAAAACGCGAAGAGGCGAGCGACAAGGCATTCAGATGATCCCAGGTCCCCCTTTCCCTTTCATTTTCCCCTTCACTCAAAGAAGGTATCCTTATGCGCGTACGCCGGGGCGCAGCAGCAGAGGAACCGCAGGGCGGTGATGGCGGTAATCTGGTGCCAGGCACCGGGCGGGATGAGGATGGCGTCGCCGGGGCCGACTTCACGCGTTTCGCCGTCGATTTCCATGGTTCCGGTCCCTTCCAGCAGAAAATAAAATTCCTCGCTCAATTTGTGATAATGGCGGTCGGTGGCCCCTCCCGCGGGGAGGAAGGCCTCGGCGAGGCTCTGGTTCGCGACCGGGGCGTTCGACAGATCGAGAATACTGCGTATCTCTGAGCCATCTTTGGTCGTAAATGGTTTTTGACTGGATAGGTTTTGGACAATCATCGAAAGTTTGACGTGATGAAATTTTACGAAGGCTGCACCGCCCTGATTACTGGAGCTTCCGCGGGATTGGGAGTTGAATTTGCGCGTCAACTCGCTCCCCATGCCCACGGGCTCATTTTGGTTGCCCGCCGGACGGACCGCCTCGAAGCCCTGCGGGATGAACTCCAAGCCGCCCATAAACACCTCCGCGTCTCCATTTATGGGGCGGATCTGGGGCAGGAGGCTGTCCGCAATGATTTTGCCGCTTGGCTGGAGGTCCAGGATATCAAGGTCGATTTTCTGGTGAACAACGCCGGAATGGGGGACCGGGGAGCCTTTGAGTCCAGCGACTGGGAAAAAGTGCGTTCCATGATCGATGTCAATATCTCCGCTCTGACTCACCTCACGCATTTGCTCCTGCCTTCCATGACGCAGGGCGGCCGCGCGGCGATTTTGAATGTGAGTTCCGTCGCGAGTTTTTTTCCGCTCCCAAATATGGCCGTCTATTCCGCGACCAAGGCCTACGTGACGAGCCTTTCCGAGGCGCTGGCCATCGAGTTGCGGCCTCTGGGGATCACGGTTTCGGCCCTGTGTCCGGGACCGATTCCTACGGAGTTTTTCACCGTGGCCGCCCGTTCGGAGGCCGATGATGCGACCTCACACTACGAAACGATGCCCGCTTTTGTCGTAACGCCTGCGGAAGCGGTGCGCGCCGGTTTGGATGCGGTTGCGAAAGACAAGGCGCGGGTCATTCCTGGGCCAATGCTTGCGGTGGCGGTGGGCCTGGCGTTGATTGTCCCCTTCTGCATCACCCGGGAAATTCTTAGGAGCTTGAAAAACAAATTGTGAATCCAGCAGACAAGGAACAGGCCGTTGACCATCCGGCCGGGAAGACGGAATTGGTCAAAAAGATCACCGATTCGCTGGGGGCGGAAAATTCTGCCTTCGCCCATGCGCTTGATCTGATCAACCCGCATTTGTATTCCGTCGAGGAACGCATCCGTGCGCAGGCGCGCTCGTTTGATCCGGCGGTGGAGGGTTATGTTTCCTACGTCTGCGACAAGGGCGGCAAGCGGCTGCGTCCGGCTCTGGCCCTGCTGGCCGCTGGTGCCACCGGAAAAATCACCTCCAGCCATGTCGATCTCGCGGTGGTGGTGGAGTTGATTCATGTCGCCACCTTGGTGCATGACGACATCATGGACGGGGCCGAACTGCGCCGCGACCAGCCCACGGCCAATGCGAAGTGGGGCAACTCCATCAGCGTACTGCTGGGCGACTGCCTGTTCGCTCATGCCCTGCGGCTGGCCACGGGATTCAGCAACACAGACGTGTGCCGCCGCATTGCCGATGCGGCGGCGGAGGTGTGTTCCGGAGAAATCATCCAGACCCAGCGCCGGTACGATCTCAAGCTGAGCACGGCGGACTATTACCGCATCATCGAAATGAAAACCGCCGCCCTCTTCTCGGTGGCCTGCGAACTCTCGGCGTTTATCAGCGAAGCGGGTCCGGTGGTCATCAGTGCGCTGAAAACCTTCGGATCGAAGGTGGGAACGGCCTACCAGATTTATGACGACTGCCTCGACCTGGCAGGAACCGAGCAGGAAACGGGGAAAACGCTGGGGACGGACATCCGGAAGGGCAAATTCACCCTGCCGATTCTGCTTATGCTGCAAAGCCAGGGCTCGGATGCATCCACTCTGCGCAACATGCTGCTGCAGGAAGACAATATCGACGAGCGCCAGCTCACCGACATGCTGACCCGCGCAGGCTCGATCTCGGCGGCTGCGCAGGTCTCCCGCCGCATGCTTTCCGAGGCCCGCGCCTCGCTCGAGGTGATTCCGGTCAATCGCTACGTTTCGGGCCTGCAGTCGATCTCCGATCATCTGATCGGCCAAGTGGGGCGGCTTTGCTGATTTGAATCGAAGGGAGCCTTCACATAACCCGTCCAACGATGGACGGTATCACTGCAAAGGATAATTATTAGGAAATATGGGACTGACCCCGCCCCTGCAAGGATTTGGCTTAGGGCTATTTCGTTTCCTTGAATCCCGCGTTGCGCAGGATGGCTTGGGGCACTTCTGACGGGGAGGAGATGATTTGGTTTCTGCGGTAGGAGAGGTCGATCGGAAAGTTCTTAAGGCCGAAGTCGGAAGTGTAGGGGCAAATGCTGAAGTATGTTGAGTCACGCCAATAGTTGCGCTCGAAAAGAATCTGCCCATAGGTGCGACAGCCGCCCGATTCATTGCCGTAGGGCAGGCCATTGGCCAAGCTGGGAATGGGATCATAGGGGAGGGGGTCAAGAGGGCTCGGCGGCGGGCCAAATTGAATGGATCCAATGGGGTTGTCGTACGAAACATTGCTACGAAGCGTGACGAAGCGGCTGCCTCCGTCAGTGTAGAAGACGTTTCCCCCTCCCTGCGGGAGTTTACCACTCGCGACGTTGCCAGCGATGAGCGTCCCGTCTTTTGCCGAGGTTCCCTGCTGCCCGGTGGTGTAAATCGCACCGCCATCCCATAGAACCTGCAGAAATTGTTGAATCCTGTTGTTCACGATCCTGTTAGACCGGGTGGCGGTGGGGGTCTCATAGAAACCCCACTCCCCGGAAAATGCTTCGGTAATACCTGGAAAGCTGCCGGGGTCGAGCAGACCCCAGCCCCAGCCCAAGGCGATCCCGGACCATGGAACATCGGTAATAGTGTTATCGCTTACAACCGTCCGCGTCGTGCAGCCGACGAAGATTGCAGCGGTGTCCTGGTAGTCACGTCCGGTTTGATAAATCGCGTTATTGAGGATGGTGTTGTCGGTTGAGAGTTCCGCAGGAGTCGGAGGATGGTGGTCCACTTCAAATACACCCCCGACTTGAATAGCCGCCGAAGCAATATCGCTGAACTTGTTGTCGACAATGAGATTGCGCTGGCTCCCCGTATCGAAATCGACAGCCACCCCCCCGAGATTCTCAAAGAAGTTATCCCTCAGCGTGATACGTCGTGCATACTTGAAATGAAGGTTGCCTTGGGAGCGTCCCATACGGGGAGGATCTCCGATGGTGTTGGGCTCGGTGTGACCGATGATGTTGGGCGAATTATCTCCAACAAGGTAGACGCCACTCTGGTCAGTAACGTAGCCATGATCACCCCCGGGACCCACCCACGTGGCATAGCGAAACCTCAAACCCTGGAACTGGATATTTTCGATGGGCTCGGAGGCTGTGCCCACGGCTTCGATAAGCTTTTCCACAACGGGGAGTTCGACAACAGCGGTAGCCATGGTCTCACCCCAGCGCGGGATGTAGTAAAGGAGGTCGAGTTCCGTGTCGAGATACCACTCTCCAGGGAGATCGAGAAAGGACAAGCTGTTCTCAAAACGGGTCACCTGCCAAAAACTCCAGATTGAGGGCGCAAACACTCCAGGCTCGCCCGCGACCTCGGAGTAAGAGACGTTTGCATTGTTCCATGCGGGTTCCCTCATCACAAGAGTGCCGTTACCCAACGAGGTGGGGGCTACTGAGGCGACCCCACAAATCATCATTTTCCACTGGGTAAGAATAATCGCCTCCACTCTTTCCGGATTCTCCCATAGCAAAGGGTCGCGCCATCCTGCCGGGTTAAGCTGCGTGGACACATATTGAATCCCAGAGTCGCCGGGCCGGAACCCGGCTGGGTAATCCGATGTTCGAGCGCGTATCGCGCGCTTGCCGTTTACGTAAAGCTGCCGGGAATCGATTGGCTGAAGGCCGGAAACGTCTGCGCAATAGATTTTGAGTACCGGATCGACCAGGGTCCAGGCAGTTCCGGGCACCAACGCCGAGCCACAAATGACTGGCTGTTCGCCGGGAGCCGATTTCCAAATTACGTTGCGGTTCTTATTGCCGGAATCCCGGGCATCGAGCGTGAGCGACTCGGTGAGCCTGTAGGTTCCTCCGCCAAGATTGACGGTCACGTCACCGCGCGCCGACGGAAGAAGCCCGCGGACAACATCGCGGGCACGGTGGAGCGTCTGCAGGGGAAGTTCTTCCGTTCCCGGGTTGGTGTCACTGCCAGCGGGCGAGACCCAGACTTCCAAAGGGGCGGCACAAGCCATGCACAAGGACATGAGGAGAATCAAACATGCTCGCATCGTCTGGGTATATGTCGTTTGCCTACCTTGGGCAACGATGATTTTCCAGGGGTTCTTCACCCTTAATCCTGACGATCTCCCAGTGCGGGGAGATCGTCAGGATTAAGGCATTTTATAGGACTTCTCTGCGGCGCGGGCACGATGGCCCGCTTCCATTGTGACGAATCAGATCCCCATCCCTCGATTCTGACCCAAGGTGCGCCGCCTAAGGGTGAAGCCTTTGCGACCGACCGGTCCCTTATTGGAGCGGCTGGGGAAAGTGTTCAAAAATTGACTGCTGGCTTTGGCAGGCGGTATTTCCCTCGGAAGATTCTCATGGTTGCGCTTTTCGGCCAAGGGTTGCCAGGAGATCCTGGCCATGCGCCGGGCCGTTGCCCGGGTCCGTGTCTTCCCTCCCTACTCTACTCTCAAATTCTTCTGCCCCCCGTGCGCGCAGCGCATCACTTCATCCTGAAAAAATCTTGTGCCTCTGCGGGAGGCATGAATTCAGTTCCCAAGCGAGTTTAGCGCTGCGAAATGGGTTTATCCCATCGTGCCGGGACGTCACGATCCACCTGGCTTTACTGTTGTTCGCGGAGTTCGCGGGTGACGTGGGCGGACCATGTGGAGTTGCCGGGGAGGGGGCCGACGAGGATTTCGAGAGTGTCGATGGATTCCTGGGCGAAGGGGTGATTTTGGACATCGGCGATGGCGGCAGCGGTGGGGAGCAAGAGGTCTTCGGGTTGGTTGTAGAGGGCGGCGAAGAGGACTTCGGCGGCTGGTTGGGGAAGTTGGTTACGGCGGAGTTTCTGCGCCCACTCGGCGGCCACTTTTTCATCGGAGAGGTTCGCGATGTGCTGGGCAGCCTCTTCCTGGTCACTAGGGTTCAGGCGAGGCAGGAGGACAAGGAGGTTGCGGGCGGCCTGTTCGTGGGAAATGGATTCATCGCCCAGGATCTCCGAAATGGCCGAGGCTCCGTCGATGAGTTGGTCTTCGGCGGCTGTGGCGTCCAGCGCAGCGGGGTTTGAAAGTGGTTCGCCGACACGTGCTGGCGACAGCGTTGGCGATGGCCGCGCTGCCGTCGGTGGAGCAACCTGTCCCGGGCCCGAATCGTCCACCGGGCGCAGGGTCAAGATCATCACGGCACCGGCCAGAACCAGAATCGCGAGGGCCAACAACGAGTAAATGCCTTTCATCCCGGGGTGGAGGGTAAACTAGGCGGCGACGAAGGGCAAACCACAATCCCCGCTCTCCACGATGAAATCCCCCGCTCTGATCAGAGCCGGTATGACCCCGGTTTGCCTTTGGGCTTACGGCGATGAGACGACCAGAGAATCTTTAGCCTAATGGCTGGCTCCGATGCCATCGCCAGAGCAGGTGGCTCACGTCTTGACGTTGCTTTACACGACACGGCATGGGCTAGATTGGGTCGGCAACGGAGCAAAAGGGGGCAGGTATTTAGGGGAAGAAAGCATCGAGGACAGAAGGCCAAGTGTCTTTTGGAGGATGTTCATCTGGCAGTGGTTTTTCCCGGCGACGACCCTGACGAAGCTGGGCGCGACGGGAGAGAAGCGGCGGTATCATTTGCACGATAGTCATGTGCAGATGGCGGGATACGACCTCCCGACGATTCGGAGGCTGCTTGGCCATGCCGACGTTAAGACGACCATGATCTCTGTGCAGACGGTGCTGACGATCATGGCGAAAGAGGTCAAAAGTCCTCTGGATCTGGCGTGAGGGAACAGGCCGTTCGGGGCAAGGCACGGGTTATTGACGTTTTCCCGGCTGTGCGAAAATGAGTGGTTCAATCCCGGACTTCCCGCTAAATCGTGCCCCTGTGCGAATTCGAGAACTGCCGTCTGACGAACGTCCCCGGGAAAAGCTCATGGCGCGTGGTCCGGCCAGCCTGACCGATGCCGAGTTGCTCGCGATTTTTTTGCGGACGGGAACCCGCGGGAAAAGTGCCATTGCGTTGGCGGGGGATCTTTTGAAAAACAAGGGCTCGCTCACGGGGCTCTCGCGCTGCAGTGCCGCGGAGATCGCCCAGCGCGGATCCGGCATCGGGCTGGCCAAAGCCGCCAACCTGGCAGCGGCGTGCGAACTTGGGAAACGCCTGGCGCGTGGCGGAGAGGACCGGCCCGTGCTCGACAGCGCGGAGGCCATCTATGCGATGTTCGCCCCGGAGTTCCATGCGATGGATCGCGAGGTGGTCAAAGCCGCGCTGTTGGATACCAAGCTGCGGCTGATCCGCCTGGAAAACATTGCCCTCGGTTCTCTCAACGAGTGTGTGGCGCATCCGCGAGAGATCTTTCGCGCGGCGATTGTCCACTTGGCCTACGCCGTGATCTTGATCCACAATCACCCGTCGGGCGACCCCGCGCCGAGTCAGGCCGACCACCGGCTCACCCGCCAGCTTCGCGAGGCGGCGGCCCTGCTCCAGATCCAGCTCCTTGACCACATTATCATCGGAACGCCGGTGGGCGGGAGGAGTCCGTATTTCAGTTTTCGCGAAGCCGGTTGTTTATGAAAATCCATCCCACAGCTCAAATTTCCCCCCGTGCCCTCATCGGAGACGATGTGGAAATCGGCGCGGACTGCATCGTGCAGGCCAATGCCGTGATCGAGGGCCGCACCACGCTCGGTGAGCGAAATTTCGTCGGCTACGGCGCGGTGATTGGCGCGCCGCCGCAGGACTTTGCCTTTAAGGATGGCGTGTTGAGCGAGACACGTATTGGCAACGGAAACACCTTTCGCGAGTACGTGACCATTCATCGCGGGACCAAGGAAGGAACTGCGACGGTGGTCGGCGACGGCTGTTACCTGATGGTTGCGACCCATCTTGGGCACAATGTGCAACTCGGTAATCGGGTGATCATTGCCAACAACTGCCTGCTGGCCGGGTATGTGGAAGTCGGCGACGGCGCGGTGCTCGGCGGCGGCACGGTGTTCCACCAGTTTCTCCGGGTGGGCAGGATGGCCATGGTCCGGGGCGGGACGCGTTTTGGCAAAGACATCCCACCTTATGTTTCGGCGGACGGCGAGAATCTGCTTTCCGGCATCAATGCGGTCGGCCTGCGGCGTTCCGGGTTTTCCGCAGACGTGCGGATGGAAATCAAACGCGCTTTCAAGCTGATGTATCGCAGCGGACTGAATACAAAACAGGCTCTGGAAAAAGCCCGGGAATCCGTGTGGAGCGAGGAAACCCAGGTGTTTTTCGATTTTATTGCCTCGTCAAAACGGGGCGTTTGCCAGGCCAATCGCGTGCCGGAGTCCGACGAAAGGGAAGGGTAGGGCGCGTTGTCCCCAACGCGCCGTCGACGGTGCCTAAGTCACGGGCTTTGGCGTCGTGCCGATCCAGGCAGCGAGATGGACATCCTTCACGCTCACGCCGGCGCGTTTGGCGGCTTCACGGCACGATTCGTATTCCGGTGCGGCCTGCACCATTTCGTCGCCGAGGAAACCGAGTTTGATCCGCACCGGACCGTAGGGGGTTTCCACTTCGCGGAATTCGCGGCGCAATTTCATCCGGCGTTTGCGGTCCATCCGCACGCCGAAAGCACTGGTTTCCGTCAGAATAATACGGGCCAGTTCGGAAGCGGTCTCTTCGGTGGCCAGGACCGTCAGCATGAAACCGGGGCGGTTTTTTTTCATCTGGGCGGCGGTGTAAAACACATCGAGCGCGCCGGCCGCGAAGAGCCGCTCCATGGTGGCGCCGGCCAGTTCGGGCGTGAGGTCGTCGAGGTTGGTCTCGATTTGCGTGATCTCATCGATCTCGGCGTCCGGCGTTTCCGCGCAGATGCCCACCACCGCGCGGAGCACGTTGGGCCGGGGTTGGGAATCGCGCGTCCCCAGTCCGTAGCCGATTTTTTCGATCCGCATTTCCGGCAGCGGGCCGAAAAAGGTGGCAAACTCCGCCAGGATGGCCGCGCCGGTGGGCGTGATGAGTTCGCCCGTTTCTTCAATCTGGCGGACCGGGATGCCGGACAAAATTTCCATCGTGGCGGGTGCCGGAAGGGGGAAGCGGCCGTGGGCGCAATCGACAAACCCCGAACCCTCCACCAGCCGGGAGGCAACCACGCGGTCGATCTCCAGCGCCTCGATGCCGGCGCAGGCGGCGACGATGTCCGCGATGGAATCCACCGCGCCCACCTCGTGAAAACCGACCTCCGCGGGTGGAACGCCGTGGATTTTTCCCTCCGCCACCGCGATGCGATGGAAGACGGCGATGCTGCGCTCCTTGACGCCCTCGGAGAGCGAACTGTTGGCGATCAAAGTTCGGATTTCTTGAAAATTTCTTCCGTGGGTATGCCCGTGATCCAGCCCGGCGAGATGCCAGCGGGTCTCCTCGTTCACCGGGGCGGCATGGGAGTGAGAGGGGGACGAGTGGTCGTGGGCATGCGCGTGGACCTCAAACTTCCAGCCCGAGATCCCCTGACGAACACCGCGCTGAAAATGCGCGTGCATCTCGCCTGCGAGTCCCAGCGCGGCCAGCGCTTCCTGAAAAACAGCCTCTTCGACCCCCGCGTCCCGCAGGGCTCCGACCGTCATGTCACCGCTGATACCGGAAAAACAATCGAAATAAAGAACACGCATGGGAGTGAAAGAAATCGTATCCGGCTGCGGGCGGCGGCAAAGGCAAATTTCCCGGGTAAATGCCGGGAATAGGATTTTGCTGTAGGCCGCACCGCCGGGGCGGCTTTCCCGGGACTTAACCGATAGCCCCCGCTCTTTGCACGGCTTCGCGTTCCAATGGGGCGGCCGCGTACCCCTGCTGGAGGCATTCCCCGATGTAGCGGGCGAGGAAGGGTTTGAACCCACCGAGGCGTTCGTATTGGCCGGTATGGACACATTCGTGGGCGATAAGGTGGCGATCGCCCCAGAACTCCCGGCGCACAAAAATCCCGTAGCGCAGGCTCATGCCCGCCGCGGAGAAGAACGGCAGCCCGGTCTGGCCGGCAATCCAACCAAGGTAAGGTTCTCCCGGCAGTGGCACATGCTCCACGCGCAGTAGGCGGATCTTTTTTGGCCGGCCGACGCCCATCGCCACGGCATCCTGCAGTCCCGTGGCGGAAAGCGGGTCACCCTCGGCAAGGATGCGGGCCTCCGCGCGCTCGGCCCAGCGCACGATCAACGGCAGGGCGAGAGGGAGCAGTTTGGCGAGACGCGACATGCAGATATTCTGTGGCGACCGGCTTTTTCGCGCAAAAGTTTTGTGAGGGCCGCTGCCGGAGTCCGACAGGAAAAAGGCATTTTTAACCGCGGATGACGCGGATGGCACGGATACGGATGGGGAGACTTTCTGAAAATGATGGTTCTCCATCAAGGGACGATCTTCCGTAAAATCGTCTCCCGCTTATTGTTTTATCCGCGCTATCCGCGTCATCCGCGGTCAAAATCTCCGCTCCGCTTCTCCCCCAAAAAAATCCCCTTGGACGAACCGTCCGCCCGCCTGTTAGAAATTGGCGATGGAACCGATTAGTGAATTGCTGGCGATCCGTCGTCAGAAGCTCGAAGGACTGCGCGCACTGGGAGCGAATCCCTTCGGCCAGCGTTTTGATGTGGATGGAACCGTGGGCGACGTGCGTGCGGCCTTCGCCGAGGGCAAAGCGGTGCGCGCCGCCGGCCGCATCACCGCCCACCGCGACATGGGCAAGAGCCAGTTCCTCGACATCTCGGATTTCAGCGGGCGCATGCAGATTTTTCTCCACGCCAAGGAAATCGGCGAGGAGGCCTTCGCGGTGCTCAAGCAACTGGACATCGGCGACTGGATTGGCGTGGAGGGTGAATGTTTTGTCACGAAAACCAAGGAACCAACGATCAAAGTAAAATCCCTCACCGCGCTCTCCAAAGCCCTGCGTCCGCTCCCCGACAAATGGCATGGCGTGCAGGACGCCGAGATCAAATACCGCCAGCGTTACCTCGACCTCATCGCCAATCCGGAGTCGCGCGAGATGTTTCGCAAACGGATCGAGATTGTCCGACGCATCCGATCGTTTCTCGGTGACCGCGGTTTCCTCGAGGTGGAAACGCCCATGATGCAGGCCATCGCGGGCGGCGCGGCGGCGGAGCCTTTCAAGACCCATCACAACGCGCTCGGCATGGATCTTTTCCTGCGCATCGCGCCGGAACTGTATTTGAAACGCCTGCTCGTTGGCGGCTTTACGAAAGTTTTTGAACTCAACCGTAACTTCCGCAACGAAGGCATTTCGCGCCGGCATAATCCCGAGTTCACCATGCTGGAAGCGTATTGGGCTTTTGCGGATTTCGAATGCATGGCCGAACTGGTCGAGGAAATGGTCTGCCATCTCGCGCAGGAGGTCTGCGGTGGACTCCTCATCGAACACAAGGACGCCGAGGGCAATGTCACCAAAACCATCGACCTCACCCGCCCGTGGAATCGCGCGAGATACGCCGACCTCATTCGTTCGGTCATCCCGGATTGGTACGACCTCGACTCCGCCGGCAAACGCGCCCGCTGTGCCGAACTCCATCTCGACATCACCCATTGCGAGGCGGACTTCGAAATGACCCAACACGTCTTCGAAAAGTTGGTGGAGGAAAAATCCATCAACCCGCTCTACGTCACGCATTGTCCGAAGGAACTCGTGCCTCTGGCCCGGCAAAACACCGCCGACGATTCGGTGGTCGATGTTTATGAGCTTGTGATCAACGGGCAGGAAATTTCCCCCGGGTACTCTGAACTCAACGACCCTGACGTTCAGCGCGCCCGCCTCGAGCATCAGAGCGGCGGCGAGACCCAGAAACTCGACGAGGATTTTCTCACCGCCCTCGAATACGGCATGCCGCCCGCCGGCGGCATCGGCATCGGCATCGACCGTCTTGTCATGATGCTGACCGGCGCGGAAAGCATCCGCGACGTCATTCTTTTCCCGCACATGCGGCCGGTGGCGAACGGGTAGTTCCTTCCTCATGAGTGCCGAGAAACCTTCGCTCGACGGTTTGCGTATTGATCGGCGCCGTCCCGTCCCGGGACGGCATCCGTCGTGGCTGGTGCCCGGGTTGATCGCTGTCGTGATTCTGGGCGGGGGACTTTTTTGGTGGTCGAAAGGCCCCAAGGCAGTGTCCGTGCAGACGGCCCTGGCGCGGGCGGAGTCTGCGCCGGACGGAGGGGCGGGGAAAACGTTGCTCAATGCTTCGGGCTATGTGACGGCTCGCCGGGCGGCGACGGTTTCCTCCAAAGTCACTGGGAAAGTCGTGGAGGTGCTGGTCGAGGAAGGCAACAAGGTGGAGGGGGGAGACGTGCTGGCGCGCCTCGATTCCTCGAATGTCGAAGCAGGCTTGCGGCTCGCAGAAGCCCAATTGGAGGCTTCGCGGGGGATTCTGGAGGAGACCAAGCCGAACCTGGCTTTCGCGCGTCGGGAATTGAAGCGCTTCACCGATCTTGCCAAGACGAAGGTCGTGAGCGAATCGGATCTGGGCAAGGCGGAGATGGAGGCCCGGGCCATGGAAGCCCGCTTGCTGCGCCAGGCTTCCGAGATTTCCATCCGGCAGCGCGAGGTGGAACAGTGGAAACAACAGCTCGACGACAATGTCATCCGTGCGCCTTTTGGCGGAGTGGTGACTTCGAAAAACGCGCAGCCCGGCGAAATGATCTCGCCCATGTCCGTCGGTGGATTCACGCGCACAGGGATCTGCACCGTTGTGGATATGAGTTCCCTGGAGATCGAAGTGGACGTAAATGAAAGCTTTATCAACCGGATTCAGCCCAAACAGCCTGTGGACGCGACACTCGACGCCTATGCGGACGTGCGTTTTCCCGGCAAGGTGATCGCCATCATCCCCACCGCCGACCGGCAGAAAGCGACGGTCAAAGTGCGGGTCGGATTCGATCAACTCGATGACCGCATTCTCCCGGACATGGGCGTGAAGGTCGCTTTCCGGTCGTCCGACGCGGTGACCGCCGCGCCGTCGAAAAACGCCGTGACCGTTCCGAAATCGGCGATCCAGAACCTCGATAGCCGTGACGTGGTCTGGGTCGTGCGGAATGGCCGTGTCGAGCGGCGTGCAGTGACAATTTTGCAAACCAATGGCGACGAATCCACCATCGCCGCGGGATTGAGCGGCGGCGAAAAGGTCGTCATCAATCCGCCCGCCGGCCTCGCCGACGGTGGGAACGTTTCCGAAAAAAATCCATGAGCACCGAAAGCTTGATTCAAATTAAAAACGTCAGTCGCACGTTTCGCCGCGGGGCGGAGGAAATTCATGTGCTTTCCGGCCTCAATCTTGAAGTGAAGGCCGGTGAATTCCTGGCCCTGATGGGCCCGTCCGGTTCGGGCAAGTCCACCCTGCTCAATCTCATCGGCGGCCTCGACCGCGCTGATCAAGGGTCCGTGCAGATTGGCGGAGACCGTATCGATCAATTGAATGACCGACAGCTCGCGGCGTGGCGGGCGCGGCACGTCGGCTTTGTTTTCCAGTTTTATAATCTGATGCCGGCGCTGAACGCCGCGCGGAATGTCGAACTGCCGCTTTTGCTGACGCACATTTCCAAACGCGAACGAATGGCGCATGTCGAGATTGCCCTCGGTGGGGTCGGCCTTTCCCACCGGCTCACCCATTACCCGCGAACCCTTTCCGGCGGAGAACAGCAGCGTGTTGGCATTGCCCGGGCCATCGTCACCGATCCCACCCTGCTTCTCTGTGACGAGCCCACGGGCGATCTGGACCGCAAATCCGGCGACGAAATTCTCAGTCTGCTCCAAACGTTAAACCGCGAGCACGGCAAGACCATCGTCATGGTCACGCACGACCCGCACGCCTCCGCCCGCGCCAGTCGAACGGTGCATCTCGACAAGGGCCAGCTCTCGACCGAAGCGCCGGCATGAAATTTTTCGCCCTGGTCTTCAGCAATCTGAAGCGCAGGAAGCTGCGAACGATCCTGACGCTGCTCTCGATCTTCGTGGCGTTTCTGCTCTTCGGTTTCCTCTGCGCGATCAAGGAGGCTTTCCTCGCGGGTGTCAGCATCGCCGGAGCGGACCGCCTGATTGTCCGACATAAGGTTTCTCTTATTCAACCTCTCCCCCAAAGTTACGAGGCGAAGATCGAAGCCCTTCCGGGGGTTGACGCGGTGGCCGCGCTCACCTGGTTTGGCGGCATCTATCAGGATCCCAAAGACTTCATTGCGACCTTCCCGGTCGATCCGGACAAATACCTCGATATGTATCCCGAGATCGTGGTCGCTCCCGATGTCCTAACGAAGTGGAAGCAGACGCGCAATGGTGCCATCGTGGGCAAAACCACGTTCGACCGTTTTGCCAAATCCCAAGGCTGGAAAATCGGCGACCGAATTCCCTTCACCTCACCGATCTGGGGGCAGCCGGAGGGTCAGGCGCAGTGGGAATTTGAAATTGTCGGCGTTTACACCGCAGGAAAAAAAGGCGCGGACGATACGTCGTTCATCTTCCGCTACGACTACTTTGAGGAAGCGCGGGCGCCGGAGCGCAAAGGCACGATCGGGTGGTTTGGGGTTCGGGTCAAGGACGCTGCTCAAGCCGCTGAAGTCGCCTCCCGCATTGATGCCCAATTTGCCAACTCCCCCCACGAGACCAAGGCTGAGGCCGAGGGCGCGTTCGCGGCGGGTTTCGCGTCGCAGGTCGGAGATATCGGGCGGATCGTGGCCGGTGTGGTCGGCGCCGTCTTTTTTACCATCCTGCTCGTCGCGGGAAATACCATGGGCCAATCCGTCCGGGAACGGACGGAGGAGATTGGCGTTCTCAAGGCAATGGGCTACCCCAATGGCCTGGTGCTCACTCTGGTCCTTCTGGAATCGTGCCTTCTTGCCCTGCTCGGGGGACTGTCCGGCCTGGGACTCGCCTGGCTCGTTACACTCGGCGGCAGTCCGGTCCCGCAGATGCTTCCCGTCTTTGTCATCCCGCATAGGGATCTTGCGCTCGGTGGAGTTTTCGCGCTCGGCCTCGGACTTTTAGCCGGTGCCATCCCGGCGATCCAAGCCATGCGCCTGCAGATCGCGGTCGCATTGCGTAAACTCGGTTGACCTTTTTTTTCATGAACTGGCTCTCGCAAATTTTCGCCGTGGTTCTCTACAACTTGCGCACTATTCCTGAGCGCCTGGGTTCCGCGCTCACGGCAGCGGTGGGTATTGCCGGTGTCGTGGTGGTTCTTGTCGGCGTCCTGGCGATCGCGGCGGGTTTCCGGCGGGCGCTGACCTCCACCGGATCGAAGGACGTTGCCATTGTGATGCGCAGTGGCGCCGACTCGGAGATGAATAGTGGCCTGACCCGTGACGACACGCGGTTGATCAGCGATGCACCTGGGGTGGCACGTGGCGAGTTGGGCCCGCTCACTTCGGCAGAACTTTTTGTCATCATCAATCTGCCCAAACGTTCCACCGGCACGGACGCCAACGTGCCGCTGCGGGGCGTGAGCGCGTCGAGTTTCGCGGTGCGCGGCAACATTGAAATCGTGGAGGGTCGGAAATTTGAGACGGGCAAAAACGAAATCATTGTCGGCACCGGCGCCGCCCGGGCTTTCGCCGGGCTCGACCTCGGAAGCGAAATCCAGATTGGCACAAACCGTTGGAAGGTCGTGGGCATCTTTAGCGCCGGCGGCGGCGCGTCTGAATCGGAAATCTGGAGCGACGCCGATGTTCTCCAACCGGCTTACAATCGCGACGGCTTCCAATCGGTCTATGCGCGGTTGAATAGCCCGGCGTCATTCCCCGACTTCAAGGACGCGCTGACGACAAATCCGCAATTGAAAGTGAAAGTCCTCACGCTCGAGGAATTTTTTGCGGATCAATCGACGATGGTCAGTGAATTCATCACGACCATCGGTGTTGCCATCGCGGCGATGATGGCGGTCGGTGCCCTTTTTGCCGCGCTTAATACCATGTATGGCGCCGTCTCCGCCCGCACGCGCGAGATTGCCACATTACGTGCCCTTGGGTTCGGAGCCGGACCCATTGTCATCTCGGTGCTCGCGGAGTCCGTCGTCATTGCGCTCGTGGGTGGCCTGCTCGGTGCGGCTGCCGCGTGGCTGGCCTTCGACGGCTACCAGGCTTCCACGATCAATTGGCAGACCTTCAGCCAGGTCACATTCGCTTTCGCTGTGACGCCCGCGCTGCTTGGGCAGGCGATGCTTTGGGCCACCGTGCTTGGCCTGCTCGGCGGCCTTTTCCCCGCGGTGCGCGCCGCGCGGCTGCCGATCGCGGCGGCG
>JBGSVZ010000079.1:0-62482 GCA_041752695.1 Terrimicrobiaceae bacterium
ATACCACATCGCTGCAATTATCGAAGATTCGGTCACCACGCACCGGATCCTTGTAGCCATTTTTTCGAAAATTCCTCACTCCGGTCATGCCGACCGGCTTCGGTGAATTAATCAGCGCTTCCCTAAAATGAGAATTGCTGCTTTGCGGCCTCGCTCAGCGGGAGGCGATGGGTGATAATGTCATCGAGGGTGATTTTCCCGTCGTCTAGCCAGGTGATCAGTTCATCGATGCAGGCTTGCACGCGGGCCTGTCCGCAGTGGATGGAAATCCCTTTGTCAAAAATCTGCCCAATCGGAAAGTTATCGTAAGGCATGCCGTAAACGCCAAGGATCGAGACCGTGCCTCCCCGGCGGACGGAACTGATCGCCAGTCTCAAGGCCGAGATCGAGCCAGCTTCCCCGTGAACGATGTTAGCCAGCTTGCGCATCAGGGAGCGCTCGGCCTCCATGCCCACGGCATCAATACAGACGTCGGCACCGCGGCCGTCGGTCAGCATGCGGATTTCTTCGACACAATTGGTGTCGTTGACATTAATGGTTTCCGCATTCGCCGTTCGGCGCGCCATTTCGAGGCGGTAAGGTTCGATGTCGAGACCGATCACACGTTTGGCACCGCGCACCCATGCGCATTTCTGTGCCATCAAGCCGACGGGCCCGCAGCCAAAGACCGCAACGGTTTCCCCGCCTTTCACGCCGGCCCAGTCAACCCCGGAAAAGCCGGTGGGAAAAATATCGGTCAGAAAGAGGACCTGTTCGTCCGTGTAGCGGTCGGAGATTTTTCGGGGGCCAAAGTTGGCATAAGGCACCCGGACGTATTCGGCCTGTCCGCCGGCGTAGCCACCGTAGAGGTCCGTATAGCCAAAGAGGGCTCCGCCCTTTTCTTTAAGTAGGCCGCCTTCAGGACCGTAGTTGTCGTTGGAAATTTCACAGTGTCCAGGGAGTCCGTGACCGCAGAAGAAGCAGCTCCCGCAGGCGATGGGGAAAGGCACGATCACCCGATCACCCTTCTGCAATTTGGTTACGCCTTGGCCGACTTCCTCGACCACCCCCATGAACTCGTGACCCATCACCATGGGCTCGGTCTGGGGAAGAAAACCGTTGAAAATATGGAGGTCGGATCCGCAGATGGCGGTCGAAGTGACTTTCAGAATAATATCGTCGGCTTCTTCGAGGCGGGGATCAGGCACGGATTCCACGCGCATGTCCTTGGGTTTGTGAAATACCACAGCATTCATGTACCCTCGCAACGCAAAGAACGCCCCCCGCGGTCGCATGGCGACGTCGGATGATGCTCCGGTCAGGGATGAGCCCCACCCCCGATGGGCCGCCAATGCCCTTGGCGAAAAAGTTCCCCCGCAGCGCGCCCTGGCTTAGGGCAGGTAGAGAATGCCCGAGGACTTGGTCAGATCGACGTTATTAGTCCCGCCGGAACCATTCCCTGTGACGGTATTATTTTTGATCTTTGTGCCCGGGCAGGGGCCGAAGGCGTAAATTCCGACTTCGCCATTTTCGGTAATGATATTATTCAGCACAGAGTTTTGGCGGGTCACATTGAGATAGATGCCCACCGTGGTGTTGGATTGGATGGTGTTTCCCTCGCCCTGTTTGCGGCCGCCGATGATCGTGCCACGCGTACCGCGATCAAGAAGGATGCCGCCGGCCCCGTTGGGGAGAACGATGTTCTCGCTCAGTTTGCCAAGTCCGATGTAGGTCCCAAAGATGAGGTTGTCGTGCGCGGTACCGGTCACCACCACGCCATACTGCGCGTTTCCGGAGATGAAAATTTCCGGCAGGATCGAGGGTTCGGATCCGCCGATGATATTATCGTGGGCCGACCCGCTGAGGACGAGGCCGTTCTGCTGGTTGGGAATCGCAACCGTGATGCCGGTATCGGTGCCCACGGTCGTATTGGTGATGCGGACCCCGCTGGCATTGCCGCCGATTTCAATGCCATTCCGCAGATTGCCCGAAAACAGGCTGGTGCGAATCTCATTGCGGCCTCCCGTCGAGGTGATCAGCAGGCCATTCTGGCCGTTGGGGGAGGGAAACAACTGAAACGCCGCGATGCCGGCGAACGTGTTAAAACAGAGCAGCCCGGTGACACGGTCGGTGACTTGAACGCCGTTCTGCGTGTTGCCGGAAATGACGTTACCCAGCGGGATGGGGCCTCCCAGGAGTGTGTTTCGCGAGGTGCCTTCAATGAGGAGCCCGTTGCCACCATTGGGAACGGAAGTGGCATTGTCCGAGCCCATGCCCAGGAAGTTTGCCTGGATGACAATGTTGTCGGCGCTGGAAAGGCGGACGCCGTGCCGGGTGTTGCCCGAAATGACGTTGTAAAAGACGAATGGATTTTGGAAAAACGTGCAACCGCTGAGCGAGTTGTCGGATGCTTTGTCCATGGCCACCCCGTCCACCCCGTTCGGAACAGCGGCGGTACCATCCGCGTCGGTGCCGATGAAGTTTCCACAGAGGAGATTTTTGCGGGAGCCGTCGTTGATGAGGACGCCATTTGCGGCGTTGCCGGAAATCAAATTCCCCTGGACGGGACGCTGGAAGACGGCCCGCTGGGGATCCTTGTTTCCGGTCGGGTTATTGATGCCAAAAGCCTGGCCGCCGATGAGATTATTCGCGGCCCGCCCGGTGATCAAAATGCCATTGCCTCCGTTGCCGAAGGCCGGTCCCTCCTGACCGTTCGGGGTGGTGCCGATGTAATTCATCGAGACGATGTTGTTGTTCGATCCTTCCATTGCGATGCCATTCCCCCGGTTGCCGCTGATGACGTTGGACAGCTGGAACGCCGTGGTGATTTCGGCCTGAAAGGCAAAGGACGATGTCCCGGCGACGAGGCCGACGACGTTAAACCCGTAGACCGAGTTGCTGCTGGTCACGCCTTGCGGTTCTCCCTCGTAATTGAGGTCCACCCAGAACCCCTGGTCGAAAGTGTTGTCGGCATTGCGACGGACGGAAACCCACGAGCCCTGCACGGGATTTGGAGAGCCCGACTGCACGGAATCCGCGCTTAGGGTATAGACCCCCGGTTCGGTGCTGCTAATGCCTTCAAAATGGGTCACAAAATTGACGCCGGCGGGGCCGTTGGGATAGTCGAAGGACGTCCAGTTCGAAAACGTGTTGGTGGTGGCGTCGTAGTCCACCAAAAACCCCTTCCCCTGCGTGAGGGGCAAACCGGGATTTTGCAGGTTGCTGGTGACGGAGGGACTATAACCTCCGCAGATCGTGTAGAGAGCCTTGCCTCCGATTTCGCCGTTGTACCAGATGCCGTAGGCCGTATTGCTTTTGGAACCCGGGAACACCACGTTGGCGACGAACTGCCCGGTGGTGAGATCGTATATGTAGGCCTTGCCCGCGCCTAGGGGGAGTTTGCCATCCAGAGCTGGACCGTCGGCATTTCCCACGGCCAGATTTTGCATCGCGCTGTGGGTGTATTGGTAGGTGGCACCAGGGTAGGCGATGGTTTGGAAAGTGCCGCCCGAAGGCAATTGGCCGGTAGTGCCTTCCCACACAAATCCGTAATTATAAGCCACGCTGCCGGAGGTTCGGTAGGAACCGACGAGCCTGATTCCGCCGGCCGTGGGATTGTCCGGGCCATAGACGCTGGTTGAGATGGTGCTGGCTCCCGGATAGATCACTTCGTAGCTGTCTCCTCCGCCTTCAATCGGGCCAATGTAAAGCAGGCCATTGGTTCCGGACGACCCGCAGAGAAGGTATTCCCCGGGTGTGGTGCCCGAGTTGCGGATCCCCTGCCAGGCGGTCACCGGGATGGGAAAATCGCCGGAGTCGTCGGTGTTGTAATAGGAAATACTTTCCACCGGATCTGTGCTGCCAATGACGTTACCCGTCGAGGCCGCGAGAATCCGCACTCCGTCGCCGAAGTTTCCGGTCGGAGCCCCAGTCAGGTTGAGGCCGATGTAGCTGCGTTTAACCGTGACCCGTGACGCTCGCAGGGTGAGGGCGGCATTCCCCGATCCATACAGGGCCAGCGCGGAGATGGTCGAACCGTCCGAACCCTTGGCGGCCTGCAGGCCGGGGAGACCGGCAAAATTCACCCCCACCAACGGAATTCCCGCGTAGCCCGGGGCGCTCGTGCCGTCGATGGTCAGCGGTGCCGTAAAAGCAGGCAAGGGGGACCCCAGTGTGATCGTGCCACTTGTCTGAAAATCCACGGTGCTGCCAGGTAGCGCATTTGCCGCAATGATCGCCGCCCGAAAAGATCCTGGCCCGGAATCGTTCAGGTTGGTGACGGAAAAAGTGGCCGCGAAACTGGTTGTTCGCAACAGACCAAGGAAAAGGAGGAGACCGGTCGCCAATTTCATGTTCGTCGTTTAACGCGAAGGTGGTCGGATTGGCCACCAAAAAGCGGGTGCCGAGCCCGGAAAGACCCGCGGTGCTGTCGGCGGGGTTTTCTCGTTGGGGAAGGAAAATGTCGCGTCAGTTGAGAGGAACTGTTAATCCGATTAACGAATGTAACCAACTCATAAAGAAGAGGTTGCGAGGAATTGGAAGAAAAACAGTTTGACAGTTTGGTCTCTTTTTCTCTTATTCAGCGTCGAAATGAATCCCCAGAGAGGAGAGGGCACCGATCTCGTCAAAAATTCCGCCCTGTACAAGGAGTTTCTTGCCGAACGGGAGGAAATTCTGCGGCATAAGTGGATCGAAAGCGAGAAGGCTGGCCACGACATTGGATTTGAACGCGCGCTGCTCGACTGGATTGTGAAGTACCGTTCCGGCTGGCGCGATGAAAGAGGGCGGCCCCGCGCCGCGTAGCAAATTTTTGCCTTTAAAGCAGCCCCGAGAGGTTGCCAAGGTCATGACCGAAAACCCCGACACGCACCCTGCGATGGACGCGGACGCGATCCGCAAAGCCATCAGACGCATCGCCCACGAGATCGTGGAGCGAAACTCCGACATCTCCCGCCTTGTGGTGGCGGGAATTCCCACCCGTGGCGTGGAAGTGGCCCGGCGCATTGCCGACCACATTGAGCAGATCGAGGGCCTTAAGCCGGCCTTTGGCATCGTTGATGTTTCCATGCACCGCGACGATCTTTCCACCCGGGGCCGTCTCACGGCTGTCGTGCCGACTCAGCTTCCCGTCGATCTTGACGGCCGCACCATTGTGATTGTGGACGACGTGCTGTTCACGGGCCGGAGCTGCCGCGCCGCAATGGACGCGCTTTCTTCCTTCGGCCGCCCGGCTCAGATCCAATATGCGGTGCTGGTCGACCGTGGCCACCGCGAACTGCCCATCCGTGCGGACTACGTCGGCAAAAACCTGCCCACCGCCCGAGACGAAAAGATCCGCGTGCGTTTTGAAAACCTGGATGCTTTGCCCGACAGCGTGCGGGTGGTTCAACCGGAGAAAGCCTTGTGAGCACCTGGGTTCATAAAGATCTGCTGGGACTCGAGGAACTCAGCGCCGACGAGATTCGTCTGCTTCTCCACACGGCGACCGCTTTCAAAGGGGTGGGGGAACGGAGCTTGAAGAAAGTCCCCGCATTGCGAGGCCGGACGTTGGTGAATTTTTTTGTCGAACCCAGCACGCGCACCCGCACGTCGTTTGAACTGGCCGCCATGCGTCTGAGTGCTGACGTGGTGAACATTGCCGCCAGCGCCTCCAGTCTGCAAAAAGGGGAAAGCCTCAAGGACACGGCCCTCAATCTCCAGGCTCTTCAGGCGGACATCATCGTCCTGCGGCACA
Source organism: Terrimicrobiaceae bacterium (assembly GCA_041752695.1). Taxonomy (GTDB): domain Bacteria; phylum Verrucomicrobiota; class Verrucomicrobiia; order Chthoniobacterales; family Terrimicrobiaceae; genus CALCJD01. Next base: position 5,714 of record JBGSVZ010000079.1, read on the forward strand.
GTTCCGCCGGAGCCTCAAAATTCCTCGCGGAGCGGCTTGATGCCAGCATCATCAACGCGGGTGACGGCGCGCACGAACACCCGACCCAGGGCCTGCTCGATGTCTTCACCATGCAGGAAAAACGCGGCTCGGTGGCGGGGCTGAATGTCCTCATTGTCGGGGACATCTTGTTCAGCCGGGTGGCGCGCTCGAATATCAGCGCGCTGCTCAAGCTCGGTGCAAACGTCACCCTCGTCGGTCCTAGCACCCTGGTCCCGAAGGCCTTTGAGAAGCTCGGCGTCCGCGTTGCCCATCGTCTCGACGAGGTGCTGGAAAGTGCCGATGTGATCAATCTTCTGCGCATCCAGCACGAACGTCAGCGCAAGGAATATTTTCCCGGCCTCGGTGAATACATCACGTTGTTCGGTCTGACGAAGGCCCGTGCCGCCCGCCTGAAGCCGGATTGCCTCATCATGCATCCCGGACCGATCAACCGGGGTGTGGAGATCGACAGTGACGTGGCGGACGGTGCCAAGAGCGTGATCCTCGAACAAGTGACCAACGGCCTCGCTGTCCGAATGGCCGTACTTTACCTCTGCGCCGGTGGAGCCGGACTGCCTTCATGAAAATCCTCCGCATCACCAACGGCCGCATCATTGACCCCGCCAATGGCCGCGACGAAATCGCCGACCTCTGGATTGTGGGCGGGAAAATCGGAGATGGGAGGTCGGAGATAGGAGATGGGAGGTCGGAGATCGGAGATGGGAGTTCCGAGGTCGAGACGATCGACGCCAAGGGGCTCGTGGTCGCACCCGGGCTGATCGATATCCATGTGCATTTCCGCGAGCCCGGGCAGTCGCACAAGGAGACCATCGCGAGCGGCGCCCGGGCGGCGGCGGCGGGAGGATTCACCAGTGTGGTGTGCATGCCGAATACCAACCCGGCGATCGACAACGCTGGCACCATCACGCTCATTCGGGAAAAAGCTCTCGCCAGCGCGTGTGTGAATATTTTTGTCAGCGGGGCCATCACCAAGGGTCTCAAAGGGGAGGAACTTGCCCCCTATGGCTCAATGGTCAGCGCGGGAATTGTGGCGCTGACCGATGACGGCCACTGCATCCAGAATCATGAAGTCATGCGTCGGGCGGTGGAATATGCCCGCATGTTCGGACTCACCGTGCTGGACCATTGCCAGGACTACTCGCTGGTCGGCGGCGGCATCATGAACGAGGGTGAGTGGAGCCTGCGGCTCGGACTGCCCGGCTGGCCGCGCGTCGGCGAGGAACTGATTGTCGCCCGCAACATCCTGCTGGCCGAGCTCTGCGATTCGCCGATTCATTGCCAGCACATCAGTTCCGGCGGCAGCGTGCGCCTGCTCCGTGAGGCACGGGCCAGGGGCGTGAAAATCTCCGGCGAAGTTTGTCCCCATCACATCGCGCTGACGGACGACACGCTGCAGGCTTTCGACAGCAATTTTAAAATGAATCCGCCATTGCGCACGCAGCGGGATATTGACGCCATCGTGGAGGGCCTGGCCGATGGTACCCTCGATATCCTTTGCAGCGACCATGCCCCGCATGCGCTTTATGAAAAGGAAGTCGAACTGGACCAGGCGCCGTTTGGCATCACGGGACTCGAAACGGAGTTTGCGCTGTTTACCGACATCCTCGTCCATAAAAAGAAAGCGCTCACCCTCGACCGCGTGATCGGGATGTACACCGCAAATCCCGCTAAGCTGCTTGCCCTCGACCGCGGCACGTTATCGGTCGGTGCGCCGGGGGATGTGACGTTGATCGATCCGGATCTGGTATGGACGTTCGACCGCGAGCAATCCCGCTCCCTTTCGAAAAATACCCCATTCCATGGCACCGAACTGAAGGGGCGCGCCGTGCGGACGATTGTTGCGGGCGAAACGGTCTGGAGCGCCGCTTGACCGGGGCCGATTTTCCGTCGTTCCTCCCGGCGTTCTTTGCGGTTCAAGTATGATCGAAAAGCGTTACACTCTCCTCGCCACGGATCCTTCCTCCAAAGCACGCGCCGGCATCCTGCAGACCCGTCGCGGTCCGGTGGAGACGCCGATTTTTATGCCGGTGGGTACGCAGGGAACGGTCAAGGGGGTGTGCCCGGCGGAACTTCGTGAACTGGGAGCCCAGATCATTCTGGGCAACACCTACCACCTTCATGTGCGTCCGGGTGAAAAGCTGATCGCGCGGCAGGGCGGCTTGCACAAATTTGCGGCCTGGGACCGGGCGATTCTCACGGACAGCGGCGGGTTCCAGGTGTTTTCCCTCGCGAAGTTGCGGAAGATCACGGAAGAGGGGGTGCATTTTCAAAATCATCTCGATGGCACGCCAACCTTTATCGGCCCCGAGCGTTCCATGGAGATCCAGCGGGACCTCGGTTCCGATGTGGTGATGGCGTTCGACGAATGTCCGCCCTATCCCTGCGAATACGATCCCGCCGCCCGCAGTTTGGAACTGACCCTGCGCTGGGCGCGGCGGTGCAAGGACTGGTGGGCCTCGCAGGGTGAGGTTAATCCGCCTCTGGTATTTGGGATCGTGCAGGGTTCTTCGTATTCGGACCTCCGCGCGGCCAGTGCCCGGGCGTTGGTGGAAATTGGTTTTGACGGATATGCCGTCGGCGGGGTGAGTGTGGGGGAGCCCGAGCCGGAGATGATGCGGGCCATTGAAGATGCCGAGCCGCATTTGCCCGCAGATCAGGCGCGGTATGCCATGGGACTGGGCACGCCGCCGCAGATGATCGAAATGATCGCCCGTGGGGTGGACATGTTCGATTGCGTGCTGCCGACCCGGCTGGCGCGCAACGGCACGGCTTTCACTGCCCAGGGCACGATGGCTCTGAAAAACGCCCAATATGCGGAGGACTCCCATCCCATTGAAGAAGGTTGCGTTTGCTACGCCTGCCGGAATTTCTCCCGGTCGTATCTGCGCCACCTGATCAAGGCGGAGGAAATTCTCGGACTGCGCCTCGTCAGTCTCCATAACCTGCACTTTTATCTCAATCTGCTTCGCCGGGCCCGCCAGGCCATTCTGGACGGAACTTTTGCGGAATTCCGGCGAGGTTTCGTCGGCGGCTATCGGGTGCGGGAAAAAGAATAATCCCGCACTTTCCGGGTGAATCCCGCTTGCACTTGCCTGTCTGTTCCCGCAATTTGCCACTTCGATGAACGCCATCACTTTTCGCCGCCTCGCCGCTTTCGGTGCGACGGCTCTTTTCGCCTTCACTTTCACCGCCTGCGAGACGACGACCGTTTCCGGCCGCCGCACGGCTTTCACCTTCGATCCGCCGGTGAAGGCCGCGAAAAATCCGTCCGCGGTGAAGCTAAAACTCAGCACCGGGGCGCAGCGTCTTTATGTGGTCGAAGGGGATACGGTTCTGCTGGCCACTCCGGTCACGGTTGGTACGGCATCCACTCCCACGCCCCTCGGCAACTACACGATCTATTCCAAAACCGCTAACCGCCGTCGGGTGAGCAGCCCGGGAGCAGGCTATCCCATGACGTATTGGATGGAGTTCAAATCCGCTTACGGTCTCCACTGGGGTTTCGTGAAGCCGCACCCGAGCACCCATGGGTGTGTGCGCATGCCGATCAAATCGGCGGCCAAGGTTTTCGCCCTTACTCGAACCGGCACACCGATCAACATCGCCCGCAGCCAGCCTTGGGACGCGACCATCGGCAAAACCCTGCCAGTTTTGGATGACTCCGCGTTGCCCGACCCCCCAATGTCGTACATGCTGAGCCCGAAGGTGTTCTCAGACGCCCGCGAGGGCAAGATGTGGACTTTTTAAAGGGGGCGTCAGAAAATGAGCGTACCGTGTGGCGTGGTTAGATAGTCGACAGGACTCCTGCGATCGCCACGCTGATCACCAGATAGAGCAGAGTCGCTCCGATCGCACCCGCGCCGAGGATCCAGCCCCTCCTCCCGCGTGAGCGGAAACCGTAGAAAACAAAAAACGCCGGAAAGCAAAAGAGCAGTCCCAGCGCCGAGCCCACACCAAGAGGGATCCGTCGGCGGCTGGCATCCGCCCAGATCCACCAACCGATGGCGGCGAGTGTGATCACTTGAAGCAGGAAAGCGCTGCGTGGGAGTTCGACCGAAAAATAGGACTCGAATGCGGTAACGACCAAACTCAGCGTCGCCGTGACTCCAAGAATGAGGAGGGTGATGAGGTCAAGCCGCTGCAAGTTTGCCGTCTGCTTCCGCCCGGTCAGACCAGTCCAAACAGCCGAACGGCCTGATTTTTTCCTTTGAGCGAATGCTCTCCGAGATCAGCCAGGGTGACTTCCGGGGCTTGGGGGAGACTCTGGAGGAAATCCTGGGAGGCGGTCAGTTTTTGATTGAGCGGCTTCATCACGCTCTCGATCCGAAAAACCGTATTCACCGTGTCTCCGATGATGGTGGCGTCGCGCTGGGCGATGAGCCCAATGTTGCCGCAGGTCACGATGCCGTGGTGCAGGGCCACAGCAATGGCGAAGGGGCGGTCGGGCAGGGGCCAGACCCGTTTGCTGGCGGTTTCCAGCATCTTGAGCGAGCTGCGCAGGGCGCTGGCCGCCTCTTGGCCGGCGCGCGCTTCCTCGCGAGTCCAATACGCCAACACGGCGTCGCCGATGAACTTGTCCACCGTGCCGCCCGTTTCGTGGATGATGTTGCCCGCGTCGCGAAACCATTCCCCGAGATTGCGGGCCAGTTGCTCCTCCGGGAGAAGTTCGGACATGGTGGAAAATCCCCGAATGTCACAAACCATCACGGCCACAATCGCATTCTGATCCTGGGTGGCGTCCGTGCCGGCCGCAAGCGTTACATCATACGTGGCATCCTGGGTGGTTTTTTCGAACTGCTCGAAAACCATCTCATTGTTTGTGATGCGAATCACTGCGCCGTGAGTGAGCACGGTTGGAGTGATGACTCTGCGGCCATTGACGAAGGTGCCGTTCCGGCTGCCGAGGTCCATGATCTGATACTGGAAGGCGTTGTGGCAGCGGATAATCGCGTGCTGTCGGGAAACATGCTGTCCCATATGCAGGGCCACGGTGTTGTCGCGGCTCCGGCCGATGGTGGCCGTATTTCCGACTTCAACTTCAAAGGGTTCGCCCTCTGCGGGACGCACTTTCAGCTTCGCTTGCATGGGTTCAATTTCGTTCTACCACGAACTGCGCCGGGAACATGAAGAAAAATTTTTCCCCACGGCGCTTTCTCATGATAGAGGAGGGGAAATGAAAACAGTATTGGCAGTGTTGGCCACGGTCTTGTGGGTGTCGGTCTCCTGGGCGCAGGAAGCGGCGATTGACGCAACAAATCTGGAAGCCCTTCGGGCCAAGGCCGGTCAGGAGGTCATCGTGGAAGGCTTGGTCACCGACATCGGCACGACCAAGGACGGGGGGATCACATTCATCAATATCGGCCTGGCGAAAAAACAGGGTTTTGTCGCGGTCGTGTTTCGGGACAATTACCCGGTTTTCACGGACGGATTTGACAAGTTTCGCAATCAGAAGGTGCGCGTCACCGGTGCGATTTCGCTCTACAAAAGCGAGACACCCCAGATCAAGCTGACCTCCGCGGAGCAGCTTACGATTGTGCCGCAGTAGCCCGATCCGCCAGAAGGCGTTCGGCGTATTTGGCCAGAATGTCGAACTCCAGGTTCACCGTGTCACCCGCCTGCAAGACACCCAGGTTGGTGTGTTTGCGGGTGTGGGGAATGATCCATACGGCAAACGAACTTTCGGAGATTTCTGCCACCGTCAGGCTGGTGCCATTGACGGCCACGGACCCTTTGTAAGCCACGTAACGGGCGAAGCGCGAGGGGAGGGCGAACTCCAGTTTGAGATCCGTGCCCCGTTCCCCCACGGTCAGCAGGCCAGAGGTGCAGTCCACATGACCCTGCACAAAGTGACCGCCGAGGCGACCGTCGGCGGCGAGCGCGCGCTCGAGATTGACTTGCGAGCCGGGACGGAGCTTGTCGAGGTTGGTGACCCGAAGGGTTTCGTCCAGGACGTCGAAGGTAAGGTGATCCTTGCGATGGGTAGTGACGGTGAGGCAGCACCCATTGATGGCCACGCTGTCGCCGCTGTGAATGTCGCGGCTGACGCGTTTTGCGCTGAGGGTGAGTTGGGTGGCTTTTGACGTCTGCCTCAGCCAGAGGCACTCTCCAATTTCTTCGACCAGACCAGTGAACATGCCGTTAGAATACGCGCCACGGGGAAAAAAAGAGAATCGCAATGATGAAATAAACCGGAATCAGGATGGGCACAGCGTAGCGCAGGGCGTAGCCGAAAAATCCCGGAGTCTTCACGTTGAGCTGGTGGGCGATGTTTTTCACCATGAAATTCGGGCCGTTTCCGATGTACGTGCAGGCGCCAAAAAAGACCGCGCCGAGCGAAATGGCCATGAGGAAGCGGCTGTCGGTTTGCGCGAATTGCAACACCTGCGCCGGGTCGTTCACGCTCAAACCCTCGTTCCCCATCGCGGCGGCGAGGAAGGTCAGGTACGTGGGGGCGTTGTCCAGGAAAGCAGAAAGGGCGCCCGTTGCCCAATAGAACTGCATCGGGGAATGCAGGCCGAGTTGACCGGCGTTCCCTTCAAGGTAGTCGAGCGCCGGCACCATGGTCGCGAAAATGCCGAAGAAAAGCCACGCCACCTCCTTGATTGGGGCAAAGTTAAAGTCGTTGGACTGGTGCACGGAAGAGGCTGTGGTGAAAAACGAGCCGGCCGCCGCGCCGATCATCAGAATGTCGGGCGCGAAGGGGGGGAGGAATTTATGGCCCGCCACCGCGCCGATGATGATGGCTAGGAACACAAGGTTGTGCAGGCCGTCGAATCGCCAAGTTTCCGAGGCCGTCATTCGCCCGGTCACGGCGCGCGGCGGTTTGCGGAAGTTGATGGTGTCGAAAATGTAAAAGATTCCCAGCAACAGCCCAACCGTGATGAACCAGGCCGCCCAGCAATGTTCCACCACCCAAAGAAAGGGGACCCCCTTGAGAAATCCGAGGAACAGGGGCGGGTCGCCGATCGGCGTGAGCGCTCCGCCGACGTTGCTCACGATGAAAATGAAAAACACGATGTGAAACGCCGTGATCCGGTATTTGTTCATCCGGATCCACGGCCGGATCATCAGCATGGACGCACCGGTCGTGCCGATAAAATTGGCAATCACGGCCCCGAGCAACAGGAAGGCCGTATTCACTACGGGCCGGGCTTCCCCTTTCACCGTAATGTGAATGCCCCCGGCCACCACGAAGAGGGAGCCAATAAGCGCGATAAAGCTGAGATATTCGTGCGCCACGTGCAGCAGTCGCCCGCCCGCCTGCAGGCCCACCAGGTAATAGACCGCGACCACCAGAGCCAGCCCGACGGCCACCTTCGGGTAGTGGTGGTGCCACCACTTTTCGAAGGCGAGCGGACCGATCGCGATCAAGGATAATAACACCGCAAATGGCAGGATCATCAGGGGATTGATCGACACGGAAGGTGCGGCGGCGGCGAATACGGACGGCATGGCGAATTTTTTCATGGACACCGGCCCCCCGGCCTTCAAGAACAAAGGGCTTTGACCGATGAATTTCCGATTGCTTTCCCTATTGCTCCTTTGCGGTTCCTTTTGCTCCTGCGCGTCCGTCAGCGTGCGGAAGGCCGAGCGCCTGTCCGACCAATCTCCCCAAACCGTGCCTGAGAAAATCCTGATCCGTCCCTTCAGCTTTTACGATCCCGCCATCCGGGTGGATCGTAAGGGCGAAAGGCTCGACCGATTTAAATACGACCTTCAGGAGAAATTCACCCGCAACCTTGTGAAGAAGCTCCCCGAATATGTCGCACCGGGCGAAGCCATCGCCGCCACCGCACCCTTGCCGCGCGGCAACTACTGGTTGATTGAAGGCCGGTTCGATCGCATCAATCAAGGCAGCCGTCTGCTGCGTTCGGTGGTGGGATATGGCTTTGGCGGGACCAAGATGGACACCAGCGTCGTCGTCTTCGACCTCTCCGGGAAAAAGCCAAGACCGTTTCTCCTCATCGAGACCACCGGCGGGTCCAATGCCTCGCCCGGCGCAATCGGTTCAGTCACGTATTTTATGAGTGGCATCACGGCCCTCGGTGCCACGGCCAATCTTCTGGAAGGCGTTCGTTCCGGGGTCACTTTTGACGCCGTCCGCACCACACGAGAACTTTCCGCCACGATGGCGGATTATCTGCGTGAGCAGGGGGCCTTGCCCGAAAAACCCGCCCCCAAGCGCCTCGGCAAGATCTCGTATTGGCCTTTCAACAGTCGTCCCGCCAAGCAGGGGACAATCACGGTTACTCCTGCCCAGCCCTGACGCGGCCCGTTTAACGTCGAACGCTGAACGTCGAAGAAGTGTCGGTTAGCGATTTTCGGCACCGCATTTTGAGAAATTGGACGCTCCTACCGGACCAGCGTCGAGTGTCCAACTCCGATACTTGAGCGTTCAGAGTTGAGCGTTCAGCGCGTGTTCCGCTTCGCTCCAGTTGTCTCCCGGCGTCACGTTCGACTTTCCCCATTACACGATAGCGCTGGCGCGCGGGTGTTCGGCGTTTCGCGCGCCTCAGTAGCTGCCAGTTGCCGTTTCGCCTGCCAGGATCGCAATCCCCGCCGACGTTCCCAGTCGCGTCGCTCCGGCCTCGATCATGGCCAGCGCCGTTGCCCGGTCACGAATCCCGCCCGAGGCCTTCACGGCGCACCGGCCTGCCACGGCTTTGTGCATCAGGCGCACATCGTCGAGGGTGGCTCCACCGGTGCTGAAGCCGGTGGAGGTTTTGACAAAGGCCGCCCCAGCCTCGACCGAGATGTCGCAGGCACGTTGCTTTTCTTCATCGCTCAGGAGGCAGGTTTCAAAAATCACCTTCACTGCGCGCCCGCCCGCCGCGCCCACGACGGCCTTCAGGTCGGCCAAAACATACGCATCGTCCCCTTGTTTGAGCCGCCCGACGTGCAGCACGGTGTCAATTTCCGTCGCTCCGTCCGTCACCGCGCGTTCGGTCTCAAACGCCTTGGCCGCCGAGTTCATCGCTCCAAGGGGGAATCCGGTCACGGCCGCTACAGCGACGCCTGATCCCTGCACGAGCGAGGCCGCAAGAGGAACCCAGGAGCCATTCACACAGACGCTAAAAAAACCGTGTTCCACCGCTTCCGCGCAGAGCTTTTCCATATCCGAGGCGCGCGCGTCGGGTTTCAACAAGGTGTGATCGATGGTTTTGGCGAGGTTCATAAAATGCGGACAAGGTCGCGGAGGAATTGCACCCAGAGAAAAAACATTCCCCGTGCGGTGTATCGGATAAAATGCTCGCCGTCTCGCTTGAGCAGGCCTGCCGCAAGATTGTGGGTGATCTGGGCGCGCATCTCGGTCTGCATGGCCCCGACCGTTTGCTCGGGGCTCTGCACCACACAGGATTCCCGGGCGATTCCCTCAGTTTGGAGAAAGGCCTCGTGGGCGGCGACGATTTCTGGGAACGAAAGCTGTCCGGGCACCCGGTTCATTTTCACCAGCGGCTGAATCTTCAGCCCGTAGGAAAAGGGATAATTCCACGTGATATAAATCCGACCGTCCACGGTGCGCGAGGTGACCGTGAGGTAATAAAAAGCCATCTCGTTCTGCTCCACCAGGCAGATGCCGGCCTGGAGTTTGCGGGCATCGTCACCGGACACCCGGTAAAAATGCCGGTTCTCCTCATGGTCCCAGCCAATATCGTCGAGATGTTCGAAGCCCTCCGCCTCGATTTCCTCCGTGACCTCGGAAAACCCCGGAAACGTGTTTCGGGCTGGTGGGGTGCGAGGTTCCAGCCGCCGGTCGATGGGCAGCCTGATCCGCCGCACCCGGGTGAGGATCTCCAGCCAGGGCAAAAACAGCCAACTGACCGCCAGGGCCCCGCCCAGCCACACGCTGCCACCCAGCAGCCAGCCCGCCAGAAACGAAGTCGCCACAATCCCCAGCGCGCTCAGGCGGTGGAGGAGGGGATGGGAAAACGTGCGCAGAGCCACGCTCAACACGCCGACGCCCAAAACAAGCAGCAGGTTGGAAATCATTCGGGGCTGATGTTATGTTCCCGCAGAAACTTCTCAAGCTGTCCGACATCAAAATCGGCCAGGACGTGGCCGTCATCCGTCTCCAGGGTCGGCGTCAGCGACTGCCCCGAAATCTGCCGCATGCGCTGATAAGCCGACACATCGGTGAGCACATCCACTGGCGTAAAGCGGTAGTTCCGGTCCTTCAACCATTTCACCGCCTGCACGCACCACGAACACCAGGGTTTGATATAAACGATCATCTGTCCGACAGACTATCGCGAATCGTCCCAAAGATTCAACTTGCCGCTTGTCAGGAATCCCCCGGCGGGTAAATTCTGTTCTTCCAAACGGCGCGTTCGTCTAGGGGTTAGGACACGGCCCTCTCAAGGCCGCGGCACGGGTTCGATTCCCGTACGCGCTGCCAGACGAAGTCTGCAAAAAGAATTCCGCGGGAAGCGAACGAAGTTCGACCGCCAGTCCCGCCGTGCGGGACAGTCCAAAATCGCGAAGCCTGACTGCGGAGCCTGCAAAGCAGGCAATCCCGTACGCGCTGCCAGACGACGTCTGCCAAAAGGAATTTGCGGGAAGCGGTTTAACCTGGCGTGTCGGACGAGGCCTTTCCCGTTGCCGTCTTTACTGATTATCCAACATCACCGCTTTATCGAAGGTCTTGAAAAAACCGGGCAGGGCGGCTTCCACGCGGTTCCAGTTGGGGATCATCGGGTCGCCCAGCGGATCGACGAGGTATTCCTTCGCGGCGCTGCGGATGCTTCGGACGAAGGTGGCGACGGCGAGTTCCTCCTGGTGGCGGTCGTATTTTAGACCGTTAATCTCGGCATCGGCGGCGTAAAAACGCATGGTGTCCTCCGCTTTGCGAATGTAGGCACTAAGCAGAGTGTCGAAGATCCCGACATCGAGTTTCACCCCGTGGCCGGCCAGGGTGCGGAAGACACATTTCACGATATCGGAGGCCATTTTGTTGAGGCCCTTGGCGGTGTCGCGGGCGGAAAGTTCCTGGTGTTTGTGGTCGTAGCATTCGGCCATGTCCACCTGACAGATACTTTTGGGGGACGAAACGCGGAAGACCTCCGCCAGCATGCCGACTTCGACGCCCCAGTCGGACGGAACGCGGGCGCGGCGGATGATGTCGTGGTCGAGGCTAACTTCGCCACTCAGCGGATAGCGAAACGTGTCCAGGTAATTGAGGAAGGCATGTTCGCCGAGGATGGCCTGCAGGGAGCGAATAAGCGGGGTGAAAAGCAGGCGCATTACCCGGCCATTGAGTTTATCGGTGAAGCGCGCGCTGTAGCCTTTACAAAAGTCGAAGCCGAGATGCGGGTGGGCCACGGGAAAGCAGAGGCGGGCGAGAAGCTCCCGACTGTAGGTGAGGATGTCGCAGTCGTGAACAGCGACCATGCGGGATTTTTCGCTGGCGAGCACGTATCCGAAGCACAACCAGAGATTGCGTCCCTTGCCGGAGGGGCCGGGGTCGAGGTCCGATTCGATAAGTTGCTCCATCAACCGCTTCATGCGCGGGCCGTCATTCCAGAGCAGGATGGGATTCTGGGGCAACTGGCCGAAGGTGTTTTTCGCCCGCCGCCAAGTGGCGGCATTCGCACCGTCGATGCCGACGACGATCTGCTTGATGTAGGTGACGTTTTTCAGTTCGCGAATGATGCCCCGTAGAGCCTTGGTGCCGAGTTCCCGGACATGACAGGGAAGAACGAGCGCGATGGGAGTTTGTTTGGAAAACTCCTGAAGGTCCGCCTCCAGTTGGGCAATGTTCGGTTTGCCTAGCCGGTGCAGCGTGGCCATGGAACCATCTTGGAAAAAGTCCGCCATCCCCTACTTTTTACCGACTGTTGGAATTGAGCAACCCCGGAAAGCTGATACGCTGATTTCTTGTTTCCGAAGCTTCTTCATCTTTGTGTCGTTCATCACCACCTTCGACCGGGTGGGGTGCGGCGCATCATTGAGCTGGCCCTCCCGTATTTGCTGGAGAAGAGCCCGATCCGCTCTGTCACCCTGGCCGTAGGCGAGGGGGGGGATACGAGTTGGATTAATGCGCTGAGGGAGAGTCTGGGCGAGAGGGAGCTTACGGTCATTTGCGAGCCAGCGTTTGGCTATTTCTCGGAACAAAAATCGGCGCCGGCCGTGCTGCGGCGCAAAATTTCCGCGGCATTGACCCAACTGGCTCCGGTGCCGGAGGAGACGCTTTTCTGGGTGCACAATCCCGGCCTTGCGCGCAATCTGCTCCTCACCGATGAGTTGCGGCGGTTCGCCGCGCGGTACCCGACGACACTGGTTTTTCATCACCATGATTTTTGGTTCGAGAACCGCTGGACCCGCTGGGAGGAGTTGCGGCGGGGAGGGTTTCGGTCGGTGAATTCCGTGGCGGAGGCGGTGTTTGCCGCAGGTTCGGCCACCATTCATGCGACGATCAATCGCAGTGACGCTGCCATCCTGCAACGCCACGAGGCTATAACCGGGGTCTGGATGCCGAATCTGGCGGCACGTTCCCGGCCCTGCCCCGAGCTCAAACGGACGGAGGCCGCGCGCTGGTTGGAGGATCGGCTGGGCGACAGCGGGCCAGTCTGGATTTTCCCCACCCGTTTTCTGCGCCGCAAAAACCTAGCGGAGGCCGTCCTGTTGACGCGCTGGCTGCGCCCCGAAGGTTGGCTTGTTACGACGGCGGGAGTGAGTTCTGCGGAAGAAGGGGTTTACGCCCGTGGGCTGGAGGACGCGGCGAAGCGCGGCGGATGGCGGGTGCGTTTCCGCATGCTTGAACGCGAGGAAGGCGAGGCCCCGTCGATTCCTTCTCTGATGGCCGCGGCTGAGGCTGTCGTGCTGACGTCGGCGCAGGAGGGATTTGGTTTGCCCTACGTGGAGGCAGTCGCGGCCGGACGTCCGCTCCTTGCGCGACGGCTCCCGAATGTGGTGCCGGATCTGGAGACCGTTGGATTTCGACTCCCCTGGCTGTATGACGAAGTCTGGATTAATCCGGAGTTACTGGATTTGGCGGCGGAGCGTCGTCGCCAATTGGTGGCCTGGCGGGAATGGAAGGCGGAGGTGCCCTCGTCGCTCCGCGCCATGGCCGGGAGGCCCGCAGTTTTGGAGATTCCCGAAAATGATCCGCTGCCCTTCAGTCGGCTCACCCTGTCCGGACAGTTGGAAGTGCTGGCCCACCCTTCGGCGGAGGCGTGGGAGCAGTGTGCGCGGTGGAATCCGGACCTATCGCGGTGGAAAAAAGAAATCGCATCGGGCCGGTTCCGTGTTTCCCCGTGGCCGCGGCGGGCGGATGGTTTGATTGGCGGGCGCGCTTATGCCAGGAGGTTTTGGGCGGCCATCGGGAGGCGATCCCCGGTCGACGTTTCTGCGGCGGACTGCCACGCGACGCAGCGGGATTTTATCCGGGAAAGGCTTGGCACGGGCACGCTTTACCCGATTCTCTTTTCGGCAAAATGAATACGTTGAAGGCGGTCATTGTTGATGTCTATCAAACGCTCCTCGAAGTCGCGCATCACGAGGGCGATCGGGAGGAAAGATGGAACAAGCTGCACAGGGAGTATTTCGGCGAGGCTCCCCAAATGACTCTGGAGCACCTCGCCGAACGTTGCCGGCATATTGTGTCCGAGGATCATTCGCAAGCGCATCATTTTGGAGTGGTTCATCCCGAAGTGGTCTGGGTCGATGTGATGCGCCGGGCGTTGCCCGCTTTTGCCAGCCTCTCCGAGGAGAGGGGAGAGGATTTCCTTTTTCATCATATCCAGCTTCTTCGGACGCTTAGTCTCGCCTCCGGGTGCACGCGATTGATGCAAATCTGCCGGGAACGCGGGATCGTGCTGGGCATTGTCTCCAACGCGCAGCCCTACACGCTGCGCGAACTGGACACACTCTTGCGGACTGGTGGTGAGTCCCTGGAGGTTTTCGCGAAGGATCTCTGTCTCTGGTCGTTCGAAAACGGCTTTAGCAAACCCGATCCGCACGTGTTCCGGTTGCTGGCCTTCCGCTTGCAGCGCCGCGGGATCCGTCCCGAGGCAACGCTGGTGATTGGGGATCGACGGGACAACGACATCGAACCCTCCGGCGCGCAAGGATTTCAAACCTGGTGGATCAATGATTCTCGGGAAGGCAATTGGTCGGCCTTGCTGGCGGCGAGGTTCGGTTATTCTGACGCCAGCCAGCAGACTCCGTAGGGCGGCAGGCTGAGTTGCCGGGGTTCCGTCAGGCAGTCTTTGCCAAAAATTGGAATCCAGGTCTCTGAGCCCGGGATCCCGTAGCTGAGTGTTTCGGCAGTTACGTTGGTCACCGCGAGAACGCGGGACTCCTCCCAGCCAATCCGTTCGATGACAAACAGACCCTCGGGAACCTCGGGAATGTTCTGGCCCGAGAAGGGGCTGAATGCGTCCCGGCCGGCACGGGCCAATAAAAGAGAGTTCATTCCGGCATGGACCTGCTGTCGGATGTTTCCTGGCTCCAGCAGATCCTCCATAATCTCCCGAACTTCCAGTTTCTTGCGGTTGATCCGGCGGGGGATTCCGCTGGCTTCGGCTCCGGGTCGATCTCCTCGCGATCCGAAGAACGAGTGAAAATAAACCGCAGGAAGCCCGCGCAAGGCGAAGAGGATGGCGTGCGCTGCGAGGAAGCGTGCCACTTGTAAAGAAAGTGGCTCGGCGCCCATCGGATCCGAGAGGGCATCGAAATAGCTAATGTTCATTTCATACGGACTCTTCGTGCCGTCCGGGTTGTTTTTGTAGGAAACGTAGCCGCCGTGCGCGAGGACGCTCGCGACGAGCGCATCAATCTCCTCCGGGGTGAGTATGCCCCTTGCGGGGTTGAGTCCGATCCCGTCGTGGGAGGCGAGAAAGTTAAAAAACGTTGTCTCGTTGGAAGGCAGTTCGAGAGTGCGCGACCAGCGCTGCAGGGCGCGGGAATCGCCCGTGAGCAGGGTGTGAAAGACCAGCGGCGGCAGGGCGAAGTTGTATACGAGATGGGCCTCGTTGGCGCCGTTTCCGAAATAAGAAATGTTGTCGGTATGCGGCACATTCGTTTCGGTGATAAGCTGCACGCCGGGCGCAAATTCCTCGAGCACCGCGCGCAGGAGCTGGATGATGCGATGGGTTTGTTCGAGATGAATGCAGCGGCTGCCGGGGATCTTCCACAGGAAAGCGATCGCATCGAGCCGGATGAATCCCGCGCCCTGCCGGACATAATAAAATAGCACCTCCATGATGCGCAGGAGCATGCGGGGATCGGCCATGTTGATATCCGCTTGATCAGCGCTGAATGTGGTCCAGACCTTTTTTGGACCCGCCGCGGTGGAAAACTCCGTGAGGAGCGGCAGTGCGCGGGGACGCACCACGGCGGACAGATCCGGCTCCCCATCGACGGTGAAAAACGCCGTTTCCCAGGAGGGTTCCCGGGCGAGAAATTTTTTAAACCAAACGCCCTGCGTCGAGGCGTGATTAAAGACGGCGTCGAACATCAGGGGAAACCGGGCGCCCAAGGAAGCAATGTCGTCCCACCCGCCCACTGCGGGATCCACGGCGTAATAATCCATCACGGAAAATCCATCGTCCGAGGAACTTGGATAAAACGGCAGCAGGTGCACCGCCGTGATTCCGTCTGCACTGTCCTCGAGAAATCGGCGCAAAGTCCGCAGGGGTGGCTCACCGTCTTGCCGTACCTGATCGCCATAGGTGATGAGCATGCAGTCCCCCGGTTCGGGACGTCGGTGGACGGATCCGCTCTGCGGAGCTTGGGAGCGGGCCCCGGTTATCAGCCGTTGGACGGCATCCGCGAGGAGGGGCGCGGTCGATTCTCCGTAGAGAAATGCCAGGTGATCAGTTATGCTGGTATTCACTCCATACCCTTTCACACATATTTCCTCTCGCCAAATATTATGAGCCTCGCCGTCCCTCTCACCCGGTTTCCGCAACGCATCGGATTCATTTCCACCCGCTTCCACGGCACCGATGGTGTCACTCTCGAAGCCGCCAAATGGGCGGCCATTTTGGAGAAAGAGGGAGCCAGTTGCTTCTGGATGGCCGGGCTGCTTGACCGGCCCGAGTCGGTCAGCTTCCTCGACGAGCGCGCGTTTTTTAACCATCCCGAAGTGCTGGAAGTTCAGGCGCAACTTTTTGGCCAGACCACCCGGTCACGCGAAATCACCGACCGCGTTCATCGGCTCAAGGAGGGTCTCAAGAACTCGCTCTACGCCTTCATGGAACGCTTCGATTTGCAGATGCTCATCCCGCAGAACGTTCTCGCGATTCCCATGCACATTCCGCTCGGGCTCGCGGTTACCGAAGTGATTGCCGAAACCGGCATTCCGGCCATTGCCCACCATCATGATTTTACCTGGGAGCGCGAACGATTCACCATCACGTCAGCGGCGGATTATCTTGCGGCGGCTTTTCCTCCCACTTTGCCCCATCTCGAACACGTCGTAATCAACAGCCTGCAGCAGAAGGAGGTTGCGCGTCGCTACGGACAATCCACCACGGTGATTCCCAATGTCATTGATTTCGAAACGCCACCGCCGCCCGTGGACGCATACGCCGCCGATTTTCGCCGGGAGATCGGAGTCGCCGAAGACGACATCCTTGTTCTGCAACCCACCCGCCTTGTTGCCCGCAAGGGCATCGAACATGCCATCGAACTGCTGCGTCGCTTGAAGGAACCCCGTCTCAAACTCATCCTCTCCCATCCAGGCGGCGACGAAGGCGACGCGTACGTGAAGCTCCTGCTCGACCGCATCGCTGACGCGGGGATCAACGCTCTTTTCATCGCGGATCGCATCGGCGAATTCCGGGGAGTCAACGCGTTGGGCCAGAAAGTCTACACCCTTTTCGACATCTACCCGCATGCCGACCTTGTCACCTACCCAAGCTATTACGAGGGCTTTGGCAATGCCTTCCTTGAGGCCATCTACTTCGGCAAACCTGTCGTGGTGAATACCTACGCCGTCTATGCCCGCGACATCGATCCCCTCGGTTTTAAGACCATCGAGATGTCCATGCTCGTGACCAATGAGGTTGTGGAACAGACGCGCGAAATCCTGCGCAGCCCGTCACTCCGTAAAGAATGGGCGGTCATTAACTATGACCTCGGGCGGAAATTTTTCTCGCACGCCGTGGCCCGCCGAAAACTTGCGGGACGTATCGCCAAACTTTTCGGCGAAGGGTGAGAAGGGCGCTCCCGCTGGAGTGCGTCTCGCTGGCCATTCAATGTAACGGGCCCTTAGGGGTCGGAACCTTCAGCGCATAGGTCACCTGATCCACCCCGTGTCCCGGACGCGCGTGATTCACCACCTCGCCAAAACGCGAGAGCAGTCGCTCCGCCGCCACGTTGCCTTGGTGCAGGCACGCCAGCCAGCGACGGATGCCGGCCTGCCACGCCAGATCGGCGAGATGTCCGAGGAGCGCCGTGCCCGCGCCGCGGCGGTGCCATTCATCCACAAAAACGATGGCGACCTCGGCAAGTTCCGCATCGGTTTTGGTGCGGATGCAGCGCGCGACACCCACGCCGTCCATTTCGTCCCCCTTCTCATCCAAAACGACAAAAACCAGGCCGATGTGGTCCACAAAATCGCAATGTGTGAGGTAGTGAAGTTCCTGGTCGGTAAAACGTTTGCGGTGATGCAAAAATCGATAGGCATTTCCCTGGGGCGAAAGACGCCGCAAACCACGTGTCAGCGCCGCGCCATCCTGTGGGCCGACCGGACGGGTCAGGGCCCGTGCCCCGTCACGCAAGGTGACGTGGCGGGTTTCCAAGGAAACGATGGGTGCATCCACTCCGTCACTCAACCACGCCCGGGGAGTTCCCGCCACGGGGAAGTTCAAAGTCCGACGAGGCTTCAGTCCGCGCCTTTTTTCTAGCCAGCTACCTGCGGATTCCCGACAACAGGCGGAAAGGTTTTCCATGAAAACAGACTCAGTCGCTCCAACCTCCCCGGATGCGTCCCGACCTCCCATCCCGGTCATTTTGGACACCGATATCGGGACCGACATCGATGATACCTGGGCGCTGGCGCAACTTCTGCGCAGCCCCGAACTGGAAACCAAACTCATCCTGACATCGCACGGCGACGCCACCTTTCGCTCCACCGTGACGGCCAAGTTTCTGGAGGTGGTCGGGCGCACGGATATTCCCATTGGTCTGGGGAAACCGGGCGAGACAACTTCCGAGGCCTATCGCAATCAAGACCCGTGGATCAAAGGGTATGATCTGGCTCAGTATCAGGGTGAGATCGTGGAGGACGGCATTGGCCGGGCCATTCGGATCATTGAAGAATCGCCCGATCCCGTGACGCTTATTGCCGTGACGCCTTCCGGAAACCTCGCAGTGATGCTGGAACGCGCCCCCCATATTGCCTCGCGCTGCCGCCTGGTCGGGATGTTTGGGAGTTTCAATGTGGGTTATAGCGGAGGGCTGCCGGCCAGTAGCGAAACGAACGTGCGGATGGCCCCGGCAGCGCTGCGCTGTGTGCTGGCCGCGCCTTGGAAGGATGTTCTGATTACGCCGCTGGACACTTGTAATGCCGCGGTCTTAAGCGGCGAGCTCTATCACCGCATCTGGAGCGCGACCCACGATCCCATGCTGCTCGCGGTGATTGAAAACTACTGCGTCTTCGCCCCGCGGGTGAGCTGGATGCATTGCGATTTTTTTGCCGTGCGGTCCACGATCCTTTTCGACTGCGTGGCGGTGTATCTGGCCTATTCGGAGGAATTGGTGGAAATCGAAACCGTGCGATTTCACATCACCGACGACGGCTTCACCGTGCGCGATGAAGTGGATGGCGAGTTCACCGCCCGTGTGGCCTTGCGGTGGAAGGAACTGGATGCCTTCCACGAGCATTTGGCGGATCGGCTCTGTTCTCCGACGGCCTGAGGCACCAGTTGGAAAAACTCCGCCATGCCAAGCGGAAAAGCTGTGGGCCGTCCCGCTGGGGCGGCGGAGAGAGGAGCCGCCCCGGCGGTGCGGGCTACAGCAGGCAGGGGGTCTCGCGGGGGACGACCGATCAGTTCCCCGGTGAGGTCTCCGTGGCGGGCGGGAGCTCCGTCGGGACGTCGTCACCAATGCTGGCGAGGACGACAAAGACGATGGCAAGGACAACGACGCTGAGAATCACGACGATGGCTGCGGTCTTGGGGAAGGGCTTTTCTTTCGGGGTTTCGCTCATGGTGGGGTTATTTGGTGAAGGTGAGGTGATCGTCGGCAACGTCAACGTGAATGGCGTCACCGTCGTGGAATTTTCCGTCGAGAATCTCCAGACTGAGCGGATCGAGGATCTCGCGCTGGATCACACGCTTCAGAGGGCGCGCCCCGTAGGCGGGGTCGTACCCTTCGCGGCCGAGGAATTTTTTCGCGTCCTCTGTCAGGGTGAGGGAAATCTTCTGCTTGGCCAGGCGGTCGAGGAGACGCTGGAGTTGGATATCAACGATTCGGGTGATCTGACGGTCGTCGAGGCGGTCGAAGATGATGATCTCATCGACACGGTTGAGAAACTCGGGGCGGAAATGACCGCGGAGGGCTTCCATCACGCGTTTGTTGCGCTCGTCCTTTGGCAGGTCCTCCATAATGTATTGGCTGCCGATGTTGCTGGTGAGAATGATGACGGTGTTTTTGAAATCAACGGTGCGACCTTGTCCATCCGTGATGCGTCCGTCGTCGAGGACCTGAAGGAGTACATTAAAAACATCCTGGTGGGCCTTTTCCACTTCGTCGAAAAGCACCACGGAATACGGCTTGCGCCGGACGGCCTCGCTGAGTTGGCCTCCTTCTTCGTAACCCACATAACCGGGAGGCGCGCCAATGAGGCGGGCGACGGTGTGTTTTTCCATATACTCGCTCATGTCGAGGCGGATGATGGCGTGGTCGTCGTCGAAGAGGAATTCGGCGAGCGCTTTGCTGAGTTCGGTTTTGCCCACGCCGGTGGGGCCGAGAAACATGAAGGAGCCGATGGGGCGGTTCTCGTCCTGGAGGCCGGCCCGGGCGCGGCGGACGGCGTTGGAGACAGCCTTGATGGCGTTTTCCTGACCAATGACACGCTCGGCGAGGCGTTCTTCCATTTTGACAAGCTTTTGCCGTTCGCCCTCCTGGAGGCGGGAAACGGGGATGCCGGTCCAGACGGCGACAACCTTGGCGATGTCCTCTTCGGTGACTTCCTCCTTGAGCAAAGTGGGTGACGACGAGGCGTCTCCTTCCGCATATTTGGCGGTCGCGGCGTCGAGCTGGCGCTGGAGTTCGGGCAGGTTGCCATACTGGAGTTCGCTGGCCTTGGCGAGATCACCCTGGCGCTGGGCTTGTTCGAGTTCGGTTTTCACCTGCTCGATTTGCTCCGCGATCTTTTGGGATTTGCCGATTTCCTCCTTCTCCTTTTGCCACTGGGCTTTGAGGTGGGTGGATTTTTCGCGGATGTTGGCGAGTTCTTTTTCCAGTTTGCTGAGACGTTCTTTGCTGGCGGCGTCCTTTTCTTTCTTGAGCGCCTGCTTTTCCATCTCGAATTGCATGACCTGGCGTTCGAGCACATCGATCTCGGTGGGGAGCGACTCCATCTCAATTTTCAGGCGGGAGGCGGCCTCGTCGATGAGATCGACGGCTTTGTCGGGCAGAAACCGGTCGCTGATGTAGCGGTCGGAAAGCGTGGCCGCGGCGACAATGGCGGCGTCTTGAATGCGGACGCCGTGATGAACTTCGTAGCGTTCCTTAAGTCCGCGCAGGATGGCGATGGTATCTTCGACGCTGGGTTCGCCGACCATCACGGGCTGGAAGCGGCGTTCGAGGGCGGCGTCCTTTTCGATGTATTTGCGATATTCGTCGAGGGTGGTGGCACCGATGGTGCGGAGCTCGCCTCGGGCCAGTTGCGGCTTCAGCATGTTCGAAGCGTCCGCAGAACCTTCGGCCGCGCCGGCGCCGACGATGGTGTGGAGTTCGTCGATGAAAAGGATGATCTCGCCCTCGCTGGAAGTGACTTCCTTGAGAAAGGCCTTGAGCCGGTCCTCGAATTCACCGCGGAACTTGGCGCCCGCAATCATCGCGCCGATGTCCATCGCGATGATGCGTTTGTTTTTCAGTGAGTCCGGCACGTCGCCGCTGACGATGCGGCGGGCGAGGCCTTCGACAATGGCAGTCTTGCCCACGCCGGGTTCGCCGATGAGGACAGGGTTGTTTTTGGTGCGGCGGGAAAGCACCTGCATGGTGCGGCGGATCTCGTCGTCGCGGCCGATGACGGGGTCGATCTTGCCCTTGCGGGCGAGTTCGGTGAGGTCGCGACCGTATTTTTCGAGGGTCTGGTATTTGCCTTCGGGATCTTGATCAGTCACGCGTTGGTTGCCCCGGAGGGCAGTAAGGGCTTGGAGAAATTTATCAGGGGTGACGCCAGAGCTTTTGAGAAGCTTGGCGGCGGGGGAATTTGAGTCGAGGAGGGCGAGGAGAAAATGTTCGGCGCTAAGGTATTCGTCCTTCAGCTTTCCCATCTCGCTTTCGGCGGCGTCGATGGTTTTGCGGAGGTCCGCGCCGAGCTGCGGTGAGGAACCGCCGTGCACGCTGGAGCGACGGGAGAGTTCGGCTTCGAGTTGTTGCTCCAGGTTGGCGGGAATGACGCCAAGTTTTTCCAGGAGGGGCCGCGCCAGTCCCTCGGACTGCTGGAGCAGGGCGAGGAGAAAGTGCTCGTTGGAAATTTCGGAATGGTTGCGCTTGGAGGCGAGATCGACGGCGCTGTTCAGAGCCTCCTGCATCTTTTGAGTGAAACGATCGGGACGCATATGTTTCTGGTCGCGATTGTACCACGTTTCTCCAAATGGCAAGCGGCGGATGCGGGAGAGGAAAGGAAAAGAAGTGCCTTCGGGCGCCCCGCTTTATCCTCCTTCGCCTCCCGCTTGTTTCCGCCTTCCCGCGCGGGTGGGAAAGTCCTACACTTCTTTCATGGTGAACAATCCCCGCTGGCCCTGGATCACCCTTGTCGTTCTGCAGGTGCTCCAACTTTTGACCCTCGTGCCGTGGCTGGGTTTGGCGGGTTTGGCGTTCATGGCTTTTGGGGCCCCTGACTCCGAGAAAATGTGGCAACCGTGGGCGCTGGCCCTGACCATCTGGTCGTATCCTGTCTGGCTGGCCCTGGCGGCGGCGGGATCCTGGCTGCTCTACCGGTATCGATGGTATGTTTCTGCGGTCGTCGTAGCGGTGATTTTCACACTCCCTCTCCCGGCGGCGGTGGTCTTTATTTTTGCCGGGGATCTCGCGAGCTGACCGCGGATACCGAGACCAGATAAGAGAATGTCGCACCTTTTCCGCCTTTGGTCGTGCCAATGGCGTTGACCTGAGGTTAGATCACCAACCCTCATGAATTTCCTCCCGTCTCGTGCGTTTTTGTTTCTGGTGATCAGTGCGTTTTGGCTCTCGTTTGCCGGCCCCTCGCACAGCCAGGAACCTGCTCCCTCCGTCAATTCGCAGGTGCAGTCGGCGGCGGCCGCGCGCAGCGAGCGCGAGCAGAAGGAGGTGGGGCACCGGTTTTCGCGCGGCTGGTGGGATAAGCTCCAGGAGGGGGGCGCGACTGCGCTCGTCCAGGTGGCGGTTTCCATTTTTGGCGCCATGTTTATTTTCGAGCGATTTTTCAACCTACGCCGGGAAAAAATCATCCCCCACGGGTTGGGCCGGAAGGCGCGTGAGTTATGGGACGCGGGGAATTTCGAGGCACTCGAAGCCCTCGGCGCGACGAATCCCAGCACGCTGGGTCGGGCGATTTCCTGGGTGGCGAAGCACCGTCACGCCGCATACGCCGATGTTTCGGTGGGGGCGGGGGATATTCTCTCGCAAGAGATTGAAGTTCATCACCAAAAAGCCTACCCGCTCGGCGTGGTGGCCACCTTGGAGCCTTTGCTCGGGCTGCTCGGCATGATTCTTGGGATGATTGCAACTTTCGAGGTCGTCGCGCTGGCAGGAGCCTTGGGTAACCCCGCACAACTGGCTGGTGGCATCTCCGAGGCTCTCATTACGACCGGTCTGGGCCTGGCCATTGCGATTCCGTTTCTAGCGCTTTTCCATTTTTTCAAGAGTCGCACGAACATGTTTGCCTCGCTGGTCGAACGGGAAATGACTGGGCTGCTCAGCGAGTGGTTTCTGGCGCGCAAGGGGGAGACGGCTCGATGAGAGTGAAAAACAAACACGCCGACCAGGACTTCGAAATCCCTCTGATCCCGATGATCGACTGCCTTTTCGTGCTGCTCGTCTTTTTTCTGGTCGCGACCACGTTGAAGAAAACCGAAAAGGAACTTCCGCTGGAATTGCCGCAGTCCGGTGCGGCCGTGGATGTCGAACAAAAGGAGGATGTCATCGTGGTCGGTCTCGACCGGGCGGGGCAGAAATTTTTCGGCTCGGAAGCGGTAACCACCGAGGTGTTCCATCAACGACTCGCTGCGGCGGCATTGGAAAATCCCGGTCGCCGTGTGCGCCTCGATGCTGATGTGGCGACCCCCTACGCGGCGGTCGTTGAGGTGGTCGAAATGTGTCAATTTAACAACCTGCGCAATGTCGGGTTCCGCACCAGATCTGCCGGAAAATAGTCCGGTCGCGCGTGCGTCCTGGCTCGCCCTTTCGCTGGTTTTTCACGGCGGGCTTTTGGCGTGCCTAATTCTTCTCATTCCTGCCGCGGAAATCGCCGTGGTGAGCGAGTCTGGGGAGGTGAAGCCCGCGGCGCCGGTGATGGCCTCGCCGGAGCGCATAAAGGAGGTTGCGGAACAGATCCAGGCCACCCAGGCTGACGAGGTGCGGTCAAAAGTGGAGGAGCTCCTTGGCACGGAGCGGGCCCTGGCCGAGTTGCAGCAGCAAACGCAGACGGAATTCGGGTCCCTCGCCCAGGAGATGGCAGCAGCGGCACCGGAAAAATCCGCCGACGCCCTGAGCGTCGCCATCGAGGCGCAGGCGCGGGCGGAACAGGCGCAGGCTGAGGCGCAAGCCGCGCTCGAGGCCATGAACAAAGCGCGCGAAGCGGCAGCGGGAACACCGGCGGAAATGGCATCGAACGAAGATGAGTCCGCCGCCGCGCTGCTGCACGTTTCCGAGGCACAGTCTCGGGCCAAAGATGCCCAAACCGCCGCGACCACGGCGCAGGTGACTGCGTTTCAACAAATGAGTTTTCAAGGCGGGCTCGACCGGGCCAAGGAAGCGCAAACCCAGGCAGCCAACGCGCAGGCGGAAGCAAATGCGCGGCAGGATGAAGCGATCGAACTCCAGGGATCGCTCCAATCCCTGGGCCGTCAGGCCCAACGCACGACAGAAAATCTGGCCAAAGCACAGAAAGCCGTCGTGCTGGGTGAACAGCGGGTTGCGGACAAAGAAAAAGCGAAAACGGGGCTCGAGGAGAATGCGCGCCAGCAGCGGGAACGTGTCGCAAGCGCGAAAAACACCAAGGATGCCGCCAAACTTCAAAACTCCCTCGATCCGCTGACCCGTCGCCTGGCCGACGCCAAGAAGGATTTGCAAAAGCTCGAGGAACGTCTTGCCGCCGATGCGAATCATCTCACCCTGGCGGAAGAGGCGGCGAAAAAAAGCGCGCAGGAGGTGCTCGATGCGCGTGGCCAATTGGCAGCCACGCAGGCCGCCGCGCTGAAGGCCCAGCAGTCCGCGCGCGAGTCCCAGACGAAAGCCCAACTGGAGGTCGCCAAGGCCTTCGCCTCAGCTGCGCCCATCACTGCCGCGATGGAGCCGGTCGAAATGTCCGCCTCCACGTCCTTGGATGGACAGAGTTTCTCCAGCCTGTACGCCCAGGCGGTGTTGACCGAAAAAAGCATCGCAGAGCGTTTTCAGGCGATTCGTGCCGCCCAGGTTGCGGTGCAAAAACAAATCCCGCTTCCAGAAGCGCAGAAGTACGTCCAAATGGCACTCCCTCTTCGCAGCGAACTGGCATCGGATCTTTCTTCGGCGCAGACGGCGGAGGAACTGGCCGCCCAAAATGCGGCAATCGAAAAGGCCCTGAAAGAATTGGAGTCCATGCTCGCGCTCGCCCGCGGCATGGAATATCAGGCCCGCACCACTGCCTCCTCGGCGGGCGAGGGGACGTCGGTATCGTTGGAATCGATGAAAGCCCTGGCCGCCCAGGAAGAGCAGCTCGCCGGTCTGGCCGCTGAGAATGAAAACCAGGCGGCAATGGATCTTTCCGCCCTGATGAAACAAATTGGCGGAGGGGTGCAGACGGGCGGGGCAGGAAATCTGGCCGGAGGGCCCCCGGGTGCTGGCCAGTCGGGATTTCCCGGAGGGGGGCGGGCGGGTGGATTCGCGGGTCCCCCGGGGTTTCCCGCCAGTGGTGCGGTGCAGGACTCCATCCCTGGCCGCAAGGTGCATGCCAGCGGCTACGGCGAAGGCGCCAAGTGGATGTTTATTGATTCCTGGTGGGTCATTGGACCGTTTCCCAACCCCCAGCGCCGCAATATCGAACAACGCTTTCCGCCCGAGTCCGTCGTCGATCTTGATGCCGTCTATCCGGTGGAAAACGGCGTGGTGCGTTGGCAGTTCATCCAGAATGCCAAGGCGATGGTTCAACCTCCCAACGAACGCAGTTATGCGATTTATTTCGCGTATACGGAACTGTGGTTCGAAGAAGCTCAGGATCTCTGGATTGCCATGGGAAGCGACGATTTTTCCAAAATCTGGATCAACGACATGCTCGTCTGGGCCAGCGGCATGCAACATAAGATCTGGCGGCCGAACGAAGGCTACCGCAAGGTCCATTTCAAAAAAGGTCTCAATCGTCTCCTCATGCGGGTCGAAAACGGGCACCATAGCTGCTCGTTCTCCCTCATGGTAGCCATGCAGTCCCAACGCTGATCCCCTTCAGATATATGGAAGATCTGCAGATTTTTGTTCCTCCTGTGCAAATGTTTTTTTGCTATACCTTCGCTTTGTTCGTTTAGTGTCCTGGAAAATCCCTCATGTCCCAATCCACTGATTCCCCCGCCCAGCCCACCGCCGCCGGCACATCGGATCTCGAAGCCGTCGAGTTTTGCCGGAATTCGTATTTTCAAGTTCAGCAGGAAATTTCGAAAGTCGTGGTCGGCCAGACCTCCGTCGTCGAAGAGATTCTCATCGCCATCCTGACCCGCAGCCACGCTTTGCTGGTCGGTGTCCCCGGACTGGCGAAAACCCTGCTCATCTCCACTCTGGCGAAGACGCTGCAGATGTCCTTCAAGCGTATTCAATTCACGCCCGATCTGATGCCCAGCGATATCACCGGCACGGAGGTGATTTATCAGGATCCGGTTTCCGGCGCGAAGGAGTTCAAGTTTTTGCCGGGTCCGCTTTTTGCCAATGTCGTGCTCGCGGATGAAATCAACCGTACGCCGCCCAAGACCCAGGCCGCCATGCTTGAGGCGATGCAGGAACGTTGTGTGACCGTCGGCGGCAAGACCCACAAATTGCCGGAGCCGTTTTTCGTTCTGGCCACGCAGAATCCCCTCGAGCAGGAGGGCACGTATCCCCTTCCGGAAGCGCAGCTGGACCGGTTTATGTTTCTGGTCCAAGTCGATTATCCCTCCGAGGAGGAGGAGCTTCTCGTCATGAAAATGGGCACGGGAATGAAGGGGGAGGAACCCCAGCCGGTGTTGAGTGCGGAACATATTCTTTACATGCAGCAAACGGTAAAAGCGGTTCCGGTAGCGGATCATGTTTATCGTTATGCGGAAAAACTCGTCCGCTCGACGCGTCCGAAAACGCCCGAGGCGCTGGATTTCTGCAAAAAGTTCCTCAGCTTCGGGGCGGGTCCGCGCGCCAGTTTGAGTTTGATCATGGCGGCAAAGGCGCATGCGATGGTCAGCGGTCAGGTTTATGTGAGCTGCGCCAATGTCGCAGCGGTGGCACCGTCCATCCTTAGGCATCGGATCGCGCCAAATTTTGCGGCGCAAAGTGAAGGGGTGACGGCGGATGATCTCATTCAGCAATTGCTCTCCACCATTCCCCAGCACGAACCGATGGCCTGAGGCTGTCTGCGGTGATGGCAGAACCCTCCCTCCTCGATCCGGAAGCGATTTCCCGCGGCGAAGCGCTTGGCCTGCTGGCGCGTCGTGTTGTCGAAGGATACCGCGTAGGTGAGCACCGTTCGCCATTCCGGGGCTTCGCCATTGAATTTGCCCAACATCGCGAATACACCGCAGGCGATGACATCCGGCACCTCGACTGGAAGGTCCTCGGGCGCTCGGATCGCTATTACATCAAGCAATACGAACAAGATACCAATTACGTCGCGCATGTTGTCCTCGATGGCAGCAAGTCGATGGATTACGGGTCTGGCAAAGTCACCAAGCTCCACTTTGCCAAGGCGCTGGCGGCCTGTCTTTCCTATCTGGTTTTGATGCAAAGGGATGCTGTCGCGCTTGCCCTCTTCGACACCGAGACCCGCGAATACATTCCCCGCACGGATAATCTGGGCAGAATCCATCACATCATGAATCGGCTGGCCGCTTTTGCTGCGACGGAGGGGACAAGTATCGGACGAACGGTGGAGCAGCTCTCGCACCAGGCCCGCAGCCGGGGTATCGTGATCCTGATCAGCGACGTCTTTGATGACGAGGAGGGATTTTCCAAGGCTTTGCAGTTGTTGCGTTTCAGCGGTCATGAGGTGATTCTTTTCCATGTTCTGGACCCTTTTGAACTGACCTTTCCGTTCACGGGGACCTGGAAGTTGCTGGGGCTGGAGGAATTGACGGAGATCCAGACGTCGCCCGCGGACATTCGCAAAAGTTATCTCGCGAATTTCGACGCCTTCCGGGAACGGGTGCGTGCGACGTGCGAGAAATTTAATACGCATTATGTTTTGGCGGACACAGGCAAAAGCCTTGCTGAAGTGTTGAGCGGCTACCTCGCCTTCCGGCGCATGATGGGGAAAAAGTGAAGGTACAAATGAAAAGGGTTTGCGAAATGCGAAAGGCGCACTTGTCAGGGCCCCTTTCCCTTTCTTTTTCCCTCCTCACTTGCTCCGCGTAATGGGCTTTCTGAATCCATGGGTACTGGCGGGTCTGGCAGCGGTTTCCGTGCCGGTGGCCATTCATTTACTCAACAAATTTCGGATTCAGCGGACCCGCTGGGCGGCGATGCGTTTTGTCCAGGACAGTTTGCAGAGGAACCGCCGGCGGTTGCAGATTGAGGATCTCCTTCTTCTCATTCTTCGCTGTCTGGTGGTGGCGGCGTTGGTCACTGCATTCGCCCGGCCTGTGCTGCAGACGTTGGTGCCTGGCTTGCTGGGAGGTGACGGTCCGGCAGCGACAGCGGTGGTGTTGGATAATTCAGGAAGCATGGGGCAAAGCAACGGTGTCACCACGCGCTTTGAAGAGGGAAAAAAGGCCATCCGGGATTCGCTGGAAAATCAGGCGACCGGCTCGCAACTGGCTTTCTTTCTCGTCTCCAGCCGGGCGGATTCCCTGATCGCGCAGCCCGCTGCGGATCTCCCACGATTTCGCCGCAGTCTGGAGTTGGCAGGAATGAGCGACCGCTCCACGGATCTTGCCAAGGGCATTCGGGCGGGCTTCGAAGCGCTAAAACCCTTGGGCGGCCAAAGGCGGGAGGTGGTGGTGTATTCCGATAGTCAGATGCCGGCCTGGAGGGGGCTTGATGACATCCGTAAGCTCCAGTTGGCGAATCCTGGCATTGTGCTGAAACCCGTGATCCTCGGCGCCGCGGGCGAGGACAACCTTGCGGTAGTGGGGCTTCATGCCGAGGGCGGGGTGCCGGCTTCAGGGCAGCCCTGCCGGTTTCGGGTTGAGGTGGCAAACTATGGCACAAAAGCCGCGGAGGGTGTTCGTGTGACCGTTGCCGCAGATGACCTGGCGCCGTCCGACGAAACCCTCATTCCGCGCATCGAACCTGGCGCGACGTTCAGCGTGAATCTTTTTGTGCGCTTCGACGCCCCGGGCTTTCACGCGGTCACCGCCACAATTCCGCCGGACCGCCTCGCGATTGACAATCAACGTTCCACCGCGATTCAGGCGGTGGACCGGATGGGGGTTTTGATCGTGGAAGGCAACGGTGAGGGACCCGTCTCGGAGAGGGATGGATATTTTCTGGCCAACGCCCTCGCGCCGGTTTCGGCGGATCGCGCCCAAAAATATTTTCTGAATATCACCACCGTTCCCTTCGGAGCGATGAACCGGGCGTCATTTGCCTCTTACGATACCGTTTTTCTTTGCAACCCGGGCCCACTGAGTGATCAGGCGGTCGCGGCTTTGAAAACCTATGTCACGGAGGGCGGAAACTTGGTCATTTTTCCCGGCTCCCGAACCGATCCTGCGGTCTGGAAGAAAAACGCCCCGCTTTCCGCGCTCCTTCCTGCCACCGTGGGGCCGCGTAAGACCGCGGTGAAACCTCCGGTGGCCTTGCAAACGGAGGGCTTCGACCATCCCGTGTCATCCATTTGGAACGACCGTGGCGAAGGGGGGCTAAGTGCGGCGAAATACACCGAATATTTTCCGCTCGAGGTCAAAAAAGGCGAGGCCAAGGCGGCGGTGATTCTGCGGCTGGCAAATGGCGACACCGCGGCCGCAGAATGGGCGGCGGGGCAGGGGAGGGTCGTCCTCTTTAACGCGCCTGCGACCCCTCAGGGCAATAATCTCGTTTTGCATCCGGGCTTTGTGGCTCTTACCCAGAGACTCATGGGGTATCTAAACCGGGGCAGCTCCGCACGGCTCGTGTTGGGCCCCGGCGATCCTTTCGAACTGCCGACCGCGATGGAGCTTCTCGGTCGGGATTTTTCCGTGGTGCGCCCCGGTGAGGATGCGACGCGCCGCCCGGCCGGTCGGGTCGAACTCGCGGACCAACAGGCTGTCGTGAGCTATCGCGACACCGATGCGGTGGGTGCCTATCGGATTTATATGGGGCAGGACGATTTTCCTTCCGCCGTTTTTGCCGTGCAGATGGATCCCACGGAATCCGATTTACGGCAGGCGCCGCGCCCGGAGATCGAAGCGCTCGCCGTCGAACCCACTGCCAAGGAAGAATTCTCCAGTGCCGCCGCCCCGCGCCTGCAGGTCAAAAAAGAATATTGGACAGCCTTTCTCTGGCTGGCCGCCTTGCTGGCTCTCGCGGAAGCGGCGCTGGCGCATCGCATGAGTGCATCCCGGTAAATGATGGACGGAATTGTGCGCTTATTGGCTCCGGGGATTCCGGAAGGCGGCCGCGAATGGTCCCTTGGGGGTGAGGGCCTGCCCATGGGATGGGCGTTTCTGATTTTCCTGATCCTAACGGCGGCCTGCACCTGGGCCTATCGCCGCTATGCGGCGGACGTGAAACCTCGCTGGCGGGGAGTCATGACGGCCCTGCGCATTGTCGCGATTGGCTTGTTTCTCGTCCTTTTGGTGAAGCCGGTTCTGAATCTCACAATCAACGAGCCCGTGCGGCAGACGTTGCTGGTGCTGCTCGATAGTTCGCAAAGCATGCTGCTGACCGACCGCCGGACGGCCCCGCATGATCTGCAGCGTGCCGAAATTGCCACCGGGGAAAAGTCGGCCGCCGAGGTGGAGATCAATCGCTGGGACCTCTTCAAAAAACTTTCCGCCAACCCGGGCCTGAATCTTTGGCCGCGCCTGCAGGAAAAATCCGACGTCCTGTTTTATCGCTTTGGCCGAGATGCCACGCAGGTCGGTCCGCTGACCACGGAAAAATTGGCCACCGTGCAGGAAGCGACAACGCTGCTCGACACGATCAAGCCGGACGAGCCGGCGAGCGGGGTGGGCGAGGCGTTGCGTCAGGTGATTGATCAGAATCGCGGTCAGGCGGTGAGTGGCGTTTTGCTGATCACCGATGGGGCGAGCAACAGCGGGCTTCCCCCTGCCGAGGCGGCGAGGTTGACCCGGGAGGCGAACATCCCGCTCTTTATCTACGGGATCGGCGTGACGACGCCGGTCGATCTGGTGATGAAGGAGGTCAGCGCGCCGAGACTGGCCTTCGTGAAGGAGCGGGTGGATGTGAAAGCCAAGTTCTCCGTGCAGGGTGTGGGTCGACAAACCGTGACGGCGGTCCTCAAGGCCAATGGCGCGGAAGTGGATCAGCAGAAAGTGGAACTGGCCGAGGATGGGGACTATGAGGTGAATTTTCGCTTCGACCCTCAGGCGATTGGAGATCTGGTGTTGGAAGCGTCTATTCCCCTCCAGCCCGGTGAGATGGGCAAGGACAACAACGCGACGGAGGGAAAACTCCGGGTGGTGGATAACAAGATCAAGGTGCTCTTTATCGACCAGGAACCACGCTGGGATTTTCGCTATCTGCTGGCCTATCTGCAGCGCGACCGCCGACTGGAGGTAAAGAGTGTGTTGATTGATGGTGAACCCGACCTCGACAAACTTCCCGACTCCCCCTTTCTGGCGGCCCTTCCCGAAGACCGGGAGGGCATTTTTAAATACGAGATCATCATTCTCGGCGACGTTGATCCCGCTGACCTTGGCGAAACGCGGATGAAGTTGCTGAGCGAATGGGTCGAACAATCCAGCGGCGGAATCATCTTTCTGGCGGGCCCAAAATTCAACCCCACGGCTTACGGTGGAACGCCCCTGGAAGCCCTGCTGCCGGTTGTGCCGGACACCTCCGTTCCTGTGGAACAGCGGGCGGAGCGCTTTAAGGAACCCGTGCAACTCAAGCTGACTTCGTTGGGCGAGATGTCTCCGTATCTCAGACTGGTGGAAAATCCCGAAGAAAATGCCCGGATCTGGGCGGGCTTTCCCGGTGTTCGCTGGGTCGCTCCGGTCACGAAAGCCAAGCCTGGCGCAGAGGTGCTGTTAGTGGACCCGACTCCAGAACGCGCAGGCACTGCGGGCGGCATGCCGGTGATCGCCATTCAGGGTTACGGTGGAGGTCAGAGTGTCTATATCGGCACCGACGAAACCTACCGCTGGCGCAGTCGCACGGGAGAAAAATATTACTCGCAGGTCTGGGGAGCCATCATGCAGTCGCTTTCGCTCAAACGCCTGGAAGGGGCCTCATCGCGCACCCAGTTAAAGGTGGACCGCGAGCGGTATTTTGTGGGCGACAAAGTGGTGATCGCGGGAAAAATTTACAAAGAGGGTTATGAACCTCTCACGGTCGCATCGCTCCAGGGGCGCTTAAAAATTACTTCTGCCGGCGCCAATGGTGCACCTCAGGAAAAAGTCCAGCCCCTCGATGTGGCCGCCGTCGGCGAACAACCCGGGGAATATCGCGGCGAATTCACCGCCGATGAGCCGGGCAGTTACAGTTTTTCCACGCTGGACGATCCGGAGGCCACCGTGAAATTTGAGATCATCGAGCCCAAGGTCGAGCAGATGGAAACCGCGCTGAATGAACGCGCCCTCCGCGCGATGGCCGACGTGGCGAAAGGCCATCTGCTGCGCGAGGAGGATTTGGAGAAATTACCCGACCTCGTTTCGGAACAAAGTGCGACGGTGGCGAGTTATCGCAAGATCGACTTATTTTACTCGCCTTGGTGGTTGGGTGCACTGCTGATCGTGCTTTTCCTGGAGTGGCTGTTGCGACGGCTGATGCAGTTGAAATGAACACGGTTTTTGACAGGCTGCGGAAACGCCAGAAAGCGGTGCAAACCACGGCGCGTCCGGGTTCGCTTATCGCGTTGCCGCCAGGGACGCCTCTGCCTTTGCCGGCAGGCATCGTCCGATCCTTGCGTCAGGTCATGGCCCGTCAAAAGCGGGTGTGTCTCGCCGAATGCGTCGTGCTTTTGTTGGCCTTGATTCCCGCCCTCTGGGTAGTTCAGGCTCTGGTCGATTGGTGGTTAAATCTCCCGTGGCTCGTCCGGTTTATCCTCCTCGGCGCGGATCTCGCCGTGGTTGGTTATGTGGTTTACCGTTTCGCCTGGAGGCCTCTCAGCAAGCCCCTCACTTTGGAAACCGCGGCTCTTCGCGTGGAGAAGGAAATCCCGGAATTCCGCTCCGCGCTGATTTCTGCGGTGGAACTCTCCGCCGGTCGCCCCGGTGGCGCGCAAGGATCCCTGGCCCTCGTGCAGGAATTGCTGGTGAGGGTCAGCGCGAAGGTTCAGGCCACGCCAATTGCCAGCAGGGTGGTCAAAACCGCCAATTTGCGTCGCTGGTGGAAGTGGGCGCTGCTTTCCGTGATCGTTGCGCTGGGAGCCGGTGCCGCCTTCTGGCCCAAGTCTCGCGTGCTGGTCGAACGTATTCTCTTGAGCACCGCACCTCTGCCAACGCGGACCATCGTCGTGCCGATCAGTCGAGACGAATCCGCCGTGGTGGGCGCTGACGTGAAACTTTCCGCCCGGGCGGAAGGGGTGGTGCCACGGAGTGGGGTCCTTCACGTGATTTTTGCGAACAAGGACCGGCAGGAAATTCCGGTCAGCGCAACGATGGAGGATGCCGCCGTATTCGCGGTGACGATGCAGAATGTCCAACAGTCGTTTACCTATCACTTTGCCCTAAACGACGGCGTGGGGCCCGATTTTGTCGTTACGGCCAAAACTGCCCCGGTGCTGGAAACGGTTCGCTTTGGCCAAAAGTATCCCGCCTACACGGGGATGGCGGAAGCGGAGATGCCCGCCGGCAATCTCGCGCTCCTGGCGGGCAGCCGGATTCGCATCGAGGGCCGCGCCACCCAGCCTCTTCGCGAAGCCCTCGTCCGGCTGGAAGGCATCAACTCCGAGGTGAAGGCGGAAACCGGCCAGCCGGACGCGCAATCGTTTGCCGGTGAATTTGTGGTGCCCAAAGAGGGCCTCACGGGACTTTCCTTGATCCTGACCAATGGGGATGGGGTGGCCTCGCAGGAAAACACCATCTACCGGGTGGAGGTGTTGGAGGACCGGTCGCCTGTTGTTGAACTGAGCGCACCCTCGGGCGAGCGGCTCAGTGTCTTGCTCACCTCCCGACCCCGACTTTCTTTTACGGTAAAAGACGATTTCGCCGTGAAAAAGCTGGCATTGAAGTATGAATTAACCCGCCCCGGGCCTCCCGGCGGTGAGCCCTCCATCGAATTGGGGGAAATTCCCCTGGCCCTTCCCAAGGACGGTGCCGCCGCGCAAACCTTCACCTGGGATCTGGCTGCGCAAAAACCCGCCCTCACCGAAGGCTGCACGCTTAGCTATTGGATGGAGGCTGCAGACAATAATGACGTGACCGGACCGGGTGTCGGACAGACCCTCAAAAAGACCCTTGCGATTGTCAGCCAGGCTGAAAAACGGGCTGAGATGCTGGAGATTTTAGGTGCAAGAGCAGCGGAAATAGAGGAAATTTCCAACACGCAGAAAGAGGTTAACGAAGACCTCGACAGCACCATTCGCAAGAATACCCCCTAAGCCCCCGAGAATATGAAAATCCTGACTGTGCTCACCGCCCTGAGTCTGCCGACCGCCCTCTTCGGACAGGCGACATCGGACCTGCAAACTTCCGCTTACCGCAACAGCATCGCGCAAGACGAAGTGCGCAAACAGGCGGAGGATGTGCGTCAGCAGCTGGCCCTGCTCCTCGAGGATATTCAGCAAAATCAATTCGACACCCCGGAAGCCGATCTGGCCCGCCGCGCGGCGGCTAAGCTTGACAGTTTGGGCGATGAACAGATTGCGCCGCTCATTCAAATGCTGAAAGAGGCGGGTGCGATGGAAAACGCCACCCAGGTCCAGGGGAGACTTTCGGCAGCGAGCAAGGAGCAAAAAAACATCCAAGTGTTGCTCAAAGCCATGGCTGACGGACTTTCTCTGCACAAGGATCAGGCTTCCCTTCAGCAACGGATCCAGCAACTTATTCTCCGACAGACGACGAATTTGCGGCAGACCCAGGATATTGCCGCAACGGGCAAGCCGGTCGAGATAGCCAGCCTTTGCCAGGCCGAACAATCCGCGCTTCGTCAGGAAGTGGATCTCACTTTGGAAACCCTGCAAAAGGTGGTGGATGCCTCGCCTGCCGACGGCCTGGGTAAATTTTCCGAGGCGCTCGCCGCCATGAAAACCCAGGGTGTTCCCGCCCTGGCAGCGACGGCGTCCGATGAGACCGCTGCGGGAAAATTTCCGGCCGCGGTGGCTTCGCAGGGCCGGTTGAAAGCGGCGCTCCAAGTGGTGCTGATGGCCTTGAAGTCTAATCAGTCGGTGCTCGAACAGGCCCGGGCCATGGCGGAGAAGATGAAGGAATTGGCGGCGGAACAAAAGGCGCTGGCTGAAGCGACGGCCAAGGCACCCGAAGCCGCGCAAAAGGATTTGCGCGAGGCGCAACGCCAGGTGGCGGACAAACTCGCGGCTGTACAGAAGGAAGTGCAGGATATCAACGCGGGTGCGGCCGAAGAGTCTCAGAAGGCTGCCGAGGCGATGAAAAAAGCCGCGGACGACCTCATGACGGAAAAGAAGGATTCGAAGGACAAGGTGGCCGCCGCGCAGAAAGATGCCGCCGAAAAGCTGGAGAAGGCTGGCGAGGAATTGGCGAAATCCGCCGAAAAACTTGCCGACGACAAAGCTCCGCAGAATGCCGCCCAGGCCGCCGCCGAACTTGCCCAGCTTTCCCAGAAGATTGCGGAAGCCCAAGCGGAACAGAACGCCCAGGCGACCAATCCGACGCCGAATCCCGCGCAGCAGGAAAAGCAGGCGGAGAAAGCTCAGCAACTTCAGCAGGATGCGCTTCCGACCAACCCCGAGGCCGCCAAGAGTCTGGGTGAGGCTGCGGCCAAGATGCAGGAGAACAAACCTCAGGAGGCTTCCCAGGCCCTGGCAGAGGCCAACGCCGAAATCCAGAAGCAGATGCAGGCCGTGGCCCAGGCTGCCGCAAAGGAGCAACAGCTTCAGGCGGTGAACAAGGAGATTGCCGAAGCCAAGGCCGCCGCCGACCAGGCCCAGAAGAGCCTGCAAGCCAGTAAGCCCGGCGAAGCCCAGATGGATGCCATCAAAAAGACCGAGGACGCGCAAAAGAGCCTGCAGGAAGCCCAGCAAGCCGCCGCGGCGGCGGGGGCTCCCGCCGATGTCAAACAGGCGCTTCAACAGGCCCAACAATCCCTGGAAAAATCCAAAATGGATGCCGCCCAAATGAAAAAGGATGCGGCGGCCTCGGCCAATTCCAACGCGCAAAAAAACATGCAAAGCGCGATGCAGACGCTGCAGAAATCCATGGCCGAAGCGCTGGCCAAAGCTTCGCCTGCGCAGCAAAAGGACGGCGAGCAACAAACGGGTGAGGCGATGGCCCAGCAGCAGAGCGGTGCGCAGAAACCCGCCGCCAAAGCTCTCCAGTCCGGGGGTGGCATGGATGGACTCAAGGGTGACGACGCCCTCAAGTTCATTGGCGGAAGCGGCGCAACAGGAACTGCCGGCCAGGTCGCGGCGGGATTGACACCGAAAGACCGTGAAGGCGTTGCCCTCCTGCAAAAGGAAAAAGCGCCTTCGGAATACCAGGGCATGGCCGGGCAGTATCTGAAAAATCTCGCCGCAGGTGAAACTCCGGCCACGCCATTGCGATAGTGGGGGTTCCGCGATTTATCGCTGGATTCGTCGCCATCGGCCTGGTCGTTTCTGCGAATAGTTTTGCTGAAGAGGCCGGGGCGTTTGGACGGAGGGAGAACCGCGACGCGGGTCTGATTGGCATCCTTTACGATTTTAAGCAGACGCAAAAACGCCAGCCGACCGGTGTCAAACCCGACAGCTATACGGGGATCGTCGGCGAGTTTCTCAACAAGGATTGGAGCGAGTCGGTGCTCAACCGGTATTTCCGCGCCACGCGTCCGCTTTACGCCACGCAGATCTTCATGCCTCTAATGGATGCCGGCCGCGCTCCCAAGGCTTTTGAGATGGAAAAGGTCATCAAACCGTCCGTCTGGGTCGTCTATTATAAAGGCCAGGTGTCGCCGCCTGAAGATGGCAACTACCGCTTTGTGGCTTACGCCGATGACGTTGTTGTGGTCGCGGTCAATGGCAAAACCGTCCTGGTGGGTGGTCGCCCTGATGCCACCAAGCAATTGAAAATGTGGACTCCGCCCGAGCAGGGCGCGAAGATTCCGGCGGCCAATGGGGCGCTTCTTTACGGGGACTGGATGACGCTGAAAAAAGATGAACCCGTCGACCTGGATGTCTTGGTCGGCGAACGTCCCGGTGGTTCTTTCTGCGCGTTTCTCCTCTACGAAAAGCAGGGTGCGGAATATCCCAAAACCGAGACGGGTGTAACCCGCTTGCCCCTTTTTCAACTTGCCCCTTACCAAACCCCCGTCGGCAAACCCAAGGATGAACCTCCTTTTTCCGAGGCTCCCGTCGTTTGGAAAGGGTATCAGTAGTCGGTGTCCGGCCATCGCGGGCGCCTTGTTTTTGCGAGCCGGTTCGGGCGCGAACGCGGTATTTGCGTTGAATTTGGGAGCCGTCCGGCGTTTAACTTTCCGGCACCATGAAATCTCCCTTCGCCACCTCCCCAGTTTCGCTTCACGTCCGGAATGCACGCCGCCTCTGGAAGGCCTCGTTGTT
Source organism: Terrimicrobiaceae bacterium (assembly GCA_041752695.1). GTDB lineage: Bacteria > Verrucomicrobiota > Verrucomicrobiia > Chthoniobacterales > Terrimicrobiaceae > CALCJD01. Next base: position 43,122 of record JBGSVZ010000079.1, read on the forward strand.
GGCAGGCGTTTTCGGTCTCCTTTTGCTCGCTCCGGCGGAGGCTCAGACGCCCCGCGTGGAGTATCGGGTGGTCAGTGCCAAGCTGAATCTCCGTCCGCTCGAGCAAATGCTGAATGCCGAGGCCTCCCGTGGCTGGGAACTTGTGCAGATTACGGACCGTGGGATGGCGATTTTCAAAAGAAAAGCCCGCTAGTCCGTCCGGCGTAGCTGGGCGAAAAATTTCCCGCCCCGGAGTCTGCCTTTGCGGCACCCGGAAAATAAGCAAAGGATTCCAAGCTATTTCGCCAAAGTGGCCTACGGTAGGTCATGTCCGATCCCCGTAACGTTGCTCACGACAAGAAAGTCATTCACGAAAAGCAGAAACAAGGCGAGGACCTGACCGATGGCGCAGCGCACGTTCCGCAGCCGGGAAAAAAAACTCCCCGTGAGCAGCCTCACGGTGCGCAGGAGGAGACCGGGGCGGAAGAATCCGGCGAGGCTGAACCCAAAGACCAGGATTGATTCTGGAAACTTTTCCCACGACGCCTCTTCGCATTGGCGCCCTCGGCGCGGGGGGCTTCGGGCTCTTTGCCCTGCAACAGTTTCTCCAAGCCCCGAACGTGCAGCTCTTGGCCATGGCCGGGACGCATCGCGAGGCGGCGCTGGCCATGATGCGTCGCTTCGGAGTTTCCGACGTGGTCGAGGAAGCGGCGTTGCTGGCGAATCCGGAGGTGGATCTCGTGTACATTGCGACACCTCCGTTTCTCCATTACCGGCAGGCCCGCGCGGCGCTTCTGGCGGGAAAACACGTCATTTGTGAAAAGCCGCTGGCCCTTACGGTGGCCGAGGCGGATGAACTCGTCGGCATCGCGCGACAGAGCGACCGGCTTTGCATTGCGAATCTCATGCAGCGGTACAATCCGTTGTTCGAGTCCGTCCGCCAGTTGATGGACTCCCGTGCCCTCGGGGAGTTTTTGCACGGCTCGTTTGAAAACTTCGCCTCCGACGAAGGGCTTTCCCGCGAACATTGGTTTTGGGATCGCGAAAAAAGCGGAGGAATATTCATCGAACACGGGGTGCATTTTTTCGATCTCTTCGCGGGCTGGCTCGGGCAGGGCAAAGTCGTGGCCGCCCAGCGTGTGCTGCGCGATGGCTCCGGCATCGAAGAGCAGGTGCAGTGTGCCGTGCGATATCCGGGTGGGGCGTTGGTGAATTTCCACCACAGCTTCACGCAGCCCTCCCGCCTTGACCGGCAGGAGTTCCGGCTCAATTTCGAGCGCGGGGACCTTGTGCTCGAGGAATGGGTGCCGGTCCGTGCCCGCATCCGCGGCGCGGTGAATGAAGAGCAGACGCGCACCCTGATGACGCTCTTTCCCGGCGGCACGCTGGATGTCCTGAAGACCTTCGGGGGACACGACCGCGTCGCCCGGGGACGGCATAAGGACCTCGATCTTTCCCAGCAGATTGAACTCTGTGCGGGCGCAGACGGCGAAAAGATGCGCCGCTACTGCGAGCTCCTGCGTTCGCTTTTTGAAGATCAACTTGCCTGGCTGAAAGACCGCGGCCATTCCCGCAAGATCACCGAGCAAAACGGCCGCGACTCACTGGCCCTTGCGGAGGCGGCGTCGTTTTTGGCGGAAAATTCCGACTAATACTCGTGTTCCAGATCGGGGTGGTGACGGTCCGAAAACTTGCGGGACTGCTTCTGATTGTCACGACGGGTGCGGCGTTCCACGGTCATCTGTCGCTTCTTTCGGTTTTTTCGCAGGAGTTCGATTTCTTTGTCGAGCTTGAGAAATCCGTCGAGGCGCTGGGCATCGAGGGTTTTGGCGGTGATGGCGGCCTGGATGGCGCAGCCTGCGTTGGTCGTGCCGTGCCGACAATCGGCAAATTTGCACCGTCCGGCCAGTTCTTCGAGATCGGCGAAACGGTCCCGCAGCGTGGCCTCGTCGGTCCACATGTGGACTTCGCGGACGCCCGGGTTGTCGATGATGATCCCGCCGGCACGTAAGACCATGAGTTCCCGCGCCGTGGTGGTGTGACGGCCCTTGCCCGTGTTGGCGTTGACCTCGTCGGTCCATTGGTATTCGTCACCCAGAAGATAGTTGATGACGGAGGATTTCCCCACGCCGCTGGAACCGACAAAGGTCAGGGAGACTCCCCGTTTGAGATAGGTCCGCAGAACTTTTAGCGAAGCCTTTTTCGTCACGGTGGTCAGATGGACGTCCGCTTCGGGGTTCAGCGCCCGGATTGCGTCCAAGGCGGTCTGATTCTGTTTTTCGGAAAAAAGATCCGCCTTGTTGACGAGAACGACAGCCTTGGCGTGGCTGCGGCCAATGATGGCAAAGTAGCGTTCCATGCGCCGGACGTTGAAGTCCGACCCGGCGTCGGTGACCACCACGACCACGTTGATATTTGCCGCGATCACCTGTTCCTCCGTGCTGCGACCGGAGGCTTTGCGAGACAGATAGGCCTGTCGTGGAAGGCGGTAGCGAATGACATGCTCGTGGTCCTCGTCGCCAATCTCCAGAGCCACCCAGTCGCCGACCGCGGGAAGGTCGGCATCGGTTTCCGCATCGTGGTAGACCTTCCCGCTCATCACGACCTCCCGCTCCTCCCCATCGCCGGTGAGGGCCCCATAGGTGATTTTGTTGTCGCGGATCAATCGCGCGGGCACCCAGCCCTTGCCTTCGCAGGCTGACCAGGCCGCGGCAAAATCCGCATTCCAGCCGAGGTCTTCCAGGGTCATGCCATCATATCCCCGGGCTCTGTGGGATCGGCGGTGACCGCGCTGTGAATGAGGCCGAGAATTTCGGTGCGGCCCTTGCCATCCTTGGAAGAACTGACCAGCACGGTGGGTTCATCCGGCGTGATTTCCTTCAACCGGCCCAGGAACGCCGCGATGTTGGTCTGCGTGGCGCTTGGAGAAAGTTTGTCAGCTTTGGTAAAAATCAGGGCCACAGGCAGTCCGGTTTCCACCATCCAGCGAAGGAACGCGAGGTCGATCTCCTGGGGCGTGAGCCGGGTGTCGATCAGGACAAACGTGCACTGTAAATTTGGCCGGTGTTTGAGATATTCCGCGATCACCGCGCTGAACTTCGCGCGTTCCTTCCGGCCTACCTTGGCGTAGCCATAGCCGGGAAGATCCACCAGGGTCCACTTTTTGTTGATGGTGAAAAAATTGATCAACCGCGTCTTGCCCGGCGTGGCGGAGACCCGCGCCAGACCCGAGACCCGGGTGAGCATGTTGACGAGGGATGATTTGCCGACGTTCGAGCGTCCGATGAAGGCGAACTCGGGAAGATCGGAGTCCGGGCAGGATGCCAGATCCGGTGCGCTGGCTTGCAATTCGGCGATTCGGATGTTCATCGATTTGGGACAGGCCGGAAAATCATTCCCCGGAGCAAGGGCAAAGCTGTGTTCATGCGTTTGGGCAGCCTAGTGGGTCCGTCCTCCGCAGGGGAGAAGGAAAGTGCGAGCGATCCCACCTCATTCCGGGAGCGCGGCCATCGTGGCATTGCCGGAAAAAACCGGAGTGCCTTCATGGACGGAAAGGGCGCACGAGCCCTCGCCAATCCCGTGCTTGCCGCGCTGCGCCACGGGGAGCGGAGCGGCTTTGTCATTGGCCGGTAGCGCGACAATGGCGGCTTTGGCAAAGGTCATCCTCAGGGTGTTGACTGGGGAAGCCACGGCGAAGTCCATGTCGCCGGCGGGAATGGTGACGGTGAGCTCCTCGCCGGTTTTGTTGACGAGCGCGAGCCGAAGTTGGCGGCCAGCAGACCCCGGAACGGCTTCAATCTCCAGGCCCACCAAGCCTGCCTTGAAGGCGGATGAGAGGCTGACCATGGAAGGTACAGTGACGTCCCCGACCGCCGGGGGAGGGGGGACAATGGCGGTCCCGCCATTGAGAGGGTTCAGCCCGATGCCCTGCAAGAGCATTTCAAAATCTGTGACCTTCTGTCCGTCGTTCCGAGTCACTTTGGCGACCTGCTTCACGATGGCAAAGGGCACGCTGGCATCAAGCCACAGTTGGCCGCTTTCCACGGTGGGTTCCGGGCCGCCGGTCTTTACCGAATACGCATAACGGTCACACGTGCGTTCGCCGATTTTTTCCGTGACCTCAAAAGTCACGGCGTCCCGGAAATCCTTGGAGCCATCCTTGACCACGGCCAAGGTCGCCTCATCCACCGGCACATCGTTGCCGTTGTAGTTCAGGGACATTTCTTCCGTGAACTTGATATAACTTAACCCATCGCGATCCAGGTCGAAGGCTTTCGACTGGATGTGGGTGTTTTTCACCCGGGAATCTTTGCCTTCTCGTTCCAGGACCTTGATCCGCACGTCAATCGCCACGCGGTCGTTATTGTCCGGCAGTCGTTCGTACACGTAGGAGGATTTCGTGCCGTCCGAGTAGGTGAGCAAATAGTGGGCCCAAGCGCCGGGTTTTGTCGCGGTGAAATACGGAGATTTCAGGTCCCCGCTCCAGGCTGGCAGAGACGCAAGCAGGAGTCCCAAGGCGGCGAGCCGGAGGAAAAAACCGCGTGGTCCTGGCATACCTTTGTCGGAGTTGGGACGCTAAATCTCGCCGAGGCGCGCGCCGGTTTTGAGATAGTTCACCGCGTAGTCGCGCACGGCATCTTCCAACGCAGTGGTGGGCGGTTGGTAGCCGGTGGCACGGAGTTTTCCGATGTTGGCGCAGGTGTAATACTGGTATTGGTGCCGAATGCTTTCGGGCATTTCAATGAACTCGATCTCGGGCTGCAGACCGAGGGCGGAGAACAGGGCGTTGGCCAGGTCCACCCAGGTGCGGGCCACGCCGGCCCCCAGGTTGTAAAGTCCACCCGCGGACTCTGTCTCGGCGAGATGGATGCTCATGGCCACGGCATCCTTCACGTAAACAAAGTCGCGTTGCTGTCCGCCGTCCGGGAACTCGGGCTTGTAGCTCTTAAAAAGCCGGATTTTTCCGGTCGAAACGATCTGCTCGTAAGCCTTGCAGACCAGGCTGCGCATGTCGCCCTTGTGGTATTCGTTGGGTCCGAAGACATTAAAATATTTCAGTCCGACAATCTCGGGAAGGATCTCCTCCTTCTGGGCGTAGAGGTCGAAAAGGTGCTTCGAGTAGCCGTAGAGATTGAGCGGACGGTACGCGTGGAGGTTCTCGGTGGTGTCGTCCATACCTGCGGCCCCATCGCCGTAGGTGGCGGCGGAGGAGGCGTAGACAAATCGCGTGCCGGCCGCCAGCGCCCATCGGCAGAGCGTCTTGGTGTAGGCGAAATTATTTTCCATCACGTAGGTCGCGTCGGTCACGGTGGTGGACGAACACGCCCCCAGGTGGAAGCAGGCGGCGAATTTCCCGAAATGGTCGGGGTCCCTCGCGAGGCTGGCAAGAAGCTGGTCGGCGGGGACGTAATCCTCAAATTCCAACGGTGCGAGGTTGCGCCATTTTTCGTCCGAACCGAGAAAATCCGTGGTGACGATCTGGGTGACCCCTCGCTGATTCAAGGCATGGACCAGGGCGCTGCCGATAAAACCCGCTGCACCCGTGACCAGGACGCGCGCCTTGGGATGGAGAAGGGTTTCCTGTTTCTTTTTCGGAGGTTTGGTCATTGCGGAAAGGCAGAAGTTGGAAAGCGGAAGTGGCGCTACTTGGTTGGCCAGCCGAGGTCCTCGAAGGTCTCGTTGTACAGCGAGATGCTGTCGGGGAAAAACGTTTTGGCGCCTTTCAGATAATCGGAGGCCTTAGCCGTTTTGCCTTCCTTGCGTTCGACGGCGGCGTGGGCGTAATACCAGGCGGGGCCTTCGCCGGGGAACTTCATGCGCGAAGCCAGCTTGCGGGCGTCTTCGGTCTGCTCGGTCATGATCAAACTCAGGACCACCTTAAACTGGAGAAGTTCATTGCCGGGCGCGGAGCGTAGCATGTCGGCAAAAAATCCCAGCGCCTGAGGGTATTGTTTTTGCAGGAAAAGCAGCTCCCCGATGTTAAAACGGGCGGGGAAAAAGTTGGGATCCTGGGCGATGGCCCTTTCGAAATATCCCTTCGCGGCAGCGTAATCTTTTTTCTTCGTGTAGGCCGCGCCGATGAGATTGAGGATGAAGGGGGAGTTGGGTTCCTCCTTGTCCGCCTCCTGCAGAGTGGCCAACGCCTGGTCGTATTTCTTTTTCTCGAAGTCGGCCAAGGCTCGCTCGATGAGAGTGCCCCCGGTTTTTTCCTCCGGCTTGTTGCAGGAAAGCAGCGCAAGACTGGCGATTGCCGCCAGGCAGAGAAGAGGGAACCGGTTCATCACGTCGGGAGGATGCCGTGAACACCACCCAGGGGGCAACTGCAAATCACTCTTGTCCGTGCGGTTGACGGTCGGTAACCTTCGCGAGGTGACCATGCATCAGGGCTCACTGGCTCTTCTTTTACACGCCCATCTCCCCTTTGTCCGCCATCCCGAACACGAAGAATTCCATGAGGAGGACTGGTTGTACGAGGCTGTCGTGGAAACATACATCCCCCTTCTGAGGGTCTTCCGCAAGCTGGCGGCCGACAAGGTGCCCTTCCGGCTGACCATGACCATGACGCCAACTGTCTGCGCCATGCTGCGCGACCCGCTGCTGATCAGTCGCACCGAGCGGTATCTGGAGCGCGGGGTGGAACTTTCCCGTCTGGAAATCGAACGCACGGCGGGGGATGGCCATTTGAACGGACTGGCCCATTTTTACCATGGGCGATTCCGCGATTCGCTGGAGTTTTACGTCCACGTGATCAACCGGGACGTGGTGGGGGCTTTCGCCGAACTGCAGCGCGATGGGGTGGTGGAAATCATCACCTGCGCCGCGACTCATGGGTTTTTGCCGCTAATGGAGCAATATCCCGAGGCGATGCGGGCGCAGATCTTTATCGGGCGCGATTATCACCGGGAGTGTTTCGGCTGCGATCCGGCGGGGATCTGGCTGCCGGAATGCGGATACGTACCGGCGGTGGAAAAAATTTTGCAGGAGGCCAACATCCGGTGGTTTGTGGTGGACGCGCATGGGTTGATGTATGGCGAGCCGCGCCCGAGGTTTGCCATTTTTTCGCCGTATTACACCGAGGCGGGTCCAGCGGTGTTTGGACGCGACCGGGATTCCAGTCGTCAGGTTTGGAGTGCGAAGGAAGGCTACCCGGGCGATCCCGCCTATCGCGATTTTTACCGGGATATCGGAATGGACCTGCCGGAAGAGTATATTGGCAGGGTCTTTCCCCAAGTGGGACACCGGCGCTACACCGGCATCAAATACCACCGCATCACTGGCAGCGAACACAAGGACCTCTACCATCGCGACTGGGCGGCGGGGGCGGTGGATTCCCACGCGGCGCATTTTGTGCAGAGCCGAGTGCAGCAGATTGAGCAACTCTCCGGCTCGCTGCCGGTCGAGCCTATCGTGGTGAGCCCTTTCGATGCCGAACTTTTCGGCCACTGGTGGTTTGAAGGCCCGGAGTTCCTCGATCTGGTCCTGCGGAAGGCGGCCTACGACCAAAAGGCTTTTCAACTGACCACCCCGACCAGCTATCTGGCCCGGCATCCGACCCTCCAGATGGTCGCGCCGTCCCCGTCGAGCTGGGGCAACAAGGGGTATTGGGAAGTCTGGCTCGACCACTGCAACTCCTGGATTTATCCGCACCTTCATGCCGCGGCCGGGCGCATGACCGAGATGGCGCGGAAACATCGCAAGACCCGTTCGAAACACACCGGGCGGCTCCTCAGTCAGATGGCCCGGGAACTCTTGCTGGCGCAGTCCAGTGACTGGGCGTTTCTGATGAAAACCGGCACCGCCCGGGAGTATGCCGAGAAGCGCACAAAAGATCATCTCCTGCGCTTCACGCGGCTTTATGAGACACTCAAAGACGGACGCAAGGATGAGGCGCTGCTTGCGGCGTGCGAAGAACGGGATAACCTCTTCCCGAATTTGAACTGGCACTACTACGCTTGAGAAGCGCTCTTCTGGTCCTTTTTTTCACCGGTCTCCTTCCGGCGTGCCTGTTTGCCGAGGAACAGCGGTTTGCGTTTGCCATTCCCGAGACGGAGGGGCGGATATCGTTGGGGGTTTACGATGCGGCGGGGAAGCTGGTTCGGACGCTTTACGCGGGAGCGGAGGAGAAGGATTTTCAGATCGGGCTCAACGGGCTGCTGGCCTCGTGGGATGGGAAAGACGACCATGGGACCGCTCAACCGGCGGGAAAATATCACATCCGCGGCTGGCTGGCGGCCGACTCCATCAAGGCGGAGGGCGTCGCGTATCATTTTAACGATTGGATCGTGGACGAGACTTCCCCCGAGATCAGCGGGATCGGCGCGGTGGTGCCGGGGGAGGGGGACTCGTTTGTGCTCTTCGGGTTTCGTCCCGGACGCGCTCCGGGAGGGATCGGGTTGACCGACGCCGCCCTCTGGCAATTCCAGGAAACCAACGGTCTCACCCTGCTGGCCGACTTGCCTTACAAATCCGCCTTCCTTGCCGGGGATACGACGAGGCTGGGGGTGGACGATCGAAACGGTGTTCGCCTGCTCGTTTACGATCTGGCTACACCGGACAACCCGACGGTCCTCGAAAACAACTCCGACGCGCTCACGGGGGCTTTTTTTGGCGGTTCTTTTTTTCTGAAACGCCGCCCGGACAGCGCCGACCTCGCGGTTTTTCCGCTGACTTCCCCGGAGGTCGTGGTTCCCATCGCTGCGCCGCCGGGAGCGACGCGGCTGGACGCCAACAGTGCGGCCCTGCTGGCTTGGAATGCGGAAAAGGTCTGGCTGCGCCGATCGGAAACCTTCGAGCAGGCGCCGATCCCGGAGTTGCCGACAAATTTTCACCTTTCCGCGGGTCCCGCCGAAACGCTTTGGGTCGCCGGCCGGGTCGGCGCGGACATTGTGGTGCGGCAGCATGCGTTTGGGGGCGAGTTGCTTCGGGAGATGAAAATTCAGGAGGATTTCGCCGAGGAGGTGCATGTCTATGCCAGCAAGAGCGCCCTGAGTTTTTACCTGCTCTTGCAGTCCCCTGGATGGAGCCGCCAAACGCTCCGCGGCTATCGCCCGGCCGCAAATCCCGCCCCCGCGACAGATGACGGTCCCGTCCAGGTCGATTGGGAGATCTTTCTCGACAAGACCATCGAGAACAGCCGCCGATTTGGCCTGCGGGAGGGCAAGTTGGTCGCGGGAGTTGGTGAGGCGCCACAGTCCACCGAAAAAAGAATTGCTCTGCCGGCGGATGCCATGACGGGAAAAAAGGCCGCGGTGACCTTGCGGGCGTTGACGACCCCGGCCGGACTCTGGCTGGCCGCCGTGGACGGATTGCCTTTGCTGAAGCTGACCGACGCAACCACGTACAATCGTTTTGTCGTCACTTCCGGGGAGGGTTCGGGTTCCCTGCGGCTCTTCGCTGGGAATGGCGTGGTGGTGGCGGAATATCTCTTTACCGGTCTCGACGGGCTGGTGGCGATTGATGCCGGCGAGGTGGAACTCTCTGGAAAATGACTGCATTCCACGATTTGACCTCGTTGCCTCCGGCCACTATCTAACAACCCAATGATTTTTCGAAACCTGCTCCTGTTGCTATTCGCCGGCCTCGTGGTCACCGCGAATCTGCCTGCCGCGGAGGAGATCAAAGTGCCTTTTAACTTCCAGTGGGGCGAAGCCGCGGCCCGCCTCGAGGAGAGTCTGAAACGGGTCCAAGCCAAGGTGGTGGAACGCAAGCAACTGGGGAGCCGGCTCTGCCTGGTCGTGCAGGGCATCCCGCAGCCCCTCCTCCAGAAGGCTTTGTTTTATTTTGAAAACGACTCGCTCAACGAGATCGAACTGCATTACGGCGATCCGAAATGGGACTCGGTCCGCTACGGCGAATTTTTTGATCAGACGCGCCGAAATATTGAGGGCAAGTATGGGATCGGTCGCGTGATCGCCCGGCAAAAGACCCGCGAAGGTGAGGTCCTCCAGACCATCATCGGCTACCAGTGGGCGCAGGATGTTTCCACGCTCAGTTTGTATTATTACACGGCCGAGCGTGGTGCCGATAGTTACCGGCTCCTCAGTCTGCATTATCGCGGATTCTGAGTCTTACCTGACGGCCCCGGGCGGGATCGCCTGATGCCGCCGACATGGCGTCCCCCGCATCCGCGGCTTCTCCCGCCACCGATTGAGCAGAGTATGAAAACAAACATGCTCTTGAAAACTCTCGCGGTTGTCGCCGCCCTGCCCCTGGCAGCTTTTGCGGGTAATCCCGACACCAGCTCCACCAGCAAAGGCGGAACCAGCGACAGCGCCGAAAAAATGGAAGCCCGCACGGAAGCGCCGATCAAGGATGGTATCATCCGCAAGACCGACGCCGTCTACGTTTACAACGCTGGCGAGTCCAAGAAAGTCGAAGCGAAAATGGTCGTCGCCGAAGGCGTCACCGTCGAACCCAACGGCAAGGTCATCTGGGCCTCCGGCAAAGAAATGATGCTGAGTGAAGGTGAGAAAGTCTCCTTCGACGGCACACTCCTCAAAGAACCCAAAGCGGCCGGCCCCGACCGTAACGCCATTCAAGGCACCTCAGGTGCCAAGGATTAACCCAATCCAGCTTTAACCCGCCGTCACCCTTCGGGGTGGCGGTTTTTTTTCCAGAGGGCGAGTGCCCTGGCCTCGGATTCGTTGGTCGCCGTTGCGATCAACGTGGAAAGTCCCGCCGCCTGGAACACCTTGGCCACGGAAGGCTGGGGATTGAGCAACACCAAACGTTGCTCCCGTTTGTCGAGCACCTTGTAGGCCTCGATCAAGAGGCGCATTCCGAAGGAGGCCAGGAAATCGACCTTGGCAAAATCCACCACGACGGGCTTCTGGGCTTCGCCAATGACCTCCAGGAACCGCGCTTCAATTTCCTGGGAACCGTCGAGGTCGAGCGAACCTTCGAACGCCAGAAAGGTCAGGTCGTCTCCCGCCTCGATCGCTGTGAATTTCATAAGGGATACCTTGACGAAACCAAACGATTCGTCACGCCGGAAAGTCCATCGCGAGAAACGAATAGTCGTCGTCGAGATCTTCCCCGGTGTGAATCCCGCGAATCCAAGTCAGGACGTCACCGGGCAGGGTCGGGCTGCGTCCGTGCTCCAGCAGGAAGGGGAGAAAATCCGTGTCGAACTCAATCATGGAGCCGTCGGGCCTTTTGATTTCATAGGCGCCATCGCAATAGACCAGCAGCCGTGAGCCAGGCGGAACGTCCGCCGTGGCGCTCCGGTAGGTCATGTCCGGCATGCCACCAATCAACATTCCCGAGGAGAGAAGTTGCTCGAGGGAGTCGCCTTCCGGCCCGGGTTTAAGCAGGATCGCCGGCGGGTGACCGCCCGAGGCGTGCCGCACGGTCCGGGTGGTGGTGTCATACACCCCATACCAGATGGTGAAATACATGTTGTTATGACGCTCCATCTGGAACGTCTCATTTAACCCGGCCAGCACTTGCGCCGGATCGAGAAAATCGATTTCCGGTAGCGACCCCGACCGAATCACGTTGATGGCCGCGACGGAGAGCAACGCGGCGCCCACTCCGTGGCCACACACGTCGAGCAGGTAGATGGCAAAGTGGGTCTCATCAATCCAGTGGTAGCCAAACGAATCCCCGCCCAACTCGGTGGAGGGATCATAAGCCCAGGTGATTTTGAAGGGCGATTCCATCGGCTCCGGCAGGATGGACGTGACGTATTTCGCGGCCTCCTGGAGTTCGTCCTCCAGGCGTTTTTGGGTTTCTTCGATCCGGCGCAGATACGCCTTTTCCTGGTCGTGAAAGGTCTTCTTTTCCAAGCTGGCCCCGATGCGCGCGCGGAGCAGGGTGGGGTTGAACGGTTTGGGGAGGAAATCTTCCGCCCCACTCTCGATGCAGCGGACGACGTTTTCGATTTCGTCCAGCGCGGAGATCATGATTACCGGAATGTGGCGCAGCGCGGGGTCGGCCTTGATGCACCCGAGCGCCGTGAAGCCGTCCATCTCGGGCATCATCACATCCAATAGAATGAGGTCGCAGGGTTCCTTCGCCAGTATCTCAAGGGCGTGACGGCCATTCTCGGCCTGCATGGTCTGATGCCCCTGACGCTCCAGGCGTTTGGCCAGGACGTCCCGGTTGTCCGGGTGGTCGTCCACAATCAGGATGCGTCCGGAAATCGTGGAAAGATGTTCGCGGTATTCCGGCGGCACCGCTTCGAGCGAACCCGCCACTTTGGCGTAATCGTTGGCCGCAATGGCCTCCTGCAGACTGATGCCGCTGAAGCTCTCGTCCGACAACCGCGAACTGATCAATTCCAGCAACTGCCGGGCGGCGGTGGTGATGCGGGTGAGGTCTTTGAGATTTTTGACACCCTGGTCAGCCAGATCCTCGGCGAGCAATTCGCCGTAGCCCATGATGTGATTGATCGGCGTGCGCAGGTCGTGGCGCAGTTTCGCCAGGGGAGATTTTTCGTCGGACACAGTTTAGTTTTGCGGAGCGCTTTTGCCGACGCGGACGAGTTGCTCCGCGATCTTGCCGAGCAGGCGGTCGAGTTCGATGGGCTTCGTGTCGTAGTCGTCGCACCCGGCGGCCAGAGCCTGTTCGCGGTCGCCCGACATCGCGTGTGCGGTGAGGGCGATCACCGGAATCGCCGTCGTGGCCGGATCTCCCTTGATCCGGCGCGTGGCCTCCCAGCCGTCAATGACAGGCAGGCTCATGTCCATGAGGATGACATCCGGGGCCTCCGCGAGGGAAAGGTCGACGCCCTGCTGCCCATCCACCGCGATCACCAGTTCATAACCGCGACGGGTGAGGCGGCGCGAGAGCATGTCGCGGTTCATTTCGTTGTCTTCGACGAGGAGGATCTTGGGCATGGCAGGGGAATTATAAATGAGGGTTTCTGGTCGCGACGCTGGGTTTTGGCGGTCTTAAAACTTTTTCGCCAGCATGGCGGTGATGTCGTGCAGAAGTTTGTCGCGGTCAACCGCGCCTTTTTGGATCACCTGGCTCACACTCCCGGTCAGGCGTTCACGGTCCTCGGTGTTCAGGTCTTTCGCGGTGATCACCACGATGGGGATATGTTCGTTTCCGGGCCGCGTGCGCAGCAGGGCGAGAAACTCGAACCCGTCCATCACCGGCATCATCAGATCCAGCAAAATGATCCCCGGGGTTTCTTCCGCGACACGTTCAAGCGCCTCACTGCCGTTAGCCGCCTCGACGTAGCGCACGTTTTCTTTTTCCAGCATCCGGCAGAGAAGCTGGCGGTTGCCGGGATCGTCCTCGACCACGAGGGCGTAGGTCGCCGGCTGGCCGCAGTATTTCGCCAGCACCTCCCGCAGCTTGTCGTGGTTGACCGGTTTGGTGAGAAACTCCGCCGCACCCAGGGCAAAGCCAAACTGCCGATCCTGCAGCATGGTCACCATGATGACGGGAATGTGGGAAATGGTCGGATCCGACTTCAGGGCCGTCAACACGGACCAGCCGTCCATGCCCGGCATCATCACATCCAGGGTGATCGCGGCGGGGAGTCTCTCGCGGGCAATTTCCAATCCCTCCGCCCCGCTGTTGGCGACCAGCACATCATACCCGGACTTGGTCAGGTTGCGTTTCAGGATGTCGGCCGCGTCTTGATCGTCGTCGATCACCAGAATCAGTTTTTGTTCGGAGGGGGAGGTTTGTGCCCTCGCGGAGGCCTGCTCTGGGCTCTGTTCCTGCACGGCGGCCGGAAGGTCAACGATGAATTTTGTGCCCTTGCCCGGCTCACTGGTCACGGCGATATCTCCGCCCATCATCTGGCAAAATTTTCGACTGATGACGAGTCCGAGTCCGGTGCCTCCATACTTCCGAGTCGTGGAGGCATCCGCCTGGGTGAAGGCCTGAAACAGCCGCCCCACCTGTTCCTTGGTCATGCCGATGCCGGTGTCGGTCACGCAGAAGGTGATGCGCTCGCCGCTGGGATTTTGCAGGCGCTCAATGGTGAGGTTCACCTTGCCCCGTTCGGTAAATTTCGAGGCATTGCTGAGCAGGTTAAAAAGCGTCTGGCGGATTTTTGTCAGGTCGCCCCGCATCGTGCCGCAATCCACCGGGTACTCGACCTCCAGCGTGTTGGCGTTTTTTTCCATCAGGGGCTGAATGGTCGAGACCACTTCCTGCACCATGTCGGCGACTTTAAATTCCTCGATGAAAAGCGACATCTTGCCCGCTTCGATTTTTGAGAGATCGAGCACGTCGTTGATCAGGGAGAGCAGGTGTTTGCCGGCGGCCCGGATTTTGGCGAGGTCAGGCGTGAGTTCCTTCAGGTCGAGGTCCTCCGCTTCCTCGATGAGCATTTCGCTATAGCCGATAATCGCATTCATCGGGGTGCGCAGTTCATGGCTCATGTTCGCCAGGAAGGTGCTTTTGGTGCGGTTGGCCGATTCCGCGGCGTTGCGGGCCTCGACGGCTTCCTCCCGGGCGGTCTCGGCCGTGTTGAGCGCCACGGAGAGGCGGGAGGCCAGCCAGAAGGAAACAATCAGGACCCCAAGAATAATGACGCCGGCCACGCCGTAAATCTGCCAGATGATTTCCACGGTTTTGGCCGAGATGTCGGGCACATACATCGCGGAGATCACGTCGTAGTCCCAGGGCACGAAGGTCGCTTTCTGGAAACGCCAGTCCGGCACTTCCTCGCCATGGGCGGCCGCCAGAACAATGCGCTGGGCCTCGGCCGGATTCATCGCGCTCCGGGTCCGCAGCACGATTTGGTCCGCAGGATCCAGGAGGGCAAAAAACCCGTTCTCCAGCAAACCGCGATCTTCCAGCACCTCCCGCAGGCTGGAAAGCGTGTCGAGCGGATAGCCGACGTAATACGCCCCGATCACCTCGCCGGCGGAATTGAGAATGGGTTCGTAGCCGGTGATGAACGGTTTTCCGAGGATATCCACCGCCCCGTAAAAAGCCTCGCCCCTGCGCAGGGCCGCGATGGCGGGGCCCTCGGGATCCAGCATCGTGCCGATGGCGCGCTTGCCCTCAGGGGTTTTGACGTTGGTGCTCACCCGGAGAAATTCCTCCCCGCGCCGGATGAAAAGCGTCGCCGTGCCGCCCATGATCTCCGTCACTTTGTCCACGATGGAAAAATCCGTGGACGCGACGTGTTCTCCGAAGACCAGCATTTCCCGGTCGGGCCCCGTCACCAGGGAGGCCGGCCCTTTCTGCTCCGCGAGCATCTTCAAGACGTGCATCGAGGACTCCACGAGATCGGCGTAGATGGAGTTCGTCGCGTTCAGCACGTCGATCACGTGGGCGGTCTTCGAGGTCATCTGCGCCTGGGTTTCGTGCCGGATGTAGTCCGACAGACGGCCAAATCCCGCAAAGCCCGCGATCCCCACCGCCAGAACGACGAGGAGAAACCAGATGATGACCTTGAGACGCAGGGAGCGGTGCATGTTGGGTGTGATAACGTCTCCGCGCACCCCGCGGAATGCCGGAAAGATAAAAATGCGGTTGCGCGGAACAAGCATAATTCGCTAACACCTAAAGAAGTCTCACCACTTTTTACTTCCCATGGCCGCTTTTCAGACTTCCTCCGATGGCACAATCAACATTCTCGTCGTCTCCGGGCGCCTGGATCCGAACGCCGGCAAGGATTTGAAAGACACCATGACCGCCCTCACCGACGGCGAGACGCCCGGCGATCTCCTGGTGGACCTGGAAAACCTCGACTACATGGCCAGTGCCGGGTTTCGGGAGCTGTTCCTCGCCGGCCGCAAGGTGGCGCGCGGCGGTGGCCGGCTGGTCGTCAGCGGCCTGCGCGGCGAAGTGAAGCGGGTCTTTGAGCTCGCGCGCTTCGACACCGCCTATCCCATTTTTGAGACCCGCCAGCTGGCCCTCGATTTTCTCAAGGCCCCAAAGGCCTAGAGCGGTCTGCAGAATACTGCGACCCGGGCTGTGATGTAGTCACGGCGCTCTGTCGCCGCTTCCCGTTTCCGTCTCTGCGCTCAGGCCCGCGGCTCCGCCTCCGCCTTGGGCGGACGGCCCAGCAACTCCCACATGGCCTCGTGGGGCGGTTTTCCCTCGTAGAGCACGGCATGGATCGAGGACGTAATGGGAGCCTCAATGCCGAAACGCTGCGCACATTGCCACGCCCCGAGCGCCGTGGGCACCCCCTCGGCCACCGTCTGCATCGAGGTCTGGATCTGCGTGCGGCTTTCGCCCTGGCCCAGCCGCTCCCCAAATTTCCGATTGCGGCTGTGCTGACTGAAACACGTCACCATCAAATCTCCGATGCCACTCAGCCCGAAAAAGGTTTCCTGGCGTCCGCCCAAGGCCGTCCCCAGGCGCATCATCTCCGCCAGCGCCCGCGTCACGAGCGCCGCCTTGGCGTTGTCCCCCATGCTGAACCCATCCGACACACCCGCCCCGATGGCGAAGATATTCTTCAGAGCGCCGCCCAGTTGAATCCCCGTCACGTCATCACTTGTGTACGCCCGGAAACTCGGCAACGAAAACGTCTTCTGCAAATGATCCAGGATTTCCGCATGCACGGACCCGATGACTCCGGCCGCGGGGATGCGGCGGGCCACCTCCACCGCATGATTCGGACCCGAAAGTACCCCCACCGGATTCCCCGGCAGGCACTCTTCGAGGATCTGACTCATCAACTTGCCGCTGTCGTGCTCGATCCCCTTCGTGCAGGAAACCAACACCGTCGCCGCATCGGGACCGAGCGCCGCCAATTTGCCCGCAATCTCGCGGATGGCCTTCGACGGCGTGACAAAAAGGATCAACTCCGCATCCAGCGTGTCCGCCAGATTGGCCGTCGCATAGACATTCGGCGGAAGTCGCACGCCGGGCAGATAGGTTTCATTTGTGCGGTGACTCACCAGTTCCTCCGCCACGGCCGCGTTGTGCGCCCAAAGCCTCACCTGCGCGCGATTTTCCGCCAGAAGGAGCGCCAGGGCTGTTCCCCAGCCACCCGCACCGATGACACTGATTTTTTTAAACATGGGAAGAGATCACTTTTTCTCGAATTTTTTTTCCGTTCCGGCAAGCAGACGTTCGATATTCGGCTGGTGCCGCCAGATGGCCAATACGCACATCACTGCCGCGATGGCCGTGCGCACCCCGTCGCAATGCCCCATCGCCCACAACACGCTGCTCCCCACCGGCAGCGACACCGCCGCCCCCAGCGAGGCCACTGATACATACCGGGTGGCAAAAAAAAGCCCCCCCCAGACTGCCAGACCGAAGACAAACACCCAGATCGGAAACAGCCCGATCATCACCCCGGCCGAAGTCGAAATCCCCTTGCCACCTTGAAATTTCAGCCACACCGGGAAGACATGCCCGATCATCACAAAAATCGCCGCCACCACCCCGAAGGCAATCGCCGGCCCCGTATCCCAGCCCCCGGCGATTCGCGCCAGCACCACCGCCAGCCAGCCCTTGAACGCATCCGCCGCAAACACCAGATACCCCCACTTTTTTCCCACCACCCGCAACGCGTTGGTCGCTCCAATGTTTCCACTGCCCTCCTTGCGCAAATCCACCCCGCGCGCCCGCCCGACCAGATACCCGCTGGGGAACGAGCCGATCAGATAAGCCCCGAGGGCGACGAAAAGCCAAGACATGCGGGACGTAATGTCTGGCCGCGGGGTTGCTCTCAAGCAAAAATGATGCACCTTACAGAAATGAAACATGCCGCCGCGATCCTGCTCCTTGGCATACTACCCCTTCTCGCCATGAACCCGACCCTTCCCGATCAAGTCACCGTCCGCCTCCTCGGCCCCGACAACCAGCCGCTTCCCGCCGAAAAAGTCCCCAGCGTGAAAAAAACCGACGACGAGTGGCGGAAACAACTCGGCCCCGAAACCTACCGCGTCGTCCGCGCCCAAGGGACCGAGCGCCCCTTCTGCGGTACCCTCCTCGACAACAAAAAACAGGGCACCTATTTCTGCGTCGCCTGCGACCTGCCCCTCTTCGCCTCCAACGCGAAATTCGAATCCGGCACCGGCTGGCCCAGCTTCTTTCAACCCTTCGCGAAGGAAAACGTCGCGGAAATCGAAGACTCCAGCCATGGCATGACTCGCGTCGAAATCCGCTGCACCCGCTGCGCCGGCCACCTCGGCCACGTCTTCCCCGACGGCCCCGCGCCCACCCGCCTGCGCTACTGCCTCAACTCCGAATCCCTGACCTTCCGCGAAGCGAAGTAGGGGAGGGGAGTCGACCTCCGACCAACCTGGAGGGTTCCGGGTTGCCGATAAAGAACCGCCCTCCGGGCTTTGCTGCGCAAAGGCTATCTACGCGTACGCTCCGATTCTCGGAACCCACGACTCACTTGGAGGGTTCCGGGCCCTCGGAACCCACGACCCAACTGAAGGGTTCCCGGTTGCGGATAAAGAATCGCCCTCCGGGCTTTGCTGCGCAAAGGCTATTTACGCGTACGCTCCGATTCTCGGAACCCTGACTCACATGGAGGGTTCCAGGCCCTTGGAACCCAAAAGCCAGAAATGCGGGCCACGCTCCGCGCAGAGTTGATCTCGGGAACCGCCCGTTTCCCGAGCCCCTGCGGGGCTGATCTGATCAATCGATCTCAGTCGCTCCCGCAGTTTCGATTCCCGGACATCGCCCGCTGGCACGTATTGCCGCTCCCGACCACTGACCACTGACCTCCGACCTCCGACCTCTGACTTCTGAATTCTGACTTCCCACTTCCCACTTTCTAAAAAATGTCGTTCCTTGGGAGGTGCTGCATGCCTCAAGGTGAACAGCCTCATTTCTCACGCGCTCATGGTCCGGGGAAAAGTTTTCTCACCTGACCAAGGGCGGCAGCTTGTCGCCTTCGCTCCTGGAGGGAACCAGGCCCTTGGTTTCAAATCGTCGAGTCCCTCAGGTGCAACTCGCTGTGCTGTTCTTAATCCACCGCATCCGCATCCCGCGCAGACCACGGAAGTCTTGGCCACCCTCCCGGAGCGCTACAGTCAAAATCCTTCGGTTCGAACTGCGCCAAATCTTACACCCAATTGTGCCAAGATGACTCGAATAGACCTTTATATCCTCCGAATCGCCCTGGTCAAACTGCCGGGACCCAAAGAATTTGACCCAGTCCGGCACCCATACGCGATTAAACTTCTGATGCCCGTTTCCGCTCAATGCTGCCGCGAAGCCAATCGAAAAAGCCCCCAGCGATCTCCTAAGTCGCTGCCAATAGGTGACTTACAAAAACTTCTTGTCTGTCAGTGTTCATGGGATAGCATGATATCATGTTTTTCCAATAAACTGACATATAACGCTAAAATACGTTCGCCAAAGATATGTCGCTTCGCTCCCGCCGACTTAGTGATGACATGAGGCCGGATTCCAGCGGAACGATGATCCCCGACCGGAGGGCGCGGGTTCGAGTTCGTGCCGAAAGGTTGGCGGGCACACAGCTCCGATGC
>JBGSVZ010000080.1:0-51715 GCA_041752695.1 Terrimicrobiaceae bacterium
AGGAACTTTTCACGCTTCGTTTGCTTCTTTTTCCCGCGGAACTCGTTCACCGCGAAGCTCAGTTGGCTTTCCATTCCCTCTTTTGCCTTTTTCCCTCTCCTTTGGCAATCCCGACTGCCGATTAAATCAGCGTTTCCCTAACCGAAGGGGCTTTCAACAGCCCGCGTTGCACGCCCCGCTTTTCTGCCGGATGCCCGCAGGGAGCAATCGGTGCCACCGAACGATCGCTTTCCGCCCTTAGTCCCAGCCTGAGGCATTTTTAGGAACGCACCTTAGGCGCACAGCCTCCGCACCGGACGATTTACTCGTGTCCGTTGAATCATCAATGGGCAAACCAAAAATCATACATCATGAAAAAAGTCATTCTATCCCTGGCCGCCATTTGCGCCTCGACCGCCTTCGCGGTCGCCCAAACGTCTTCCACCACCACAACCACGACGACCGGCATGGGGACTATCACCGAATATTCGCCCGGCCAAACCTTCATCGTGAAGGAAACCAGTGGCCCGGTCACCTACTCCTACGGCGATTCGGTCACCTATGTGACCAAAAGCGGCAAGGTCCTCACGGATGCCGACCTGAAAAGCCGCATGAAGGTTGGCGCCCCTGTCAGCGTGGGCTACTCGACAGTCGGCGAAAAACGCGTCATCAGCCGCGTAGAAATCGACGACTAAACCCGGGCTTTCCCTCTTGCCCGTCTTGGAGAACTCCGCGGCGGGCACTTTTTTGGCCTGGAAAATTGCGGACACTGCCTGGTGAGACGAACCCACCGGCTCCCCTCCCCACGAGCACGGGCAAGAGCGCCGCGCTGGGCACTTGTTCCCACATTGCCGTTCCCACGAATAAGGATTCCCCGCAACGCCGGAATTGATCAGGCTTGCGTCATGATCCTGCTGACAACGCTCAACGCCCGCTATATTCATGCCGCGTTCGGGCTGCGCTACCTGCGGGCCAATCTGGGGGATCTCCGGGACCACTGTGAGATTATGGAGTTCGACATCAATCAGCGCCCGCTCGAAATCGTCGAGCGACTTCTGACCCGTCAGCCCCGCATTATTGGAATCGGGGTTTATATCTGGAACGTCCGGGAGTCGCAGGATGTTGTTTCTTTGCTGAAACGCGTCGCGCCTGAAGTCTGCGTGGTGCTGGGAGGTCCGGAGGTCAGCCACGAATCCGAGGGGCAGCCCATCGTGGCGCTGGCCGATTACACCATCACCGGAGAGGCCGATCTGGCTTTCGCCGAACTCTGCCGCCAATGGCTGGCTGGCACGCCGCCGACGGATAAAATTATCCGTGCGACCCTGCCGCCTCTGGATCAGCTCGTTCTCCCTTACGACGAATACAATGCTGACGATGTTGCGCACCGGGTCCTCTATGTGGAGGCCTCACGGGGCTGTCCGTTTACGTGCGAGTTTTGCCTCTCCTCGCTCGAGGCCCCGGTGCGACAGTTTGCCCTGGAACCGTTTCTCCATTCCCTCGACGACCTGCTCAAACGCGGGGTCCGCCAGTTCAAATTTGTCGACCGCACCTTCAACCTCAACCTTAAGACCAGCGCCGCGATTCTGCAGTTTTTCCTCGATCGGTATGAATCTGGCCTGTTTGTCCATTTCGAGATGGTGCCGGATCGCCTCCCTGACGCCTTGCGCGATTTGATCGTGCGGTTTCCCCCCGGGGCTCTGCAGTTCGAGGTGGGCATCCAAACCTTTAGTCCGGAGGTGGCCGCCCTGATCAGCCGCCGCCAGAACTATGACCGCCTGGCGGACAACCTGACCTTTCTCCGGGAAAAAACCGGCGTGCATGTTCATGCCGATCTGATCTTCGGGCTGCCCGGGGAAACGCTGGAGAGTTTTGGCGAGGGATTTGACCGCCTGGTCCGCATTGGACCCCAGGAAATTCAGGTCGGCATTTTGAAGCGACTGCGGGGGACACCCATCGTCCGGCACGATGCGGAATGGGGCATGGTTTATTCCGACCATCCGCCCTACGAGATTCTCCGCACCAGACTGGTCGATTTCGAAACGATGCAGCGGGTGCGACGGTTCGCGCGCTTTTGGGATTTGGTGGGAAACAGCGGGAATTTTCCCCGCACCCTCATGGCCTTGTGGGCAAACGACGCTTCGCCTTTTCAGGAGTTTCTGAGATTTAGCGATTGGATTCACTCCACGCTGGGCCGCACACACGCCATACCCCTCCACACGCTGGCCGAGATCCTGCGTCGCTATTTAAACGAGGTCCGGAACGAACCCCTAGCGCGCATCGATTGTCTCCTGCGCGAAGACTACCTGGCTACCGGCCGCAACGACCTCCCGAAGTGGCTGCGCCACGAAGGCGAAAAAGTCGGCGCTGCCCGCCCCCTCAAAGGCGCCCATTTGCCCAAGCGCCAGGCCCTGCGAGCGGCCGTCGGGGATTGAAGCTAGACGGCCGCCCGACCCAGTTCGCAGACGCTGAGATTCCGCATGTGGCCGAGCGCTTTTTTCAGAGTTCTCCACCAGGTATCCGTCCGGTAGGCCACGCCATGGGCCGCGCAGACGGCCCGGACTTCGGGCGCGATTTTCCTCAGGCGATCCGGGGGAAATTTTGGGAAAAGGTGATGTTCGATCTGCCGGTCGAGTCCGCCACAAAGGATGGAAAGGGGCAGGCACACTTCGAAGTTGTTGGTGGCCGCCACTTGCATCGCATACCACTCTCCCTTTCCTTTGGCCCGGGTGCCTTCGGGAAAATCCGCGACTTCCTCGCCGGTGTGACCGCAATAAATCGTCGCGGCGCTGTAGATGTCGCGCAGGGTTTCCGCCAGCCAGTTTCCCAGCAAAACCTTCCAGAACATTGAGATGTTCCAGAACATCAATCCGGCGAGCAGGGGGAAAAAGAGGTAGTTCTTGAGATAATAAGGCGCAAACTTCCGCAGAGCGGTGAGATGCGCCTTCCGGATCGCTTTCCAGGATCGGTCCGTTTTGTCGTAGTGCTCATCGGCCCGCCCGTTGCCGAAATAGAGATCGTTCAGGCCGGTGAAGTGCATATTCACGAAGAACGTGAAATTCGGCGCCAGAATCGCGACCAGGAACGGGAACTGCAAATGGTGGAACCACTTGTGAGGCGTCCGCTCCGTGAGGCGGGCCGGGCCAAAGTTCATATCCGGATCCTTGCCCGCCACATTGGTGAAATGGTGGTGCTCGACGTTGTGACCATGCCGCCAGGAGGCCTCATGGATCGGCGCATCCCAGGAAAATTTCTTGGAATGGAAACGTCCGACCCCTTCGAAATCGTCATACACCCCGTGCAGTACGGTGTGGCCAATTTCGGTCGTCTGCAATTGCTTGTGAATCCACAAAGCTCCGACCCCGGCCAGAAAAGTGACGGGCTCCAGACTGAAATGGAGCAACGTCCGGCCGACAACTTCCATCCCGCGGGAAAACCCATTTAACCGGCGAAGGCGCTTCAGATCCTGCGTCCCCAGTTCGGCCTCGGCCCGGAGCCGGATGGCATCAATCGCCTCCCCGAAGCACTCCATCCGTTCCGTGTAGCTGAGGCGGGAAAATTCGACGGGAGCAGCCGGGCCGGAAGGACCTTGGGCGACAGAGTTGGGCGTGGTGGATGGAGTGATGCAAGTCATCGGCTCCGCGAAAGCTTTCAAACTTCGGCGGGCTAGGCAATCGGGAAGTGTGGGGAACGCGCTCCGAAATACTCGCGGGGATCCAGCTGGTAGTATTTCCTCATCTCGTCATAGAGATCCGGCATTTTCCGGGCCAGTTGCCGTGGTTTCTCAAAAAACGTCTCCGTGGCCACGGCAAAAAACTCCGCCGGATTGGTCGCGCCGTAGGAATCCAGCACCGTCTTTTTCCCATCTTCCGTCTGCTGCAGAAACTCGTCGTAGTTCTCTTGAAATACCCTTGCCCAGGATCGATAGGAGTCCCGGCAGGGAAGCCCCGGAGCGCCGTCCGTCGCGCCATCTTCGTGATCGAGCTGATGCGCAAACTCGTGAAACGTCACGTTGTTCGCATCGGTGATATTGCGAGCCCCCTGCTCGACGGAATCCCATGCCAGCACGACCGTCCCGCGTTCCCAGGATTCACCGAGGCGGGCGACCTCTTCTTCCGTGACGATCCCGAGCGCATCCACCCGCTTTTTCACCGAACGGAAGGTGCTGGGGTAGAGATAGACCACCTTCAACTTCGGATACGGCTTCCCCTCGCGATGCACCACCAGCAAACAGGCCTGCGCCGCCACCGTGAGAACCATGTCCTCCGTCAGTTCCAACCCCCCGCACCCTTCAAAGCGAATCGTCGCGAGGAATTGCCCAATGCGTTCGTGCAAACGAAGCCGCAACTCTTCCGGCAACCGCACATACAAAGGCGTGTTTTTTTCCAGCAGCGCGATCCATTCCTTGCGGAAAAGTCCCTTCGCTGATTCTCCCCTAAATAAGGCCTGCAGTTTTTCCCAGATCATGAAAACGATGCTCCAAAATTCCCGCTACTCACCCTGGACAGGTTCCAATTTCCGGACAGTTCTGATTGAGAGCGTTTGCCGAATTCCACATTTTTACGGGAAGATTCCTCAGTAAAACCGCTGCGGCGCGAGGATGGGCTGCGCGACGGTGAGGCGGTCCACAAAACGTTGCCAACTTTCCTGGCCGGCGAGGATTTCGATCTCGACGCGCAGATAATAAAGCGGGACCTCCGGGTCGAGAATGCGGGGGATGCGCACCGCGTCTTTTTCCGTGGTGATAATGGCGGGCAGGTCCCGGCGGGCGCAGCGACGGATGAAGTTTTCGATCTCCCTGACCGTGTAACGGTGGTGGTCCGTGTAGATTTTCGAGAGGGCCACTTCCGCACCCAGTTTGCGAAGGCCCCCTTCAAAACTTTCAGGGGCAGCGATTCCGCAGAGCGAGCCAACCTCCAGTCCCTGAAGAAATTCGAGGGGCAGGATCTCGCCGGTGACGAGGTTTTTCAAGTGTTTCGGGTGGTGCGAACACTCGATGATGTCCGCGGTGCGGTTGTATTTGCGAATGCGGGCGATCAGATCGGCATTGTCCGTGCCAGGAGCGCATTTGGTGATAAATAAGTGTGTGGCACGGCGAAGATTGCCGGCGGGTTCGCGCAAGGTGCCACGAGGGAGAAGGTATTCGTTGCCAAAGGGAGTCTGACGGTCGATCAGGGCAATCTCAATACCGCGTTTCATCCGCACGTATTGGTAGCCGTCGTCCAAAAGAAGAGTATCCGCGCCGAAATGTTCGACCGCGTAGTGTCCTGCCATCACGCGGTCCCGATCCACCAACACCACCACGCCCCGCAGGTTGTTGGCCAGCATGAATGGTTCGTCCCCGGCGATACGGGAGTCGAGAAGGAGGGCATTTCCGTCGGATACGATGCGGGGGGCAAAGACCGCCTTCTTTTTAAAAATTTTGTCCCAGAGCCGAAACAGGAAGGGACGAGGGACACTTTTGTAGCCCCGGCTGAGGATGGCAACCCGGCGGCCTCCGGCATGGAGGGCGCGGGCGAGCATTTCCACGACGGGGGTCTTGCCCGTGCCGCCGACGGTCAAATTTCCCACACTAATGACAAGGCAGCCGATGGTGCGCGGGCGGTAGATGCGGTGGTGAAAGATGGCAAGGCGGATCTGAACGATGAAACGATAGACCTGCGAGAGGGCATGAAGAATCCAGCGCAGAATGTCCGCGCGGCGGCCGTAGCGCCGATTCAGGATGACGTCGATGGCGAACGTCTCCAGCCCTTCCAACCAGCGCCGCATGGTTAGTGAGAAATACGCACGCCGAGGTTGTCCGCGCGGGTGGTGACGACACGCGCGCCGGGATTTCCGCTGGCCGCCAGCATGGCGGCGGCCACGCGATCGATGCCGCCCAGAGCCAGACACGCAATGGTGGAGCCCGACCCGCTGAGCCATCCGCCGATGGCTCCTGCCTCCACCCCGGCTTCGATCACCGCCGGCAGAAAAGGAACAAGCGGTTCGCGGTAAGGTTGATGGAGGCCATCGGTGAAGCAGCCGGCGAGTTTGGTGTAGTCACGACTGGCGAAGGCACCCGCCACGGCACAGGCGTTGGCAACGGAAAGGACCGCATCCTTGAAGGGAATTGTGGCCGGCAAAGCACGGCGGGCTTCCGGGGTGGACACTTCGAAGTCGGGAATCAGGAGGGCAAACTCGAGCGAGCGGGAGACCCGGTAGCGTTGGAGGGAACCGGGGCGGGCAATCGTGAATCCCCCAAAGGCTGCCGGGGCGGCGTTGTCGGGATGCCCCTCCAACCCGGCGCAGAGTTCAAAGAGGGCGTCGGCATCAAGCGGCCGGCCGGAAAGCTCGTTCAGGCCATGAAGAAGGCCAAGGCGCACCGTGACACTGCTGCCCATCCCGCGCGAACGCGGCACGGCACCCGTGACCCTCCACTGAAAGTCGAACGGACGGCCGCCGGACGCCTCAAAAAATGCCGCCGCTGCCTGGGCGACAAATCCATCGTCCGGGCCACCAGGGGATTTTTTCACCGTCACGGTATTGTAGATTTGCAGCGCGATCCCCAGGCAGTCGAACCCCGGGCCGACATTGGCCGTGGTGGCGGGGACTTTGACGCGAACGATACTCATGCCTGTATTTATTAGTGGGAGTTGGCGGCGGGGAAAAGGCCGTTGTTGACTGTCGGCCATTGGCGGAGATTATGACCCGCGCATGCGGTCCATACCCATTATCACGATCATAACAGTCGCGCTTTTGAGCCAGAGCTATGGCGAGACCTTGCGTGTTGGGCTTTTTCCCAACGTGACCCATGCCCAAGGCCTCGTGGCGGCCAATATGAGCCGGGAGGGCAAGGGTTGGTTCGAACCGCGGGTGGGAGTGGATAAAATCGAGTGGTTCGTCTACAATGCCGGGCCCTCCGCGATGGAGGCTCTTTTCACCAAGTCTGTGGAATTCACCTACGTCGGGCCAAGCCCTGCCGTCAATGCCTATGCCCGGGCCAACGGCAAGGTGGTCCGGGTGATTGCCGGTGCCATGCGGGGCGGCAGCGCCCTGGTGGTCAGCGGCGACGCCATCCAAAAACCGGACGATCTGCGCGGCAAAATGATCGCCACCCCCCAGCTCGGCAACACGCAGGATGTGGAGTGCCGGGCCTGGCTGATCGAGCACGGCATCAAAGTCACCCTGGTCGGAGGCGACGCCCGGGTCATCCCGACAGCGAACCCCGACATCCTCGCGCTTTTCCAGCAGGGAAAACTTAATGCGGCCTGGACCGTGGAACCCTGGGTCACCCGCCTGATCAACGAAGGCGGAGGCCGGATTTTCTACGAAGAAAAAGATCCCCTCACCACCATCCTGACCGCCCGGCAGGATGTCGTGGAAAACCGGCGCGAGTTGGCGGTCAAATTCGCCGCCGCGCACCGTGAACTCACCCAGTGGATTCTTGACCACCCCGAGGAGGCGCAGAAGCGGGTGCGCGACGAACTCACCGCCATTGCCCGGAAAGAAATCCCCCTCGCCCTCATCTCCGCCGCCTGGATCCGTCTGCGGCCGGATTCGAACGTCACCGTCGAACCGTTCCAAAAATTTCTCGACCAGGCGCGGCTGGTAGGATTTCTCAGGGCGCAGGTCGATTTATCCAAACTGATCGAACCCCTGCCATGAGCCTCGAACAAGAACTCGTCAACGTCTCGCCGGAAAGCATCGAGGTCAACTCGGTGAGCAAAACCTTCATCGGGGCGCGGGGCAAGACGCACGCGCTCGACAACGTGAGCCTGCGCGTGGCGGAGGGCGAATTTGTCTGCCTCGTCGGGCCCAGCGGTTGCGGCAAATCCACCCTGCTTAATATCATCGCCGGCCTGGAGACGCCGGACTCCGGGGCCATCCTGGCCAGCGGCAAATCCATCCGCGAACCCGGCCGCGACCGCATGGTCATGTTCCAGGAGCATGCGCTTTTCCCCTGGCTGGACGTGATGGGAAATGTGCTCTTCGGCCTCAAACTCAAACCCGGCCTGTCCGATGCCGAGCGTCTCGAGGTGGCAAAATATTATCTCGAATTGGTCGGGCTCTCCAAATTTCAGCACGCCAACATTCACGAACTTTCCGGTGGAATGAAACAACGCGTCGCCCTCGCCCGGGCTCTCGCGCCCAATCCCCGCGTGCTCCTGATGGACGAACCCTTCGCCGCCCTCGACGCCCTCACCCGGGAACAACTCTACGGAGACATCCAGCGCATCTGGGAGGCCCGGCGCAAAACCATCATTTTTGTCACCCACAATGTCCGCGAAGCCGCCTGCCTGGGCGATCGGGTGATTTTGTTTTCCCCGAACCCCGGCCGGATCCGCAACGAGTTCAAAATCGGACTCGAACGCCCCCGGGACATCAACAGCGTGAACCTCGCCGAATACTCGTCGCAAATCACTGCCGCCCTGAAAGGTTTCATCAACAAGGAAGTCGCGGAATGAAACATCTGCTCACCACTCTCGGATTTTTTGCCCTGCTCATCGTCCTTTGGGGGCTCTACACACGGTTCGCCGACGTCTCCCCGGTGATGTTTCCGTCGCCCGTCAACGTCGGCGAATATCTTTGGCAATCGCTCCTCGACGGCACCCTGCTCTCCACGACGTACGTTACGATGAAACGCCTGCTCATCGGCTACATCATCGGCCTCCTTTTCGGCGTGCCGCTCGGCCTCTTCAGCGCGCGCTTTTCCCTCATGCACGACACCGTCGGTCAGCTCGCCCTGGGCTTGCAGACCCTCCCCAGCGTCTGTTGGGTCCCCCTGGCGCTCATCTGGTTCGGGCAAACGGAAATCGCCATGCTTTTCATTGTGGTGATGGGAACGCTCTGGTCTGTCGTGATTGCCACGGAAAACGGCGTGAAAACCATGCCGCCAATCTACCTGCGCGCCGCCCGCACGATGGGGTCCAACGGGCTGCATAGCTGGATCAAAGTGATTCTTCCCGCCTCCCTGCCCTACCTCGTGAGCGGCATGAAACAAGGCTGGGCTTTTGCCTGGCGCTCCCTCATGGCCGCAGAAATCTTCATCACCATCCTCACGGGTTTCGGCCTCGGCCAATTGCTCCACTACGGCCGCGAACTGCACGCGATGGATCAGGTGGTGGCCGTCATGCTCGTCATCGTCGTGATCGGCCTGCTCGCCGACCGCATCCTGTTTTCGCCTTGGGAAAACTTCCTCCACCGCCGCTGGGGCACCGGGGCATTGAAATAATCTCCAACACTTGACCGACACGGTCTTTCCGTGTGTATTTCCTCTTCCGACTGGTGAGGTGGCTGAGTGGTCGAAAGCAGCGCTTTGCTAAAGCGCCGTACTCCAAAAGGGTACCGGGGGTTCGAATCCCCCCCTCACCGTTTCTTTCCGACCCCTATTTCCGGCTCTCCGCCAGCGCCCGCTGGCGATTTAACCACACCTTCGCCGCACTCTTCATCCGCGTGAGGATATAGTACACGGTCTGACTGCGCTGCCGCACCAGGTCCGCCCCGACAATACGGGGTACAAAATCTGCCGGCACATCGAGGACTTCCTGGGGAGTGAGGCCCTCCAGGCCTTTGCACAAGATGGATGTCATGGCCCGGGTAAGGGTTTGCACCTGGGAGCCGAGCGTCACCCGGAAATGCGAGGCT
Organism: Terrimicrobiaceae bacterium; assembly: GCA_041752695.1. Lineage (GTDB taxonomy): Bacteria > Verrucomicrobiota > Verrucomicrobiia > Chthoniobacterales > Terrimicrobiaceae > CALCJD01. Next base: position 9,601 of record JBGSVZ010000080.1, read on the forward strand.
GAGCCCTCGCCCACCTTGAGAAACACCCCGACCGTGTCGGTGCACTCCTCGTCCTTGCGGACGTCTTCCAGATCGAACACCTCGCCGTCTCGGGGCGCCTGATTTTTCGCGCCGTCGGCATAGGAGATCAACATCTCGCGCTTCTCGGCGTCGGACAACACCTCGAAGAGTTCGATGATTTCATTCAGTTTCGGAGGAAGCATGGGGAATGTAAGATTTTTGATGTTTGATGTTTGATGGGAACCAAATCCCACATCAAACATCTTACCTCGGACATTCTATTGGCTTCGTTCGATAGGGGCGCGGACGCGGTTGCCCCACTCGGTCCAGGAGCCATCGTAGTTGCGGACGTTTTTGTGGCCGAGCAGGTACGTCAGGACAAACCACGTGTGGCTGGAACGTTCCCCGATGCGGCAATAAACGACGGTTTCTTCATCCGGTTTAAGCCCGGCCTCGGTTTCGTAAATCGCCCGGAGTTCGGCCGCGGACTTGAAAGTGGCATCGTCGCCGACCGCGCGTTTCCATGGAAAACTTCGGGCGCCGGGAACATGGCCACCCCGCAGCACACCCTCCTGCGGATACTCGGGCATGTGGGTGACTTCCCCTTTAAATTCGCCGGGAGAACGCACATCAATGAGCGGCTTGCGATCCTGGCTTTGCTTGAGGGCGTCCTCGTAAAAGGCACGGATCTCGTCGTCGTAGCGTTTGGCCGGCACCGGATATTCCGTGCCCGGATATTTGGGCACTTCACGTGTCAGATCCCCGCCTTCTGCGACCCATTTGTCGCGGCCTCCGTCCATCACTTTGACGTTCTCGTGGCCAAAGAGCCGAAACGCCCAGAGCGCGTAGCACGACCACCAATTGGACTTGTCGCCGTAAAAAATCACCGTGGTGTTTTTGGTGATGCCATGCTTCGCGCAAAGCGCGGCAAAGGCTTCCGGAGAAATATAGTCCCGAACAGTCTGATCCTGCAGGTCCGACCGCCAGTCAATGTGCACCGCCCCGGGAATGTGGCCGGTGCTGTAGAGCAAAATATCTTCATTGCTCTCGACCAGGCGGATATCGGGATCGTGCAAATGTCCGGCCACCCAATCGGTGGTCACCAAAGCGTCAGGGTGCGCGTATTCGGGATCAGTCATAAGATTTAACGTAAAGATGATGGCAAAAAGGAAAAGCAGCGAAAGGAGGATCTTTTGTGGGGGGAGAAATTCCTACGATCCCCGTGACATCCGTTCCTCGCTTGGCGCCCGTTTCCAGAACCTCCGGTAGAGGCGCGAGAAGTAAAGGGGATCTTCGTACCCCACTTCGGCGGCGATGCGCTTCAGCTGCCAGGTCGAATGGTGCAACAGGTACCGCGCCTGACGCAGGCGCAGGCGTTCAATGTATCCGTGGGGGCTGCACAGGGTCACCCGTCGGAATTGGGCGCGAAAATAGTTGGGCGTCAGTCCCGCCTCGCCATACAGCCGGTCCAGCACATTACGGCCCCGGAAATTTTTCTCCAGCCAACGCAGCATCACCTTCACCCGGGGATGAACATCCAGCGCCAGCCCGCCCGGCGCAAGGACAGCCCCTTCAAAAAACCGAACCATCATCACCTTGAGGGCCGCCTCCGCGTGGAGCACGGCCCACGGCGACTCCGGCTGGCGGGCCACCCGCAGCAGGGCCGCAAATTCCGTTTTCTCCCGCCGCAACTCCGCCGCCGGGAGGATTCGCCGCATGATACCCCGGGGCGTGTCACCGCGGCCGTCGTCGTCAAACTCACACCAGGCAATCTGGCAGGCCCCGCCGCGAGGCACGCTCCAAACCCGGCGAACCCATGCGGGAACCAGAAACTCCGTGCCCGCCTGCAGCCTGGTGGACCGGCCTTCGACGGTGTAGCGGAGTTCCCCGCGCAGAATGAGAATAAACCGGTGAGTCGTGATGATCTCGTCGCGTGTTGCCTGACCAAGATCAAAACTCCGGCGGTCGACTTTGCGGATGATCAGAGGCCGGCGCAGCCATTCTGCCGCGCGCCCCAAATTATTTTGATTGTCCACATCGCGTGAGAGATTCCCGAATATTTCCGCATGAATTGTTGTTTTTCTCCATCTTTTTGTTTTTGCCTCCCATGCCTGTTCGCTCGCCTCCGGCGATGACTGTGCGAAGCTGGCGCATGTCCTCCTTTCTGCACGAACCCGCCCGCGAGACTCCCGTGATGGGGGAATACGACCTCTGCGTGATTGGAGGATCCTGCACCGGCGTCTTCGCCGCGATCCGCGCGGCCCGGCTGGGTTTGTCTGTGGCCATCGTCGAACGCATGGGGTGCCTTGGCGGCGTGGCCACGCTTTCGATGGTGAATGTCTGGCACAGCCCGCTCGACGAGACCTTCGAGCGGCCGATTTTTGCGGGCCTCTCTGTCGAGTTGATGGAGCGGCTCAAAACGCGCGACGCCGTGACCGAACGCGTCGGCAGCCCGCACTGGGCGTGGTCGTTTAATGCGGCTGAGATGGAAATCGAACTGGACGAATTTGTCGCCGAACACCGGATCACCCCCTGGCTGCACAACACCTTCGCCGCGCCCCTGCTGGAGAATGGACGACTGACCGCTGTGGCGGTGGAGAATAAATCCGGACGCGGTGCCATCCGCGCGCGCTTTTTCATCGATGCCTCCGGCGACGGGGACCTGTGCGACAGACTCGGGCTGGCCACCTATCGATCCAGCCACCGTCAGCCTTCCACGTCGTGCGCCTTGTTCAGCGGCTGGAAGTCCCTTGAGGGAATGGACTGGGGCCGTCTCGTCCGCCAGCACCGGGAAGAATTCCGCCTGCCCGACGGTTTCGCCTGGGGCGCATTCGTGCCGGGCTCCGACATCTACATGTTGGCCGGAACCCGCGTTTATGAAGACTGCTCGACTGCCGAAGGACTTGCCCGGGCGGAAATTGAAGGCCGCCGCCAGGTGCGCGCCATCCAGGACATTTTCCGCAAATATGCGCCGGATTCCCGGCTTTCCCTCCAGGGCCTGCCCGCCCGCATCGGCATCCGGGAAACCCGCCACGTGCGCTGCCTGCACCGTCTTACCGGCGATGAAGTTCTGCATGGCCGCACGTTTCCCGACGCCATTGCCAATGGCTCCTACCGCGTGGATATTCACCACCACGAAAAGCCCGGGATCACCTTCCGCTACCTCGACGGCCGCGAAAGTTACGAGCGACCCGGACTACCGGCCGAAAAGTCGCGGTGGAGGGCAGAGACCGCCGAAAACCCCACCTTCTATCAAATTCCCTACCGGACCCTCGTGCCCGACGGTCCCTTCGACAACGTGCTGGCCGCCGGACGATTTATCGATGCCGACGAACAGGCCCACGCCGCCATCCGCGTGATGGTTAACATGAACCAGACCGGCGAGGCGGCGGGAACGGCGGCGTTTCTCGCGCTGAAACACAACCGCGCCGCCCGCGATGTGAACACGGCAGAACTCCGCGCTTCCCTCGCCGAGGGCGGCTCGATTGTCTTATGACCATACGCGAAATGTGATGAAGAGTAGGAAGCCAACCAGACCGACGGCTCCGTAGCCGCCTTCGTGAAACGGTTTGATAATTAAGCCTAAAATCGGAAAATGAATTTACGGAAGGTCACAGAGGCTGAATGGCTTGCGTCGAAAACGCCGGGAGATGACGTCCAGTTTCTAGCTGCGCCCTCCGCCAACCCGCGCGGGAAACGTCGGTCACTCCTCAAAACGGCAAACCGCCGCAGGTGTCCCTTCGGGAACTCTGCGGCGGTTTTTAAACGGGGGCGCTTTCCCGCCCGGTGCCGGTGATCTAATTTCCAGCCAGATCCTCGCCCACCATGTAGCGGGTGAAGCGGCGGACGATGATGTTTTCGCCCAGTTCCGCGATTTTGGTATTCACCAGATCCTTGATCGTGAGATCGGGGTTTTTGATGAAGGCCTGCTCCAGCAGGCAGACCGTGCCGTAAAATTTGTCAATTTTGCCATCGACAATTTTGTCCACGATGTTGGCCGGTTTGCCGGTCACCTGAGCGGCGAAAATATCGCGTTCCGCGGCGATGAGGCTGTCCGGAACGTGTTCCCGGGAAACATATAGCGGATGGGAGGCCGCAATGTGCAGGGTGATATCTTTGACAAATTCGCGGAAGATTTCGTTCTTCGCGACGAAGTCGGTTTCGCAGTTGATTTCGACCAGCACACCGACTTTGCCCTGCAAATGAATGTAAGAGGCAATGATGCCTTCCTTCGCGGCGCGGGAGGACTTTGCCCCCGCTTTTGCAATGCCTTTTTTGCGGAGCAGCTCTTCGGCCTTGGCGAGATCGCCAGCGGTTTCATCGAGTGCCTTTTTGCAATCCATCATGCCCGCGTTGGTTTTTTCGCGGAGTTCTTTGACGAGAGCGGGAGTAGTTTCAGCCATAACAATTCTAAGTTTGGGAGCCGGGCGGAGCAATAACCCTCGACCCGATTCTTTCGTTATTCTATGAGCAATGAAATTTTAAGAACCAGAGCGCGGTCTCCGGAGAACGGAGAACCGCGTCGTCCTTAAAACTTGGATTCCTTATTCAGAGACAGCTTCGAGATCGCTGGGAGCTGCGGTCTTGCCGCGTGCGCCCTGAGCCTGCGCAATGGCGTCCACCAGCTTTTGCAGGATGACACGAATGGAGCGGATGGCGTCGTCGTTTCCGGCAATCGGATAGTCGATTTTCTCGGGATTGCTGTTGGTGTCCACGATGGCCACGATGGGGATTTTCAAACGGGCGGCTTCGGCCACGGCAATTTCTTCGCGGGGCGTGTCGATGATGACGAGCGCGTCGGGAAGTTTGTCCATGTTGAGAACACCTTCCAGGTTGCGGAACAACTTGGTGGCTTCACGACGAAGAGCGGAGGCCTCGGCTTTGTTCAACTTGGCAAAGGCCGGGGTTTTTTCCATCTCCTGGAATTCGCGCAGACGGGCAACGCTGCGGCGGATGGTTTGAAGATTGGTGAGCGTGCCGCCCAGCCAACGTTGATTGACCCAGAACTGTCCGGTGGCCTGCGCGGCTTCCTTGACGGCTTCCTGCGCCTGCTTTTTGGTTCCGACGAAGAGAATCTTGCCCCCACCCTTGACGAGGTCACCCAGATAAGCCGCCGACTTGGCGAGCTGATCCACGGTGATCGAGAGATCAATGATGTAGATGGAGTTTTTCTCTTCGAGGATGAAATCCTTCATTTTAGGATTCCATCGTTTGGTCTGGTGTCCGTAATGGACGCCAGCTTCCAGAAGTTCTGTCATAATTTCGACGTTAGAAGGCATGGTAGTGGTTTAGTCAGAGATGGAGGTGGAGGAAAGACGTATGGAGACAATATTTTCCGTCGTTTTTCCGGTTGGGTTGGTGGGCATCTCCGACTGGTGGAGTGTTAGCTGGCTGCTTTGTGAGGTTCGGGTTCCGACTGGAAGGAATCGCCAATGTGGGCGATATCGATTTCGCGGTTGGTGTGGAATCCGGTGCCCGCGGGGATGAGATGCCCCATGATGACGTTTTCCTTGAAACCGCGCAGACGGTCCACCTTGCCCAGTGTGGCGGCTTCGGTGAGAACGCGGGTGGTGTCCTGGAAAGACGCCGCGGAAATGAAGCTGTCGGTTTCGAGCGAGGCTTTGGTGATGCCAAGCAGCACGGGGCTGGCTTCGGCAGGCTTGCCGCCTTTCTCGATGACTTTTTCGTTTTCCGCTGCAAAATCCAGACGGTCCACCTGATCGCCCCAGAGCAGACTGGTGTCGCCCGGGTCGGTGATTTTCACCTTGCGCAGCATTTGGCGCACGATGATTTCGATGTGCTTGTCGTTGATCTCGACACCCTGGAGGCGGTAAACCTCCTGGACTTCGTTGAGCAGATGCTCTTGAAGCTCCTGAGGTCCGCAAACCTCGAGAATTTCGTGAGGAACGACCGGCCCCTCGGTGAGTTGCTGCCCTTTTTTCACCAGATCGCCCTTGAAGACGATGATGTGTTTCGAGAGCGGGATGAGGTGCTCTTCCTCGGCGCCGGTGTCGGCGTCCTTGACGAGCAGGCGACGCTTGCCGCGAACCGTGCCACCGATATCCACAATACCTTCGATCTTGGCGATCTCGGCTGCGTCTTTCGGGCGGCGCGCCTCGAAGAGTTCGGCCACACGCGGCAGACCGCCGGTGATGTCCTTGGTCTTCGCAATTTTGCGCGGGGTTCGGGCGAGACGGGTGCCGGCCGGAATTTTCTGGCCTTCCTTCACCTCGACGTGAGCACCAGCGGGAATCGAATAGCTGGCGAGGATTTCCTTCGCATCGCCCACGATGACGATCTGCGGGTGCAAATCCTCCTTGTGTTCGATGACGACGGTTCCCATGACGCCGGTGGCTTCGTCGACTTCCTTACGGATGGTGACGCCGGGAATCATGTCGCGGAATTCGATCTTACCGGCTTTTTCCGTGATGATCGGAACGTTGTAAGGATCCCATTGGATAAAGGTTTCCCCTTTCTTCACCGTGCCGCCGTCGGCGATGGCGATCACGGAACCGATGACAATGTTGTAGCTCTCGAGCTCGCGGCCGTCCTTGGCGTGAACGCTGCACGAACCGTTCTTGTTGAGCACCACGAAGTTTTTCTCAGTGGTTTCGACAACTTTGAGTTCGTTGAAGCGGACCGTACCTTCGTTCTTGGCCTTGATGATGGGCTGTTTGAAGGTCTGGCTCGCGGTTCCGCCCACGTGGAAGGTTCGCATGGTGAGCTGCGTGCCGGGTTCGCCGATGGATTGGGCGGCAATGATGCCGACCGCCTCGCCGAGCTTGATGTTTCCACCGGTGGCGAGGTTGCGTCCGTAACACTTGGCACAGATGCCCCGTTTCGCTTCGCAAGTGAGCGCGGAGCGAATCTTGAGCTGTTCGAGGCCGACCTTTTCCAGAGCGGTGGCCGCTTCCTCGTCCACGATCTGGCCGGATTTGACCACGGCTTTGCCGGTGACAGGATCCTTGACCGTTTCGCAGGTGGTGCGTCCGATGATGCGAGTGGAAAGGCTGACGACTTCTTCGTCCCCTTCGTAGATGGGCCGGACGACGATGCCGTTAACCGTGCCGCAATCCTCGAGGTAAATGATCACGTCCTGGGACGCGTCAACGAGTTTGCGGGTCAGGTAACCGGAGTCGGCCGTCTTGAGAGCCGTATCGGCCAGACCCTTGCGGGCGCCGTGGGTCGAGATGAAGTATTCCAACACCGACAGACCTTCGCGGAAGTTCGAAAGAATCGGCTGCTCGATGATTTCGCCGGAGGGTTTGGCCATGAGCCCGCGCATGCCGGCCAACTGCTTGACCTGGGTGCGGTTGCCTCGGGCGCCGGAATCGACCATCATGAACACGGGGTTCATTTCCTTCTTGCCGTCGTTGAATTCGAGCGTGCGGAAAAGCGCGTTGGCCAGTTCTTCGCCCGTGTGGGTCCAGATATCCTGCACTTTGTTTTTGCGCTCGCCGTCCGTGATGATACCGCGGCGGTATTGTTTTTCGACCTCGGCAATTTCCTTGTAAGCCTTCTCCAACTGGGTGGCTTTTTCCTTCGGAATGATCATGTCGGTGATTCCGATGGAGATGCCCGCCTTGGTGGCCGAGCGGAAGCCCATCTCCTTGAGACGGTCGAGGGTTTCGACTGTGCGCGCCTGGCCGACGGCTTTGTAACAACGCCAGATAACGTCGGAAAGCTGCTTCTTGCCGCAAACCTTGTTGTAGAAACCGAGTTCTTCGGGCCAGATCTGGTTAAAGATCACGCGACCGGCAGTGGTTTCCAGGATCTTGGCTTCCTTGTTGCCGTAAACGGTATCGAGACCGAAATCCGGGTTTTTGTACCGGATGCGGGTGTGGGTGGCGACGGCCTTTTCGTCGAGGGCGAGTTCGACCTCGGAAGGATCCGCGAAAAGCGGGAGGCGACGGTCGCCCTGGTCCTCGCGCGGCTTTTGCGTGAGGTAGTAGCACCCGAGCGGAATATCCTGCGAAGGCGTGGTGATCGGCTTGCCGCTGGAAGGCGAGAAGATGTTGTTCGGAGCCAGCATAAGCATGCGGGCTTCCATCTGAGCCTCCACCGAAAGAGGCACGTGCACCGCCATCTGGTCACCGTCGAAGTCGGCGTTGTAAGCCGTACAAACGAGCGGGTGAATTCGAATGGCCTCGCCTTCGATCAACTGCGGTTCGAAAGCCTGGATCGAAAGACGGTGCAGAGTGGGCGCGCGGTTCAGAAGAACCGGGTGTCCCTTCGTGACTTCGTCGAGGATGTCCCACACTTCCGGCGTCTGGCGCTCGATGAGCTTCTTGGCGCTGCGCACGGTGTGCACATGGCCCTGCTCCTTAAGGCGGCGGATGATGAAAGGCTCGAACAGAACGAGCGCCATCTTCTTGGGAAGACCGCACTGGTTGAGCTTGAGTTCGGGTCCGATGACAATGACGGAACGGCCGGAGTAATCGACGCGTTTGCCGAGAAGGTTCTGACGGAAACGGCCACCTTTGCCCTTGAGCATGTCGCTGAGGGATTTGAGAGGACGGTTGGCGGCTCCCGTGACAGCGCGGCCGTGACGGCCATTGTCGAACAGGGCGTCCACCGCTTCCTGCAGCATGCGCTTTTCGTTGCGGATGATGACTTCGGGCGTCTTGAGCTGCAACAGCGTCTTGAGACGGTTGTTGCGGTTGATGACGCGGCGATAAAGATCGTTGAGATCGGAAGTGGCGAAGCGGCCGCCTTCGAGCGGAACCAGCGGACGCAGGTCCGGAGGAATGACGGGCAGCACGTTGAGGATCATCCACTCGGGACGAGTCTTCGACGTCATGAAGCCCTGGACGAGCTTGAGGCGCTTGGCCAGCTTCTTGCGGAGCTGCTTGCTGCGGGTCGAGCCCATCTGCACTTCGATCTCGTCGTTGAGATTCTGCAGATCCACGGCGGCGAGAAGCTTCTGAATCGCTTCGGCTCCCATGCCGGCGACGAAAGAATCGCCATACTGGTCTTCGGCCTCGCGAAATTCCGGCTCGGTGAGGAGCTGGCACTTGGTGAGAGGGGTATTGCCCGGATCGATCACGATGTAATCCTCGTAATAGATCACGCGCTCGAGCTGGCGGCTGGTCATGTCGAGCATGAGGCCGATGCGCGAAGGCATGCACTTGTAAAACCAGATGTGGGAAACCGGCACGGCGAGGTCGATGTGGCCCATGCGCTCGCGGCGCACGCGGCTCAGCGTGACTTCGACACCGCAACGATCACAAACGACACCCTTGTGTTTGATGCGTTTGTATTTTCCGCACGAGCATTCCCAATCCCGGGTGGGGCCGAAAATACGCTCGCAGAACAAGCCGCCTTTTTCGGGCTTGAAGGTGCGGTAGTTGATGGTCTCAGGATTTTTGACTTCGCCCTTGCTCCACGCGCGGACGTTATCCGGCGCGGCAACGGTGATGCCGACTTCGTCAAATCCCAGCGCCCTCTGCTCCCCGAAGATTTCTCCGATATTCGATTCTTTCATAGCAACGTCTGTTGTTTCTTTGTGTTGTCTTCGTGGTTGGGATCAGGCGGCTGATTCCGTGAGGGACGGTTCCTTGCCGCCGACGCGAACGTCGAGGCAGAGGCCCTTCATTTCCTTGATCAGGACGTTGAAGGATTCCGGTGTTCCCGCTTCGAGCGAGTTGTCGCCCTTGACGATGGATTCGTAGATCCGGGTGCGGCCCTGAACGTCGTCCGATTTGACGGTGAGAAGTTCCTGCAGGGTGTAAGCCGCCCCGTAGGCCTCGAGCGCCCAGACTTCCATTTCGCCGAAGCGCTGGCCGCCGTATTGGGCTTTGCCTCCCAGCGGCTGCTGGGTGACGAGGCTGTAGGGTCCGACCGCACGGGCGTGGATCTTGTCCGCGACCAAGTGGCCGAGTTTGAGCATGTAGATGTAACCGACCACGACCTGCTGGTCGAAGGCTTCGCCGGTGCGGCCGTCATAGACGGTCGACTTGCCGGTTTCGTTGACCCAACGGTAGTTTTCCTTGGTGCTCGCCTCGCGGAGGTATTCCTTGATTTTCTCTTCGGAGATACCGTCGAAGACGGGCGTGGCGACCTTGAATCCGAGGGCTTTGGCAGCCACACCAAGGTGGGTTTCCAAAACCTGACCGACGTTCATGCGGCTCGGCACGCCGAGCGGATTGAGCACGATGTCCACCGGAGTTCCGTCCGAGAGGTAAGGCATGTCTTCCTCGGGAACGATCTTGGCGACGACGCCTTTGTTTCCGTGGCGGCCGGCCATCTTGTCACCGACGGAAAGCTTGCGTTTGCTGGCGATGTAGACTTTGACCTGCTTGATGATGCCGGGATCCACGTCGTCACCGCTTTCGATGCGGCCGAGGTTCTGGTCTTTCTCGCGCTCGAGGTCTTCGAACCGGTGTTCGTATTGTCCGATGATCTCGCGGATTTTGTTGCGGATCGGGCTTGGGTCGATCTCGATGTGGTCATACACGGCGGCGAGCTTGCGGAGAAGCTGCTTAGTGATCTTGCGGTTCGCCGGGATAATGATTTCGCCGGTTTGCGCGTTGACGACGTCGAGCGGAATTTTTTCGTTGAGCAGGATGTTGGAGAGCGCGGCGGTGAGCTGCTCGTGCAGATCGTCCTTACGCTTCTTGTAGTCCTCCATGATCATCTTCTGCTGACGCTTGGACTCGGTCGGCGTCATTTTGCTGCGGGTGACCTCTTTTTTGGAGGAAACCTTGACGTCCATCACGATGCCGTAGGTGCCCGAAGGAACGGTCAGCGAAGTGTCCTTAACGTCCGCCGCCTTTTCCCCGAAGATGGCGCGCAGGAGGCGTTCTTCGGGAGCCAGTTCGGTTTCGCTCTTCGGCGTGATCTTACCGACAAGAATGTCGCCGGGTTTGACTTCCGCACCGATGCGAATGACACCGTCGGGGCCGAGGTTTTGCAGGGCTTCTTCGCTGACGTTGGGAATATCGCGGGTGATTTCTTCGGGTCCGAGTTTGGTGTCGCGGGCACCGATTTCGAATTCGTCGATGTGGATGGACGTGTAGATGTCTTCCTTCACCACCTTCTCGGAGATCATGATGGCATCCTCGAAGTTGTAGCCGTTCCAAGGCATGAACGCGACAAGCACGTTGCGGCCGAGGGCGAGTTCGCCTTTTTCGGTATTAGGACCATCGGCGATCACGTCGCCCTTATTGATGACCTGGCCTTTGTGAACAATAGGCTTCTGGTTAATGCAGGTGCTGGCATTCGAGCGCATGAACTTGCGCATCTCGTAGACCCAGACGCCGTTCTCCGGATCGTTCTTGATCTTCTTTTTGCCTTCGGGCATTTCGCCATCCTTGGTCGTGATGATGAAGCTGCCGGTGACGGAGGCCACCTTGCCAGGAGCTTCGGCCAAAATGACGGCCTTGGAATCCTGGGCAACCCGTGCTTCCAGTCCGGTGCCGACAAGCGGCGAATCGGAAATGAGGAGAGGCACACCCTGGCGTTGCATGTTCGAACCCATCAACGCACGGTTGGCGTCATCGTGTTCGAGGAACGGAATGAGGCCGGCCGCCACGGAGACGAGCTGTTTCGGCGACACATCCATGTATTGGATCTTGTCGGGCTCCACTTCCACGAAGTCACCGCGGTAACGTGCGGAAATCTTCTCGGCCGTAAAATTCCCCTTGGCGTCCACCGTGGAATTCGCCTGGGCGATGTAGAAATTTTCGTCGCGGTCGCCGCTCAGGTAAACAACTTCGTCGCTCACCTGCGAGTTGCTCACCGTGCGGTAAGGCGTTTCGATGAAACCGAATTCGTTGACCCGCGCAAAGGTGCTCAGCGAGCTGATCAGACCGATGTTCGGACCTTCCGGCGTTTCAATCGGGCAGATGCGACCGTAATGCGAAGGATGCACGTCGCGGACTTCGAAACCTGCACGATCGCGGCTGAGGCCTCCCGGCCCAAGGGCGGAGAGACGACGTTTGTGGGTCAGTTCGGAAAGCGGGTTCGTCTGATCCATGAACTGGCTCAGCTGGGAACGGCCGAAGAAATCGCGAACGACGGCGCTGAGCGACTTCGGATTGATCAGCTTTTGCGGTGTGATCTGATCGACGCCGGCATCGAACAAAGTCATCCGCTCGCGCACCAGACGTTCGGTGCGGGCGAGGCCCACTCGGCACTGGTTGGCGAGAAGTTCGCCCACCGTCCGGACGCGGCGGCTACCGAGGTGATCGATGTCATCGGTCATCCCTTCACCGGACCGCAGATTGACCAAATATTTCATCGCGGCGATGAAGTCTTCCTTGGTGAGGATGCGCTCTTCCTCGGTGACTTTGAGACCAAGCTTCTGATTGATTTTGTGGCGACCGACGCGACCGAGATCGTAGCGCTTCGGATCGAAAAAGAGGCGCTTGAGCATGCTGCGCGCATTCTGCACAGTGGGCGGATCGCCAGGGCGCAGCTTGCGGTAGATGTCCTTGAGCGCCTCGTCTTCGTCGTGGGCTGGATCCTTTTTGAGGGACTTGATGATGGTGTCATCGTCCTTCGTATCCACCACTTTGACGGTCTTGTGGCCGAGAGAGAGGAGTTGACGGATCGTGGCGGCGTTCAGCGGCTCGAAAGCACGGGCAACGGTGATTTCGCCGTCCCGGACGTCTTCGATCAGAACCTTGGTGGCGACTTCTTCCTCGTCGAGGGATTCGCTGAGTTTGAGGTCAACGATCGTGTAAAAGAGCTTGATGATGTCCTCATCGGAGGGATGACCGAGGGCGCGCAGGAACGTGGTCGCCAGAAATTTGCGGCGGCGTTTGCGACGATCAAGATAGACATAAAGCAGATCACTGGTGTCGAACTGCACTTCAATCCACGAACCGCGATCCGGGATGATGCGGAAGCCGTGGAGTAGCTTGCCGTTGAGATGAACGCTGGTCTCAAAACAGATGCCCGGGGAGCGGTGCAACTGGCTCACCACCACGCGCTCAGCGCCATTAATGACAAACGTCCCCTGCGGGGTCATGAGCGGGATCTCGCCCATGTAGACTTTTTCTTCCTTGGTGGCGCGTTCGTCCTTGTAACGGAACGTCACATAAAGAGGCGCGCTGAAAGTCTGGCCTTCGCGCTGGCACTCGATGGAAGACATCTTGGGTTCGCCAAGTTCGTAACTGACAAAATCGAGACTGGATTTTTCCTCAAACCCGAAGATCGGGAAAAATTCCTTAAACACCGCCTGCAGACCGATGGCCTTGCGTTTGGACGGATCCACATCCTTTTGGAAAAATTCGTTATAGGAATTGATCTGCAGCTCGATGAGATTCGGGGGCTGGATGGCCTCCTTGAGTTTGCCGAAGTAGATGCGTTCAGACATGAGACGATGGTGGGTTGCGGGATGTGGGCCGATCAGCGTGGAAAGCAGGGTGCAATATCCGGACAAGACAAAGCGCCCTCACGCGAGCCCGGAAGAACTTCCAGACTCGTGCGGGGACGCAAAATAGTGGCGTTTACCGGACGATGCAGATAGCGGAGACGAGATTCGGCGGAATTGTGATTTTGTTGCCCTCCACCGGGAACGCAAGCCGAAAATTTTTATTTATTTTCGGCCGCGTTACCGTGGGTGGCGGGAAGTTATTTGATTTCGACCTTGGCGCCAGCCGCTTCGATCTTCTTTTTGATCTCTTCGGCTTCTTCCTTGGTGACACCTTCCTTGAGCGCCTTGGGAGCGCTTTCGACGAGGGCTTTCGCTTCGGCGAGGCCCAGACCGGCGACAGCGGCGCGGACTTCTTTAATGACCGCGATTTTGTTTCCGCCGGCTTCGGTGAGGATGACGTCGAAGGAGGTTTTCTCTTCGGCGGCGGGGGCAGCGGCTGCTCCGCCACCAGCGGCGGCGACCGCGACAGGCGCGGCGGCGCTGACGCCCCATTTTTCTTCGAGCTGTTTCACCAGGTCAGCGATCTCCAAGACGGTGAGGCCGCTGAGCTGATCCACGAGTGTAGTTGTGTCTGCCATTGTATGTATATGTGTGGTGTCGTCGCACCCCGAAGCCTCAGGGCATTTGAGGCCGGCAGCCGCCGGCCCGACGAAGAACCTATTTGTGTTTTTGTGAGCTCCCTCCGCGTGGCTTCAACGCGGAGGGAAATTGTGGAAATTTTAGGCGGCGGCGGCTTCGGCCTTCGCTTTGAGCACGCGGGCCAAACTGGTGCCGGGCTCGTTGAGCACGCGGACGAGGCTGGTGGCGGGTGCGAGCAGAAGTCCGAGCAGTTTGCCCCGGAGGACATCCTTGGAAGGAAGGTCGGCGAGGGCCTGAACCTGCTCGGCGCTGAGGATCGCGTTGTCGAGGATGCCGGCCTTCACGGGCGGCTTGGTGAACTCGGCCACGAAGGTCTTGAGGACCTTGGCGGCAGCGCAGATGTCGCTTTCGCCGGTGATCATGGCGGTTTGACCGCTCAGCGCACCGTTCAATTCGGGCATGCCAAGTTCCTTGGCCGCACGCTTGATGAAGGTGTTTTTGACGACATGAATCTCGGCATTGGCCGCAGCGAGGCGGGTGCGGAGTTCTTCGAAATGTTTGACCTGCATGCCGCCGTAATCGGCGATAAGGAGGAACGGCGAAGCCTTGAGCTTGGTCTGAACGTCGGCAACGATGTTGGATTTTTCGGGTCTCATCTTAGGAGTGAATGGTTGAAAGTTTCGTGAGGGAGACCGTTAGTTTTTGAGGAATGGAGCCGGGTCAACGCTCAGGCCTGGGCTCATCGTGGCGCTCAGGGTGATGGTTTCGACAAAAGAACCCTTGGCCGAGGCGGGACGGGCCCGAACCACCGCCGCGATCACCGCGGTGCCGTTTTCGACGAGCGCGTCGTCGTTGAAGGAAAATTTACCCACGGGAACGGCGACGTTCGCGTTTTTGTCGAGCTTGAACTCGACACGTCCGGCCTTCACTTCTTTGACCGCCCGTGCGGTGTCGTCGGTGACGGTGCCGGTCTTCGGGTTTGGCATCAAACCACGCGGCCCGAGGACTTTACCGAGCTTTTTGACTTCGGCCATGGCGGCGGGCGTGGCAACGGCGACGTCGAAATCGGAGAATCCCCCGGTGACTTTTTTGATCAGCTCTTCGTAACCGACAAACTCGGCCCCAGCTTCCTTGGCAGCCTCGGCGGCGGAGCCGGTGGCGAAGACCAGGACGCGGACATTTTTGCCGGACCCGTGCGGGAGAGGGCAGGTGCCGCGCACCATTTGATCGCTCTGTTTGGGATCCACTCCGAGTTTGAAGGACAGGGTCACTGTCTGATCGAACTTCGTCGGAGGGAGGGTTTTCAGAGTTTTGATTGCTTCGGAAAGCGGATACTTCTGTTTTCCGTCCACCTTTTCGGCGGCGGCGCGATAACGTTTGCTGCGTTTGTGTTGCATAATGTGAGCAGTTCGAGCGACCCGGTATAACGAGTCTCCTGCGTAAAAGGTTGAGTGACTCCCTCGGCGGGAACTCGTAAGAATAGGAAATGTCATGCATGGGTCAATAGAAAACTTGGATTTTCTCCATTTTCCTTGACCGCCCACCAGCGTCGCCCGCAACACGGTTGCATTCTGGAAACGCAGCGTCACACTGGTCGCACGATTACCCCCATATGAAAAAGCTCCTTTTGATCGCGATCGCGCTGGGAGGAATTTCCAGCGTCCCTCTCCAGTCGGCAACCCCATTCGACGCGGTTGTGCAGATTTACAACGAAAGCCCGCAGGTCAACCTCGGGGGATTCGATCGGTGGCTGGCCCGCCGGCAACGTGAGTTGAATGCC
Source organism: Terrimicrobiaceae bacterium (assembly GCA_041752695.1). GTDB lineage: Bacteria > Verrucomicrobiota > Verrucomicrobiia > Chthoniobacterales > Terrimicrobiaceae > CALCJD01. The sequence goes on from JBGSVZ010000080.1 coordinate 25,341, forward strand.
GAAAGCAGGCTGATCGTGACAACCGCCGGACCCATTGAATACAAAAAGCGGGGCTCCGGTCCCGTTGTAATCTGCCTGCACGGAGCCTTTGAAGGCTATGACGCCTCGTTCCGAATGGGTGAAATTCTCCTCGATAAGGGATTCACGGTCATCGGCGTCTCCCGCCCCGGTTATCTCCGTACGCCGCTTTCGGTGGGCGAATCCGCGGAGGAACAAGCTGAGGCCATGATAGCCCTGATGGACAGCCTCGACATCGATCAGGCGGCCGTGATCGGATTTTCCGCCGGCACGCTTCCAGCTTTTCAGATGGCGGTCCTCCACCCGGACAGGATCTGGGCTTGCGTGATGCAAGGGGTGGGAGCTCATCCCGGCGACTTTGCGCCTGGCGGACTCTATGACGACATGCGCGCGTTGATCGCTGACGATGACGCCGTCGAGCTCCTGGATGTGGCCACATGGATCTTGTATCAAGCGGCCCGCGATGACATTCGCGACACGGCCGAGGTTGTTCTGCGCACGGATGTGCTGGACGCCATGCCTGCAGCGGAGCTGGAGCAGCGCATCCGCCACGTTAAGCAGACACCCCAGCAAAGGACCTTTCTGCGCAGTTTCGTTTATTCCCTGACGCCATACAGCTTCCGGCGCGAAGGAATTTACAACGACATCAAGGACGCCCACTCGATCGACCCCTGGCAGGATTGGGTGAACGAGGGAATTCTACAGAGTGTCACCGTTCCCGTTCAGATCATTCAAGGCGCATGGGATTCGAGTGGAAATCACGACGAGGCCAAAAACCTCATCGCCCCGAACATCCCCACCGCGAATCTCGTCTCCGTTCAAGGAACGGGGCATTTCGTGTGGCTGGGCAAAAACACCCAGGCTTGGGAAAAGCTCATGATATCCTTTCTCAAAAATAACCAGCCGTAGAACGGAACTGCGACGAAGCGGCCATATTTGACGGCCAGGACAACCACCTTTCCCGCAAAAACCAAAACACCGCCGGTCGCAAGCGACGGGCGGTGTTGAAAACCTTGCAGGGCCGACCGTAAGGCCGATTCCCCGGGTAAATTATTTATTCGCCGACTTCGATGCCCATCTGGCGGGCAGTGCCACTGATGGTGCGGAAAGCGGCTTCCTCGTCGCGGGCATTCATGTCCTTCATCTTGATTTTCACAATGTCCATGATCTGCTTCTTGGTCAGCTTGGCCACCTTGGTTTTGTTCGGTTCCTTCGAACCGGAAGCAAGGCCAGCCGCCTTTTTAAGCAGAATCGAGGCCGGGGGCGACTTGGTGATGAAGGTGAAGCTTTTGTCTTTGAAAACGGTGATGACGACCGGAAGGATGTCGCCGGCCTGCTTCTGCGTCGCAGCGTTGAACTCCTTGCAGAAGGCCATGATGTTGACGCCCTGCTGACCCAGCGCGGGGCCGACCGGAGGGGCGGGATTCGCCTGCCCGGCGGGAATTTGCAATTTGATCTGTCCGACGATTTCTTTAGCCATAGGAATATAGAGAGTGTCCGCGTGGGTGAGCGTGTGGTGCACGGCCGGTCTGCGGAAAAGGGGTCAAAAAGAATCATGCCCCGCCCGGGAAGGCAAGCTGTTTTTTAGGGAATGAGCCCTTACTTTTTGGTAAGCCTCCAGAAGAGCACCGTGCCGAGCGTGATGAAAAGGATATTGGGAACCCAGATGAGAAGAGCGGGATGCGCCGCCGGAACATTTCGAAAGGTGTCCGCCATGATGATGAAGAAAAAATAGGTGAAGGCCACCGTGAGGCTGAGTGCGAAACCCACGGAAGTTTCCTTGCGGTGGGTCGTGATGCCGAGGGGAATGGCGATGAGGGCAAAAGCGAAACAGGCCAGGGAGGCCGAGAAACGTTTGTTCAACTCAACCCGGGCCTCGAGAAGTTTTCCATCTGCTCCATCCCGGATAAACTGCAAAAGTTCCGGCAGCGGGTAGGAACTCAAGCGTCGCCCGCTCAGGTGCTCTTTGTAGAATTCGTCGAGAGGAATCGGAAAGACCCCCTCGGAGACCACGATGCCCTGCCGGATTTTGGTGATGTCGCGCGGGTCTTTTTCATCCCGCTGCTCGAAACGGGCATCCTTCAAGTGGATCAACAGCCGGGAATTTTCCGGATCCGGTTTGATCACCCCTTCCTTCGCATGGACCATCTTGATCGGCTCGTTGCCCTCCGCCAGCTCGAACATCGTGATATTTCTGAGCGCGTCCCCGTCTTTGGAACCGACATAAACGCGACGGTCCGGGAATTGATCCACCACCTCGTCGCCCCGAAACAGCGCCGCCGGATTGCTGGTGACAATGTCCGTGAGGGTCTTCGTGATTTTTTGTTCGGCCCATGGTGCCACCTCGATATTGATCCAGCAACACAGGGCGGTCAGGACAATCGCGACAATAAAAACGGGCGCACAGATGCGGGGAATGCTTACGCCGTTGGACTTGAGCGCAATGAGCTCATTATCCGCCGAGATCCGTCCGAACACGAGAAGCAGCGCGGTGAGCAGCCCCCAGGGGATGGTAAAGGTGAGGGAAAACGGCAAGCCCAGAGCCATGAACATGAGCACGGTCGAGATGGGAATGTCCGGATTGTTGATCACAATCTCCAGCAGCTCCTTGATGGCTTTCCCAAGCACGAGCACAAGGCTCAGTACGATCACTCCGAAGAGCGCCGTCGCAATGACGCTGCCGCCGACATATCGATCAATGATCTTCATCTCAAGAGTGAGAAGTGAAGGGGAAGGTGAAAGGGGGGTAAAGAGGTTTTTCCCTTTTGCCCTTCACTCGCACTTTCCTTCCGCCCTAGGCGGCCTACCAAAACCCGAGTGCTTTACGCTCTGTCTCGCCCGACTGCACAAACTCATGCGTGCGCAGCCAGGACTCCACTCCCGTCAGATGCAGCGCGCCCCAGGGAATGATGACTCTCCGGTAATCTTTCAGGGAAGTTTCGATCTCGGAAACCAGCCGGTCGTTCCGCGAATGCAGGATGTCCTGAATCACCTGCTTTTGCGCGGCTTCGTCGTTCAACGGGCCGGAACTTTCGGAGAATTTTTTCAGAAAGGACGGCCAGTCTTCTGCTTGAAATGTGCTCATCACCATCAGGAGAAACGCGATGGTTTTGGGATGAAAGGTGCTGACATCCACATCGGCGTGGACGAAGTCCATCGACCCGGACTCCGGCTCGGCAGGGGCTTCGCGGCTCTCCGATTCGGACCGCTCAGCTTGCTCGCGGTGCCGACGGAGGCCGGCAGAAACCTTCTCCATGAACACACTGTCCTCTTGGGACGAAATGCTGAGCATGCTCGCCAGACGCGCGTAGGACAGGCTGTCATCGCCGAGGCGGTTGTCGCGATCGGTCACGCCCTCGATCAAGACCACCGACGGCAAGGCAGGATCCTCATCGGGCAGCAGATCGGTGTAAAACTCCTCTTCCGCGATGTGCATCATGCCCGAAAGATGAACCTCCCGGTCCCCGGACTGAAAGCGCCGCTCCAGCAGATAAATCCCGTCCGGTCGCAACTTGACATAGCCGCCGCTCGCCGCCTCCAACTGGCCGGAGAGACTGGTAAAAACCGCCAGAACAAAAAACACCCCAAAGAACAACGCCACGACCGGAAGGCCCAGAATGGCATGTTTCCAGGCAAAGGCCGGACGTTCGGCCGGAACAAACGGCCAGCGGCTTTCCTGGTGGCGAAAAAACACAAAGAGCAATACCGCCAAGGCAATTTGGCAGAGGGAAATGCCCAGCATAAACTGCGGAATTTTGAGAAACCCCAGCGGAAACCCCTGCGCCAACCCTGCCCACCAGGTGAAAAGGAGCAGCGGAACCAGAATGCGTTTCGGTGCCCGTGGTGTTGTCGCCACCATGAGCGCCACGAACAGGCTGGCCAGCACCACGGCAACGGAAAAAGCCACCCTCACGCCATAAAGAGGCGAAGCTGACCCACCGGGGAAAAAACCCTCACCGATCAGGGAATTCACGCCGTCCAACAAGAAGGCGAGCCAGAAAACATTCGTTACAACGCGAACCACGATCAAGGATCCTAGCACGGCCCGGCGAAAGCTCAAGGACGCCTACCTTGTTCCCGCAACGACCGCCATCTCCTCGCCAAGTAATTCGTCCAAATGGAGGGCCAGATCCGGCCGGGTGCCCGCCCAGGGGAAGACCTCATCAACCTCCCGGCACGAAGCGTTTTCCGCCAGGGGATCCAAGCAGCGAATCACCGCAGAGAGAACCGGCAGCAACAGTCCCGGATTCTGCCCGAGGCAAACATCGAGCACCGCAGGCGGTCGTCCGGCCAGCCCCATGCGCAGCCGCATGCCATGGGAATACGGGCTGAGGCCGAGTTCCCAATACCCTTCCAGGGATTTCAGGCGGAGGGCCCGATAAAACGCATTGGGGGCGACGCGGTGGAATTTCACTCCGGTTTTTTGCGGTCGGAGTGGCCCCACCAGCTGTTGGGCGCCTTGCCGTCGTAGTGTTTTTCGAAAGCCTTGACCGCATCCTCCATCGTCCCGTCGGCGGGCGCCCATTTTTCCACATCGGGAAAATCAATCGACGCATGGCGATTTTTGACGTCGCTCTGAAAACGAATCGGACACCAGAACGACTCGATGTTGCGCAGCATCTCGCTGCCGAGGCACCAGAGCCCGGTCATCCAGTCGCAATACCAGCACCAGAGCAGATCATACCCGATGAGGCCGTCGTATTTGTGACGCGAGAGATTCACCCACTCGGACTGTTTGTAGGTGGGCAGGCGGCCCAGCGCGGCGATGGGAGGATACAGCAGAAGCTCCGTAGCGCGAATGCCCACGAAGGCAATGATGGCCGGGGTTTGCACCAGCAGGCAGAGCTGATTGCGGATGGGCCCGAGCACCCGGCCCTGGGCATCCGTGAGCGTGCGGCCCTTTCGCCCGCGCAGCAGGCGATGGACCATGCAGAATGCATGCAAAAACAGCAATTGCGCCACCACCGCCGCCGCAACACCAATCCACCCTCCCAACAGCGCGCCGGCGACCCATGGCAACCACGTGAAAAGACTGATGAAAAAATCCAGCGCCGGAGCCTGGGCGATTTTGTCCGTCACCGCATACGCCAGGCGCGTAAAAATCGCCGCCGCGGCCAAACCCCCGAAAATTTCCCCCAAGATCGTCAAAAAATGCAACACGCCCGGGATGATTGAGAAGTTTCCCCGGCATGGCAAGCCGGGGCAGCGAATTTCGAAGAGCCGTCTATCTTTTTCGAAAACATCACCTTTTCCGCTACGAGCACACCGTCTTTTTCGCTTAACTGAGCTCCGTGAGTATCCGTTCCGTATCCGACGCCTGGGAGTTTCTCGGCCGCTTGCCCGAGGTTCCGGCCCGGCGTTTTGCCCTTCTGATCTGGGGCGTGTTGGCCGTGGTTGTCTTCACCATTGTTGCGGTACAGCCCAACAAACGCACCGCCACTTTGGAGTACCAAAAGGCCGCCACCCGCTGGTGGGACGGCGACAATCTTTACAAGGGCAAAAACAACTACCTCTATCTGCCCCAGGCGGCGATGCTTTACACCCCGTTCAACGTTCTGCCCAAACGCGTCGGCGAGCCGCTCTGGCGTTTGGTTTGCCTGGGATCGCTGGCGTTCGGACTCTGGGCCGCCGCGCGACACCTCGCTCCAGAGCGGGCGGGGGCTGTGTTTTTACTCGCCACGCTGCTGGTCCTCCCCTGTTCGCTCTCCAGTGCGCGAAACGGGCAGGTGAACATGCCGCTGGCGGCCGTCTATCTGCTGACCGCCCTGGCGCTGGCCCGCGACCGCTGGCACCTCGCAGCCATCCTCCTCGCAGTGTCTCTGGCCCTGAAGCCGATTTCGGTGGTGCCCATTCTCCTCTGCGGCGTGCTTTTTCCCCGAACGATTCTCCCGCTGATTCTCTGGCTTGGCGTGATGTTTGCCGCCGCCTACCTCCATCCCGATCCCAAGTATGTGACGTGGCAGTACGAGGTCTTCTGGGAAAAGCTCACCGGGTCGTCCGCCAAACCGACGGGAAAAACGTGGAGCGATTTCGCGGGGATGCTGGATCAATTCGGTCTCACGCTTTCGAATTCCGTGCAGACCCTCATCCGGGCCGGTGCTGCGGCCGTCACGTTCGGCGCGTGTTTGCTGGCGGTGTGGAAAACCTCCGACGCCCTGCGCCGCGCCCTTACGGTGATGTTTTTCTCCGCGATTTACCTAATGCTGTTTAATCCGCGGACCGAGACCAACTCCTACATCATTCTGGGAATCTTCATCGCCCTGCTCGGCGCGTATGCAGGAATGGTCGGCCGCCAGCCGATGGCGACTCTGATTTGGATCGCGGTGGCGCTGCTCCTTGGCACCGAAAACTACGGCGACTGGATCTACCGCCCGACCAATCTGTGGCTGAAACCGCTGGTCGCGCTCGGCGTCGGAATCTGGCTCACCGTGAAGGTGATCCGCATGCCCAGGGGCGGACACGCGATTTTCTAAACGACGCTACCGGCGCAGCGACATCACGATGCGCAGGATATACCAGAAGAGAAGCGCGACGGAGGCGAAAAGCGAAAGCGAAGCCGCCACATATTGGTCCGTGCGGTAGGCGTGAAAAACATTCGATGTGCTGTAAAGCACCGCCCCACCGGCGAAGAGCACCATGATACCGGAGAAGAGGATGCCGAGGGTAAATCCGAAGACAATGCTCGCGACGATCACACCCAGCGCCACAAAACCGCCGATCATCAGCGCTCCGCGCAGGAAGGAAAAATTAATCCCTGTGGTGACCACAATGGCCGTGAGCCCCAGAAACAGACCACCGGTCATCAGTCCCGCCATCGGGATGATATCCGGAGCCATCGAATTCGCGACCAGCAAAATCGGCACGAAGATGATGGCCTGGGCCAGCACGTAGAGCGACAGCCCGGCATACTGCAGGGAGAGGCTGGCCCCGGAATCCGCCCATTTTTGCGCGAGCCAGGAAACCCCCATGAATAACGCCATGACGACGAGCCAGGAGTAATTGCCCCCCACCATCAACTTGCTGAGAGGCACGGCAAACGGCGAGTTGATCAATAGTCCGGTGACCACCGCAAAAGCCAGAATCGCTCCACCGAGATGCACGTAGGTGCGACGAATGAACTGCCCGCGAGCCTCCGGACTGGAATCCGCGGCAACGACGTAGGGGTTGGAGTAGCTTTGTTCGTTCATGCCTCACAGGAGACCCCGCCCCGCCCAAAAGTCAAGCCGGCTATCCGTCGAGCGAGCCCAGCTCGGTAAACTCTTCGGGATGCTGACGGTCGTTTACGATGTGGCCGAGAATTTTGCTCAGAACGACAACCGGCGGTTCGGTGGCATCGATCAGCACCGTCAGGTCCTTGCCGTAATGCTCAAGCAGCGGCTTGGACTCGCAATCGTAAGTCTCAAGACGATGACGGATCACCGCCTCATTCGCATCATCGAGACGGTTGTCCTTGATGGCGCGCTTCTTCAGCCGCGTCACCAACTTGCTGCGGTCCGGACAGCTGAGGTGAAAAATTTTGCGCACATCGATGATGGGTTTCATCAACTCCGCCTGACGAATATTTCGCGGGATGCCGTCGAGTACGAGGAAATCGATGTCGGGCTTGAACTGATGCGCCTCCACACACTGCTGGATCCGGACGCGCCAGAGTTCCACCGTCACCTCATCGGGAACCAGTTCGCCGCGGCTGGAATATTCAATAAAAGCCCGGCCCAGCGGCGTGCGGGTGTCGATCGACCGAAAGACATCGCCGCAGGCGCAATGGAAAAAACGGGGCACATTGCCGAGGGTTTTGCCTTGGGTTCCCTTGCCGCTGCCGGGAGCGCCGAAGATGAGATAGGTTCTGTATTTGGGGGACACTCCGATCCTGTTTAGCGGCCCGCGGCTATCGTTCAATCCTGAAGTCGGACATCGCCAAATTTTCCCCGCGAAAACTCTCAAGTTGCCTGTTGACCCTCCGCCCCTCTTCCGCAATCGTGTCCTGAATCCTCAGCACAGTGGCTCATAACGAAGAATACGTCGTCGAAATCCTCCAGGATGTCGGTCTTATCACCTCAAGCCAGGTCGCGGACGCCCGCGCGAAAGCTGGAGCCGCCAGTGTGGTCAAAGAACTGATCGGCGAGGGCCTCATCACGCAGGAAGACGTTTCCCGCACGCTCGCCGCGCAGAATGGGATGGAGTTTATCGATCTCGCGACCGTGGCTCCGCCGCCCGATGTGATGGAGGCCATGGACCTCGAATCCGCCCGACGCTATCGGGCCGTGCCGGTCGCGCTGCACGATGACACGCTTGTCGTGGCCATCGGCGATCCCATGGACATGGAGACGGCCGACGCCCTCTCTTTCGTGCTCAACCGCGACATCGAATACGTCTGCGCCACGCCGGATTCCATCCAGAAGGCGATCAATGATTTTTATGGCGTCGGCGACGCTCCCTCGGAACACGAGGATGAAGGCGGACTCGTTCTGAACGAAGGCGAAGCCACTGAAGGCGACGCACCCATCATCAAACTGGTTTCGACTCTCCTGCTCGAAGCCTACACGAACCGCGCGAGTGACATTCACCTCGAGCCGCTGGAGAAAAAATTCCGCGTACGCTTCCGCATCGACGGCGTTTTGCAGGAAATGCACAGTCCGCCGAAGAAGCTGCATTCCGCCGTGATCAGCCGACTGAAGATCATGTCAGGCTCGATGAGCATCGCGGAAAAACGCATTCCGCAGGACGGCCGCATCCAGGTGAAGCTCGGCCAGAAGGCGCTCGACCTGCGTGTTTCCAGCATCCCGACCGTGCACGGCGAAAGCATCGTCATGCGTATCCTCGACAAGACCTCGCTCATGCTGGGTCTGCCCGATCTGGGTTTTCTTTCCGACGACCAGGCAAAATTCGAGCGCCTGATCAACCTGCCCGACGGCATCCTGCTCGTTACGGGCCCCACCGGTTCGGGCAAGACCACGACGCTTTACGCGTCGCTGCATTACATGAACAAACCCGACCGGAAGATCATCACGGTCGAGGATCCGGTCGAATACCAGCTCAGCGGAATCAATCAGGTACCCGTCAACGCCGACATCGGAATGACCTTCCCCGCCGCCCTTCGCTCCATGCTGCGTCAGGCGCCAAACATCATCATGATCGGTGAGATTCGCGACATGGAGACCGCCAGCATCGCGATCAATGCCAGCCTTACCGGCCACCTGGTGCTCTCGACCCTTCACACCAACGACGCCCCGGGTGCCATCGCCCGTCTGGTCGATATCGGGATCAAACCGTTCCTGGTTTCCAGCTCCGTCCGCGCGGCACTTGCCCAGCGTCTGGTCCGCCGTCTCTGCCCGGCCTGCAAACAACCGACCGAACTTTCCGAATACGAGGCGAAAACCCTGCGCATCGACCTCCGCCACATCGAGGAATCCGCCGTGGCCAAACCCCACGGCTGCGAACAGTGCCGCGGAAAGGGCTTTAAGGGACGGCGCGGCATTTTCGAACTTTTCACCATCGACGACGAGGTCAGGCACATGATCATCAACGGCGCGACGACCATCCAACTCCGGGCCCGCGCCCGCGAACTCGGCATGCGCACCCTGCGTGAAGACGGCGTCCGCAAGGTCCTCTCCGGCATGACCACCGCCGAAGAAGTGATCACCACCACCATGACGGATGCGGACTAAGGAGGGCCAAAGGCCGAAGGCCGAGTGCCAATGGATTATGCTTCCACCCCCAATCGATCACCTCACAACGCCACCAACCCGGCCCCCGGCCCCTGGCCCCCGGCCCTCATACAGCTAATGGACGCCAAGCAAGTCACCGATATTTTTGTGGATGCAGGCTGGATCACCGCTGATCAAGCCCATCAATTCATTCAGGAATCTGTCACCGGCGAGATGCCCATTGAGCAGGTCATGGTCGATAGCGGGCATTTCACGGAGGGTCAGTTTTACCAGCTCATCGCCGAATCCCTCGGCACCGAGGTGGTCGATCTCGATATTTTTGACGGGGCATCGCAGACCCTCCACCTCATCCCCGCCGGTCTTGCCCGCCTGCACGGAGCGCTTCCCGTCGGGGCGGCAGAGAACACGATTTACGTCACGCTCAGCGATCCACTGAACACCCAGATCCCCGAGGATCTGCGTTTCGCCCTCGGTCGCGAGATCCACGTGATGATCGCCCCGCCCCTCAAGGTGCGCAAACTGATCACGGAGTATTACGGCTCCGAGGTCACGAGCATGGACGACATCATCAGCCAGCTCGGGGAAAACACCGAGGTCACGCTGGATGAAGGTCCCGATGCTTTCAATGCCCAGGCCGTCGCCGCCGAAGCCAATGCCGCGCCCATCATCCGCTTCGTGGATCTCATCCTCGATAAAGCCATCAGCGCCCGCGCGAGTGACATCCATTTCGAGCCGTTCGAAACCGAGTTCAAAATTCGGTACCGCGTAGACGGCGCGCTGTACGAAATGGATCCCCCACCCCGCCATCTTGCGCTGCCTGTCATTTCGCGCGTCAAGGTGATGGCCAACCTGAACATCGCGGAACGCCGCCTGCCGCAGGACGGACGCATTCAGCGCACCGTCAACAACAAGCAAATCGATCTTCGTGTTTCGACTCTGCCGACCGCCTGGGGTGAAAGCGTCGTGCTTCGTGTGCTCGACCGCTCCAGCGTCAACCTCGATCTCGAAACGCTCGGGATGCCGGACTATATTTACAATCACATCCTGGATGTGATCCAGAAGCCGAACGGCATTTTTATCGTTACCGGCCCCACCGGTTCAGGAAAAACCACGACGCTTTATTCCTGCCTGCGCAAGATCAACACGATCGATTCCAAGCTGCTCACCGCGGAAGACCCGGTCGAATACGAAATCGACGGCATCATTCAGGTGCCGATCAATGAAGCCATTGGCATGACGTTTGGCCGCACCCTCCGCGCGTTCCTGCGTCAGGATCCCGACCGCATTCTTGTTGGGGAAACACGCGACACAGAGACCGCCCAGATTTCCATCCAGGCGTCCCTCACCGGTCACCTGGTTTTCACCACCCTGCACACCAACGACTCCACCGGGGCGGTCACCCGACTGGTGGACATGGGGGTGGAACCCTTCCTCATCTCGGCCTCCCTGGAATGTGTGCTCGCCCAGCGGCTCATCCGCAAAATCTGCCCCGCCTGTCGAACCGCCTACGAGCCCACCGAAATTGTCCTTTCCTCGCTCGGCCTCTCCGTTCACGACATCGGCGATAAAAATTTCTTCTACGGCAAAGGCTGCGAAAATTGCAACAACACCGGCTACAAGGGCCGCAAAGGCATCTACGAACTTCTGAAAATCAGCGACCCCATGCGCGAGCTGATCAACGCCCGCGCCCCCGGGGTTGTGATGCGCCAAAAGGCCATCGAACTCGGTATGACGACCCTCCGCGAGGACGGCCTCCGCTCCATCTACGACGGCCTTACGACGATTGAGGAAGTTGTGAAATACACCTGATTGCCAGAATCAGAGAACGGTCTGCCCGCCGGTGGTTGGCGTTTCGACCTGCTCAGGTTTCTCCGCTTGCCAATCACGACTTGGTAACTAGGTTATTCGAATGACCACTCGGCATAGGCCCTTCTCCATCCTTAAGATGAAGTGCTCCGCGCGCTTCCTGTTCATCCGGTAGGCGTTTTTTCCGCCAGCTTTTCGGGTCCTGGTATGCCGACCCATCCTGGCCGGTCATTTCTTCCACTCGACCAATTGTTTTCCATCGTTTAGCGTTCTTTTCCCAATTTACCCATTCTCATGAGTTCCGAAGCCAAACCGCTCGTTGCCAACGAAGGCCTGAAGGCCGAGTCCCACCATCTGCGCGGTTCCATCGCCCAGGAACTGGCCGACACCTCGACGGGCAACATTTCCGAGGGTAGCAACCAGCTTTCCAAATTCCACGGCCTCTACATTCAGGACGACCGCGACCAGCGCAACATCCTGAAGAAGGCCGGCAAGGAAAAAGCGTTCGCCTTCATGCTCCGCGTGCGTCTTCCCGGTGGCCAGGCCACGCCGCAGCAATGGCTGGTGCTCGACCGTCTGGCAGACGAGGTGGCTTCCCCATCCCTGCGGATCACCACCCGACAGACTTTTCAATTCCACGGCGTCCTCAAGGGCAACGTGAAAACATTGGTCAAAGGCATGCACACCGTGCTGCTCGACTCCATCGCGGCTTGCGGCGACGTGAACCGCAATGTGATGGCCCCACCCAATCCTGAACGCGACCCCATCACCCAGCAGGTGTACAACGACGCGAAAGGCTGGAGCGAATACGCCCTGCCCAAAACCCGGGCCTATTACGAAATCTACCTCGACGAAGAACTCGTCGCGGGCGGAGAACCGGAAGCCGAGCCGATGTACGGCGACACCTACCTGCCGCGAAAATTCAAAACCGGCTTCGCCCTTCCCCCGTCGAACGACGTGGATGTCTTTTCGCAAGACCTCGGTTTTATTGCCATCGTGGAGGACGGCAAACTCGCCGGCTACAATGTCACCGCCGGCGGCGGCCTCGGCATGAACCACGGCAATGTGGAAACCTTTCCGCGCATTGCGGATCTGCTCGGGTTTATCCCCGCCGACAAGGTCAACGCCATCGGCGAAGCCATCCTCACCACCCAACGCGATTACGGGGACCGCACCAACCGCCGCCACGCACGCCTCAAGTACACCATCGAAGATCGGGGCGTGGAGTGGTTCAAGGCAGAGGTCGAAAAACGCTCCGGGGTCACTTTTGCTCCCGCCCGACCGTTTGACTTCAAGACCATCGAAGATCCTCACGGCTGGCAGGAAAACGCCGACGGCACCTGGTTTTACGGCCTCCACATTCTCAGCGGGCGCATCAAGGATATCCCGGGCTGGCCGATGAAAACCGCCCTGCGCGAGATCGCGGAGATCCACACCGGCGACTTCCGCCTCACGCCCTCGCAGAACGTCACCATTTCCGGGGTCCCCCCCGGACAAAAACCCGTCATCGATGCCATCCTCGCAAAACACGGCCTCGACAAGGAAAATGAGCGCTCCGGCCTGCGCCTCAACTCGCTTTCCTGCGTGGCCCTGCCCACCTGCGGTCTCGCCCTGGCGGAGAGCGAACGCATCCTTCCGGAAATCTTGGAAAAATTCGAAACCGTGCTCGAGGAAGCCGGGCTGCGCGACGACGCCATCAGCCTGCGGATCACGGGCTGCCCGAACGGCTGCGCCCGCCCCTACCTCGCGGAGATCGGTTTTGTCGGCCGCGCTCCGGGCAAATACGCCCTCTACCTCGGCGCCAGCTACAATGGCACCAGGCTGAACCGCCTCGTCTCGCCAAGCATCACCATCGACGATGCCGTCACGATGCTCACCCCCACGATCAAACGCTACGCCCTGGAGCGTCAGTCCTGCGAAGGCTTCGGAGATTTCTGCGACCGGGTGATTCTTCCCGCGGACGCGACCACGCACAGTGTCGGCACCCCCGCAGCAGAGGTGGCGGCATGATCGAACTTGCCGCTGCCAACGCGGAACTCCGCGACAAATCGCCGCTCGAGATCACCCGCTGGGCCATCGCTAAATCAGGAGGTCGCGCCATCGTTTCGACGAATTTCCGTCCCTACGAAGCCGCCATCCTCCACCTTGCCGCCCAGGTGCAACCGGACATCCCCGTCCTCTGGGTGGACCATGGTTACAATCGCCCGGCGACCTACCGGCACGCCGAGGATCTTCGCAAACGACTCGGCCTCGACATTCACGCCTACCTGCCACGCCTCACCGCCGCCCATCGCGACGCGATTCACGGCCCGATCCCCGGCACCGATGACGAGGCCGGCTTGAAACAATTCAGCGCCCAGATGAAACTCGAACCGTTCCAGCGGGGCATGAGGGAACTTGCGCCCACCATCTGGATCACCGCGCTGCGCAAAGTGCAGAACCCCAACCGAGCCGAACTCGACATCGTCGCCGCGGACGCCAACTTTGGCGCGATCAAGGTGAGCCCGCTTTTTTATCATTCGGACGCCGACCTCGAAGCCTATCTCGCCCAACACGATCTTCCGAACGAGTGGGACTACTTCGACCCCGCCAAGGCCGATGAAAAACGCGAGTGCGGTCTCCACGCTGCCTGGGGCAAAAACGCCGCCCAGGAAGTCGGCGCCGGGATCTAGAAACTCCAAGGCGTACCACACCGATCTCCGAAACCCCATCTTCCATCTTCGAATTACGAACCCTGTGAGTAATTACCACCTCGACCACCTTCAATACCTCGAGACCGAGGCCATCCACATCATGCGCGAAGTCGCGGCGGAGTTTGAACGCCCCGCTTTGCTTTTCTCCGGAGGCAAGGATTCCATCTGCCTCTTGCGCCTCGCCGAGAAAGCCTTCCGCCCCGCGGACATCCCGATGCCGTTTCTCAACGTCGACACCGGGCATCATTTTCCCGAACTCAACGAATTCCGCGACCGCCGCGCCAAGGAACTGGGCGGCAAGCTGATCATTCGCACCGTCGAGGACGCCATCGCGCAGGGCATCGCCACCGTCACCCCCGGCCAGGTGAGCCGCAACCATCTGCAAATCCCCACCCTGCTCTCCGCCATCGAGGAATTTCGCTTCGATTGCTGCATCGGCGGCGCGCGGCGGGACGAGGAAAAAGCCCGCGCCAAGGAACGTTTTTTCAGCTTCCGCGACAGCTTCGGCCAGTGGGACCCGAAAAACCAGCGCCCCGAAATCTGGAATCTTTACAATGCCCGCCTCAACCCCGGCGAAAACATGCGCGTTTTCCCGCTGAGCAACTGGACCGAAATGGACGTCTGGGAATACATTCGCAAGGAAAAGCTCGAAGTCCCCAACATCTATTTCAGCCACAAGCGTAACTGCGTGCGCCGACACGGCCAGTGGCTCCCGGTCAACGACCTCGTCCCGCCCAAGGCCAACGAGGACGTGAAAGAACTCGTCGTCCGCGTGCGCACGATCGGCGACATCATCAGCACCGGCTGCGTGGAATCCCCGGCCGATAATGTCGATGACATCATCGCCGAAATCTCCGTCGCCCGCGTCACGGAACGCGGCTCCCGCGCCGACGACAAGGTCTCCGAGGCCGCCATGGAAGACCGAAAAAAGGCGGGATACTTTTAGGAGATCGGAGTTGGGAGATGGAAGATCGTGGCAAACACGCCCCGCTATCGTTTGAGGATCTCGATGCCTGGCAGGCCGCTCGGAAGCTCACCTCGGAGGTCTATTCGCTTTGCCGCACCCAGCCCTTGAATAGCGACTTCGGGCTCTGCCATCAGCTTCGTCGCGCGGCCGTTTCGGTGATGAACAACATCGCCGAGCGCTGGGAATCCCTTCATCCTGCCGAGAAGAAACAAGCTTGCAATTACGCCCGCCGTTCCTGCGGAGAGGTCCGGTCGATGACCTACGTGCTCATCGACAACAATCTTATCTCAGCGCCCGAACACGAGAGCCTCGTCCTCTCGTGCACCCGAACCGGCAAACTGGCCAGCGGCCTGATCCGCAGTCTCGACTCCCGAACCTAACCGATCTTCCATCTTCCATCTTCGAACTCCTAATCCCATGGCCGTTCCGCTTCATCATTCCGTCGACCTTCTCCGTTTTAACACCTGTGGCTCCGTGGACGACGGCAAGTCCACCCTCATTGGCCGTCTGCTTTACGACTCCAAGTCCCTGATGGACGACCAGCTCGAAGCCCTCGAGCGGTCCGCCGACATCACCGGCGGCGGGCAGATCAATCTCGCCAATCTCACCGACGGCCTCCGCGCCGAACGCGAACAGGGCATCACGATTGATGTCGCCTACCGGTATTTCGCCACACCTCTGCGCAAGTTCATCATCGCTGACACGCCCGGCCACGTGCAATACACCCGCAACATGGTCACGGGATCCTCGACAGCCAACTTGTCCGTCGTCCTGGTCGACGCCCGTCAGGGGGTGATCGAACAAAGCCGCCGCCACTCCTGCATCGCCTCATTGCTCCGCATTCCGCATCTCATCGTGGCCATCAACAAAATGGACCTCGTCGACTGGAGCGAAGAGCGATTCCTCGAGATCCGCGCGCAGTTTGAAGAGTTTTTGCCGCGGCTCGACGTCAAGGACGTCCAGTTCATCCCCGTCAGCGCGCTCAACGGCGACAACGTGGTGGATCCCTCGCCCAACACGCCCTGGTATCATGGACCCACTTTGCTTGGACACCTGGAAAGCGTCCACATCGGTAGCGATTGGAACCTGCAGGATTTTCGCCTGCCCGTGCAGTGGGTCAATCGACCCAACAACCCGTCCGACCCGTCCCTCCACGACTTCCGCGGCCTGAGCGGTCAGGTCGCCGGCGGGGTGGTGAAGGTCGGTCAGAAGGTCATGGCCCTGCCCAGTGGATTTTCCAGCACGGTGAAGGAGATTTGGACCTACGACGGTCCGATCCAGGAGGCCTTCTGTCCGCAATCTGTCACTCTCGTTTTGGAACATGATCTCGATATCAGCCGCGGGGACATTCTCGTTTCTCCCGAGAGCCTGCCCGGCGCGAGCAGTGACCTGCATGCCCGCATCTGCTGGATGCATGCCAAACCGCTGCAGCCCGGCCGCAAATATTTCCTCAAGCACACGACCCAGACCGTGCAGGCGGCCGTGACGGCCATCGAACATCGCATCAACATCACCACCCTAGAACCCGAGGCGGGAGCCACCGAACTCGCGATGAACGACATCGGCGAAATCCGTCTCCGCACTTCGAAGCCACTAATCTTCGACGGGTATGCCGCCAACCGCCTCACCGGATCGTTCATCCTCATTGAGCAGGGCACCAACGCCACCGTGGCGGCCGGCATGCTTCATCCTTCCGCGGATGTGGCCACGCCGGAATACAAAGACTTCGCGATTTAGGGCCGACCTGCCCTTTACCTCGCCGCTAGAGAGGACCGCCCCCGCGTCCCGGCTGATTACCAGCCGAGGACGATGGCAAAGACCAGCGGTGCGACGATGGAGGCGTCGGACTCGATGATGTATTTGGGCGTTTCGATGCCGAGTTTGCCCCAGGTGATTTTTTCGTTGGGGACGGCGCCGGAATAGCTGCCGTAGCTGGTGGTCGAATCGCTGATTTGACAGAAATACCCCCAGAGCGGCACTTCGTCGCGCTGCAGGTCCTGGTGCAGCATGGGGACAACACAAATCGGAAAGTCGCCCGCGATGCCGCCCGCAATCTGGAAAAACCCGATGGAACCCAGATCGTTGCCAAGGACTTTGGCATTGGCCGTGTACCACTCCGCCCACTGGATCATGTATTCAATGCCGGTGCGCACGGTATGAACATTTTTCACGTCGCCGCTGATGCAATGGCCGGCATACATATTGCCGAGGGTGGAGTCCTCCCAGCCGGGGACAATCATGGGGAGGTTTTTTTCCATCGCGGCCATCATCCAGCTATTCTTGGGATCAATCTGGAAGCTCTCCTTCAATTTCCCGCTGCGCAGGATTTTGTACATGAACTCGTGCGGGAAATACCGTTCGCCCGCCTGGTCGGCCGCGACCCACTCTTCCAGCACGACCTTCTCGATGCGGCGCATCGCTTCCATCTCGGGAATGCAGGTGTCGGTCACGCGGTTCATGTGCCGGTCGAGGAGTTTCTGTTCGTCCTCAGGCGTGAGATCCCGGTAGTTCGGCACCCGCTCGTAATGATCGTGAGCGACGAGGTTGAAGATGTCCTCTTCGAGATTTGCGCCGGTGCAGCAGATGGCATGCACCTTGTCCTGCCGGATCATTTCCGCGAGGGAGAGCCCCAGCTCGGCGGTACTCATGGCTCCCGCCACGGTGACCAGCATCTTGCCTCCGGCAGCCAGATGGGCGTTGTACCCTTCCGCCGCGTCCTTGAGGGCGGCGGCATTGAAATGACGGTAATGATGCGTGATGAAATCGGTGATCGGGCTGCTCATGGTGTGGAGAAAAGAGGAACTCTCAGAGGAAACGGGAACCGGGGATTTTATCAAGCGCTCAAAAGCGCGGGAGCCGGTTTTTCTTTCATGAGGGTTGGAGGAAACGGTGCCGTTGGAGTACAGGCTTCAGCCTGCTCTTCGGTTCGGACAGCCTAAAGGCTGGACTCCAACGATAACGACACTGCCCTACGGGACCGCGAGGTTTCTATCTCTCCGATCGAGTGGCGACTTTCGCGATGTCGCCGGCAATCGACTGCGCCTTCGGAAGTTCCTCGAACGGATACGACATCATCCACCGACCATCCGGCCCGATCAGGTAGGCGTCGGCTGTATGGTCCACATTATAGATCTGGGGATCATTCGCCTCCGGTTTTTCTTTCGTATAGGACGCCTTGAATTTGTAGGCCGTCCCCAGCAGCGCCGTGGCGTCTCCCGTGAGCCCGAGGAACGCCGGGTCATAAAAGGTCACATAGTCCTTCAGCCGCTCCAAAGAATCCCGCTGCGGGTCCACGCTGATAAAAAGAAACTGCACCTTATCGCGCACATCCGCCGGCAGCGCCTCCTTGATGGCGGTAAAATGTGAGAGCGTCGCTGGACAGATGCTTGGGCAATGGGTGAACCCAAAGGCGAAAAAAACCGTCTTGCCGCGAAACTGTTTCAATTCGACCGGCTGGCCGTTGTGGTCGGTGAGTTGGAAGTTAAAAGCCTCGACGGGCTTGAAAAGCAACTGCTCAACTGCGCTGTGTGCATGAGCCTGCGGGTCGCGCATGGCCAGCCTCGCCCCCGCGATCCCCAGCGCGATGAGCAAAAGGAGAAAGACGGGAAAGGCGAATTTTTTCCAAGGGGGCACGCTCATGGTTGGAGTCCAGCCTTCAGGCTGTCCGAGGCAAAGAGCAGGCTAAAGCCTGGACTCCAGCATTCTACAGATTCACCGGGCCGGGGCGTGCTCATTTCGGTTCCCGGCGCAAGACGAGGGCGTTGATGGTCATCGTCCCACCCGGCTTAACAGTGAGAACCAACGGCACGTTTTGCCCGGGCTTGAGCGGCGCCTTCAAGCCGTAAATCATGATGTGGTCGCCGCCCGGAGCCAGCGTGACGCGGCCCCCGGCCGGCACTTCGAGATAAGGCACATCCTTCATGCCCATGCGGCCCTCGGTCTTCGTTGTGATCATCGGCGCGACCCGCGCGGCGACATCCGTTTTCCCTCCGGTGACACGAACGGGCACCGTGCTGGTATTGACGAAGGTCATAAACGCCGCCGTGTCTTTCGCTCCCGGAGGCACGGCAAAGACCCATGGCGACTCCACTTTTAAAGGCACCTCCGAGCCTAAAACCCAGGACGCTCCTAGAAAAAAGGACAGAACAATGATTTTCATAAGTTTTTGGATAGATTCCTAATATCGCACCGGCGTGACCGAAAAACAAACCCCGCTCAAACGTGCCAGACCGCTGCTTTTATTGATACTCCACCAGACGATAAAAAACGCGCGGTCTCCCCCCAAGGGGATCCGAAAATTCCACAGGGGCTCCGGTTCCGTCGAGCGTTCCAATGGTGGCCCAGTCGTTGGCCTGCAAGGTCGTGCTGCTCTGCACGTCGTAGATGAGATTCCCACGACTGGCAAAGGTCAGTTTGATCTCGTTGTTTTCCAGGGAAATTCCGAGAGGCGGCGGAGAGATCGCGGTGAACCGGACGGTAAAAGTCGCACTGGGCGAAGAGTTTCCCGTGGTATCCACCGCCCGGAACGTCACGTCATAGACCCCGGCTTTGTCCATGGTAAAAACCCGGCCGTGAATATGGCCATAGCCCGTCCCGTCTTCGCTCACCGGAAAGGAGGGTAGATCGGAAGGCGTCGCCGTCCATCCTTCCTCCTTGGTCCAGGTCGGGGTGCTTGCTCCCGCCTCCCAGAAGGAGAATTGCCCTCCCACCGGACCACTCACGGACACCACTTCAACTTGAACATAGGAAGGTGATGGAACGCTCAGGACTTCCCCTTCAATACTAAAGGTCAGTTCACTCGCGAAGGTCCCGCCCGGAAACGAGCTGAGGTAGTTGCTGGGCTTTTCCCCAGCCGGAAAATAGGTCGCAAGTTGCTCCAGATTGCCCGAAACGGCAAGTTTGGTGGGATCGGCCGGGGCCAACCCGATTTCCAAATGATCGTGGGCCCGCGCCATCCAGGGAACGGCGGCGAGAATGAAGGTCAGGAGGATGTGTTTCATGGTTCGAGAAAAGTTCCGGCAGGTGCGTTGAGACGGGAAGTGACTTCGCTGATGGAAAGGCTTTCGGTGTGTCCATCCACAAACAGGTAGTTTGCGGCTGTGCCGTGACGACTGACCCCGACGGCAGACTTAAACTGGTTAAAGGTCACCCTCGTGCGGGATCCGGCGAAATGAAAGTGCTCGGACGAATAGGAATCGGACGTCTCCGCCACGGCCATGGTCGCAGACGGAGCCCGGCATTGTGGGGCCTTGACACCAACCCCGTCGGTCCCCGCCAGCAAATCATTCCACGCGTACGTCACCGGGTCGGAGGACTTCGGGTTAGCCGGACAGCGCCCGATGAAATTGGTGGAAAGGTATCCCGAAAGGGTATTGACCCACGACACGGCGACGCCGGCGTGACTGGTGTTCGGCAGACGGCCGTCGTTTTCCCCGGCATACATCTGCATGGCCATGCCAATCTGCCGGAGCGAGCTCAGGCATTTGACGGAGTGCGCCTTTCTCAGGGAGGTTTGCGCCACACCGACGCCCAACGCAATGAGGGTGCCTGAGATTGCCGTCACCACGAGCAATTCGACCATGGTAAATCCGGCGAGGTTTCTGGAATTTCTGGAACGTGCGGTCATGACTAAGTTCCCGGTCTCCGACCCGGGTTAGCGGGCCGGAGAGGCAGGATTTTTTGGTTAAGAGTGGCAATTTCGTTTGCGACGCAGGATGGTCAATCCCACTGTCCCGAGAGCAACAAGGAGGCCGGCGGAAGGCTCGGGAACAGCTCCCACCGTGACGCCAATGCCATAAGTATTGAAGGTCGTGCTGTTCGCGTGATCCGACGATTGCGCGGCATAGTTGGCCCCACCGACAAACAGATAATAGTCCCCCGGACCGAGGTCAGTGAAGGTCGCACTGATGAACCCGTCGGCCAGGCCGTCCCCGGTTATTCCCGGAACCGTGCCGAAATTTGCCGCGGTGCCATCCACGGCGTATCCCACATGGGTGAACAGCATCGAGACCGCGGAGTCGTTGAAAATCTCCCAATCCTCGGTGGCGGCGAAAGCGCCTTCCTTGCCGGAACCGCCCAGACTCATGTCCTGCAACCCATTGCCATTCGTATCGGTGAAGGCATCACCCGGCTCCCAGAAACCATTGCCGTTCACGTCGGTGAATTGTTCCCCGGGGTTCCAAATCAGGTCGCCGTTAGTATCCACGAAGGGATCTCCCGCCTCATAACCGGCGTTGCCATTCGTGTTCGTGAACGATTCACCGGGAACAGCCGTTCCAAACGTCGTCGAGAGGTGATTTACCGTGGCAACGCCGGAATCGTGAGTCGAGGCGACAAACGTCGGCGTGGTGTAGAGCGAAAACCCGGGCAACAATGTATCGACCGGGCCGGTCTGCCCGGCGGCATTGCGCGTCTGGACGGTGATGGTAACCGTTTGTGTGGTCGCGATGGTGAATTTGAAGGGGGTCAGGCGGTGGGAATCGCCCCAATTGGCGTCGGTGCCATCCGCCCAGCCGAAGCTGCCGGAGACCGTGCGCAGATTATTGGTGACCGTGACTCCATCAATCGGCTGCACGCCGGTCGCGACGGCGTCACCGTCCAAGGTACGATCGCCGCCGACGCTGACATGCGCGGACGCCGCCACAAGGCTGGCCATCAGGCCTGCGGTGGTGGCGATCAGAAAGGGATTAAGAATTTTCATAAAAGTACGTTCGATTTGTTGCTTCTCTGCGCAGGGAGAGAATCCCGTCGCAGCGCGGCGCGGGATGGGTTGGTAGTTCTCCAGAGAATTCCGAAGCGATGTCCGGGATCCGGACGAAATTCTCCACGCTAACTTAGGAAGGCCGCCGACTGATTTGTCGGCGGACAAAGACGCGCAGGCATGGTGCCAACGCTTGAAAAAAGAGGACCTAGATCCCGATGGGGACCGGATCAGACGGGAGGGAAGGACGTGCGGCGCATGCCAAATCCTTGGGAAACTGATAAGCAAAAGGTTTCGCCAGTGGGGCGGGTAAAATATCCTGACCGGAGGCAAGAAACACCTCGGCTTTTTTGGTCACTTGCACCGTGGTCGGAGATTTTTCCTCCTTCTGCTTTTCCTCGACGATCACCTTGCACATCGAGCAAGGGGCTTCGCCGCTGAAGGTCTTCTCGACGGCCTCCGCGACCGTGCCCTTTTCCGAGTACTCGCGGATCATCTGGGCCCAGGCCACGGTTTGAAATACCGCCCAGTGCCCGCCCGCGATGGAAAACAGGGCGAGACTTAGGAAAGCCAGACCGCACGCGCGGATGAGTTTGGAGCGGAAGTGGACCACTTAGAGAAGAGTTAAAGCCGGACGTGCCCTGATTTGTCGAGAAATTTCTCCCCAAGAGGGCGTCTATCAATGCCTTTTCTTGGGAAATTTCAGGGGGCTCTTGCCTTGGTATCCCCGGGTGCCGAGGGCCCGGAACTCTCCAAATTTTGGCTTTAGCGAGGGTTCAAAGCGTCTCCCAGGCGTCCAGCACAATCTGCGACCAGGTTTCCAGATTATCACGGCGGGCACGCAATTCTTCCACGGTGAAAAACCCGAGTTCCGCGATGGCTTTTTCCCCCGCGCTGACCGCCGAATGGTTCAGCGTCACAATGTGCACGATGCCGAGATGGACGCGACCGACCTCGTTCGAGTCGTCGTTGATCAGGGCCGCCACGCGATCCGTGTAGCCGCCCTCAAATTGCAACTCCTCCTCAATCTCCCGATGCACCGCGGCACGGTAGGCGTCGCGATCGAAGGAAAACAGACTCTCGTCGCCGTCATTGATGTGCCCGCCGATCCCGATGGAACCCTTGGCCACGAGACGCTTCTCGCCCGACTTCGCGCCGCGCACGTAGTGCAGGATTTTTCCCTCGAAGGTGAAAACCGCATACGGGATGATCTGCTTGTGCGAGGGATCATCCTCCGCCTTGGAACGGGGCAGAAAATAGTTATTCTCCCGCTTCAGGAACGCGTCGATGTAGCGGTCCGTCCCGGCTTCCAGCCCCTGAAAAGCTCCCAGTTCCTCAAAAAGCGCGCGGCGCACCACGAGCACATTTTCATCTTGTTTGGCCATGAACCGCGCATGCTGAACGCCACCCGACCCTCCGCCAAGTTTCGATTTCACGAAACTGTTGCGCAAAAGGGTTGCCATTCGTCTGAATTCACGCAACAGTTGCATCCAGTGAAACTCCAACGCGTCTCCCTCGATCATATTGCCAAACTAGCCGGCGTTCATAAGGCCACCGTCTCCCGCGCCCTGCGCAACCATCCCACCATCCCCAAGTCCACCCGCGACCGCATCCAGGAAATCGCCCGCAAGGAAGGATATCGTCCGAATCCGCTGGTCGCCATGTACCAGGCCCAGGCGCGCTCCAGTCGCCCGACGGCAATGCAGGCGGCCATGGGCTGGCTGAACGACTACCCGAACGCCGCCTCGTGGAACGAGTTCCCGTGGCTGCGGGGCTATTTGACCGGGGCTCGTCAGCGCTGTGCGGACATGGGATATCGGCTTGAGGAAATCAGCCTTTCCACGGCCAGCGGAGACTCTTTCGAAGAGGAGGCGGCCCGGGCCTCGCGCGTCCTGCGCAGCAAGGGCATCTACGGCATTATCATGCCGCTTATGCTCAATTACCAATACCTGCTCGCCGAGTGGGAGAACTGCGTTGTTTCCCTGATCGGCAGCGGGCATCTGCGGCCTCCGCTCGGGCTTGATGGACTGCAATCCCAATTCTACCCCCAGCGTTTCCCCATCGCGGATCGCGACCTGTATTTTAACGTCCGGCTGGCATTTCAGAATGTGCTCAAACTCGGCTACACGCGGGTCGGCCTCATTTACAGCCGCTACGTGGATGCCGAAGCCAACGGTTTGGCGCAGGCCGGTTATCTTATCGAGCAAAGCCACCAGCCCGAAAGCGAACAGGTTCCCATCCTCTTCCTCGAACGGTTCAAGGAAGGCCGGCCACCCGCTTTCGACCGCTGGCTGGAGGAATACAAACCCGACGCCATCCTGTGCCTCAATCCCGTCGTCCGCGATTGGGTGGAGGAGTTGGGCCTCAAGGTCGGCGACGACATCGGCCTGGCCAACCTGAACCTCGTCTCCGACGTTTCCGACTGGGCCGGCGTGGATGAACAGCACCAGGAAATTGGCGCTGCCGCCGTGGACATTCTCATCGGTTCCCTGAGCCGCAACGAACTCGGTCTGCCTCCGGAACCCCGCCGCATCCTTATCCCCGGCGAATGGGTCCCCGGCTCCACCCTGCGCGCTCCCCAGCTCCAGCAGGAGGTCTCCGCCCTCACCCGGCGCTGATCACGCCCGCGGCAAGTGCGAGGTGCAATACTCGCGCCCGTCGTCCGTCACCCGGAAGTCGGCTTCGGGATTCGACATCTCGGTGATGCCGCAGGCCTCGCACCGATGCAGGGCTGCGCTGACATCAAGCTTCGCCGCCTCAAATTTTGCCCGCCGGGCGTGGGTCGATTTCCGGTCTTTCGCCTGACGGAACAACTGCGGGCCGAAAAAGGCGAGGTAGTTGACCAGGCACGCCAGAATGGACAACTGCGTCGCCGTTCCTCCGCTGATAAAAAGAAACCCCCACGGGTAAACCAGACTGATCAACGCCACCCATTTCAGCTTGAGCGGAAAGAAGAAAAACAAGATTTCCATGTCCGGCTCCAGCGTGGCCAGCGCGAGCAGCAGGGAAAAACTCAGGATCAGGCTGCCGAAACTCATGCCGAAGAAAAAGGCCGCCGCCGTGCACCCAGCCATGCCGAGCAAATAATAGAGATTCAGCCGCGCCGTTCCCCACGTCGCCTCCAGCATGTCCCCGGCCCACCACGTGAACATGAGGTAAAAAAAGATCCACAGCATGCTGTTGGTGGTCGGAATAAAAATCCACGTCACCAACCGCCACACCTGACCTTCCAGGATCAGTGCTGGGTCCAATACAATGAGTTCCAGGACGGGCCGTTTCAGCAGGACCAACAGAAACACCAAAGCGTTGAGCATCACGACATAGCGGATGAGGCCCGGAATGGCGAGGCGGGAAAGAAAAGTCACAGCCGGGGAATGTGTCCCCTCTCGCGCGTCTTGGCAAGGAGCCGCATTGTGGGCGCTGCGGCGGGGTCCCATTTCCGTCGGCTTCCCTCTCGCGGTGACCGTGCTCCACAGCGCAGCGTCGCAAGCCGCAGGCAATTTCCAATCCCGCGCTCCCTTGCCTTCGCCATTTCCGTCGCGATCAGCTCTCCTCGAAATAATCCGAGTCGATGCGTTTGAGTTCATAAGTCTCCGCAGTGGAGACACCCACACCGAAATCGATCATCAGTGCCGCGAGACGCGGACCGTCAATGAGACTGATTTTCTTTGTCACCTTTCCCGCGTAAATGCGCGCAGCTTCGCTGAAAGTGCTGGTGGTGATGAAGACGCCCTTCTGCGCGCGATGGGCATCTAGAGCGCCGAAGAAATCGCGAAGTTCAGGCTCGCCCACGGAATGTTTCCACCGCTTGGCTTGAATATAAATGGAGTCCAGCCCCAGGCTGTCCGCATCGATCACGCCGTCGATTCCTCCGTCGCCACCGAGCCGGGTTGCCCGATCGGTCTCCGCCCGGGAGCGTCCAAAGCCCATCGCGACCAGCAGATCGATGACCAACCTCTCGAAGAACTCCGGCGAACGGGAAATGACCAAAGGCAATATCTCCGCCGCGAGATTGGCCCGTAGCTTCCCGTAGGCGGATGCAATGAGCTCTTCGGGTGAGGAGGTCTCTTCTTCCTCCGTGGCTGCCGTGGCGGATTCCCCGACCGGCATGCCTTTCTTCACGGCTTGCTGCCATTCCTGATAGGCAGGGAACTTCTTCAGTACGCCCTGCGTGAGGCTGGTCGGCTTGGTGGCGAAAAACTTTTTGCCCGCATCCGTGATCCGCAAGACGCCAAAGATCCCTTCTTCGAGCAGGCCAGCCTTCCGCAAATGAAAGGCCGCCCACCCCGTGCGGTGACGCATTACGGAATACCCCGAGCTGGGAACCGTGAGCGCACGTTCCTCCGGGGTAAGACCGAATCGATCCGCCAGCGCATTGGCGGCTTTGAAGTGCCCCCGGATTTTGATCCAGTTGCTATGAGAGATTTGGTTGTTGGTTTGGGTTGGTTGCGATGTTTTGCGTAGTGGAGGGCGTAGCCCGTAACGAAGCAAAACATCGCCGCGCGAACTCCGCCGGGGTTTGTTCT
>JBGSVZ010000081.1:0-55159 GCA_041752695.1 Terrimicrobiaceae bacterium
ATACGGCGACGACGTGGCATCCTTTGATTGGAAAGATTGGGGACCGCTCAAAGCCGCCTTGCCTTGGGCCAGCACGACCTCAGCGGCTGCGGGGAGTTTCCGCAAGGTCAGCGAGCTGGAAGCCGCCGGCATGAAGTCTGCCTGGGGTTGGTGCTGGGAACAAGCTGGCGTGGATAATATCACCGACCGCGGAGCACCGTGGTCGCCCTTCTATGCCTCCAGCAAGAATAACGATGCCAGTTACAAAGTGCCGGCTGACTATCCCGGAAAGGTCCTCGCCCTTGACTGGACGGTCCGCGATCTCAATAAATCCCTGCACATTCACTCCGGCGAAGCGTGCCGCTTTAGTAGTGATCCCGATGAGCCCCGGCGAGGAAAGTTCCTTTACGGTCGGGCCATCGAATACTGGAAGCAGCTTCTGGACGAATACCAGCAAAATACCGATTGGAACGACATGGTTCCCTTTCTCATCCAACAGGAGTCCCACGAGATGGAATGGTCGTTCCCATGGACGGTGAACGAGGGCGATAACAAGCTCGAAGCTAACTGGCAGGCCGTGAACCAAAACGCCCTCGCGCTCGACGAGTTCTTCAAATACGCCAAATCGAAGAATGTAACCTTTATGACCCAGCCGCAACTTACGGCGGCCATTCGGAAGAGCCATCCGGAAGTGACGCCCCCGATCTCCATGTTATTCCGCGACATCCCCACGCAGGAACCTGTGGTCTATGTGAGCCCCGGCGCGCCGATCACGCCCGGACCTTATCCGTTGACGTTCCTGCATACGGATACTGAATGCCAGATGGCCTTCCACGAGGGTGAACGTCTACCCAACATGGTCTATAACTACCGGCATCAGGCTGCCACGGATAATACGACAAGCTACGCCAGCGAGACGAAGATTCCCACCATCACGAACTTCAAAAAAAACAAGTCCCAAGGCAAGGAGACGTGGGAAATTACCGTGGACAACCCGAATCCATATCCGTTTCCCATGGGTATCACTGAGTGGGACAATTTTAGCGAAATAACAATCGTTCAGACGAGTGAAAACATGAAGGAGGTTAAGCCCATTGGCGAGGCCCTCCTGTTCCTGCGTGGCACCGCCTCACCAGATTCTCGCTCTACGTTCACCGTGCAATTCCAACGGAAGTGACGTCATATCCAAAGTAATCCCTCCCAATTTTGATCCCGATGAAACCGCCAATTATAAGCCCATCTTGCCGATTCCACCGCTCCCTCCTCTTGGCTCAGGGCGTGGCTCTTCTGTTCACTTGTCTGCCGCTGCTTGCGGAAAACATTGATTTGCCGGATGCGGATTTTGAAAATGGAGCGGAGGGGTGGGCGGTTTCGAGCGGAGGGGAGGTGATTGAGGCTCCGGCCACGGCAGGGAAGTCCCTGAAGGATGGGGTGCTGGCCTTGCCTCCGGGTGCTTTCGCAAACGGCTTTCTGGATATTGTGCCACAGGCTAACACCTCCTATATTTTGTCCGCGACCCTGGCACCCACCCAGTCGGAACTCCCTGCAAATGGAAAGCTCGCCATTTTTCTCTACCGCGGCACCGACTCCCGGTATGTGGCCGAGGCCCATAGCGTATGGGCCGGTGTCTACGAGCCGGTAGTGGTCCGTGTGCAATATAACTGTGAGGCTGCCCCCGAAGAGGGATGGAAGCTCGGAGTGCAGATCATGAGTCAAGACCGCGGGATGATGGCCGACGCTGTCAGCTTCTCCTCCGAACCCTTGGCCGAACCGATCCGCCTGGAAGGAAGGTTCGGCCAAGTCGAGATCGACCCACAAAACCCGGCCCTTAAATCGTTTACACTCCGCCGGGCGGACGGCACGCTCGAGCCCCACTCGCTGCTCTCCCCGAAGGGCGCACCCTGGCAGCGGGGAATGATGGGGTGGGGGACGCAGGCGCTGACGTTTGCGGCCGATGAGACCGGTCGGCGCTTCGAGAGCCGGAACCGCCCGCCGGAGTCGGTGGAAAAAAACGACGAAGGCATCACCCTACGTGGGATTGTGCTCTCCGACGGCGTGGGCGAGCCGGTGGCGAAAGAGGATTGGACGCTGAAAGCCGATGGCGACGAACTGGTCTGGACGGTGGAGCGAACATGGCTGCGTGAACTCGCGACGACCACCACGGGAACCCCGGCCCTGTTTTTTAGCACACGTGCAATCAGCCCGAATCCCTCGACGATTCTGCCCAACTCGGTGGCTACGACGTTCTGGATCGCGCCGGGCAAGCTTCACGGCTGGCATAATCCCTTTTACCGTCCCGCCGCACAGCCGTTCGAATGCAAGCTGGCGCTGGACAACAACATGGTCGTCACCGAGCCCGGCGGCTGGGCGATATTAAAGCTCTTCCCGGCTTGGCAAAACGACAGCGAACCGCGCTTTGCTGCCGAGGGCGGGCACCTCTACCGGCGAGGGCATTTCGGCTGGCTCAGTGAGGCCGGAATCGTCTCCCACCCGAATGACAAGCGAGTTTACAAAGTCGGCGAAAAGGAAAAAACCACCCTCCGTCTCGGTCCCGTGGCTGCCAGGGCCAGCGGCCACCAGCTCGCTGTGCGGGCCGAGGATCCGAGCGGAACCCTCGACACCATCACCGGCTTTTACGGAGCACTCTTCAACGGCGGCTGCATCAACGATCAGGTGCATTTCAACTTCGGCAACGAAACCGACGGCTGGTATTACGGAGGAGCCTCCTGGATGAAAGGCCTGCCATTTCTCGCGGGAGCGCCCGCACCGGACGCCACCTCCTCGCGGCCTTTGGAACTTCCCCGCGCGTTTCGCGACAACCTGCAAATGATTCTCGGCACGGAATTCGAACCGGGCCGCACGCGTTTCGGCTATAACACAAGTGGCGCTTACACCGACGACAACATCATCCAAGTCATCGGCGGCCGGGCCTACTATCTCTACTCGGGCGATATCGCTTTCGTCCGCCAGAACCTGTCATTTTACCGCCGCGCTGTCGCTTGGTATTTGAATCATAGGAATTCGGAGGGACTAGTTGAGTTGCCTGGGGTTTCCCACTGGTATTACGATGCAATGTATGCATCGGGGGTCACGACTTACCACAATGCTTTTCTCTACCGTGCGCTGCGGGATCTGGCTGAAATGGAGCGGGCCGCAGACAACACTAAGGAAGCGGCTGCCTTAGAGATCGAGGCAGCCAACCTTAAGAAGTCCATCAACAACGTCCTCTGGTGGGAGGACGCACCAAACGGGCCGCGCTACGTCGATTGGATTATGCCTGACGGCACAAAAATTGCCTATGCCGCCGACCTCTGCCAGTTCCCGCCACTTGCCTTCGGTATCGCGTCGCCGGAACAGGCCAAAAAGCTCATCGCAACGATCGACCGCCGCATCGCCGAACTCGAACGCGAGAACGGTTATGCCGGCTATGCCTCACGCTCCGCCTACTGGCCCGTTCCCGCCAGCGTGAATACCCATCCCGCCAACCAAGGATTTGGTAACTACATGAATGGGGGATCTTTCCTGGCGATGACCTATTGGGAAATCATGGCCCGGGCAGCCGCGGGCGATGCTGAGGGGGCGTGGAGCCGTCTCAAAAAATTTGCGGAAGGCACCCGTCTCACCGGCGAAAAGGGTTTCATCGGCAACAACTGGGTCATGCAGGATGGCCGCATCGGCTTCGGCGCTTGCGATGAACCATATCTCGCCGATGCCATCGCCGTGTCCGGCGCTCTCGTGCAGGGCATTCTCGGGATCCGCCAGACGAACGAAACACTGGAGGTGAGTCCGGTTCTGCCCGCCGCCCTGCAAAAAATTTCCGCCGAGGTCGTGCATCTGGGCATACGCAAACGGGTGATGATTGATGGCAAAAACGTGAAGATCGAGGAACTTGGACGCGCGTTCACGCCGCCAGCCCAACTTACATGGTGCGTCAGCGCCGGCAGCCCGCCAGCGGCCGCGCTTTACATTGACCGCACGTTTGAAAGCGGCGGCGAGTGGTCCGCCACGCCGGAAATCCAGATTAAGCGAGGCGAGGGCATCCGGCTCCAGCGAATGCCGATCTCTCCGCTCGCAGGCCTATGGAAACTCGACGACAAAGCGCCCGGATCGGTTGCTAATGCCAGTGAGTATGAGGTTTCAGGCCAGGCAACGGCCAACGTGGTCTTCCAATCTCCCGACCGTCACGGAAAGCCCGCTGCCGCGAACTTCGCGGGTGGGGCGGAAATTGTGGTGGGCAACGTCGCACCATTTACCTTCACTCCGGAACAGAGCTTCACCCTCCAAGCCTGGTTCCAGACAGATTCGCTGGAAAATCAGGTCTTCCTGGCTCGGCCTGGCGCTTATTCGCTGGGCTTAAAAAATGGCCGCCTCGCGGCGTGGACGATGCAGGATGGCGACACCGTCGTCGAAGCTGTCGGGGACACCGACGCTGCCGACGGGAAATGGCATCATGCCGCTGTCGTCGTTGACCGCGAGTCCCAAACGCTCTCGCTCTACCTGGATGGAGAGCCGGATTGTGAACCAATGAACATCGCAGCTATCGGCGTGACCAGCAGTGCCTCTCCTCTGGTGATTGGCGGCTTTGGCGGGTCGTTTCCATTCAAAGGCACGCTGGACGAAATTTCTGTCCACCGCGCGGCACTTTCACCCGCCGACCTCTCATTCAGCACCGCCTCGTCGCCGGCTCTCAAATCTGAGCTCGGCGCGCAAACCGGCAGCTACACAGCGGCTCCCTGCGACTGGGGGCAAGCGGTGCAAGTGACCTCCCTGCGCACAAACGCCGTGATCAAAGAAGGAACGATCACCGCCAAAGTGGAAACATCGAACGACGGATTCAACACCGTCGCCGAAACGTGTGAAGTCAAACTGATGCCCGGCGATCAAACGACTCCCCTTGACGGACTTCAGCCCGCCAGCCATGCCCGTATCGTTTTTACCCTTGCCACTCCCGCCTCCGCGCAGCACAGCCCGATGCTTGCCTCCGCCGAGTTGGTCGGCATTCCCACGGCAAAATCCTCACAACCCTGAAAGTGAATACCGACAGATCGAAGATTCATCCCGATCGAGTGGGTATGTGATTGATCCTTGATTAATTCCTGTTCTATGACTCCAAAAATATCCATCGCTTCCGTCGAAGAAGAACTCGGCTCCCCCGGCTTTTTTACCGATCCCTTCCCCGTGTATGCCGAACTCCAGAAGGTGGCTCCGGTGTATTGGTGCACGAAGTGGAATGCATGGCTCGTCACCCGCCAGGCTGACATCATGAAGCTGATCCGGGATACCGAGACGCTCTCGAACACCGGACGCCACACGATGCTCCTTCGCCAGCTCCCAGAAAACGATCGAGCCCAACTCCAGACCCTGCAAAAACATTTTGAGGGTCAAGGGCTCATCAATTCAGATCCCCCGAAACACACCCGGCTACGGCGACTTTCAAATAAAGCGTTTACGCCGTCGCTCATTGAGGGCATGCGTCCACAAATAGAAAACATCGTTGCGGATCTTGTGAGGCGGATCGATGCAACACAGGATTTTGACCTCATCAAAGACCTGGCCTTTCCGCTGCCAACCATCGTGATCGCCGAAATGCTCGGTGCGCCGCCAACGGACCGTGACAAATTTCAGATCTGGTCGGAATCAATCACAGCTTTTTCACAGTCAGGAAAAATCGTGATGGAAAAAGCGCTGGTCGCGCAGCAGAGCATCATCGAACTCACGGAGTATTTCCGTGTGCTCATCCGGCAGCGCCGGGCGGAGCCAAGAAACGACCTGATCAGCATGATGGCCGCCGTGCGCGAAGAGGGCCAGGGATTTACCGACGAAGAGTTGTTCGACACCTGCGTGACCCTGCTCATCGCCGGGCACGAGACCACCACCAGCCTGATCGGCAATGGCATTCTGGAATTGCTCCGTCACCCGGACCAACTTGCCGACCTGAGATCGGATTCCTCGTTGATGAAAACCACGGTCGAGGAAATCTTGCGCCACCAGTCGCCCGTGCTCGCCATGCATCGCCGAGTCACTCGCGATATAGAGTTTGATGGCACGCATTTCTCGGAGGGCGAACTCGTTTATTTCGTTCTTGCGGCAGCCAATCGCGATCCCGCGTTTTTCAGCGATCCACAGAGCTTTGACATCCGGCGTTCCCTCAAAGACAACAAGCACATCGCGTTTGGTTTCGGGAATCATTTTTGCCTGGGAGCACCGTTGTCGCGGATGGAGGGTGCGATTGCCTTCGACGCACTGCTGCGCCGGTTTCCCAACCTCCGCCTCGCGGGCGAACCTCGCTGGAAATCGAACGTGATGGTGCGCTTCCTTCAAAACCTGCCGCTCGCCGCAAAGTGAACACCACCTCGCCGGATTTCCTCTGCCTCAACGGCAAGATCGCTATCGTCACCGGTGCTGCCCGCGGCCTTGGCGCCGCAACAGCAAATCTCCTTGCGCGGCGTGGTGCTCGTGTGGCGGCGCTCGACTTGCATTGGCAGGGCTCACTTCCCCCCGATTCTCAGGAAAACATCACGACTTTTACTGGTGACGTCTCACAGGTGGCGGCAATGCAGGCATTTGTCGCGAAGGTCGTCGAGGCGTTCGGACGCATAGACATCCTTGTGAACAATGCAGCCATCTGCCCACGGTTGCCGTTCTACGAATCCACCGAGGCCGATTGGGAAAAGCTCATGAGCGTCAATGCCAAGAGCCAGTTTTTCCTCTGTCAGGCCGTGTGCGGAGTCATGAAGTCCCATGGCGGAGGGCGCATCATCAACGTCGCCTCCACTGGGGGTCGCGTCGGCTCTGTCTCGAACGCGAGCATCTACAGCGGCACCAAGGGTGCCATCGTCATGTTCACAAAATCCATCGCCCGCGAGGTCGCCGCAGACGGTATTCTCGTTAACTGCATCGCTCCCGGCGCGATGGATACCGAACTCATGCATAACCTTTCGGATGAGCAACGGAAAACTTTCACCAACCAAGTCCCCTTGAAAAGGCTCGGACATCCGAACGAAGTGGCAAGCTTCATTGCATTTATGGCCTCTGACGGGTTCAGTTATTCCACGGGTGCCACCTACGACGTCAACGGTGGATGGGTGATGCTGTAAGTGAGCAATGCCAAAACTAAACAGACCGAAATGAAGCAACTCTCGTGCGGCGTGCTTGGTGCAGGATGGTGGGCCTGCGAAGCGCACCTTCCCGCACTTCAAGCCCACCCTAGCGCCAAAATCACCGCCGTGCAAAAACGCAGCCGGGACGCCGCAGAAAAAGTAGCCCGCGACTTCGGTGCCAAGCGAGCCTGCACCACCATCGAGGAAATGCTGGCCCCCGGCGACCTCGACGCCCTGATCATTGCCTCCACTCCCAACATGCACTTCGCGCATGCCAAAGAGGCCCTCGAAGCGGGGCTGCATGTGCTTATTGAGAAGCCCATGACGCTTTCTGCCGCTGAAGCAGAGGAACTCTGGGATCTTGCGGAAAGCCGCAACCTGCAGTTTCTTGTAAGCTGTCCGTGGCATTACACGCCTCACACCATCGAAGCCGCCCGGCTGATCCGCGATGGGGCACTGGGCGACTTGAAAATGATCAGCGTGCTCATGACAAACTTCGTGGAAGGCCTCTACAAAGGCCTGCCATGGGGGCAGACCTTCAGCCAGGAGACTCAGACGGCACAAAACGCCGCTCAGCCATACATCGCACCCAACCTCAATTCCTACAGCGATCCGGAAGTGGGAGGTGGCGGCCATGTCTATTGCCAGATTTCGCATGTTGCCGCGCTCATCGACTTCTTGACCGGGCTACCAGTTCGCGAGGTGTTCGCGCGTTTCGACTGCGCCGGCACTCAGGTCGATGTCTATAATGCCATCAACTTGACCCTTGGCAGCGGCACACTCGTTTCCATCGCAAGCCACGGGGCTCCCATTCACACCGACCGTCAATTCGAACTGCGCATCTACGGCACATCGGGCATGCTCCTCATGGATCTTTGGAAGGGCCTGATGGAATTCCATCCCGCCTCGGGCCACGTCGTAAAATGTCCGCCCCTTGCGGAGGAACAAGCCTATCCGATGTTTTCCCCGGCACAAAACTTCGTCGATTGCGCGCTGGGCACCGCACCCAATGGCTCACCCGCCCGCCATGGCGTCTTTGCCATGCGCATCATCGAGGCCGCCTGCAAATCCGCCGCAACAGGCCAAAACGTTTGTTACGCATAAATCGTCGGGCTCTATCTTGGGGGCGCCGTAGATTCGCGGACCAACAGGTGGGCGGCAACACGAGAGGTTTGCGTGGGTCTGGAGGCGGCGTTCAGCCGATCGAGCAACATGCGTGCTCCACCTTTGGCCACAGCTTGATTGTCGAATTCGACAGTCGTGAGTGCAGGAATGAAAAGCTCACCAATATTGGTATATTCAATGCGCGACGTGCCAAAGCTGCACAAGGAAACGTCCTGTGGCACGGAAATCCCAGCATCGTGCAGTGGGCGATATAACTGAAATGCGATCAGATCGTTGACACAAATTATTGCGGTCGGTGGCGTTCTGCCTGCCAGTGCCACCAAGATATTCTTGAGCCAATCATGGGCCTTCGCACTTATCACCTTAAGGGATGAAGGCTTCAAACCTTTTTCCGCCAGAGATTTCTTTACGCCGTTCAATCGCTCACGCGCCGGACGATTGGGTGAGTCACCCATCCCGACGTAGAGGTAGCGTCGATGGCCCAAGGAAAAGAGATGATCCACCAACTGTATCGCTGCATATGCGTCGTCTGACACTATGGAATCGAATTGAAATCCCTGCAAATATCCAAAAACAACGACAGGTATGGGGTTGGCTTCCAGTTGCCGCAAATGGGACACATTACCGTCTCCCAACCAATCTGATACGGGTAGTATCATCATCCCATCAACCCGATTATCGAGCATTTTCTCGATGTTGGCTTGCTCGCGCTCCACGCTTTGCTCGGAGTCAGCAATAAGAAACTCGTAACCTTCCGGTCGAACTTCGCGCTCCAAGGTGTGAAAATACTCCAGATACGCAGTGTTCCGGAGATCCGATGCGAGGAACCCAAAAAGATGGCTTTTTTTTGTCACCAGCCTCCGCGCGGCTCGATTCGGCCGATAACCGAGGCTTTCCGCGGTGCTGAGGATCCGCTCACGTTTTTCCGCCTTAACGCCGCAAATTCCTGTCATGACCCTTGAGACGCTGGCGGTGGAGACCTTGCAGATTCGAGCAATATCCACAATGGTCGCCGTCGATTGGGGCTTGGTTGCTCGTCTTTTTAACATGCTTCTTGATTGCTGTGGGGTCGTAGAGTTGAGGCATACTGGAACTTCGACGAGGCGAAAAACAAGCCTATTGCGCGATCAAGGTTCCGATTTCTTGTCATCGAGCCCGTCAAGCGGCGATGACGAAAGGTGAATCTTTCAAGTTCATACAATTAAACTCTCGGTTCGGTCGGGGCGGAGAAGTTTTTCTGCGATTGGACTTCACTCCGGCCCCAGATGGGGCTCGCGCGCCAGGCTCTCGGGGAGCGGACCAGTGTGGTCCCAGTTGGGGTGTATCCAAACACATCCAACAAAAACCCACACATAACTCGCTGTCTTTGCCCTTCCCGACGCCCATCAGTGCCATCGAACGCGTCAACAAGGAAGTCAAACGCAGAACCCGCGTAGCCTCCCCCCTTTCCAAACGTAGCCTACCTCCTTCGCCTCATCTCGGCTCTCTTCTTCTAAAATTACTTTAGGGCCACGGTGGAGATGTTTTGAAGCGACGGCAATTTGGCGCTGCCGCAGGACGTGATTTTATCATCGACTTTTTAGTTCTTGTTTACAAGAAAGGCGCACCGTTTGCGAAGAACCGAAAAATTAATGGCTATTGGACGGAGGGACATCTTTGCCGGGAGGGTCCACCCGTCGATCCATCGGCTTGGCAAAGTGACTTCCATCGGGTAAAGGGGAACGCCCCGTTCATTTCGATTGATTTGTCCGACAACGAGATTGATCGAGGCCATTCCGATCGCCTGATGATTCTGATCAATTCCCGCCCAACCGCTGACGTCGGAACAAAGGTTGAGGTGAATGACACCGAAATCTTCGGGGACTCGAAATCCCTCAGAGCGCAACTCGGGAATGATGGAGTTTTCTTGACAAATGACCACGTCCGGCTTTTCGGACCGAATCCATTTTTTTAAGGACTCGGATCGGAGGTTTGGAGTCCAACTCACACGGTTTTTCGGATCCTGGCCAAGTTGATCGAGAAGAAACTCGGCGGCTGTTTCCCGGTTGTTCAGGTCGTTGTGATAGGCAGACAACTATAGTCCCGGGCGACGATATCCTGCCGCACGGAGATGGGTAACCGGTGGCCGCGTTACCAAACTCGAACGACTCTGAAAAGGAATGGCACTTTAGCACTTTCTGTTATTTAGACGCCATGGTGTTTTCGTGATCGTAGAATGGAGTGTCGGGGTGTTTGATATCTGATCCATCCTCCTGTTTTGAACGGTAGACGTGGCCAAGAAAGTTTGGCTTCCAAACCTCTTTTGCACCCGTTCGTTTCAGTTTCTCGTCCAGAGGTAATCTCTGACCGTGGGTGACAAGATCCGGCCGTGCTACCACGTTCAGAACTGGATATGGCCGGACCCATCCCGGCGATCAATGACTTTCTTGAGGTTTTGATCACAGCTTTGCTTGTAGGAAAAAGATGGGTGGGAGTGGAGGGATTGAACCTCCGCCTTGTCTTGCGACTGACTTCCACCATCGGCTGTTCCGGTTGAACCCAGATCATGCAATAGAAGCAGAGGAATGAAGGAGGAGGTCGTAAGGAAGAGGGGTTGGCGGCTATGGTAAGATCACCGTGATGGAGAATCTGCCAATCGCATACTCGGACAAGCCGATGACGCCGTTTGGCGGGATGGCATTGATGAAACGATTCGTCGACCAGACAGGTATCCGGGAGTGTCTGAGGGGGCTGGAGCTGCCGCGGGGTGGATCGAATCGGGCCTACGAAGCGGAGCATGTCATCGAGGGGTTTTGGCTTGGGATCTGGACGGGCGCGAGCCGTTACATCCACTGCGACTGGCTGCGGCAGGATGAGACGCTGGCGGCGATCTTTGGCTACGAGAGTCTGCCGAGCCAGAGCACCTACAGCCGGTTTTTTGGAAAGTTCTCCCAGGCGCGCAACACGGCAGTGTTCCCGCCCTTGCAGCGCTGGTATTTTTTGCAGCTCAACATCGGGGCGGTGACGGTGGACTTCGACAGCACGGTCATCACGCGCGAAGGGGCCCAGGAAGGTTCGGCCAAAGGATATGACCCCAATCGCAGGGGGCGCAACTCGCACCACCCGCTCACGGCCTTCATCAGCCAGACGCGCATGGTGCGCCACATTATGTAAGAAGCTTGCCTGACGCTACACTAAAGATGTGAAATATTCTCATTTGGATTGACATTTTTTATCATCCTGCCATCAACTTGACTACTTCCCAGGAAAAATGAAAACTTACACAAAAACGCGCCAGTGTCTTAATCTGTCTATCTTGGGTCTCTTGCTCGCAGTTCAAGGCCTGATCGGCCAACAGTCCGTCGTCGTAAATTTGGCAGCTCCGCAATTCCCAGGATACAGTTGGGTAAGCGCATCTCAAAACGCTTCAGGCTTTCTTCACTCTGTTTCAGCTACCGAACCAACGGCTGAATATTTCGAA
The DNA here is from genome assembly GCA_041752695.1 of Terrimicrobiaceae bacterium. GTDB lineage: Bacteria > Verrucomicrobiota > Verrucomicrobiia > Chthoniobacterales > Terrimicrobiaceae > CALCJD01. The sequence goes on from JBGSVZ010000081.1 coordinate 11,665, forward strand.
TCCCTCAAGCCCCAGATATTGCGGTTTAGGGCTGCTATTGGAGGAGTCGGCTCTTGGGGGGCGGGGACAGGATTTGAGAGCCCGGATTTTATGAGACGAATATCAACTATTCCACATCGGCAAATCGTACTCTCCGACGAATATATGGGTTCTGGGTATCATAATTCTCTTGGGTGGCCGAGCGCCGGAAATCCAGCGGCACTCAATAAGCTGAGCGAAACTATCACAGCTATCCATAATAAATCTGTAAGCCAAAATGCCGCTGGCCACACTGGCTACACTGGCTATGAATGGGATATCTGGAATGAGCCTGATTATTACACAAGCGCAGGAAACTATTTTTGGGGCGGTTCGCTTGCTCAGTTCCTAAATTGCTGGGACTTTTCTTACGACAAAATTAAAGCTCTGCAGGGTGTTAATGCAGTAATCGTGGGTCCGAGTATCAGCTCTTTCAACTTTGTTTATTTGCAAAATTTTCTACTGCACTGCAAATCAGTGAACAAATACCCTACATATTTATCTTGGCACGAAATTCAAGGGTTGGCGGCAGCCGACATATACAATCACGCATCAGCAATACGGAGCTGGATGGTCGCGAATCAAATCCCCTTGCTGCCAATTATGATCAATGAATATACTGCTGAGAATGAGGCGACGAAACCAGGACTTCTGCCATGGTATTTTTCATCCCTTGAGGCAGCACGATTTCATGGAGTCGTAGCCTCTGCTCGCTCTTGCTGGGACGAAATCCCTGGAAACGGAGCGAGCAATACTCTTTTTTCTGGACGCCTTGACGGGATTATGACTGCGTCGTCTCCCCACTCGCCCAGAGCTAGTTGGTGGTTATATAAAGGATACGCCGACATGAACGGAAAAATGGTAAGCGTGACAGGCTCATCTAATGTAAACGGCGTGGCTAGTGTAAGTTCTGCGGGGGGATGTCGAGTTGTCCTAGGAAATAACTCTAACACGAATTTAGGAACAGTTTTAGTAACTATTACAGGCTTGAATCAGATCCCATTTTATAACAAATTCGGAAAGATTCATTTTTATCAAAATCGCATTCGTGGCAATACTGGATCCGCGTCGGTATTGACTCGCGATGTTTATTATAACGCAAACTATTCAGGGGCAGGTAATGCATTGACTTTTTCCCTCGAATTTAATGCTTATGATGCCTACGTCCTAAGTTTTACCAATCCGCGCCATGATCCATTGGCGGATAATAATGCTGATGGAATTGCAGAGTTAGCAATCTGGACTCCATCAACGGGAATTTGGCATATGTACAATAAATTTAACGGTTGGGGGGGGGCTCACTACGTGGCAGTTAGGATCGAGCGCGAATAGCGATGTTCCTGTGCCAGCGGATTACAATGGTAACGGTGCAACGGACATCGCTGTTTGGAATCCCCCTGCTGGCATTTGGACTGCCGCCGGTTTAGGCACTTGGCAATTGGGGTATGGCGCAAATGGGGACATTCCAGTGCCGGGCGACTATAACGGTGACGGAGCAATTGATATAGGCGTCTGGAATCCTGCCGCTGGCATTTGGACGATTGGAGCTCTGGGCTCATGGCAGTTCGGACACGGCGCGAATGGCGACATCCCAGTTCCAGGTGACTATAATGGCGATCTAGCGACCGATATCGCAGTCTTCAATCCTCCAGCGGGGGTTTGGTCAGTTGCAGCATTGGGGACGTGGTCTTGGGGTCAAGTCGGCGATATTCCGGTGCCTGCAGATTATAACGGAGATGGGATAACCGATATCGCGGTTTGGCGCCCTAGCACAGGCGAGTGGCGTATTGCTGGCGGTCTGGGCACTTTCCAGTGGGGTCTCGGCGCAAATGGTGATATTCCAATGCCGGGCGATTACGATGGTGACGGAGCAGCTGACATTGCTGTGTTTAACCGTGCATCAGCACAATTCGTCATTCGAAACATTGGCGGAACTGCAAGTTATTTCTACATTGGAGGAAATCCCTACGACATTCCTCTACCTAGAACGCCCTATCATATTATGAACCCATAGCTTTCTCGGTAGATAAATCCTCAAGCTTATGGAACTGACTCTTTACCTCGCCGACTTAAAATTACAGCTCCGTTGAAGGTCCAGAAGAATGTCGGTTGACCGTGATTATTTAAAGTTTATACGAATATATTTGCTCATTTTATAAATATTGCCTAATTTTTTGAAAGCCTATCGCCTTGACTGGGCGGCGCAATTTTTATTCTGTAAAGGTTGCGAGTTAGTTTGGAGGCAGGTCGGCGGGTGTCATGTTGAGGTCACGGGTGTCCATCGCGGTTATCCGGAAAAATTTCCAGCGAGCGGTTATGAACTGATGCATGACAGCTATTTCAAATACTGGGAAAATGATCTCGGGAACTTTGATCTGCCCTACATTCCTAATGTGACGATGGGTTGGGATCCAAGTCCCCGCACAACACAATCGGACAACAACTCCCATACCGTGTATCACTTTGGCCCGGTCGTCATTGATAGCACCCCGGAGGCGTTTAAGCAATCGCTGCTGATGACCCGTGAACGCATGGAGAAACGCGGTGGAAGGCAAATTCCGATGGTTACGATCAACGCATGGAACGAATGGACGGAAGGAAGTTATCTGGAGCCGGACACCCGCTATGGCATGGGCTATCTCGAAGCGATCCGCGAAGTCTTTGGATAATGATTCAATCAAAAATTAGTCATAATACTAATCAAAATTCGCAGATCGTTGCCCAAGAATGACTCCCCGCATCCGGCCACTCATCCTCCTCATCGCCACGTCGCTCGCCAACGCCAGCTCGCTCAAGGAAGCTTACGAAAAGGATTTTCCCATTGGTGTCGCCGTCTCGCCGGAGGATATTGCCGATCCTTCCAGGCAGGAGTTCATCAAAAAAAACTTCAACTCGCTATCGTTTGAGAATGTGCTCAAATGGGAGATCGTCGAACCGAGGGAAGGTGAATTCCATTTTGAGCTTGCCGACAAGATCGTCGAATTCGCTCAGGCCAACGGGATGGCGCTAACCGGCCACAGTTTTGTCTGGCACAGTCAGACCCCGGACTGGGTTTTCGTCGGACCAGACGGAAAGCCAGCGAACCGCGAGCTCCTTCTTGAGCGCCTGCACAAGCACATCCACACCATCATGACCCGCTACAAGGGGGTCATTTCCACTTGGGATGTCGTCAATGAGATTGCTTCCGATGAGGATGGAAAATCCCCCTACCGGCACAGCAAGTGGATCGAAATCCTGGGTCCAGAAATTGTCGTGAAAGCATTCGAGTTCGCCCACGAGGCTGACCCGTCGGCCACATTGCTTTACAATGACTACGGAATCGAGGTTGGGCCGAAACACGAGCGTGCGCTGCAGATTCTCAAAGACGTCCGCAAAGCCAAGGCCCCGATCAGCGGCATCGGCCTCCAGTCCCACATAACGCTTGTCTGGCCTGCGATTGATCAAATCGAGGCGGCAATCCGCGCATTTTCCCGTCTCAAGTTCCAAGTGCATATCACTGAACTCGACATGAGCGTGTACCCCGACGACAAAGAAAGGAAAAACCTCTACCCCGATGCCTGTCCGCCGGACCTGCTCCGGCAGCAGGCGGAACGATACGGCGATCTTTTCCGGATGTTCCGCCGCAACAAGAACCGTATTTCCCGCGTCACGTTTTGGAATGTCCACGACGGCCTAAGCTGGCTGAACAAATACCCCGTTCCCAACCGTCGCAATTATCCGCTGCTCTGGGACAGCGATCTCAAGCCAAAACCCGCCTTCGACTCGGTCATTTCCGCTGCTGCTCCATTGTAATGCTTCCCTGGTACTTGGCGCTGATGGCACACGAGAGCCGTGGTGGCATTCGCTTGATATGGCTTCAGAGTTGAACGTCGAGGTTATCTCGCAGGAAAGGGCATGACTAGCGGTAACTGCTCTAGCTCTAGCGCCAGCTTTGACAAATCAGCGGCGGCGGCGCGATGAGACCGCGCAACTGAAACTAGCCATTGTCAATCAATGGTCGGTGCTGCGGGAGGTAGTTTTTGTCCCACGATGGCTTCATCTCATTTGTCAAGGCTAGGCCCAATGCCGTTCGGTATAAGCTCTCAGTCAGAAACATACAACTAATTGATGGTCAGCAAACTGCACCAAAATAGCTGTGTATTTTTGGGTTGGTGTCTGGGAGAAAAGCGGGATGCGTGACATTACCCGATTATCGAGCGACTTTCCGACTTTCGCCATGCGTTTTCCAAGCTGATTTCCCCTGGTCGATTAGGGCAGAGTTTGCGCCGCCATGGCCCGGCCAAACGGTGTCCGGCGAAAGTGAAAGTGCAGTGTGTGCTGAGAGCTTTGATCTTTCATCTTCTGCGGGTAAGCGGGACAGTCTGCGAAAACCTCATGCTTCTTCATGGCCAGAAGCTGAGTGCATCGAGCATGAGCGAACGACGTCAAAATCTGGCTTTGAAGGTTTTCCAAACCATCATGGGGGAAGCCCTCGCCCCCAAGGCGCAGGAAAAGAAACATCCCGAAGCTTTCTACCGGGGTTGGCGGCTTGTCGCCATGGATGGAACGCAATATTCGGTGACCAATACGCCGCAGATCCTTTCCTCGCTGAGCAAGGCGGCGTCCCGGCGGATGAAGGCGGTTTTTGCCAAAATCGGCGCGGTCGTCCTGGTGGAAATTGGCGTGCATAATCCGCTGGCGGTCGAAATTGGAGCCGAGGGTGAGAGCGAAATGACGCTGGCCAAACGGCTCCGGTCCCACCTGCCCGAAAAGTCCCTGCTCATCGCCGACCGATACTATCGGTGTGTGGGCTTTCCTGGGCGAGTTCTTTGCCCTCTTGCAGGGCGTGAAGTGCGCCTTTTTGGTGCGCGTGCGCAGCAATCTCAAACCTCGCTTGGCCGAGCATCTGGCTGATGGCAGTGCCCTGGTGGAAACCAAGGCAGAGAAGGGCCGGAAGCCTCTCCTGGTGCGCGAGATCCGGGGCCGAGTGCGCCAGGCCAAAGGCCCCTGGGTGGATATCCGCTTCTGGACCAATTTGCTCGACCCCAAAAAGTATCCCGCGAAGGAACTCCTCGCCCTCTATGCCAAACGCTGGGAGCAGGAGATGATGAGCAAGCAACTCAAGATCGACATGCGGCAGGCTCCCTTGCTGGGCAGCCACACCCCTCACGCCGCCGCCCAGGAAGTGGCGGCCCTTGTGCTGGCTCACGCCCTTGTGGCCCAAACCCGCCTGGAAGCTGCCTGAGTCGCAGGAACCGACGTCCTGCGCATCAGCTTTGGCAAAACCCTCGTGCTTGTCCGCTCTCTCTGGCTAACCCTGGCTGCGGGCGACGGGATCATCAGCCAGAAACAAGCCCAAGCATTGACCCGGCAAATGCTGGCCTTCCTCTCCGAAACCGTTTTGCCTCCAAGGCGACAGCATTCCTGCCCCAGAAAAGTCCGACAGCCCGTCAGCAGTTGGCCCAGACTAACCGAAAACTCCTATTCCCTCGGCTCCTCCGAATACAAAATTACCCCGATTGCTGCCTAATTCCCGAACGGCATTGTTTTTAGGCCGATTTTATGCAAAGCGACGGCGAGGCATTGATGTTCTCGACTCTGAGATCGGAAAACCGATAAACGATCACTGGTCTGGTGGCGCCTACAATTTGGCATCCGTCGAGGGGCGGACCAAGCTCCGGCCGGATGAGTCCTTGTTCAGAACAAAAAAGGCAGCTTGTTGAACCTGTTAACATTTCTCGGGGTTGTACAGCTTCGATGTGCGTTGTATAGCCATTGTAAATACGAATGCCTCTCGGAATTCCATCGCTTTCCTCTCCTAGAGCATTTTCTCTCATCGAACTGCTCGTCGTCATGGCAATCATCGGTCTACTGGCGGTATTCGCCGTCCCGGCCGTCACGTCGATTGGTCAGGCCAGAGGGGTATCTGAAGCGGCGAGCCAAGTGGCCTCTGCGGTCGAGTTGGCGAGGAGCGAGGCGATTGTCCGGCAGACGTATGTGTGGTTTGGCCTACAGCCGCAGACGAACAGTGGTAGTCTGGATCTCCGGCTGGGGATGGTCTATTCGAAGGATGGATCGACCAATACGAATGCTGCTAATCTTCAGCCCATTGGGCGCTCCAGATTGATTCAGCGTGCAGGGTTGGTGGATCTTTCCAGCGTGAATGTCGGGACCAATTTGACCAGTGCAACAGATCTCTCAACGTTCAATTCGGGCCTGACTTTCGAGATTGGAGCGTTCCGCTTCGAAAACGGCCGAGCCGATCCTTCACCCCTCGGTCGGATGACACTTCATTTTTATGACCGAGTCCGCAACGCGACGCGTGCCCCTCGTTCGTAGTCTTTTCCTCTTCGCCGTGTCTTCCTTCCCCCATCGAGGTCCGCCCACGCCATCGCCCGCCTTCCAATCTGGTGATCGCTGGGTGGCTGAGGTGACAGTATCACGAGGGAAAAATCCTATGACTGCTGCGTCGATTTGTTCCATTTGATCAGGGGGCCCAACCTCCCGCTCACCTATGTCAAGGCAGGCGTGAACGGTGAAGCACATCGCCGCTGCACGGACTGCGGCGAGCCCAGTTAAACGGACGGTCAGGAGGAGGATCGAATTCCCATTGTGTCAACGTCTTGGGAACGTGTCGGTCAATGCTTGCCTTCGCGATGTTTTACCGCGAAGACTTAACGCTGCACGTATGGGTTCTCGGAGTTATTACCAGATTGTCGTTCAGCACCCGGGGCTACACAAACAGCGGGTTATTCGTGGCGATGACCGTTACGTCGTTGAGGCGGCGGCGCAGGCACAGAACAGAGCTTGGAATGAGCTTTATGCGAAGAAGCTGGAGGGTGAAGAACGGCGTCGAGATCGAGAATCGAAAAGGCAGGAGCTTGAGGGCAGCTTGCAAGAAGCCGAGGAACGGACACGCGAAGCTCAATCTGAACTTGAGGGTGTGCGAGGAGTCCTCGCCGCGACACTTCGGGTTGATGATCGAGTCGATTGGGAGAAGCTGAAGCAGAATCAACCGTTTTCGCAGCCGCAACCGCACCAGAGGGCTTACCTGTCGATTCCGGCGGAACCCCAGGAGGGTGAAGCGCGATTCAAGCCCCAACTCGGCTTGCTGGACAAACTTTGGTCGGGCTCGGCGCAACGGAAACATGAGGCAGCGAGTTCCTTGTTCGCGGCTGAACACGCAGCGTGGACAAATCGTGTCACTGCGACCAATGCAACGAATGAGGCAATCTATACGAGCAATCTTCGCGAGTTTGAGGAGTGGCAGCGGCGACGCGACGCATTTGAAGCGGCGCGCGAGGCGCACAACGCTGCGATTGATCGTCGGTGTGCCGCGTACCAGTCGCTCGAGCCGGAGGCTATCAGTGATCATTGCGAAATGGTTCTTGCGAGGTCGAAATATCCCGACTGTTGCCCTCAACAATCCGAAATTGGCTTTCACGCGGGCTCAAAATCCGTGGTCGTTGAATACGAACTTCCAGCGCCCGACGATGTGCCGCGACTGACGGAAGTGAAATATGTTCGCTCCAAAGGTGACTTTACCGAGATCGAACAGACCCGGAAGCAGCTTGAGGTGCTCTACGGCGATTTACTCTGCCAGATCGCGCTGCGAACCGTTCACGAATTATTCGAAGCCGATGTGGTGCGTGCCCTTGAGTCTGTGGTTTTCAATGGGAATGTGACTGCGGTCGATCCGTCCTCTGGACATACGATAACGCGCTGTGTTCTGACGTTGCGTGCGGAGAGATCCGAGTTTCTCGCAGTCAACCTCCGCAATGTCGACGCCCAAGCATGCTTCCGCGGCATGGGGGGGCTTGCAGGAACAAAGCTTCTCGAGCTCAAAGCGGTGGAGCCACTTGGCACGATTGATCGAACCGGAGAGCGATTCACAGCGGCCGAGGATTTGAGCGAGTCGGATGCATCGCCTCTCGATGAATGGCAGTGCATCGCGAAATCTCTAGTCGATCCACAAGACGTTCGCTTCATGGAGATTGGCACCCTTGCAGGGATCCTCGGTTTTCCCCCGGGGGAAAAGTACTCCGCTCCCATGAGTCGGGAACTAGCAGCTGCAGTCGCGGCGCGAGGAATTGGAATCGAGCCCGATGCCCGACATGGCGGGCCGGCATACCGCTCAACAGACGAGGTCGGGCTCTTTCGTCCGCTGGGCAGCCAGGTTAGCGACGCCTACGCCGGAGCTGCCGGCCTCCTTCAACTCTGTGTCATGATTGCAGCGGCTGACGATCAGCCAACGGAGGACGAGCTCAATGTTGCCAGGGACTTTATTCGGCGATCGATCGCGCTCAACAGTGAGGAGGAGCAACGGCTTCTCGTTTTCGAATCGGTTTTGTGTCGTCAGCCGGATCTGGTCAAGAGATCGCTTTCTCGGATCGCCAAACGTCTCGACGCTGTTCAGCGTCAGCATGTCGGTGAGATACTGGTGTGCATTGCCGGCGCGGACGGTGTGATCAGTTCCACCGAGTGGAATGCACTGGATCGCGCTTGCAAAACCCTTGAATTGCCATCCTCGGCACTGGAAGGAATTCTTCGGCAGCTTGGAGCAGAGATACTGGAAGTCACGGTTCAGGAAGCAGAACCGGGCGAGCCGGGCGAAACCATTCCGGGCGCGGTCGCACCTGCGCCAGTAGCCCCTGCATTCACCCTTGATATGGACCGTGTGGCGAAAATTTCGCAAGAGACGACCGAGGTAGTTGGTATGCTCGCGGCCGTAATGAGCGAAGATGATGCTCCACAGAAGGTGCTGCGTCCTGTCGAGACTGCACCTGCGGTTGAGCCGCTCGATGGTGCGTCTCTTCTGACGGGCCTTAAACCCAAATTTCACCCGCTCGTTCACCGCCTCTCCGAGCGCGATTCATGGAGTCGGAGCGACTTCGATCAACTCGTAGGCGAGTTCAAGTTGATGCCACTCGGGGCCTTCGATGCCCTTAATGAATGGGCAGACGAGCATCTTGGCGATTTCCTTCTCGAGGGTGAAGATCCCATCACCTTCCGTCGAAGTCTTCTTCCCAAAGTTCTTCCATCATGACCGAAATTAAACGCCGCGAACGGGACGCGATTCTGCAATCGCTGCAAGCGGGTCTCGTCCCGCGCTTGGGACTCCACCTGATCCAGGTCGGTCGAAAGGACGAGGTTTCTGCAATGCTGCAGGATATCGAACGGATCGCCAGTGGAGGCGCCTCTTTCCGCATTGTGGTTGGCCGATTTGGCAGCGGAAAAAGTTTCTTTCTTAATCTCATCCGCACGCTCGCACTGCAAAAGCGGCTCGTTGTCGCACAGGCTGACATGACGATGGAGCGCCGAGTCCAGGCGAGCGGTGGCCAGGCGCAGGCACTCTACTCCGAGTTGATGCGTAATCTCGCCACCAAAGCGAAACCTGAAGGTGGCGCACTCCGCAATCTTTGCGAAGGATGGATTTCGAACCTCCATCACGAGGTGACCTCCGCGGGAGGCGACGAAGCTGCGGTGAAACAGCGAATTCAGAGCGACTTGCGTGACCTCCAGGAACACGTCGGAGGATTTGAGTTTGCGCAAGTGCTCACCCGGTATTACGAAGGCCACACCGTCGGCGACGAGGCATTGCAGGCCGCAGCACTGCGATGGTTGCGCGCGGAATTCACAACGAAAACGGAAGCCCGCGAAGCACTCGGGGTTCGGCGGATCATCACTGACGACAATTTCTACGACGCGCTTAAGCTCATGGCAGCCTTTTGTGCGAAAGCCGGTCACGGGGGACTTTTTGTTAACCTTGACGAGATGGTTGTACTGTCGCACCGGCTGCCCAGCCAGCGAGCACGGCAGGCCAATTACGAGGCGATTCTCAGCATCTTGAATGATTGTATGCAAGGAGGCGTCACGAATCTCGGATTTATCCTCGCCGGTACCGATGAATGTCTCGAAGACAAGCGTCGCGGCCTCTATAGCTACGAAGCCTTGCGGTCGCGCTTGGCCGAGAATCGCTTCGCGGGTGATGGTGTTATCGATTTTTCCGGCCCTGTGGTGCGCCTCCAGAATCTCACCGCTGAAGATCTCTTTGTTCTGTTGCGTAATATTCGGCATGTCTATGCGACAGGCGACGCTGCGCGTTACCTCGTCCCGGATACCGCACTCGTCGCCGTCTTGCGCCAGGCCAACGAAACGCTTGGCGCGGAGTATTTCAAGACACCGCGAGATGTGGTGCGTTCGTTCGTCGGGCTACTCAATGTTCTCGATCAGAACCGCTCCCGGACGTGGGAGGAGTTCGTGGGAAATGGATTTATTCAGCATCCGGGGCAACCCATGTCGGTAGAAGAGGAAGTAGCCTCCGGTGTCGCTGCGCCTGAGGATGCAGAAGACGATCTGCAGACATTTAAGCTGTAGGCCGTGGCTCGAGGGCCGTCGAAAAGATGAGCGAGGCCGCTTTTGAGCAACTCCATCCTGGGGTAAAGAAGGCCATCTACGCAATGGGCTGGACGAAACTCCGTCCGGTCCAAGTCGAAGCTATTCAACAAATTCTGAATGGATCAGGACATTTGATTATCTCTGCGCAGACAGCGAGCGGAAAGACCGAAGCTGCCTTTCTGCCAATCATTTCCCGTCTCGCTTCCGAACGGAGCGATTCGGTGCAGGCGCTTTATGTCGGTCCATTAAAAGCACTGATCAACGATCAATTCCGCAGACTCGAACAGCTTTGCGAGGCGCTCGACATTCCAGTACATCGCTGGCATGGCGATGTGAGCGCCTCCCAAAAAAAACGCTTCCGTGATTCGCCCGGTGGCATCCTCCTGATCACGCCCGAATCGCTGGAGTCCAACTTCATCAATTTTGGCGTCCACGTGCCGCGGCTCTATAGCGGCCTGGAATTCGTGGTGATCGACGAGTTGCACTCGTTCCTTCCAAACGTTCGTGGCATTCATTTGCGTAGCCTGATGGCGAGACTCGCTCATGCGATCAATCGTGTCCCCCGCGTTTTTGCACTTTCGGCCACGCTAGGGGAGCCAATGTCCGCCCGCGCTTTCATCGCGCCAGATGCACCCGAGTCCGTCACAATCCTCAGCGACGCCGTCGGAAAGCGAGAGGTGAAGCTTGTAATAAAGACTTTCGTCCGTAGCGACGACGGTGAGCGCCGCCGGACGCCGGATGAGATTGCGGAACTTGCAGTCAGCGTCCTGCCGAAGCGATTGAATGAATCAAAGCCACTGCACGACCTTCGGTCCGCTGCTCCCAGTGACGGAGAGCCCGACGATTTAGATGACATTGCGTCCGACCTGGTCCGCAACTTTATTACCTCGACGAACCTTGTCTTCGGCAATTCCAAGCAATCATTGGAATTGCTCGCCGACCGTCTGCACCAACGGTCATTGCACGAGCGCTGGCCGCACAACCCTTTTATCGTTCATCACGGTTCTCTTGCGAAGAATCTGCGGCTCGAAGCCGAAGAAATCCTTAAAAGCGGTAAGCCCACCACGGCGCTATGTTCGAGTACCCTTGAAATGGGAATTGATATCGGCGCTGTTCGGACTGTGGGTCAGATCGATCCGCCTTGGAGCGTAGCCTCGCTTGTCCAACGCCTCGGTCGGTCGGGCCGACGGGAAGGAGAGCCCTCGATTCTGCGCATGTATGTGCGCGAAGACTCACCCACGGCAGAAAGCACAATCACCGACCTCCTCTTTCCTGATCTCCTGCGCGCGATAGCCCTCGTCCGACTGATGCTGGCAAAATGGCTGGAGCCAACCGATTTCGATCGGATGCACCTGAGCACGCTCGTTCATCAGATATTGAGCCTACTGCGTCAATCGGGCGGAATGCGTGCTACCGATCTGCACGATGCGTTGGTCTTGCGCGGTCCTTTTCGCCGGATCACCGAGACTCAATTCGGACAAATGCTCCGCGATCTCGCTCGCAATGAAATTGTCGAGCAGATGCCGCAAGGCGAAATAATCCTCGCTCTCCATGGCGAGCGTATCACTGCTGCGCAGGACTTTTACGCTGCATTTGATGCGAGCGAGGAGTTTTCCGTTCGGTTCGAAAGTCACGATATCGGTAAGCTCCAGTCCTCGCTCATTCCGCCTGTGGGCGAAAATCTCATTCTCGCAGGTCGGCGCTGGCGTGTGGATCAGATCGAACCTCATGCGAAATGCGTCTTCGTCAGTCCCGCCCGCGGCGGCAAGCCTCCAGTTTTCCGGGGCAGTGGCGGTGTCATTCATACCCGAATTGTTGAAGAGATGCGGGCAGTCCTCCTTGCCTCCCACGAGCCTACGTATCTTGACGGCGCTGGGCAGAAACTCCTTGCCTTAGCGCGCCGTGTCGCCTCGATGACTGGTGCGGCCAATCACAGTATATTTACTCGGCCCGGATCGACGCAATGGTTTCCGTGGGTTGGAACGCTTGGTCTGCGAACAATTGCGTTGTACGCTAGTGCGGCAGGGATTCCGCATGAGGCTGATTCGCTCTCCATCACCTACAAGGCAACTTCGCTTCCCGATATTCGGGCACATTGGCGAGAGATAGCGTCGGACACGAAAACGCCACTTGAACTTGCGCGGTTTATGGCCGTGAAGACTTTCGAAAAGTTTGACAGTTTCCTGTCCGAGGATCTCCTAGATCAAGCGAACGCGCGAGATCAGCTGGATCAGGAGGTTGCGCGGTCGGCAGCGTCCTTTGCGTTACGGTCCGATCTACTTAGTAGCTGAAGCGGATTTTTGGACGCTGTATCTCATCGGTAACCTGAAGATAGCGGTTTCTGCTCGTTTTCTCAAAAAACGTTTGTATAACCGGGGAATGTCGTCCTCGGATGAAATTATCGAATATCAACCAGGTCGCCCAAAGCTTTCCTGTGCCCCAGACGTTCTTGCTTCTCCCTATATCGCGCGTGGTTTGGAGAAAACCCAAATCGCTAAATATCACACCAAGGGTGGTCATGGATTTGCCGCGGAAGACGCGAATCATTTTTCTGATGCGATACGTGGAAAAACAGCAGAAGTCGTCGGTATCACGAATGATTTGAACGGCGCGGACAGGATGGTGAATGGCGTTCGAATTCAGTCGAAATATTTTCAGTGCGCAGTTGAAACAATATCAGCCGCATTCGATCCCGTTTCAGGCGCCTATCGATACGAGGGACAGCTTCTGGAAGTACCTAGCGATCAGTACGAGAAATGTGTTGAGCTGATGCGTGAACGGATAGTCCAAGGCAAGGTTCCCGGCTTCGACAATGCCGTTGAGGCCTCGAATATTATTCAGAAGGGATCAATCAGCTACAGGCAAGCGCGAAATATTGCGCGTGCTGGAAATGTCGATTCCTTGGTTTTTGACGCAAAAACTCAGGCGGTTACTTCGACTGGTATTTTCGCCATATCTTTTGTGGTAACGTTTGCCCAGACGTGCTGGCAGGGGGAATCCCCGAGTGCTGCGATAAAAACGGCGATTGTCTCAGCGATGTCGTCAGGTTCGCTCTCGCTTGTCACTGGAGTCCTTGGCGCGCAGGTTCTCAAGACCGAAGCTGCCGCCATTGGAGCAGTGTCGGTTCGTTGGGGTGTGAAGAGCGTCGCTGGAACAACGGTTGGTCGACAAGTCGTCAATCGCATCGCCGTAGGTTCTCTCGGGAAAGGAGTCTATGGTGCAGCAGCGATCAATCATGTATCCAAGCTTCTCAGGAGCAATGCCATCACAGGCACGATCGCTGTTGCCGCTACGAGCACTCCTGACTTTTATCGAGCCCTCTTTGACCGATCGATTTCCTGGAAACAGTTTACAAAAAATCTTTCCGTGAATATCGGCGGCGTGGCAGGCGGCACTGCTGGATGGCTTGGGGGAGCGGCGGTCGGGGCGGCCCTTGGGACTTCAGTTCCTATTATAGGCACCGCTGCTGGGGGAATCGCCGGGGCAATTCTGGGAGCTTTATCTGGAGGGTTCGGTGCTTCTGTTGCGGCAAAGGCGATTGCTGACCGAGTAGCAGATGACGACTCTAGGCGGCTGCTGCGCATGTTCGAAAGTGAGCTTCAAGAGTTGGCGAGCGAGTATATGCTGACGGAGTCAGAATTCGAAATCATAGTCTCGGAAGCGAGTAAGGTCGCGACTGCCAAATGGCTTCGTCAATTTTTCAAAGTCTCAAAAAACGGCGCAGATCTTGGGGCGCAAACTGGATTTATCCGGTCCACGTTCGAAACGCGATTGTCTGAACTATCGGGCAATCGTCCCCTTATTCACCTTCCATCACGGGAGGATTTGGAGTCGGAAATCCTAGATCTAATCGGCAAATCGGAACAAAAGGACTTCGTGTAGGTTTTTGCAAATCAAAATGTTGGATTTAAGCAGTATCGCCAGACCGATTGACATGAATCCTCGGCATCAGACGCGCGATGGTGAACCGGAATTTGCGGTGCGTGAAGCATTCTCGCGAAATTGCGACATGCCACTTTATCCCAACGGCTTGCCCGGCATTGGGCCGCATACGATTCGATGTTCTTGGCTGTTACCTAAACGGCCGTTTGACATTGTTCTCAATGGCGATTGTGAAGATCGAGGGTTTCGATGAGAAAGCGGACCAGCAGAAGGATGCGGTGCCCATACCACACCCAGGTTTGCGCGGTTGCATGGAAACACGACCCGCGGAGGATACCGAGAGTTTATGGCAAGCGTCGCGGGGAAATTCGCATTTTTAAGGCGTTTGCGAGGGATTTCCTATCTTGCCCTTTCTTGGTTTTCGCTTGAGACGTGATGCCTTGCGGGCGGCCTTATGATGGACACGCCGTGCTTTTTCCAACCGTGCTTCGAGGAGAGGACGGACTTGCTCCAAAAGATTTTGAAAGTGGTCGAGCGTGGCTAGGCGGCGTTCGTTTCGACGTACTTCGGCATTCAGATGACTCTCGATTTCGTTCGGGTCGTCACCTGCCGGTTGCACGAGACGAATTAGGAGATCTATATCGGCGCCGGAGGCTAAAGCGCGCGCTTCGGAGAGGAGGGCGAGGAGAGCTGGCGTGGAGGCAGCTTCGACGGCAGATTCGACACTGTACTCAATGACAGATCGGGCGGCGCTATCGACTGCGATAACAAATTCGACGAATTTGTCGGCTTTTTTCTTCCGGTGAGCGGGCGACCGCCATTTTTCACGACAAAGAGAGGGGATGTAGTTGGAGTGGGGGTTGTCGAGGTCGATAGCGGCGAGACTGCGGAAAATAGGCTCAAAACCTTGGAAAGGGCGAAGACCATCGGGTAGTGAGTTGCGTTTTTCCCACAGGGCGAGGATGGACTCATGGCACTGCTGCTGGAGGACACGCTTACGGGGGCCGGAAGCAGTTTCGGCAAGGGTGATGCATTCGGCAATGTAGTGAGCCATCCAACGGCTCAGCGCGTCGGAATCGCGCGAGCCCCCGAGTTGGGCACAGAGTTGTCTACCGAGGGTGATGGATCTTTTGTGCGTCGTGGAGTCTGCCATTTGCTGAAAAGAGGAAGATCTTGTGACTGTCTGGAATGTAGGGAATGTCCGATTTAGGCGAATAATTGCTGGAATCGCGCCCGATTGCGACGCAGAAGATTAAAACCTTTCCCGTGGCAGTGCATAACTGACGGAGCACGTCTACGGTGACCCATAGGCGCCGACCGGAGCGGTACGGAATGGGGTGGTGGCGTGACTCAACTTCTGGGCGTTCGCTCCAGACTTCGCCGAGAGCGGCGAGGTGGTTGTCCTGATGCCACTTTCGGGCCTCGGCATCGGGCACAAGGCCAAGCAGGGAGAGAAAACGCGGTCCTATGCCGATGGGGGGATATGAAATGCGTCGGGCCTTCGGATCGAAGTAGTCGAGGCGCTCATCACATCCTTCCTTGAGTGTGAGCCAGCCTTCCAGGGTAAAAAGGGGCGGTATCCGCTCGTCATTGACTTCCTCCCGGTAGGCTGGCAGCGGCATGTCGTATCGGGAGTCGCCATCGCGGAGTGTGATGGCGAGGGTCTCGGCCGTCTGACGGCAAACGAGAGCACTGGTGATTTTGAT
Source organism: Terrimicrobiaceae bacterium (assembly GCA_041752695.1). Classification (GTDB taxonomy): domain Bacteria; phylum Verrucomicrobiota; class Verrucomicrobiia; order Chthoniobacterales; family Terrimicrobiaceae; genus CALCJD01. The sequence continues at coordinate 27,648 of JBGSVZ010000081.1, forward strand.
ACTTTCGGAGTTGTAATGATTGTTGCTGTCGGACCAGAAGCCATTCACGCAGAGGCCACCAGGAATTGGGCTCTGATGGTGAAGGGCATCGTAGAAATCTTCGGCGGCGAGTTGCCAAAGGAAATCGGGATTGACCGGCAGAGCCGTCCATTCTCGGCGCCGGGCAGGCGACGGATCGCGTCGGTCCGCAAGCCATCGCCCGTCGGCCCGAGTGAGGGTGTGGTGCTCTAGCCAGCGAATCCACCGGTCGCCCTCTTCGCCAAATACGCCATCGATCTTGCGCACGACGGGCATGGTACGACGTAGCGTGACGGCAACGGCATGCATGGCGTGGTAAGCGTGATAGAACCTGAAGTCATCGGTGCGTCCGTAGCTGGAGCGATCGCCGGAGAAGGTGCGGTCCATTGATTTGTTCCATAATTGACGGCGAGGGTCGTGGATGTGGCCGCCGGAATCGATGGTCAGGCACTCTCGCGCAACGATTTCTCGAACAAGCTCGGTAACTTGAATTTGCGAGATACCGAAAACATCACCCAGATCGCGGAGCCAGTATTGCTCGAAGTCCATACCGAAGTGGCATTTGATGGACGTCTCGACTGAGCCCGCGGCGTGGGCCGGGCTGTCGAAAGTCGCATCTTTGGAAATATCCAATGTCGAAAAGGGGCTGCTTCCGACATGTGCGAGTTGCCCAGTGGTCGTCGGCGGGTAGGTCCCGGAAAAGGCGGCCTCGATGGTCAGCGCGATGCGGGAAGCGTAACACTGGATCAAAAGATGGTCTCTGCCGTGTAATGCGGTGTCGGCGAAATAGGCGGCATGTCGTCGTAATATCTCCTCGTGCCCTTTGACTGCGCGTGCGAAAGCGATGAGAAGGTAAAGTTCGCCATGCAGGCGGTAGAAGGGAAACTGCTGGCTGCCGAAGGCGGAAACGGAACCGCACTGTATCCAAGAGATCAATGCGTCGACTTCTTGCTGACAGCCGAACTCGACAAGACGCCGGGTGCATTGGGCGGCCTGCCAGCGCGTGGCGGCCTCAGGGGAGGCCAGGGCCGAATAGAGGAGTCCAGCAATGGCGGAGGCGACGTTTGCAGGAACTTTGAGTGAGGTGGACCAAGGACCGTCACCGATGCCGGCCGGCATGTGTCTCTCAAAGCGCTCAAGTGCGTAGCCAGCCACGGAAGCGGCTTCGTCGGGAGAAAGGTCGGATGCAATTTTCGCCGCAAAACCAAAGAGTGTCTCAGCGTCGAAAAGGTCTGTGGAGTCTGATAATCGCTCAATCGTGCCTTCCCGGATGGCTTCGATTTCTTCGGCCGAGAATCCTTTCTCAGTGCGCCAGTGTTCCCAACGAAAGACGTTGGAGAGTTCCTCGGCGAGGCGCCGGCCGATGTCTTTCAAAAACGAGGGCCACGTACGCTTAACCGATGCTTTCTTCATCCACTGGAGGCGTATGACCTCGAGAGCTCGTGAGAAATCATAGAGATCTAAAGATTGCTCATTGAGAATGATGGTGAGAAAGGTGGCCTCTTTGCCGCAAGGTATGCGCGAGATGAGCTCGGCCCAGATCTCCATGGGGCGCGACGCATGAGTAGTCTTGGCCGCGTCAAGAATTCGGCGCAGAGAGTCAGGGGCGAGGAGGTCAATACCTTTGAACAGAGAGGTGGTATCCGGATTCTTTTTGACGCGGCCCTGGCGGATGCGATGGGTGGGGGTGCCGCTCCAGTATTTAGATCTCGGAGCCGCGTGAATGATGTGGTCGAGTCGTTCGGTAGGGAGCCCGAGCTCCTGTCCCAGGGCTCGCAACTCTTGCCAATCATGTTTGTCGATTCCATCGAGTTGAAGATCGTCGATAGCGTGGGAGAAGAGTTTTTCACGAGCGTGTGTGTCAGCGATTATGCGCAGACAGGTCAAAAGCGTGCGAAGTGCTTTGCCTCCGCCCGCGAAGGCGGAAAGAGCGTAGCCGACTGATGGGGAAATCAATTTGGACTCGATGAGCGATAAGGTAAGAGCCTGCATCTGATCGGGGAAAAAGCCGATTTCGCGGTCGCGCCATCGACTGAGTGCAGCAATCGCAAATGAGGGGTCAAGTTCAGCCGCGACGAGGAAGACATCGTTTCGATTCCAATGCTTCTCGCGCAAGCCGCTCTCACCGATCATCTCAGCGCATTGCATGAAGCGATGGACGAGCGGTTGATCGACCTGGCTTGAAGACGAGGCGCGGCGCGCCAGCGTGCTGAGCGAGGTCCAACGATCGAGGATTTCATCGCCGAATTTGGAGACGGCATCGATGGCATTCGCAAAATGCGCTTTTGCCTCGGCGGGGTTCTGTGCCCAGAACGCCCGTGCAAGGCCGGTCAAAGATTCCGCTCTCGTTTCTGGTGTGTCGTCATTGGGGGCGGCAAGATCGTCGTTGCAGGATGCCTCCAACTGCTCTTGCAGGTTTGCGAGATGTGACGTACGAACTGAAGTCCTCAGGGCATCGATTTTTTGATGCAGCCAGAGCTTGGATTCGCGGCCGCGAAGGGTTTCACTGGCGAAGGCATCAAGTTCGGATACGGTTGCATCCGTTTTCCATGCCAAAACGCGGAATTGCAACATGGCGGTTTCGCGCGGAAGGCGATCATAGTCGCGATAATACGAGGCTTGGTTAGCGCGGGATTTCATGGCCACGGCCTCAAGGTCAACCCTGCTTCCGGGCACTCGGGTTACGAGCAACATGCGAGCTTGGTGCCAAGGGAGCAGCACGCCGAGTTTGTGGCGTAGGTCGTTTTGGCTCCTCGCCGACGCGAAAGCTTCCTTCTTTTTCGGCCGTTTGGGCAGTAAGGCATCCAATTCTGGAGTAGGCTTCCGCGTGACGATGGCGCGTAAAGTCGCACCGCGGAGAAAAGAGCTGCGCCCGGCCTCGAAATGGTCGCTGTCCATCGAAGTATCAGCCACATACGGGGTGTAATAGTTCAATACTCGCAAGATCGTCCTTCGGGGCAACGCGTGAGCGGTGCAGGCTTCTAGGAACGAGAGGACGGCGGCGGTAAACGGTTTTTCGATGGACGCGCCCGAGGGGCGCTTGGGTCGCCGACGAGGATCGGCGAGAGTTCGAAACGTAGAAGCAAGGAATTTTTTTTGCGGCAAACGGGCGACGGCGTTGAGTTCATCAGAAATGGCCAGTACGGCGTGTGTGTTGCGGCAATGGCCTTCCAAAAGTTGGTCGATTTCTGTAAAGCGTCCCGCATCGATAAGCCGCTCTGCGAGAAGCTTCATGACATCGAAGACCATATCTGGCGGCCTCCAGTGCTCGATTCTGGCGGCGAGGCTTGCGCTTCCGAAGAGATGGTAGTGGGCCCATGCTAACTCGAGGATGTCCTGGTTCGAAATTTCTGACTCGTTGTGAGAGAGCGGCTTGGTGACATGCGAGAGTCGCTCGTAGAAAAGTGTGATCCATCTAGTCGCCGAACGCATGTAGCTACGCGCCTCGCCTTTGAAATCGAGTATCGTAGAAAGGAGCGAGGCAGAGTAAAGGTTTTCACAGCCCTCCCAATTGCCTTTCAATACTTGGCGACAAGCGAGTTCTCGAACGCCGCTGGTATCTTGCAATGCTGCGACGAGGTCCAAGTTAGTCCGCAGCAGCATGCTCTGGCGTTTGGTGCCAGCACTTTCCTCGCCGGCTCGGAATGCGATACGGGTGGCGTCCGCGAGTCGGCCCTGCTTCAACGCGGCTTTAAATGCGAACTGGAGCCGATAGACACGCACGTCACGCTCGTCGATGGGATTTGCGGTGGGAAGGTGAGAGTCCGAAAGCGCAAGCTCGATCAATCGATCGTGGTCGCCTGATTTCAACAGCAGTTGCGGAAGTGCCTTGGCGACATAGGTGTATTCAGAAGCCAGCGGCTCAAGGATCTCAACATACTCGGTGATCTGCCGCGCGTCTGCGGCAAAGCGCCGCTGAAACCAAGTCTCGGTCGGCTCGTCGCGAAACTGCACAGCGTCGTCGGAAGACCAAAGAGGCGTTCCTAGATCGCTAACGAAACTGGAGACCTCCCCAGTCGTTACGCGCGCAGCTGCCGCCAGCACAGGGATGGGGATGAGGGGAGGGAGATTTGCCAAGCCGCAGCAGAGGTCATCCACATGGCGAGCGAATTGCTGTGAATAAGAATCTTTTACCTTGTCGACTGCGATTTGTAGCTGACCCTCGATTTGTTTGTCGATGGTCGTGACGTTCGGTCCGAGGCTGGAGAGCATAGCATCCAGTGAGGAATGCCCCGCGTTCATGGCGTTGGCTTGTACGCGAGGGTTGCCGCCGCTAAGGCGGAAAAACTCGCGCCCATCGTGCTTTGTCGCGCTCGGAAATTTCCTGCGCAGGTGGAGCAAGCTCTCCGCCTCGTTGAAAGGCCTGAGCTCAAATTGTCGGATGCTGGCTGCCGGCTTGAGAAGCTCACGGCGCTCGCTGCGACAAAACATGACGAGCCGACAGCCTGCCGGAATCTGCTGGCGCAAGAGTTCTGCCGCGAAGCAGCGATCTCCATACTCCACTGCCGCCATTTCGGCATTATCTGCCGCATCAATCATTACCACCAGCAACGCCTCGGGCTGGATGGCGCGCAGATTTTCTACTGCGGCCGAGAGGCGCTCGACAGTAGCTCGGAAGTATTCGGCCGGGGCACATTCCGACCGCGGAAGCAGGTGGCTACAGAGGCCCAGGGCGGCTAATGTATTGGCAATCTGCACGAGTGCAACTTGTGCGGTATGTCTCGGCTCACCTGGGCTGCGGTAGGTCCCGCCGCCGAAGCAATCATAGAGCACTGCAAGCGAACCAGAAGGTAGCGTGTCGACCAGCAGGCGGGCGATCACGGTCTTTCCCACTCCTCCGGCGGCATGGACAATCGAAGGAGGACCGGCAACGAGCACATGATCGACAATTTCCTTGTGCTGCTCCCGCACGAGCGGATCGGCAAGGGGCTCGAACACGGGAGGCGCGGGAAACAACTGGCGGCGAGAGGTCACGCCTAGCCTTTGCAGCACGTCCTCAACGACGATTTCTCCGTTGACCTTCCCATCCTCGGATTGCGGAAGTGCCCTGTCTTCGATCAAATCGACCAACTGCCCCACTACGGCACTCTCCACAAATCCTACAAGGTACGAAGAGAGTTCTCCGTGAAGCTTCCGTTTTTGAACGCGATAATCGCCCTCTTGGTCGTCGAACTTGAGCACGTTGCAGAAGCGCTCGAGTTGTGTGCCGACCAATCGCGTAGTGTGCTCGAGAAGCCGCCGGTATTTTTCTTGGACTTTCTCGCCCGAGCCGATCTGTAGCACGGCATTTTTCAACCCCGCGTGGACGGCACGATTTGTAACAATGAAAAACTTGGCATGTCGCCGTCTGCCGCGTTCACGGGACCGTCTCTCCTCCGCTCGAAACCGCTTGGCAAACTGTTCTAGGGTGCGGCTTAATTCACTGATCGTGAATGGCGCTTTGAGGCGCAGGCAGCTGTGCTTGAGCTGGAGATAGGCGACAGTAGGATTCTCTCCATCCGTTTCGCTATACTCGGCGATGTCGATGGCCAACTCTCCTGGCAATTGACGGTCCTTCGATGCCTCGACTGTGATGAGATCCAGGCTCGACAGTGGATCGATCATTCGCAGGCATCGTCGGGCAGCCCAGCGGTAGTGAAACACATCACCAGCCCTAGAATACCTTACCAAATCGGACTTCATGGACGATCGAGAAATAGGTGTGACTGATTATGCTGTTTAGGCGGATTCGTCGAGGTTGCGAGTGAAAGAATAAAGGATGAGGCCCGTTTTCCGAAAAAGGTTGTCTTGTGATTCCCATTGGGAATCTTCAGCTAAAGAAAACCCACCCCGGTCCCGTGGGATGAGGTTTCTTCGCCCATGGGCTATGGTCCACCCATGGACTGACATATCTGTTCGATATGCACAATGGCGGGAACGGCCTCCCGCTTGGCGTCGCCTGTGCCTGCTGAGAACCAGCACAGGTCTCCCGCGACATTTCGCCACTTCACATGGACCATCCCGATCTTGGTCCAGACAGTGGCTCGGAGGGGGCGCTCGTATCGGTCGAAGTGTATCGAGCGGATGCGAGGTCGCCGGTTGGTCCGGGCACTCACAGGGAATGGTCCAGGTGCCCCGGCCCATTTCCCTCTGGATCGCACAGCACGGCGGCCGTAGCTGCGTTGCCGTCCCGGTCTCAACCGGTGAGGAGGAGGACGGGTAAGGTGCGCCCTTCCATTTCCTCCCACAGGATGGCGGTGATCTGCCGTCCCGCGAGTTTGCCGTAGTGCGCCTTCTCGATTAATGTCGGTGTGGCGCTCGTAAGGGGAGGCGACTTTTTCGTCATGGCCCGATTGCGGGAGATAATCACAAGAAGCTTATTGGCGAGAAGATCGAAGGCTGGCTGGGGCTGAAAACCAACCGGAAAAAACCACGTCGTAAACCTGCGTGGGGAGGCGAGCCGCTCGACGTCCAGGGATACATTTGTGGTCCTCGTAGAAGGTACTCTCCGTAGTTATTTTTATGCCAGCTCACTGGGATTTGACGGCGTCTCATTCCGAGACTGCTGCGCTATTTTCCTAGACTCCAAAAATTTGCCAATCAACGCGAGTGCATGATCAAGGTTTTGCTCGCGATCCGCTTCCTGACGGGCCATCCATCGGGTTAAAGCGGCCGGGAATTTATGGAGGTGGGCTCGAATTCCTTTCTCTGACGGGGTTAGCAAATTAAACTGTTTTGGAAAATCGCGGACACGGAATGGTGCGGGCCACTCATTCCAGTCACCTCCGTGAGAATCTTGCAGAATCAGTGGTTTGCTCTTCATGAATGGATTTGCTCCCATCTGTTTCAGGAAAAATGTTGAGCCCACCGCTCTGCATTGCTTCTGAATGGATGTGGCCCACTCCAAATGAAAGGGCTCGGCGGAGGTGCCGCTTTCTCCGCCGACGATGACCCAATCAATCGCTTCAAGAGGCAGGGTTACGTGCTCAAAAAGAGGTTCGACAGAAAGTGCGTGTACTTTCGCGGGGACCTTCAGCAGCTGCTTGATGCGGTACGCAGTTTTTTGCGATGTGACCGTAGTCATTGCGACGAGATTGTCGGGCCATGAAATATTCTGTCCATTGAGCCAGGCGGCAAATTTCGCCATGCGTGCCGGACGTTTTGTCAGCCACAGCCAGATATGCCGTGCCCCCATTTCAGTGCGCACTGGATCCACAATTTCTTTGCGCAAATCCTCGAAGCTGATGTTTTCCGATAGCGCATCGCCCATATCTGAAACGAAAATGAGGCGAGGAAATCCATCGAGCCAAGGCTTCCCCGGCCGAATCGCTCCGGACATGTCACTGGCATGTGCAATTGCAGCAACACGTCCGGAAAATATGGTCGGAACGTTGAAGCTGTGAGGGTAGCCCTTATTGCCCGAGCGATTTTCTGTGGAAAATCCTGCATAGCATTTCAGCAGTTTGCGGATTTCCTTGATGGCAGCCTTCTGGTTCTTCTCTCCAGCGATGAGCTCACCGACTACGGTCTTGATAAAAAGTCTGAACGTGGAATCCGCGTGCTCATCAGCCAGCGTCTTGACGCGACGTTGAACTGCTGTGGTCACCGAAATGTAGCAGGCGAGAACCTGCAAGATCCGACGCACGAGTTTTGTCCAAGTCGGCCACAATTCACATCCGTCGCAACCCATGACGGCATTTACGGTATCATCGCACCAATGAATAGAAGAGTTTCTCATTTTGAAATCCTCCCGTGCTTGGTTGAGGCTGAAAATCCGTCTGACGAGTAGACGCTGTCCGCCTTGGCAGGAGACAAAAGATCAAGCATTTTGAATGCGAGAGGAGTCTGCATTGTCACAATCTCGTGCTTCTGCCCGACAGTTCCATTAGTGAGCAGGTTTTGCCAATAGCTGTAGGTCTCTGCGACCAAGACGTTTTCCTCTGGAAGCAAGTACAACGCACGAAGGAAGAGCCCAGTTGCGATTTTTTCGTTACCCGTCCAATCGGCATCTGGCAGGGCCAGACGACGAAGAACGCCATCATCAGTTTTTATGTTTATTTTCATTTGTCGTGTTTTTGTTTTGGGGGAAAGAAATGGGCACCGAGGGGCGGCAATATGAAAAAAGGTTCAGTCCGTGTTTCGATTTCGAGTCCGTTTCGGTGCGGTTGACCCCGGCAGAGGCGTGTTCGATCGATGGCTGCCGAAACTTCAGGCCGACACCTGCGGGACTTGTAGGACTCCGTCGGAGGAGGCCCTGATCAGCGTGAATGTATCCCTGCTTGTTCATTTTATTGTTTTACTCTCCCCGAAATGCAAATATGGGAGCGAATATGACGAGTGCCATCCCGCAGAAAATGGACGTGAGGGCCGCGTTTCGAGCCGTGGGCCTGAAGCCACGTTTGAAGCAATGGCTTCTAGAAAACGGGGTCGTGCCGACGGGGCAGCGGAAAAATCGGCATGGAAAAGCGACTGAATTTTTTTCGACAGAGGTACTTGTCCATGCGCTGAGGGGCGATCATTCAACTTGGCCGAGATCGAAAGTTTGGGAATTTGAGTGTCGTGTTCGTGGGGTGCCTAATCCCGGCCACCTGCTTGTTCTGCTCGTGGAAGGTTGCCGACCAGATTACGAACTTTTGAGGGCCGCTCTATTTTTTGCTCTTGATCCCAATTCAGGGTTCTTGGACGCCTGCATTTCGCGAGACGTCAATACCAAAAGCGCGGCAGGCTATCCGTTTCGAGCTTTAGCCGATTTTGTCCTGCGAAAGGTCGTTGGCCCTATGAAACAAGAAGATATCCGACGCGTGGAAGGATTCGAAGACGACCAAGTGCCTTCGCGAATGGTCTGGGCTGCAATGAAGGAAGAGGTTCAGCACTGGCCAAAGGCAGCTCAAGAGCGAGATCAAGCGATATACAACGGAGCTCTTCTTTTGGCCGATTACGGTGAAAAGGCTTTCTCTGTTAGTGGTTTACGGGAAAGAAAACCATCGTCGAGTATTCCTCAGGCCAACTTTTTCGTTCGTAGACCGTCCTATCTCGAAACGCTCGAGCCTTCTGTTTTTCCTTCAGGTCTTGTGAAAGATTGCGGCTTCTATCGGGTTCCCATCGAGATCATGGAAATCCCCGGAATTTCGGATGTCTTGGATCGCACCGGGAAGATCAATTTTTGGGGAAGATCGAGGTCAGACTATGAGCGGAGTAAGGAGGAGATAAAAGAACTGGTGACCGAGGTCGAAAGGTTGGCTGGGGTAAAAAACAGTGTCTCAGGATTCTCCTCTACCATCCGGAGCGTTCTGAAAGCGTGGAACTACCGTGTAAATTGGGACCGAGAAATGTATCTGCGAGGACACCGCTCCAATGTAGCTGTGCCATTGAAGAAGGATCAAGTCGCACGAATATTTGGAGAGCCATCCCGGAAACGGTCCAGCAGCGTTCCTCAAAAAGGCTCATGCCCTGACGCCCGCGAGCGTTCGAATGGTTCCTGACGTGCATGGAATATTGCAATCATCCTGCTTGCTGGTTGGCACCGCGCTTTCGGTGGCGGCACTTTTCCGTGGTCGTCATCTGAAAAGAGGCTTTCAGATATTGAGGACAGCGTACAAGAATCTGAAAAAATCATGCTGAACTCAGACGAGGTGAGACCACATGATCCTGCATTTGCCCAGAGAGGCCAGGGCCGGTATCATCCCGCATCATCCCAGATCAGCATGTTGACGGGTTCGATCCCCTCCGCCGGTATCTGATAATCAACGACTTACAAAGTCATCTGGCAGATCTAAAAAATGGCGGAGGGTGTGACCCTCCGGTAGCCCTTTTTTTTGGGCTTTCCGGCCCCCCATATTTGAGCCGGATAATTGGGAAAAACTTACTTCAGGACTACTTGCCGACGGACTGCGAAAGAAGTTTCCGGCGATTAACAAACGCCGCAACTTCCTTTTCGAACTCCCCAGGACCTATACTGAACCATTCCTTGGCTGTTTTCCGGGCTCTCGCAATTGGCTTTTTGTAGTTTTTCCGGGTGATGGCCTCGCTGTTCGGTTCGCACCGTTTCGCGGACGGCGTCGGCCAATCAGAGAATTGTCACCCGTCGGTCTTTGATCTCGGTGGAGTTGGTTGAGCGCGAGTCCGCGTAGTTTCCGTTTTTCGTGCGCGGCCTGAATTGGGTCGTCCACGCGAGCGAGGAATTTTCCGCGCGAACTCCTACGGTCGTTTGGATGCCAGGCTGCATCGTTGGCTGCCGGTGTGCGGCAGCGGTTATGGGTTCGCGGTCGCTTTGATGCGGAGAAACACCCGGGGCAAGCCGGAGATATCCAGTCGGCCGAGGAGAGTTTCCGCAGTGCTGAGATCGACCACGCTTCCCGCGGACCAGGAAATCAGGTCGAGGGACATCTCGACTTGCAGAGAGGCATCCGGTCGGATGACCCGGGGCATTTCGATTTGCAGGAACCCCTCGTTTGTCGTGGCAGAAATCTCGGGTCGGTGAAGGCCGGAATCGATTCGTGTCCCGGCAAGGTACTCGAACAGATTGGGATATTGATCTCCATCGGTGTCCAGAGTTGGTGTTTGTCGGAAGGCGTGGGAGAGGGCCTGGACGGCGTTGAGGCGGCCTCCGGTGACGCACAGGCCGCTATAGCTGGCACGCGTAATGGCCGAGGCGAGAATGCTGCTTTTGATTTGTGCCGCTTTCCAGGAAGGGTTGGCGTACTTGAGTGCCGCGCAGACGGCGGTGACAAACGGTGTCGCCTGGGACGTGCCAGTGTAGGTCGAGTATGATGACCCCAAAATCGGACTCAAAATATCGCGGCCTGGAGCAAAGAGGTCGACGCTGGCCAAGCCGTAGTTGGAGGGGTTGAACGAGCCGGACCACCGCACATCGTTGCGACTGTGATTGCCCACGGAGATAATGTTCTGCTGGGGGTAACTGCTTGGATAGTTCGGCGTGGTGTCATTGTTTACGCCCTGATTCCCAGCGCAGATGGAAAGGATAACCCCGGCGGTCGCACACGCGGAAAACTCGGAGTTAAGCGAGCTGCTGAAAGGGTAGCTTTGAAGAGACAGGTTCATCACGGGCACACCGCGCTGGCGGGCATAGGTGGTGGCCGCTATGAGGTTAGAGGTGAGGCCGCTATTGCTCGCATTGAGAATCTTGCAGACGAGGATCTTTGAGCCCTTGAGCATTCCGGCAATGCCCTGATTGTTGTCCCGATTCGCGGCAATAATGCCGGTGACATTGGAGCCGTGGCCGTGATCGTCGGTCGGATTGTTGTCATTGTTCACAAAGTCCCAGCCACGGACATCGTCCACTTTACCGCTGGCATCGTTGTCGAGGCCATCGCCAACGACTTCGTTGGGGTTGATCCACTCAATTCCCAGGAGATCGGGATGAGTGAAGTTTAGTCCCGAATCGAGGACGGCAATCACAACTCCCGGCGTGTTTCCCACGATGTCCCAGAACTCTGGCGCATCGACATCCGCATCGACAGTGCCGCCAGCCAGGCCGGTATTCTGCAATCCCCATTGCTCAGCGAAAAAGGGGTCGTTAGGCGTGCCGCTGCCAAAACCCACGCCATCGGGTTCTGCGGACTCGACCAAATCGGGATGGCCTGCCAGATAGTGCAGGGCTTGAGGGATGGAGTCGAGGTCGGCGGTGGGTAGTCTGACGGTGTAAGTGCCTTCCGCGATGGTTGAAATGACGGTCATGCCCGCAGATTGCAATTCCTGCTGCAATTGCTTGCGGTTTCCCCCGTGTCTGGACTGGAGAATCAATTGATCGGCAAGAAACATTTCCCGCCTCAGGCAGTCCGCTTTTCCTGTCATCGGATCGAATTGCCATTGCTCGACCACCCTGACCAATCTTGGCTGGACGTCGGTTTTGACCAACCGAAGCCGCTTCCAGCGGTTGCCTTTCCCTTCCTTTTCAATTCGAGAATCAAGAATCGTTCCTTGCGCGACAACTCGCTCCACGGCATCAGGGGAGGTCGGGGAATCCGGTGGCATGAGCGCTCCCGTGGGGTCCGCGACAGCGGGAAGCTGCGGGTCGGGACCCGGGCGATTCGCTGTGGGTCGGGACCTTGCTTCGGCGGATCCGGCATCCGAAGGGGCCGCCGACCACCACAATATCGTCGCCAGATAAAAGGCGGCTAGGACGGCGGCAACGATAAGGCGGGATATTTTTTTCATCGTCGTATGGCTTCGCCCGTTCCCAACATCCTACAGAGCGGAGTTTCCAGGGCAAGAAAAGGGAGATCTTCCCCGTCCTTCCGGCGATGAGTGTGTCCCCTAAGCAGAATATGCCGCTCATCGAGGGGATTGGCAGTCTGCCGCTTGACAGCGGTTAAACTCCGGGTAACGTCACCTACGCAACTCTGTTGCGTGGTTCGTCATGAAGGCCTTAACCCCACCCATCCTGATTCGGGCCACGTTGCTCGGTGCCCTTGTCTTGCTCGTCGTGTCGTCGGAACTTCCCGCCGGAATCGACGGAAACAACAACCAGCAGAGTGATGTCTGGGAAATGGTGTATGGGGCGAGAAACCTCGCGGGCACAGGGGACGCGGATGGGGATTTGTTTTCCAATCAGTTGGAAAGTGCCGCGGGCACGAATCCCCTGGATGCCAGATCCTATCCGTCCCAAACGCTGGATCTTACGGAGCAAGGGGCCGCCGTGGTGGGCTGGCCGTCTCTGCCGGGCAAATTCTACGAAGTCGAGTATGGTCCCAGTCTGACCGGTTCGTCCTGGCAAATTCTTGCCACGGAGAGGGGGACAGGCGGTCGTTTCGAGGTTGAGGTCTCGCTGGCGGGCCTGCCGAAGGCGTTTTTCCGGGTGCGGACCGGGGATTTGGACAGCGATCTTGATGGGGTTTTCGACTGGGAGGAACTGGCAGTGGGTTTCGATCCCTTCAATGCGGCCACCGGGCGGTATTTTTGGGAAGCCACGCGAGATTGGGAGACTGGACCCTACCGTTCGGCGGACTACAACCGGATCGTCGAGGGAATGAACACCCCGAGTGTGGTGAACGTCGGGGTGGTGGAGTCGGAAGCCACCGTGGGGTGGCCTGATCCGGCCGTGGTGGCGATTCGCCGGGCGGGTGGGCTGGGGGCCTTGACTGTTCCGATCACGATCACTTCGACGGCGGTGCCGGGCACCGACTATACCACGGATTCCACCACCACGGTCACCATCCCGGCGGGGGCCAGCGAAGCATTGGTGCAGTTCACGCCGGCGTCCACGGCGGCCTTCACTGCGAATCGCACCATCACGGTAAGCGCGGGCACCTCGGCCCTTTACACCCTGGGCACTCCGTCGGCGCAGACCATTACGCTCAAACCCCGTCTGCCTGGCAACAGGCCTTCGGAAAAGGCGGCGGCGCGATTTTTGGTGCAGGCGGCCTTCGGGGCGACGCCGGTGGAAATCGCCCGGGTGCAGGCCCTTGGCTTTGAGGGATGGATCGATGATCAATTTTCCCGGCCGATCAATTGGCATCAGCCGGACATGGAGGCGATTGACCAGCAGGTCGTGGCGGACAATCCCGAAGATCCCGAGGCCCGGGCCTATGGACATGACTACCCTGTGACCTGGTGGAATCAGGCGATGAAGACGGGAAACACCGCCGACCCGCTCCGGCAGCGGGTGGCCTTCGCGTTGAGTCAGATCGCGGTGATTTCGGATCGGGTGGATGTCATCGGATTTTATCCCGTTGCGATGGCCAACTATTACGACATGCTGCTGAAAAACGCCTTCGGCAGCTATCGGACGTTTCTTTACGATGTCACCTTGCACCCCTGCATGGGGGCATATCTGAGCCATTTGCGGAATGCCCGGGAAGACCCGGAGAATAATCTCTTTCCCGATGAAAACTATGCGCGGGAAATCATGCAGCTCTTTTCCATCGGTCTTTGGGAACTCAATCCCGATGGCAGCAAAAAACTCGGGCCCGGCGGCCAGCCGATTCCGACCTACAACAACGCGACCATCCAGAATTTCGCGAAAGTTTTCACCGGGCTGACGCTGAAAAAAGCCGGGGGAAATCCCTCGCCCGACGTGAGGACGGCGGATTGGTATTTCTGGACCGAGGAGGAAAACTACGCGGTGAATATGGAGATGTGGGACAGGGAAAACTGGGTCTATCGGGCGGACCGGGAATGGATCACGACGCACGAATTTTATCACGACCGCAGTGCCAAGACGCTTCTCTCGGGCGTGACGTTGCCGGCTAATCAGCGGGGACTGAAGGATATTAGCGATGCCATCGATAATCTTTTCCAGCACCCGAACACCGGGCCGTTTGTGTGTCGGCAACTGATTCAACGTTTTGTCACTTCGAATCCCAGCCCGGGTTACATTCAACGCGTGGCGAATGTTTTCACCGCCAACAAGGCGAATCCCCAGCAAATGCGGTTGGTGATCAAGGCCATCCTGCTGGACCCCGAGGCGCGCGATCCGCTGATGATGGCGGATGAAAAATTTGGCAAACAGCGGGAGCCCTATCTGCGGATTGCGAATCTCGGCAAGGCGTTTAATGCAGCGGCGGCCAACGGGAAATTTGAGTTGCGGTATCTCGACTACGCGACCTCACAGCGGCCGCTCAATTCGCCGAGTGTATTTAATTTTTACTTGCCCGATTACCAGCCGCCCGGCGTGATGGCGGAGCGGGGATTGTATGGCCCGGAGTTTCAGATCACCAACGACATCACGGCGCTGTCCAATGCGAACTACGCGTATAGTTCCGTGGTGGGCTGGCGAGAATGGGACGGGGCTCCGACGGCGAACTTTTACCCCGGGGACTTGAACATTTGGGGAAGCAACTATGATGAGGCGGACCCGCGCCACGATACCGATCTGGTGATCCCGGATTATACGACGGAGATTGCCCTGGCGTCCGATCCGGACCGGCTGATCCAAAGGCTGAATCTTCTGCTGACCTATGGCAACCTCTCCACGACCCAGCACCGGATCATTCGTGAGGCGCTGGAGCGCATCACGCTGGATACCCACGGGCCGGATGGATACGAGTCCGACTATCTCAGGACCCGGGTGGAAACCGCGGTTTATCTCATTATCACCTCACCGGAATTCTGCATTTTGAAATAACGATGAAAGCGCAACCCAAAGGCCTCACCCGGCGGAAATTCATCGGCCAATCCAGTTGTGCTGCGGTCGGGAGCATAGCCCTGATTAACACGCTGCTGAATTTGCGCCTGATGAACTCGGCGGCGGGACAGACCACGGGCGATGGCTACAAGGCCATGGTCTGCCTGTTTCTGGCGGGCGGCAACGATTCGTTCAACATGCTGGTGCCCCGGGACGCGGGGCGCTACGACGAGTACCGGGTCATCCGGGGAGGGACCTATAATGCCACGGCCACTTCCGGAGGACTGGCTCTGCCTAATGCCGGTGAACTGGGCGGCATTCTGCCGGTCACGACCCTCAATGCGACAGCGGGACGGGAGTTTGGCCTTCACCCTTCGATGACGCGGCTGCGGGATCTTTATCAGGCGGGGAACGCCTGTTTTGTGGCGAATGTGGGGTCGCTGATTCAGCCCGGGATGACCAAGGCGATGCACGATGCAGGCATCAATGTGCCATTCGGATTGTACTCCCACGCCGACCAGATCGAACAGTGGCAGACGTCATTTCCCGAGGGTCGCTCGACCATTGGATGGGCCGGACGAGCGGCGGATTTGCTGCAAAGCATGAATGCGGACAACGGTCTTTCCATGAATATTTCGCTGGGTGGGAGCAATACCTGGCAGACAGGCAACACCGTTTTTCAATACGGCCTCAGTCCTTACGGCGTCAGCGAACTGGACGGCTACGAATACGAATGGGATCGGGAGGCCTGGGGACTTAGTCCGATTCGCGGGGCGGCGGTAGACAGTCAGCTGGCAATGGACTACAAAAATTTGCTCGAACAGACCTACGCGCGGAAATCCCGCAAAGCAATTGAGGCTTATAAAATTTTCCAAACCGCCACCGAGCCGGAGTTGCCTGGAGGAGTGGTTTTTCCGAATACTTATGTGGGAAACAGCTTCCGCATGGCGGCGAAGACGATTGCCGGACGTGGAGTGCTCGGCGCGCAGCGGCAGACGTTTTTTATTCAGGCGGGTGGGTGGGATCACCATGACGAAGTGATCGGCAACCAGCAGGAAATGCTCGGTGAGATCAGCGATGCGGTTGGGGCGTTTTACGAGGCCCTCACCGCGCTGGGTTTGCAGGATCAGGTGGTCACTTTTACGGCCTCGGACTTTGGCCGCACGCTGACTTCCAATGGACGGGGATCCGACCATGCATGGGGCGGGAATCATTTTGTGGTCGGGGGTGCGGTGAATGGCCAGAGGGTCTTCGGGGAGTACCCGCAATTGTTTGAAGACAATCCCCTGGATACGGGCCGGGGGCGGTTGATTCCGACCACATCGGTGGACGCCTATTTCGCCGAACTTGCCTTGTGGTTTGGCGTGGCCAAGTCGAGTCTGCCGCTGGTGGTTCCCAATATTTCACGTTTCTACAACACGGGGTCGAGTGCCCCGCCGGTCGGATTTCTGAGCGCATGAACCACCGCTGGGTGGCGGGTGGCATGGCGGTTGGGGTGATTGCGGTTGCAGCGGTTTTTTGGGTTGTGCGGCAAACGCCTGATTCTACGCCGGCGCCGGTAGAGGCGAAAAGTTCTCCGGCACCCGCGGAGGGGGAGGGGCGACGTTCGATCTCGATCTATCAACTGGCAACGCCGTCGGTGAGTCCGCCGGAAAAGGTCCGGCGGGTTTATTCCCTGGTGCAGAACTACCGTCAGGTCCTGCGCAATCGTGGCGGGCCGCCATTGAGTTCGAACCGCGAATTTACCACGGCGCTCACGGGCCGCAATGCGCTCAAAATTCAATTCCTGCCTCCGGATCATCCTTCGATCAGTGGAGACGGAGAGCTGTTGGACGCCTGGGACACGCCGTATTTTTTCCATGTCCTCTCCGCCGATTCCCTTGAGGTGCGATCCGCCGGGTCCGACCGGGTTTCCTTCAATGCCGACGATCTGGTTTTTCCCCCGCCGCGGCCTGGGGATTCGCTCCAGAGCGTCATTCGCTCCAAGCCGACGGCGCCTTGAAACGCTCAGACGAATGGGTTGACGACTCTCACGGCGTCAGCGATTACCAGCGGACGGGCGAGGCGGAGTTCTGGTAAAACTCCTGCGCAACTTGCGGGGAGAAGGGGAGTCCGGTGCCCTCGCCGACCAAGGCGGTGACGCGGCGGCGAATACCGTTCAGAATTTTTTAGTAACTTTCACACGGAGAAAACGCTTGCCTCCCGAGGGCAGGGGGGCGGTGTAGCGGAAAACCGTTTTTCCTTCGGCGAGCAGATGTTCCTGCGAGAAGGCACTGGGTGAGCCTGTCCAGATTCGTTCCCCGCTGGAGGCGAAGAGCATGCCTTCCAGGGTCCATTTGATGAGGTCGATGGAAGATTGGATCTCAAACGAGAGGTCGGACGGAAAAGAGAGCGGCGTGTGAAAGGTGAGTTCCACCGCGTTGGCGGTTCCTTCGGAAGGAGCCAAAACCGGCAGTCCGAAGCTACCGTCGGCTCCCGTTGGGTCCAGGGTAAATGCCCGTTCAATCTGGTTTACCAGACCGTCGCCGTCGGGATCTTCCGCGGGAGCAGCGGCCCCAGTCTCGCCGTCCTCCGACGGGAAATTACGAGTCAGCCACGCGTCGAGTTGCGATACGACGGAGATGGTAAAATCCCTGCGGTTGGAAATTCCAAGAGTGTTCGTCGCCTCGATCTGGAAGGTGATTTCCGGCGGGGATCCCAGACCATTGGCCAGCTTGATAGTTGTTCCTTCGAGGATCAGAGATGGGGACGGGTAATCGACAAGGGTAAACGATGCCATGCCAAAAGGGTCCGCGGCCGCCACCTCGCCAATAACCGTGCCTTGGGGAAGATTTTCCCCAACCTCGCTGGCCGTGAACGAGATGGGTCGCGGTCCGTCGATGAGCGGGTTGGCCCGATAGCCGCTGGCCCCCAGAGAGGACACGGGGTTGAGCAGGTACGTTGGACGGACCACCGAAAACAGCTCGCGGCTGGATCCGGATTGCGCCGACAGCCATAAGCGACTCTTATGGACGGTCAGGCTGCGCGGGTTGGTTGCAAACCCGACGATCGCGGCCTGGGAACTCACTTCCGGAGTCAGGCGGACGAGCCGACGCTCTCCATTCTGCAGCGCGGAAAAATAAAGTGCGCCGCCCGTTTCGAGAAAGTCGGCGGGATCGGACAGGAAACCTGTGGAAAATGCGCTCCAGCTGGATGCGAGCTTTCTCAGAACCTGCGGGGAATCGCCGGCCGTGATGGCGAGAAGCTGGCTGCGATACCGGCGGAGCGCCGTCACTTCCTGAAGGTTCCCCGGGACAGGGATGAAACCGGAATAATCGCCCACCACGACCACGTCGCCAGCCGCCTCGAAATCTTCCGCAATGGCGTAGAGCGTTGAGCCTAGAGAAACAAAACTGTGCAGTCCGGGCCTCGTGCCAACGAACCAGGCTCCGATCTGCTCCGGGCTCGCGGCGACGTGCGGAAGGGAGTAGACCGCCTCGTAGTCGTTCCAGCGTGCGGTAAAATACAGCCGGCCTTTATGGGCGACCATTTCCCCAAACGTTTCGGCCTCCATCACAGGCCAGGTCTGACCGGTGCGGGGATCGTGGGAAAAAAGGGCACGAAGGCCCGACGCGGTTTCGTATTCGAAAAAAGCGGCCTCGCCCCATTCCTTCCGGAAGTGGACGCCGGAAGGCACCGCCGGGACGATCGGAAAGGGGGAAAACTGCGGTGAGGTTGTTGGGTTCTGGGAAATCAGGCCCGTATTGTCCGGGTTTCGAAAATAGAGGGTATTGCTGGCCTGAGCGATCGACGGGCCCAACCCCGTCCCGAAGGTTCCCTGCCCGAACGGGCCGTTCCAAACCGTCATCGGATCGCCATTTTCGTCCGTCTCATCCGTGAGGAGATATCCCTGAAAGGCGCGGATATTCCCGGGATCCTGAAATGCCGCCCAAACGTCGGTGACGGAATTGCTGGAATGCATCACTCCGCAGAGAAAACGCAGGTCACCGAACTTTGTTGTAAAAACGGTCCGGTCGTTCCAGACGCCGATGTCTTCCGGGAAAGAAATGTGCTGGGAGCCAAGCGGCCCGGGGCCGATCTGCCAGGGAGCGCTTCCATCGCTCGCGAAAAGTGTCCGGGTCGTCGCATCCGGATTGGCCGCGAAAAGGAAGAGCGGTCCCTGCGCCTCGCCCGAGGCGAAGAGGATGCGGGTATGCGAATTCAGCGGAGTGGAGGTTATCTGACCGGTTTGGGATTCGGCCCAGAGATTTTCGGAAGTCGCCACGTAAAAGAAATCCCGGCCGGCTCCCACGCCGGTGGGGGAAAGAAAGACATTTTCAACGAAGGGGGTGAAGTCGGGTCCGTCGGGATCCAGGCGGAGATACGGATTAAATCCCCCACTTTGGGCGCCGCAAAGACGGAGGGATTCGCCCCGCACGGCCGGAAGGCCAAACGTTGCTGCGGGGAACTGCTCCGGACTGAACTGGTAGAACTGCGGTTCGAAAAGCTTGAAGGCAAGAAAGCGCATGGAATACGCGCCGCCGGCCCACCATACCCCGCGTGCCCCGGCGAGAACCAGCCCGTCGTTTCCAGGCATGTCCTTGTCTGGATACTGCTGAACGTTCGGTGCGTCCACGCTGGAGGAGAACAGGCCCTTGGTTCCGTCCGGACGGATTATCGTCCAGGCGCCTCTGCCCTGGCTGGCGACAATCGGCCCCGTCGTTCCCGAGATCTGATGGACGATGGCGGTTTCCGATCCCACCACGTTTTTTCGAATGATACGGGAGCCCGCAGGGGAGAGAAAATCCGTTGCGGCCAACCAAACCCACCCCTGGTCGACGGCCATGCCGGTGATCCGCCCATTGGGGTGAATGAGCGTGCTGGCAGGAGGGGCCATCAGGCCGGATCGGAAAAGAACGGCATCGCCGCCCGGGGAGGTCCCAAAATTCACCGCCCAGAAGGCTTCCTGATTTTCGACGGCCAGAGCGACCGGCACTCCGCCTTGCTGGGAGATCACGATGGTGCTGGGGGAAAGATTGTCGGTGCGGGAGAGACTAGAGCTACTTCCAGAGGTGACGCTCCAATACACCACTTGACCGTCGCCCACGAGGTGGGAAGTGGACGCATTTGTTCCAGAAAATTTCCCCACCTCCATCAGGCCGCTCGTTCCCGGAGAAAACCGCAGGAGCCGCGTTCCCGACGCGTTGTTCACCGCCCAGAATGCGGCGCCGCCGCAAACGGTGAGTCCGGCGGACGTTCCGCTTTCTTGCGTCAGAACCGCGGCGGAAAGGGGGGCGTGCTTGATGCGCAGGAGTTGGGTCGAACCGTTGGCGTCGGCCGCGGCAAAAACGACCTCGCTCGAAAAGCCGTGCGCCGCGAAAGGAACTGCCGCAGCCGCCAGGACGAAAAAAAAGCCAACCCGGCACGCGAGTCGAAGGGAGCCCCAGGGAAATTGGACAAAAGCGGCCATCTTGTTCACGATGAGCCTACAGAAAACTTTCGCTTTTGGCGATTCAATAGCGCCGACTGGACCGGATCATCTTGCGCGGAGGGAACTGACGCTGGTGAGGATGCCGGCGATCATGGAATAAGCGACGACGCCGACGAAGAGGGCGACGAGGAGGATGATGGCGGGCTGGATCAGGGTGGTGAGGTGGGTGATTTTGGTGGTCAGTTCACGGTCGAACCGCCGGGCGGCGCGCTCCAGGGCGGAGGCGATGTCGCCGGTTTTTTCCCCCACGCCGAGAATGTCGAGCAAGGCGACGGGAAAGACGCCGGTGCGGCGCATGGCGGTGGCGAGTCCGGTGCCTTCGCCGACCATGGCGGTGACGCGGGTGAGGGTTTCGCGAAGATAGACGTTGGTGGTGGCGGGGTGGAGAAGGTGCAGGCCTTGGAGGAGGGGCACGCCGTTGGAGACGACGGTCGCGAGGGTTTGCAA
The DNA here is from genome assembly GCA_041752695.1 of Terrimicrobiaceae bacterium. GTDB lineage: Bacteria > Verrucomicrobiota > Verrucomicrobiia > Chthoniobacterales > Terrimicrobiaceae > CALCJD01. The sequence goes on from JBGSVZ010000081.1 coordinate 48,647, forward strand.
AGACTCGGCCAGAAAGCGGGCTCGGAGCACGGGTCCGACCACGGGAAGGTCGAGGACGCGGCGGTGCCACCAGGCGCGGCCCACTGGCGTGCGGACGGCGGCGCGAATGAGGAGAACGGTTGCGCCCACAAACGCGGCGATGGCCCACCACCACTTGCCGCAGAAGGTGCTGACCGCGATGAGGATCTTGGTGACGAGCGGGAGTTCCTGCCCGGTCTTGCCGAGGAGGACCGACAGTTGGGGCACCAGAAAGGTCAGGAAGACAAACATCAGCACAATGGCCGAGGCGAAGACGATGCTGGGGTAGAGGAGGGAGGACGTCACGCGGCGGCGGAGGTCGTCGATGAGCGTGAGATAGACGCACTGGCGTTTGAGAATTTGCGGCAGGGCACCGCTCGCCTCGCCGGCGGCCGCGAGGCTGCAATAGAGCGCGTTGAACGACGACCCGCAGCCCCGCAGTGCGTCGGAAAAACTCACGCCCTCGCGCACGCGGCGGCGCAGCTGCACGGCGACGTCTTTGACCGGGGAGTTCTCCGGCCTTTGTTCGATCACGCCCAGCGCGCCTTCGAGCTGGAGGCCCGCTTCGAGGAGTTCGGCAATTTCTTCGGTAAAGGACAGAACCTGGGCGGTGGTGAGGCGTCCGGAAAATTCCGCCCGTGGGGATTTGCCACGCGTGGCGGGGGAGGATTTGCCTCCGCCTTCCTCGACGGAACTGGGTTGAAATCCACGGGCTCGCAGGAGGCGGTAGGCTTCCACCCGGGAAGCCGCCTGAATTTCCCCCGAGACAGTCGCGCCACCGTGGTCGAGGGCTTGATAGAAAAAGGCCGGCATGGCAGGAAGATTTTACAGAAGGTAACGAAGATAACAAAGGGGGAAAGGCTTACACTAATATTGGGCCTCAATTTTGGTCTGGCTCGCGGGGGAATTGTGGCTTTCCATTTGTCCTCGATTCTTCGCGGCGGTTGCCTCCCGGCTACACTTTCGACTTCCCAGGCATGGGTCTGCGCTGGCGCGCTGGTGTTCCTTCTGTAAACTCAACTCCGTTCCCGGTTATTCGTCGAGTACTTCGAGTTCCGCGCTGGTGACCCGCAGCACTTCCTCGATCGAGGTGACACCGGCCGCAACTTTGCGCCAGCCGTCGCGGCGCAGGGGGACCATGCCTTCGCGCAGGGCCATGTCGCGCAGTTCGGTGCCACCGGCGCGTTTTTGCACGAGTTCCTGTAGGCGCTGCGTGACGAGGCAAATCTCAAAGAGGGCTCCGCGTCCGGCGTATCCGGTCTGGCGGCAATGTTCGCAGCCGACGGCGCGGCGGATCTGTCCGGCTAACTCCATCGGAAACCCCATCGTGGCCAATTCGGTGGCATCGTAGGTTGCGGGCTGCGAGCATTGCGGACAAAGCCGCCGCACGAGGCGCTGGGCGATGAAGGCGCGAACCGTTGATCCGACCAGGAACGGCTCGATGTTCATGTCGAGCAGTCGCGTGATGCCGCCGACGGCGTCGTTGGTGTGCAGTGTGCTGAAAACCAGGTGTCCGGTGAGGGCGGCGCGGATGGCGATTTCGGCCGTTTCCGCGTCGCGCATTTCTCCCACCATGATGACGTTGGGATCGCCGCGCAGGATGCTGCGGAGGGCGTTGGCGAAGGTGAGGGAAATCTCCGGTTTCACCGCAATCTGCATGATGCCGTCGAGCTTGTGTTCGACCGGATCCTCGATGGTGACGATCCGGCGTTCGGTCACGTTGAGGCAGCTCATGAACGTGTAGAGGGTCGTGCTTTTTCCGCAGCCGGTCGGGCCCGTGACCAGCACGATGCCATTGGGCATGGCGATGAGCGAACGGATGGCGGCCTCCGCGGCGGGGTCGAGTCCGAGGCGTTGAATGTCGAAACGTTCCTGGCCGAGCAATCGCATGCTGAAATTTTCCCCATACACGCAGGGGATGGTGGCCACGCGCACGTCGATCTGCTGGCCGTTGTGTTCGAGGGCGATGCGTCCGTCCTGGGGCAGGCGTTTTTCGGCGATGTCGAGGCCGGCCATGATTTTCAGCCGCGAGATGACGGAATCCTGCAGCATCTTGATCCGCGTGGGAACGGGGGTTTCGTGGAGCACGCCGTCGATGCGGTAGCGAATGCGCAGGTTCTGGCCGAGGGGCTCGAAATGGATGTCGGTCGCCTTTTGGTCCAAGCCTTCGCGGAGGATTTGATTGACGAATTTCATCACCGAAGCCTCGGGATCTTCGTCGTCGAGGACATTGACTTCCTCGGCGGCGGAGACGGATTGGGACGGGTCGCGGTCCTCCAGCAATTCGTCAAAGGTGACCGCCCCCACGCCGTAAGTGGATTTGAGCAATTCGGCCAGCCGGCGGCGGGTGGTGAGAGCGAACCGGATTTCGCCCGGCCAGTGACGGGTGAGGGCCTGCCAGGCGCCATGATCCAGAGGGTCAAACCCGACGACGCGCATCTCGCCTTCCGTTTCCGGAACTTCGGGTAGGAGGCTGTGGCCGAGGGCGAGACGGGCGGGGAACTTTTCTCGCGCATCCTCCATCGGGCGGAGGGCGGTTTCCTCGCGCCACTCGAGGTCAAAAGACTCGGCGAGGCCACGCAGGAAGTCGGCTTCGGACACAAAATGGCCATCCAGCACGGCCGCCACCGGGGATTGTTGGGCGGCCAGCGCCAGGGAAATCGCTTCGCGGCAGCGCGGCAGGTTGTCACACCCGGAGCGGCTCGCGAGATCGACCAGACCGTCAGTCAGATTTGTCATTCTTCTGAAAAAACGGAAACCAGCTCTTCTTGCGGGGAGTGGGCGTCGGCCAGATGACGGGCCCGGGCGGACGGCGAATCACGTCGGGAACCGGTGCGGTCTGAGCCATGCCGTCGGTGCCGAGAGGGGTGCGGTCGGACTCTTTGGCGCTGGCTTTCATCATCTCAGCGTTGTCGTCCACCACCACCGGTTGGATCATGACAATAAGCTCGCGCCGTTCCTTTTCTTTATTGGTGCTGCCGCCGAGCAAAGTGCCGAGCACGGGGATGCGCGAAACGTACGGGATGCCTTCCTTGTTGGATTCGGTGTCCTCACTGATCAGGCCGCCCAGCACGATGGTGGCTCCGTTGGGCACGCGCACGCTGGTGGTGATTTTTTGCGTGGCAATGCGGGGCACCTGATTGCCGGAAATGGTGTCGGAGCCGATGATATTATCATTGGTCTGGGCGATGACCAGATTGACCTCACGGTCCGAGTTGATCAGCGGCAGCACCTCGAGCTTCAGCACGACGTCCTGGTATTGGATGTTGGACGTGATGGCGGCGTTGTCCCCGATCACGTTGTTGCCGGTGGCCTGGGTGAGGGTGGAGGTGGGGACGGGGACACGCTGACCGGAGAGGATGGTCGCCTTGCGGTTGTTCGTGGTGTAGACGACCGGCCGCGAGAGGGTGCGAAAGCGATTGGAGGTTTCCAGAAAACGCGCGAAGACATCCACCGACTCCGCGATGGTGCCGTAGATGGTGAGGCCGGATAGGGTGGCGAACGTCTCGGGCGAAACGAGTTTCGAGGGATCGGGCAGGACATCAACCCCGGGGAAAAGCCGCGGGCTCAGGACGGCCGCCGCGCCGCCATTCGAATTGGAACTCGAACTGCCGAGGGGGTTGAAATTTTGATATTTGACCAGATAGCTGACGCCGTAGTCGAGGCCGTCGCCGACGCGGAGCTGTCCGATGACCACCGCGAGATAGACCTGCTTGGGCCGCCGATCGAGGAGGCCGAGAATCTGGCGGGCACGTTCCTTGGCCTCGGGCGGGCCGTACACGATGATGGAGTTTTCGCTGTTGTCCGCAATGATGCGAATCTCCCCGAGCGAAACCGAAAGCGGGGCACTTTGCAGGGCGGAATCTGAAAGGCTGTCGGGGCGGTCGAGGGAGCCGCTGCCGCCGGAGCCACCCAGACCGTTGCTGTTATTGTTCCCAAAGTTCCCGGAACTGGAGTTGTTCTGCGGTTGCTGCGTATTGGGCTGATTGCCCGTGCTCGTGGGGACCTGCGTTTCATCATCGCGCTCCTTGAGCATGTCGGCCAGCACGGGAAAAACATCGGCCACTGGCATGTAATTGAGCTGCTGGACGTAGGGCTCTTCGAACCCGCCCGCCGCATCAAGCTGGCTGATGACATCCCGCACGTAGCGGTAACTTTCCCGGCGGGCGACCACGAGGATCCGGTTCGTGCGTTTGTCGGCCAGAAAACGGGCGCGGCCCGCGATGAGGCGGTTTTCAAATTGGGCGGGTGCTTCGGAGGCCACGGCACCCTCCGGCGGGGGCGGGACGTTGGCGGGAGGGGCGGCGGTGCTTTTGATGGTTTTTTCCTCGTCGCCAAACATCTCGTCGAGGATCTCCACGACCTTGGTCGCGTTGGCCCGCTTGAGGGTGATAAACTCCGTAACGACCTGGGCGGGCTGGAGGTCGATGAGTTCGATCAAGGCCAGAGCTTTGCGAATGACCGGCGTTTTGTCGGTGATGACGATCGCGTTGGCGTTGGGCACCGGAACAAGGGATCCGTAGGAGTTAATTTGAATCACGCCCTGGATGACGGGCAACGCCTCCTCCGGGGTGATAAACCGCAGAGGCTTAAAAAAGATGGCCAACTGATCGCCATTGGCGGGCAGATTGGCTTCGTTGGTATAAAGCGGCAGGCCTTCCGTGCGTGGAGGGCGGCTTGGTCCGAGAATCTTGACCGTACCATCCCCCGAGGGAATGAGGCTGTAGCCATTGAGCAGAAGGGAACTCTCGATCAGGCTGATGGCCTCCGATTTCGAAACCAACTCAGCGACCATGATGGACAGATCCGGGCCCGCGAGGTTGGAGTCGCGGATGATCCGTTTTCCCGTGAGGGACTCGTACAAGGACAAAACCTCAAAAACCGAGGTGCGTGGGTAGTTGATGCTGACCGAACGTTCATTGGCCGCCGGAACAGCAGGCGGAGGGACCGCCTGGGCGAGCAGGAGCCCGGGAACGAACAGAAGACAGAAGCCGAAGCGGCGGGGAGTGGTCATGGCGATGGCGCGGAAGTTCCAGAGATGATGGTGCGGCGAATGACCCGCCGGGAGATGGGGGGGGTGGCACCCGGCTTCGCGCCTGGGGTGGTGGCCGAGGGAATCATGCCGAATTGCGGGATCACGTTTTGATTGGGCGTCCGGCCATTGTTGTCCGGCATCCCGTTGGGCGGAAGGGCGGTCGGGTTCTGCGGAGCCTGCACGACACTCTCCTGGAAGGTGACCGTGGCGGTTTGTTCTCCGAGGCGGATGGTGGCCCGCATTTTGCGGGGGTCGGGGTCGGGCAGATATTCGACCAGGCGAAGGCCGAGTTTGTTCGGCTCGATGGTGACTTTTTCGCGAACCTGGGTGTTTTTATCGACCACAAAAACAACCTGCTCTCCATCAAGGGCATAGGCGCCGGTGAGGGCAAACCGTTCGGCGAGCGGGGAACTTTCCTCCGCGGTGGGGAGAGTGAAGGGCGAGCGGTTCAGCAAACCCGAAAACTGGTCCATCGTCCGCGGTTGGGTCCACGGGGCCTCCGCCGCCGGGAGCGCGGAACAAAATCCGCCCCAGGCGGGCAAAAGCGCAAAAAAGCAAAACCGTGGCAGAGTCATGATTCAGGTGGGGCCGCAGAGCGACCGGGTTCGGTAAAATACTGCCGAATTTGCATTTCCACCAGCGCGTTGGGAGGGGTGGCGTCACTTTTTATGCTCATTTTGTTCACCGCCCGCCAGGCGCCGGGTTTTTGCAGGGCATATAAAAAATGGACGATACTGGAAAAACTGCCCGAGAGCTTGAGTTGGAGGGTGGTGCTGGGGTAGGCGAGGGTTCCCTCGGAGGGCAGGAGGGCTTCCTCGGTGACAACCAGTCCCTGAGCCTCGGCGGCCTCGCGGACGGTTCGGAGGAGCAGGGTGCTGGCCTGGTCGGACGCGAGGGCGGGCGGCGGGTTGCCTGCGATCCACTCTTTGGCCGAGTCGAAGTCGGACGCGGCCGCGATCCAGCTTCGATCCTCCGCGACCTGGTTTTTTAAGGTGGTGATCTCCCGCAGCAGTCCGGCGCGGGAGGTCATCCAGAGCTTGGCGGCCAGCAGGTTGGCGGCCAGAAAGACGGCGGCGCTGAAAAAGATCAGCAGGCGAAATTCACTCTGTGAGAGTTTGCGCATTGGGCTGGCTCCCTTCCATGGTGAAACGGACGTTTTGTTTTCCGGCGAGTTCGGGCTGACTGGAGGTCCAGTCAAACTCCGCCAAGGCCGGCGCCGTTTTGGTTTTTTCGATAAAAGCGTAAGCCTGGGACACGTCGCGGGCTTCCCCTGCGAGGGAAAGCCGGCCGGGTTCCAGGGAAAAGAGGGTGAGTCGCACCTGATCGCCGGGCAACTGGGCGGCCACGGCGGCGACGAGGTCCAGCGCGAAGACGCCCGGATCCACCGCGTGGCGAATCTCCCGCCAGCGGGTGATTTCCTCGCGCGCACTCGACGCCGCGGGGGCCAGGGTTGCCGCCTC
>JBGSVZ010000082.1:0-15158 GCA_041752695.1 Terrimicrobiaceae bacterium
GGCAACTTCCGTCACGGGCTTTCCCAGGTTCACAAGGCCTACGGCCTGGGCCTTGAACTCTGCTGTATATCGTTTTCTGGTCACTGGATTCATTGTCGCTTATTCCTTTATTTCCTGGTCCAGAAATTTCGCGCGCCTCAAACGACACGAAGGGAAGTTTGCGAAGAAGAAGAATTGTTTGTCATAACAATTTTTCTGAAGAGCGAACTCCTTGCGGTGAGCGGGCCTCCAAAGCCCGTTGGGTCAAGGCCAAGCGCAGCGCAGCACAAATGCGAAAAGAGGAGGTTGGAGGGAACCCCGGGCGGCGGCCGCCTCCTCGGCATTTTGGAAAGCCTTGACGCAGTAGTCCCGCAACGCGGGAGCGAGACGGAACCGGCACGGTGGAGCGAGAGGCAGGAGGCAACTACGGAGTCCGGCAAAGCACGGGCGGAGTCAAATGACATCCGCCGGCAAAGACACGGCGCGTATAAATCAAAAGGCGGCGATCCGGGGAACAGGAGCGTCGCTGGCGGGCCGGTGCAGGGTGTTGGGCACCAAGCACGACGGCGGGAGCGATGTTCACCGGTTGGCCGCCTCGTTGGGGGAGAGCGTGAGTCTGTGAGGACACGCGAAGGGAGGCACGACCGAAGAGGCCCGCAACAGTCTCGCGCCGACAGGGCACGAGCAAGGGCACACTTGCGTCGAGTCTATTATGTCAAAGAAGGTGTTCGCTTGTAGGCTTCCTGCATCGGTCTAAATTTCTGGGAAAGGTTTTTTGCAACAAAAGCGCCCAAATGGGACACTTTTGTTCAAGCTTCAATATTTCCGTAATCAAGGAATATTGGCCTTAACCTGCAATTGGCAGATCTTTGGGGCTGCCATATTATAGTTTCTCGGCGACCCGGCCACCACGCAGGAAGGCGTAGCCGCATAGCTTGGCGCCGGATAATCCGTGTTCGAGGGGGCAAGAGTATATGGCAACGAACAACCTGCTCCCGAGTTATGGTTAGTACCGCTACCAACCGCTACAACCATCCCCGTATCAGGCAAACCATCATCCATCTTGTTGTCGATTGCCAACGCATCAGAAGCCTTTATCGAATCCAACGGATCAACTAGGACCGACATATATATCCCTCCGGGAGACGGCTTAAATTGGGTGCTTAATGGTAAAAAGTAAAAAACATCGCCATTTGCAATGCCAACGCTCGCAACAGCTTTCTTGGGATTATATTGTGAATAAGGAAATTGAAATCCCGGTCCAAAACCATAATTGAGCGCAGGAAAGCCTCCGGTCGGCCAAGTTGGTAAATACTGATCCTTCAAATGCCCCATTGCTGATAAATTTGGGAAGAAATTCAAGGTTTCCCCACTAAGATACGTAGTCACGCAAGTGTCTGCGCCAGTTACACCTAGTTTTTTATCACCGTTTCCCGCCCATCTCCCAAATGGGGAATCTCCCGGAATTCCCCTATATTTTGTTTTAAAATTAGTAGCCGCAATATCAAACTGCTGGAACTGTTTTATCTGCGCCTGAATCTTGGCTGCCGCAATCAAACTCTGTCCAACTAAAACCCCGCCAAACAGCAGACCGACAATCACCAGAACGATTGATAGTTCAACTAATGTAAATCCCTTTCTGCTATCCATCAGCCTCCCCCATTGGGTCGTTTTTTTTCAACCAGTCGCTGAGCGCTTCGATTACGATATCCTGTTGGCTGAAGGGGTGAACTTTGCGGAGCTTCCTGCCCATTGATACTCGTAGGAGCTCGGTCGCAAGATCGTTGGGCACCCGTGTGTTCAGAGATACCAGTAGCGAATCGTGAGCGGGAAGATTGGGCGGCGGATTCGGGCTCGGAGGCGTTGGTTGTTCCGATGGCGAGACAGTCAGCGGTAAAGGCGGGTTGGCCTTTTGGGTCTTCGGTTTTGGTTTTTGCTTTGATACAGGTTTCGACGTAGGCGTGTTTCCATGCTGAAGAAAGGCTTCCTCCTCCGGGGTAAGATTGATGTCGTCGAGAGATCGTCTAGCCACTTGTCATCTCCTTTAGGAGGCGTTTGATTTCTTGGGAAGCGGGGTTGGCTGATGCTCCCATTTGCCAGACTACCTTGCCCTGCCCTGCGGCGTCGGCGAAGCTCTGGCGGAGAGAAAGGCTGGGGAGGATATCGATTCCGATTTTTTCGGCGGCGTTCAGCATTTCCCTGCTCAGGCGTCCACGCTTTTGGAGGCGGTTTGGAATTAAGGCGCCGGCGGGCTTTCCGTTGCGGGCCTTTTGGGCTTCGGCAAGGAGGGAAACGGCTCGGACGGCGGCTCGGAGGTCAAGAATGGACGGACCACAAGGAAGGAATACGCGATCAGCGCGGAGCATAAGCGCTCTGGTTGTGGCCGAGAGCCCTGCGGGTCCGTCAATGACGATGTCATGAGTAACAGTGGCAAGCTCTGCCACTCGTTGAATTATTACCTCCGGGTCGGATATGCGTTCTAGCTGGATTGGTAGACCTAGTTCTTTGAGCCACGCGGAGGCCGAGCTTTGCGGGTCGGCGTCGATAAACAAGACGGTGCGTTTGCGGTGGTGAAGCCACGCGGCTAGATGCACGGCAATCGTGGTTTTCCCTACCCCTCCCTTCGAATTTGCCAGACAGTATATCGTCACATTCACTCCTTTGCGTGATTGTAGCGAGGAGTGCCACGCTGGTCATTGGCCGTATGGTGAAAGGCGCGATTCCGTGGCAGAATTCTTAGAATGGTTGCAATCTTGCAACAGAGCAAGCTAGCAAGCTTGTTTGCGAGCTTGCTAGCATATGGTGCCCCTTCTCTTTCTAAGCTGTCAGGCGAGCCTTCTATATGGCTCGCTGCCTGTCAGCGCTGTTTAGGTAGTTTAAATATATGTTTAAGTAGGTTTAGGGTTTCGGGACGGCTTGCCCAGCGCGGCTTTGAGGGATGTTCGGGTCGTTGGTCCGCCGATAGTGGGTCGTTACTCCGCCGATACCAAGGTCGTCACTCCGCCGATAGTGGGTCGCTAGCCCGCCGATAGGGTCGCTGCTCCGCCGATAGGCTTGCAAATCCCAGGGTTACAATGGGACGTATTTGTAGCGTAGAGGTGCAAAAGGTCGTTGCTCCGCCGATATTGCAATTAATGCAAAGGCATGCTAAGTATGGAGTTACGCGAGCGAGGGTTGAATGGAGTCACGGGTGGATGGTGGAATCAGTAAGAACAACAATCTCAAGAAATTTGAGGCGCAGTCCTCCGACGTTAAACCTAAGGATCAGATAGATCTAATGGCGCGTTGCTGGTTCAGTCTGAGCGGCAATCGGACGGAGCCGATAGTTCATGAATTTTCCGATGCAAGGAGCGGAAGAGTTGAGTCGGTCAGGGTTTCTGCGGGGGCAGAGCATGGGATCGCGACGATTCACGATCAGGATTTGCTCATTTTCGCGATTTCGCAATGGATTGAGGCCAAGCGGCACGGCATGGAGGTGTCGAGGAGGATCTCATTCACTCCGTATCAATTTTTCAACTGGATTGGGCGTGTTCCGCAGGGGAGTGCCTACAAAAGGCTCAAGGACTCGCTTGCGCGTTTACGTGGAACGACGATTGAAACAACCATCCGTTCCGAGCGTACCAAGCGGGATCGCGTCCGGCAATTCTCCTGGATCTCCGAATGGGAGGTCACGGAGGAGAACGGGTTCATCCGCGGGATTGAGGTGGTTCTTGCGGAATGGCTGTTCGAGAGCATCAAGGACTACCATGTCCTTACGCTTGACAAGCGGTATTTCGAAATTGCGGGAAGCGTTGAGCGCTGGCTGTACCTTTACGCTCGCAAGGCGACGGGTGGAGCGAACGGTACTTGGAAGGAGACCTTCAAAAGTCTGTATCAGAAATCGGCCTCGCAGCAGGAGTATAAGCACTATGCGAGCGCTCTTCGCAAGATCGCCAGCAAAAATGAGTTGCCGGGAATTCGTCTTGAATGCACCAAGTCGATTCGCGGGAAGGATATGCTCCTGATGGAACGCACCGAGAAGCGGGAGCTTCCGGTGAAGGACGAAGATCAACTGGTTTTGATCGAGAAATCCCCAGCCGAAGAAGCTTGGGAGAATGTGCTTGATGGCTTCGAGGCCAAACATGGAGCGGCGACGGTGAAGTCCTGGTTGCGCCCGCTGCAGATCAAGTCCGTTGATGAAGCGACGCTGGTCATCTCGGCACCGACCGCGTTTCACGGTCAGTGGATCGCAACTCACTACATGCTTGAACTGCGCTCGGGGTGGAAAAAGGTTGGCTATCCGATTTCCAGCGTGAAATTCGAGGTTAAGGGTAAGCCGTTGGCCGTCTAGCTTTGGGTCCGAGTGCGTTTGGTTCGTGGTTTTCGGGTAGCACTCGGCAATGCTGCTTCTCGCAGGGCGTCAACTGGAGCAACGGTTTCTTCGGCATCATCAAAAATGTCCTCCTGCCGTTTTCTCAACCGCAGGGCTGCCCAGTAGTTGATCGCTTCTTTGAGCCAGAGGCAGACGGCAACAAATCCGAGCCAGCCGGAAACTCGGTTGTTCCCAAGCGGAATGCGGAGAAGTACGGAGGCCGCAAAAATTACCCCAGGCTCAACCCAAAGGTGGATCTTGCTTTCGGTTTGTTCGCTGGGCTCCAGTTTCAACAGCCGCATCAAGTGGAACATGTGTGAAGTTCCGGAATGCTGATCATGGGCAGCCTTTCGGCGGAGTTGTGAAGCAACGGCAGCAGCTAGGTGGGAAAGGTAAAGGATTGCCGCCAACATCCCGAATACGCAGATGGGGGCGCTGGTGCGCCAAACGGCGGGTTCGTTTATTGCGTAGATGGTGTAGAGGGTCATCGCCCAGGCGAAGGCGATGAAGACACTTTTCGGACGAAGGAAGAGGTAGCCGAATCCGGAGCGTAGAAAGACGATTCCGGTCATGGAGATGCAGTGGAGTAAAGAGCTTACAACCGGGATTTTGGCTGGCAGCCTCGACTGGTCTGTTTGGCGGTCATTCATGGGTTACCGGGACGTGAATTTCTGTTGAAAAACGTGACGCAGGTAGTTTTGGAGAGCGGGCTTGCTTTTTGTGGGAATGACCCAACGACGACCGCCTTGAAAGATGATCGAATCTACCTGGAATTCGCACTCCGCGCCTCCCGTCCGAAGGGTGGTGAATTCTTGCGGTTGAACAAGGTACTCGAAGACCATGCTGCCGCCGGCGTTCTGGTTGGTTCCCCCTGCTCCGGCTTTGGCAAAACTGTCAGAAAGGCCTCCGTAATGTTGCATTTGACGGGTGCGACCAATTGAGTCAGCCGCCCAATTATTGGTGGTCGGATCCCCGTTGGCATGGAACATTTTGGTCTGGAGGTTCCCTAGAAACGATTCCGCGTCGGATCGAGAGTTTGCCCCGCCGAATGCGCTGAAGTAGCTGGGTAAGTTTTGAGTGAGATAGACGGTGCAGGCGCGGGAGCTCCGGGCCGTGCTCTGGAAAAGCGAATCGTAGGAAGTGACGAAAAACTGACTTTCATCGGCCCAGAGGAATACCGGGCGGATGGTAGCCTGTGCGGTTTCCCGGTCAATTCCTGGAGGGATTCGGCGTTCCACGGCCCTTTGCCAGACATATTTGAAAAGCACCTGGGCGAACTGGCCGAGTTCGTTGTATTCCTTAACCGGCAAATTGAGGACGATGATTTTGCCGGAAAAGCTGTCTTCCGGCTGGAAGGTCAAATCAGTGCAAAAAAGTTGCCGGAGCATCCCGCGCAGGAAGCAGTCTGCCATGCTGGTAAAGGTGCTGACGATGACTGAGCGGGTTTCGTCGGCCAGCCCGGGAAACTCTCGCAGCCAATAGTCGCGGGTCAGTTCGAAATCGGACCTTCTGCCCTTCTCCTCGGCTTTTCCTTCGGCGACCTCGATCAGGGCAAAACAGGCCGAATCTTTGCGCCAAGATTCGCTTTCCGCTTCGGCGGGCGTGCGGGGCGCGGAAGTGATGATTCGGTAAAGGTCCGGCAAGTCGAGGTCGTCCAGGGACAGGACGGCAAGATCAATGGCGTTGCGTAGAAGCTGTTTAAGGGTGCGCTGCCAATAGCTGTCATTGCCGCCGCCCTGCCCGTGCTTTTTCTCGGAGGATTCGAGCACGCTGCAAAACAGGTTCACCAGATTTTCGGTGTGCCCGGCCCCTGCCCCCGGTCGCCGCAATTCGTAGCGCAGGAAATTAAACCGGTAAGGAGCCCCCTGTTCGACCACAAGCAAATCGGCCTCCCTGCCCGTAGCTTTGGCGTATTTTTGCCACATCAGCACCTCGTCATTTTTGGCCGTCAGGACAAGGCCGCCAAGATTTGCTTCGAGAAAAGCGCGGGCAATTGCCTGTCCGCTCCCTGAAGATTTACCGGACCCGGTTCCGCCGAAAATCTGCGTTCCCTGGAAGGCGTCATTGAGGCACCAGAAGTTCTCGGCGAGCTTGGTTTTGTCTCCACCGGGACCAAGCTCAAGCAGGGCTTCCGCGTCGTCCGGCCAGTCCTTTTTCGGCGCGGTGGAAGATGCCGCGTGGGGCTGGGAGTGGGCAAAATGTTCCATGTTGGACCGGTTTGTTGCGTGCGGAAACTAGCTGAGAGAGCGGGGGGGCGGCGAGCGAAAAACCCTTCCTATGCTGTGCATAGGGCAGATGTCTGAAAGCTTTCAAGCGAGCTTGCTCGCATGCTCGCAAGTTCGCTGGCTTGCAAGGTAGGAAGCTCGCTTGCGAGCGAGATGGCGTGCTCGCACGGCGGCTTGCTTGCTCGCTGACATGCTGGCAAGTATGGTTGCTCGCGTGCTGGCAATCATGCAGGCAAAATCTGCCTAGCTCAGTCGTGAAGAGAAGGCGAGTTTTCCGGGCGAAAAGATTCCCTCCCCGCTGCCTGGGGGGGGGCGCAAGGCCGCAAGGGAAGGGAGGCTCCGACGGAGGGATCCTACGATTTCCGAAGCACCGCGAGGACAGTCGTGGGAGACCGTTGGATGCCCTTTACTTTCTGACCGTAGGCAGGCCTAGTGAGCAAAAAGCGACAACGGAGCGTGGCGAGCATCCGCTCGGTCAAGCCGCTCATTTCCTTCCGGCCGTGCCCGATGGCCCGATGCCGCAGAGGCATGAGGGCACGGAGCGGCGACGGTGTGTCCTGCCAAGCGGTTGCGGTTTAGGGTGCGCGGGAAGAGCATGCCGATTGGCAGGACAGACGGTCGCGATTGATCTGTTGCGCAAACAAAGGCGAGTCTCTGAAATTCGCTGACGGGGAGGAGGGGAGGCGAATTTGAGAGTCTCGCCTTGCGCCATACGACCTCCGGCCTTTGGTCGGCGTCGAGGGGCGTTGCGGGGACGACTCCCCGCTTGAATGGGTAGGGCCGCACGCAGTAGGCGCGAGGGAAAGTCCTTTCCCTTGGACTGCTCGAAATCTCGGGCCGAAAGATACAATAGGCGGGTGACGTTTATGTGACAGATGGCATAAATACAAAATATGCGCCAAAACACATATTGACAGTTTATCGGATATAGCGCATACTGTCCGCAGATGAATGAATTGGCGAGAAATGCGAAACAGATAGGGAATTCGCTCCGGCGTGCGCGCAAGCAGCGTGGCTGGAGTCAGACGGTTTTGGGTGAAAAGGCCGGGTTGCGTCAGGAGAGTATTTCACTGATTGAGACCGGGAATCCGGCGGCGAGGATTGATAGTTTGTTAGATGTGTTGAGTGCGCTGGATCTTGAATTCCGGATTGGACAGCGGTCGAAGAATTGGGATGTTGGGGGTGCTGACTGATGCCGCGCAAGCGTCGGTATCCGCCGCTTCGTGTCTTGCTCAATGGCAGGATGGTGGGCCAGCTATGGAAGGAGCTGGGTGGTGCGATAGGGTTCCGCTATGACGAGTCCTGGCTTGCGGATGGCCGGTCAATACCAGTTTCATTGTCGCTCCCGCTACGCGAGGATGCGTACCGAGGTCAGGCAGTCTCGGCGGTTTTTGATAATCTTCTTCCGGATTCGGAAGTGCTGCGCAGGCGGGTGGCGGAGAGGGTAGGCGCTGCTGGGGTGGATTCATTCAGTTTGCTGTCGGAGATCGGCCAAGATTGTGTTGGTGCTCTTCAGTTTTTGCCGGAGGACGTGGAGGTTGCGTCCGCGGACAGCATATCAGGCGAGCCTGTTGATGATCTGGCGATTGAGCGTCTTCTCAACAATCTTGGGCCTGCGCCACTTGGACTTGACCGGGAGCGGGAGTTCCGGATTTCGGTGGCGGGTGCGCATGAAAAGACGGCTTTGCTTTGGCATGAGGGGCGTTGGTTCAAGCCGCATGGGATGACCCCGACCACGCATATTTTTAAGACGCGGATTGGGATGCTTCCGGGGGGGATTGATCTGTCGGCGAGCATCGAAAACGAGTTCTACTGTTTGAAGTTGCTGTCGTTCTTTGGTCTGCGCTCATGTGCGGCTGAAATCCGGCGCTTTGGGGACATTTCTGCGTTGGTTGTGGAGCGATTCGACCGGTTTCGGACAGCGGAGGGAAAGTTAGTTCGGTTACATCAGGAGGATTGTTGTCAGGCGTTGTCGGTTTCTCCGTGGCGCAAATACCAGAGTGATGGGGGGCCGGGTATACTCGAAATTTTGGACCTGCTCAAGGGGGCGGATTCCCCTGCGGAGGATCAGAAGGCGTTTTTGAAGGCGCAAATTATCTTTTGGTTGATTGGTGCGACAGATGGTCATGCCAAGAATTTTAGTGTGCTCCTAGGGGCTGGCGGGCAGTTTCGGCTGGCACCATTTTACGATGTCCTGACGGCTCAGCCGAGTGTGGAAGCCAAGCAGATTCATCACACTGAATTAAAGCTGGCGATGTTCGTTGGAAAGAACCGGCACTATGTGATCGACAGGATATCCGGGAGGCATTTTATCCAAAGTGCTGAGCGTGCCGGTGTGCCGGCGGTTATTGTCCGGGAGGCTCTGGACGAGGTGTCGGCTGCCGCTCCCTCCGCGTTTGCACAGGTCGAGGGGTGTTTGGATTCTGTGGTTCTGGAGCAGATACATGAGGCGGTCAAATCGGCCAGCACGAGGAGGGTTGAGCATGCCAGTGCTGGCGCTAAAGGCGGCGAGTAGGCGCGAGGGAAAGTCCTTTTCCGCCGAAAGGTTGGTGAGACATTCGGGCAACAGATTGGCCCGGTCTTGATCGATCTCAGGCGAATAGCGGAATTTATTCTCCACCGCCGGTAGAGTATTTCTTCGCTGTCTGATAGACTCGGCCGATGCTGAGGGTAGTTGCTCATAAAAGCGCCGCTGCTGCCCATCAATATTACACGGAGGGGCTGAAACGAGAGGATTACTACTCCGAAGGCCAGGAGGTGGTGGGGAAGTGGTATGGAAAGGCGGCGGAACTTCTGGGAGTTTCGGGGGCGGTTACGTCTGAGGGTTTTGCGGCGCTAGTGGAGAACCGACATCCGGTGACTGGCAAGCAATTGACGCCGCGGACGAAGGCGGATCGGATCGTCGGATATGATTTGAACTTCCATGCGCCCAAAAGTTTGTCGGTGCTTTATGCGTTGACCGGGAACGAGAAGATTTTGACGGCATTCAGGGAGTCAGTGGCGGAGACCATGTCGGAGATTGAGTGGCAGGCGGCCACGAGGATTCGCCGGGGAGGGGCGCATGAAAACCGGATAACGGGCAATTTGGCATGGGCCGAATTTGTGCACTTTACGGCGCGACCGGTAGGGGGCGTGCCGGATCCGCATCTTCACGTCCACTGTTTTACGTTCAACGCGACGTTTGACGATGCGGAGGGAAGGTGGAAGGCGGCGAAGTTTCGCGACATCAAGCGGGATGCTCCGTACAGCGAGGCGGGGTTTCATGCGCGGTTGACGCACAAACTGGATAAGCTGGGATTCGGGATTGAGCGGACGGCTGGGGGTTGGGAGGTCGCCGGGATGCCGGCGAGCGTGAATCAGAAATTCTCGCGACGAACGGCGCAGATTGAGGAA
The DNA here is from genome assembly GCA_041752695.1 of Terrimicrobiaceae bacterium. Lineage (GTDB taxonomy): Bacteria > Verrucomicrobiota > Verrucomicrobiia > Chthoniobacterales > Terrimicrobiaceae > CALCJD01. Next base: position 9,949 of record JBGSVZ010000082.1, read on the forward strand.
TTGGCGCAGCAGATGGGCGTGACGGATGCGCGAGAAAAGGACGCGCTGGGGGCGTCTTCTCGCGAGGGCAAGCGCAAGGGTTTGAGTTTTCCGGAACTACTGGGGTTGTGGGGCGAGCGTTTAACCGATGCGGAAAAGGTGGCGATCTCGCGGGTGGCGGGCGAGCGGCGCCCGGTCGGAGTGCGCGATGCGATCACTGCGAAAGTGGCGTTTGATTATGCGCTTGAAAAGCTGTTCGCGAAAAACTCTGTAGTTGATCAGAAGCGGTTGGTTGCGGAGGCGCTCCGGTTTGGAGTTGGGCGTGTAACGCCCGAAGAGATTTGGGATGAGTTTGAGCGGCGACCGATGATTTCGCGGCAGGTAAATGGGGAGTTTCTTTGTACGACGGTGGAGGTTTTGCAGGAGGAAATTTCTTTGATTCGGTTTGCGCGGCTGGGCCGGGGAAAATCACCGGCCTTTGTAAAGGGGGAGTCGGCCATGGTGGATGGGCGTCTTTCGGATGAGCAGCGGGCGGCGGTGCGGCACATTCTTAAATCGCACGATCAGGTCATCGCTATCCGCGGTGGCGCGGGTGTCGGTAAGACGACGATGATGAAAGAGGCGGTTGCGGGGATTGAGAAGGGGGGGGTGCGGGTATTCGCATTTGCGCCTTCGGCGGCGGCGTCGCGGGAGACTCTTCGCGAGGCCGGATTTGCTGAAGCTGAGACGGTGGCGCATTTGCTGGCCAATGCGAAGCTGCAAATGCAGACACGCGGGCAGGTTATCTGGATTGACGAGGCGGGGTTGTTGGGCGCGCGCGAGATGTGGGAGGTCATGCGAATTGCTGGGAGCAGCACGCGGGTAATTTTGACTGGTGATAGCGGTCAGCATGCGCCGGTGGCGCGTGGTGATGCTTTCCGGCTGCTTCAACAATATGCAGGGCTCAAGGTGGTAGAATTGAGCGAAATTCGGCGGCAGGAGGTTGAGGGGTACAAGCAGGCGGTCGCTGCTTTGAGTCGAGGAGATTTGCAGACGGCGTTTCGGCGGCTGGATGATTTGGGGGCTATTATCGAGGTTGCCGATGATGGCGAACGTTATCGTTTGTTGGCATCTGATTTTTTGGCGCTCAGTCGGAAGGGGGCACCGCCTCTGGTGGTTTCGCCGACGCACGCGGAGTCGCGATTGGTGACGGATGCGATTCGGGCGGCGAAAGCGGAAATTGGTCAGCTCAAGGGGGAGAGAAGTTTCGTGCATTACCACAATTTGCAGTGGGAGGAGGTGGACCGGGGGCGAGCGGAGAATTACCGCCAGGGTTTGATGGTGCAGTTTCATCAAAATGCGGCTGGGGTGCAGCGCGGGGAAATGTTGCGAGTAACCGGTGTGGATGAGACCGGCAAGGTTCTGGTGGCGGGAGGTAAGGGTGAGAATCGGGTTTTGAATCTCGCCGAGGCGAAACGGTTTCAGGTGTTTGAGGAGAGGGAGATTGCGCTGGCGCGTGGTGACCGGATTCGGATCACGCGCAATGGTCAGACGGCCGATGGCCGGCGGATTAGCAACGGCAACCTGTTCACGATAGAGAAATTCAACCGCTCGGGCGACATGGTGCTTTCTACTGGGGCGGTGCTGTCCAAAAATCACGGCCATCTGGCTTACGGCTATTGTCAGACGTCACATTCCTCGCAGTCGAAAAGCGTGCGCGATGTGCTGGTCGCGCAGAGCGAGGTGTCTTTTTTGGCTGGCTCGCTGGAGCAGTTTTACGTATCGGTTAGTCGTGGCAAAGAGACCGTTCGCGTTTACACCGATGACCGGACGGGGTTGCAGGAGGGGGTTGGTAACCACTCATGGCGACGTTCTGGTATTGAGCTTGCGTCCATGAACCCCAGAGAAAACGAGAGACCGATTGACGGCAAAAATTGGCAGAACCGGCTGGAGAGCCAGCGGAAGCGTTCTGCTGGAATGTCGGAGACGGAAAAGCTCAACCATGCCCGCAAGGGCAGGAGCCCTCGGGTGGACCAGGGGATGAGCTGGCGGAAGTATATCGAAATGAAGAAGGCGATGTCTGGACCGGATGGCAAAAGCCGTTCGAAGGGGTTTCCTGGCAAGGCATCGGCAAGAAAGGTCAAAGTTGCGGCGGGAGGCTTACCAGAAAAGCATCCGAAGAAGGCGACCGCCAAGGCGGAAAAGCCCGTCCAAACCACGCAGGTGAAACCGCAACAAGGAAAGGCCGAGATACGGAAGACGGAGGTAAAAGCACCTGAGACGCGCAAGACACGGCTGGGCAGAGCGTATCAGGTTGGCCAAGCTCGGCTGCAACAGACGACGCAGAAGGTTAAAAAGCTCGCTGGGGAGAGACTGGAGAAGGTCAGAGCGTTGCGGCAGAGCAACACTCAGAAAGTTTCTGAGCATGCGGCGAAACAACGTGCTGCAAATGCAACGAAAACAGTGCAGACCAAAGCTCAGGTAAAGCAACCACAGGTGCCACCGCCAGCAGCCAAACGGGGGAAATGAATTATGGCAGAGGAATCAATTGATCGGATACTTGAATCACGGAAAAAGACCGAGCCCGTCGCGAGCGAAGCGGAAGGCGAAAAGTTTTTCTCCATTTTGGTAGGAGAGGCGATGGAGGAGCATTTCCTTGAGCTGCAATTCCGCATCGGAATGCAGACCTGCTTTTCCTACACCGATTTGTTGTGGTTCAACCATGATCCGGAGGCGGGGTGTATCGATTGCGAGTTTGGAGGTTATATGGTGACCATCAAGGGGCGTGGGCTTTATCCGAAGCTCTTCCACGGGATTAAGCAGAAGCGGGTTGCTTGGGTGCGGGAGGCTGACTTGGAGATGGAAGACCATCCCGGCAACGACGTCTATATCGAAGAGATTCTGATTACTCCTCCAAGCAGTGGAAGCAGCGAAGAAGCTACGTAACTATGAGGATGTGGGGGTGGGTCCGGCAATTCCCTAAAGTCGCGTTGGTCGTCGGCGTGCTGGTCGGCAGCACGCTGGTTTTTGCTATGTGGTGGTTTTCGACTCCGTCGAAAACGGGAGAATTTGGGGCAGCTTCGGGGGAAGTTGCAAAGGCATCGGCGGCTGCGGCTCAGGCTCCGGCCTGGGTTAAAGATTTCAAGAAACTGATTCTGGCCGACAATAATCTAGTCAATGTTGAGACCGGGGAAGTGATCGTGAAGGGATGGCTTAAGCATGGTATGCCGTCGGGGGTATGGTTCGACGACGACTCAGCGAAGGTAATTGCACGTTATAGCAAAGGGTTTGTGCGTTACAATCTGGACGGTAAGCCGGAGCGGGACATTTTGATGCCGTCTCCCGCTTTCCTTCTGCCATCGAGTGATGATTTGCTATTCGTGAAAGAGGCGGATATTTGGCGGGCGGAGATTGATTGGGCGGCGTTTGTCGTGCGTGAAGAAAAAGCAGTTACGGCCATCGAGGAGTTCGTAGACGAGTATTTTCCAGACAATATCCTGATGGTGGGAGAGAAGGTGCTGTTGGTTAGGAACAAGATGCAATTGCTGCGAGTTGATTTGGAGACGGGTGAGACGCGTCCCTCGAAGTTTCCGGCCGTATCGGGGATGGAGATTTCGCCGGGGAAGCGATTCCTTATTGGTGATCAGAACGGAACGCTTTTCTGTTACGACATCGAGACTGACCGAGCAACCACGCTGGAGCTTGGAAAGCGGGTTGGGTTTCAGGATTACCAGTGGCTGGACGAAGATCGCTGCTTAGCTCTTGACCGTGGGGGGCTGGTGAAACTCTTCAGCCGGGAAGACAATAAACTAGATGCAGTTGCGGAGCTGCCAAAGCAATGCAGACAGTTGGGCATTCCTTCTCCACACGGACGGTACGTCTTCGCCAGCAGTGAAGGAGGGCGGGGTTTCTTGGTCGATACAGAGGGACGGAAGGCAAGCCCGGTTAGGGGTGGTACGGGTGTGGCGTGGATGGATGCAGAAAGATTCATGTTTGCGCGGGATACCCAGAATTCGGAATTGCGGGGGACTTGGACACAGAAGGTGGAAGAGACAGAACAGCGCGTCTCTCCGCGCCCGTATCTTGTGCCGCGAGGCGGTTCTGCGGTTCTTCCTCTTCCGGGATCGGGTCTTGTCGTCTTCTACGCTAAAGACGCTCTATGTCGGATGAATTCGGATGGGACAGATTTTGCGGAAGTGGCGGAAGTTGCCCGTCCTCCGTCATTTGCCATTCCGATAGGGGAGTGGCAGGAGCATTGACGATTTCTTAAGGGATAAGCCCAATATTGCTTTCATGCAGCAACGATAAACTTGTGGAAACGGAAATGAAATAAACGCTTAGGCCGAGGCTGCCAAAGTCAGTTTGAACTCGGTGACTGAAATCATCATTCCCCCCGGAGATGATCGCAGCCTAGTCTGGATCTTTCGCTTGGTTCTGCTTCCGCCATTCAATTCGATTCTGGACCGTCTCTAGCAGGATTCACTTCAGCACGGGCAGCCACATCGGCGCTTTCGACACGTCGCGAAACGCTATGAGAAGCGTCGAGAATATCTCTCTTGCCGGCACGGCGACGGCTCTTCCGGTCGACGCGATCAGCACGGTATCCCGCAAGGAGAAATGTAATTTCCGCGAGAAAGCCTTTTGTAAGCTGCGGTGGATCGGACAAGCATTACCCCTCGGAAACGACGAGCGAAGTCAATTTCCAACTCTCCCGATTGTCTCCAAAGAATTCCGTCACACTTCCCTAATAGCGCCAACAATATCAATCGTTTCGAAGCGTGCAACCTGTTGCAACAATACAACACCAACGACAAAATCAAATCGAATCAAAAAAAGACTTTACTCGGTGCTCTCGATCCGGCAAACGTCATATTCCATGTAAAAACCGAGGGGGGATTGGGAATGGCGGCAGGGAAAGCGGAAAGAAAAATACTACTGTCCAAGCTAATGGCGAAATTCGGCAATTTGGTTAAATGCACCGTCGTCAGGCACCTCGCAGGCGAGACCCGAGCCGCCAAATTCGGATTTACGCGGTTGATGGCGGAACTTTCCATATTGATGATGAATGACATTGACGAGGAATTTTCTGAATGGGAAAAGAGAGCCGTGCGATGAGGTGGACCCCAAAAATCGGACCAGTGGTTAAGCTATAGATTTTGCGGGAATCGGGAGGGAGGGATACAAGGAAAAAGCCGATGAAAGGAAAACGCAGAAGACACGAGCCGGAGTTCAAAGCCCGAGTGGCGCTGGAA
>JBGSVZ010000083.1:0-2992 GCA_041752695.1 Terrimicrobiaceae bacterium
TTCGCGCGGTGTTTATCGACGAAGTATTTCATGGTGTGGAAAAGAACGGAGTCCATGTCGTGCTCCGATTTCCAGCCCAGCAAGTTGCGGGCTTTGTCCACGTTGGGGATTCGGCGGTCGCAGTCTTCGTAGCCTTTGCCGTAAAATTCTTCGCTGGAGACATCAATGATCTCGGGCGTCGGATCGCCGGGTTTGCGGAAGTGTTTGTCGAAGATCTCGATCATCTTGTGGGCGAGTTCCTTGATGGTGACTTCGTTTTCCGGCGTGCCGATGTTGAAAATCTGGCGGTCGCAGGAGCCGTTCGGGTTGTCGATGATGCGGACGATGCAGTCCACCGCGTCGTCGATGTAGGTGTAGGCGCGGAAGTTCGCGCCGCCATCCACCAGTTTGATCGGGGTGCCGTAGAGCAGTCCGTTCATGAAGTGGCTGAAGACCCGCGGGTTGCCGGTCTGTTCGCTCGGAAGGTAATCGATGCGCGGCCCGATGAAGTTGAATGGGCGGATGATCGAGTAGTTGAGGCCCTCTTCGATGCCGTAGGCATGAAGGACGCGCTCGAGGAGCTGCTTGGCGCAGGCGTAGATCCAGCGGTGATTTTTGATCGGACCCATGATGAGCGGGGTCTCGTCTTCGATGAAGGGCTGGGGAATCTCCGCGGAGCTCTGACCGTTGGCTTTGGCGGCGGTGATGCCGTAAACCTCGCAGGTCGAGAACTGGATGAGCCGCTTTTTGTGCTTCACGCAATAATCGGCAATCTTGAGGTTCTCGATGAAGTTGAGTTTGAAGACATCCACCGGGTTGCTGACATAGAGAGCCGGGTTGGCCCGGGCCACGAGGTCAACGATCAGGTCGTGGTCCTTGGTGAGTTGCTCAAGTTTGGCTTCGCCATCACGGATGTCGAAGTCGATGTAGGTGATCTCGCCGCTCTTGACGGTGTCGTCGAGCTTTTCGCGGTCGATATCGAGGGCGGTGATTTCGTGCTGCCCGTCACGGACGAGGCGTTCGGTAAGGTTTGCGCCGATGAATCCACCGGCACCCAAAAGAAGAATTTTCATGCAGTATTTTGAAGACGCAACCCCGATGCGTCTGGCCCATTTCCGAACCTCCCACCGGGAACAAGCGCGCGATTTTCTCCAGAAGGGCGCTCGGTTCAATCGTAAACTAAAGCGTGCGTGATTTCGTTATTTTGTCCATTATGGAGAACATGCCGGAGCGAAAATTTGCCAGTGTCGAACGAACGATGGAAATTGGCCGCCTGCTGCACGAGCTCCGGGTGGGACGCGGGATCTCGCTGCGGGAGGCCGCCCGCCTGGCGGGATGTGCGCCGAGTTTTCTCTCTCAAGTGGAGAAGGGTCGTTCCTCCCCCTCCCTGGAATCACTGGAGCGACTGGCCAGAGCATTCGACCTCAGTGCGCTCGAACTCCTGAATCTTGCCCAGGAACGGGGATCCACCATCATCCTCAAGGAGGGACCTCAAGGGCAGACGTTTTCCAGATGGTCCGGGGGTGAACTCTCCCACCTGCTTCCCTTCCATGTGCCCGCCACCATGAGCCTGCTTTTGCTGGAACTCAAACCGGGCGGACGCACTTCCATGCGGGTTTCACGGCAGGCCATGAAAGAACTCGGCGTCGTTCTGTCTGGTCGGGTGGAGTGCAATGTGGGAGGAACGGTCCACCAGCTTGGCGAGGGGGAATCGGTCTATTTCGATCTGATTACCCCGCATTTCTGGCGGAACCTGGGTAAACAGCAGGCGAGGGTTTTGCTCGTGAACCCCAACTTCACCCAGGTGTTCGACCTGCCCGATTAATCGGCCGTCGACTCAGGCTTGTTCTTTGGTCGCCCGCCATCGCAACCAGAGGGTCGAAGCGCCTCCGAGGATGAGGTTAAAGCCAATAATGATGCCGAAGATCGCATCGCGCTCCCCCACCGTCTTGGTGAAAAGCAGGATAGCCGCCACCAGCATGCCAAGTCCGGTCAGACCACCCGCCAGCCAATGCTCCAGGGGACGGCTGCGCAGGGCGACGACGAAGCGGGCCGCGCCGTTGACCGCCAGGGCAATTCCAAAAAGTTTGCCCGCCCAGGTCGCGGCCACGGTCGTGTCGAGAAGCAGGGCGACTCCGCCGAGAAGGTTCAGCAGGGCGAAAAAAATGGTCTGCAGGATCTGACTCCAGACCCGGCCATGGAAAGCATACGCCACATCAGCCACGCCCGAGGCGATGAAAAACAGCGCCAGAACGATCAACGAACGCTGCGCCGCGACCACGGGTGCCAGGCAGGACCCCACCCCAAGTGCGATGGCGACCAGCCCAAACGCCACGGAGGCGGGAACGGTCGGGGCCTTTTCATGCCAGAATCTCTTGTCTTGCCCCCCGGCGACCGGCCCGGCCGGTGGAGGCAGCCCGCGGGATTTTTCGATCCGGTCCATCCGGCGTCTCAGGCGGTCGGCCCAGTCCTGGCACTGATTGCTGAAAAACGAATAATAGTGCCCATCCTCCTGAGAGGCCAGCGCCTCCCGGGCGGCTTCGGGATGGTAGCGTCGCCCCACCAGCCAGTACCCGCCGCGATTAATATCGGCAAGAGAGTGGATCGGCTTGCCGAACTCCGCTTCGCTGAAACGTTTGCCTTTCTCGCTGTAGCCGATGTCATCGGTGACGCGGTCGCCCTCGATGAAAAAAAGCTGCTCGTGGACAAATTCGATATTCAGGGCATCGCCCAACCGGTTGTTGGTCACCGGGGCCAGCCAGGAAAAGCCGTCGAGGAAACGTTTGCCAAACTGACAGTAGGGTTCAGGGAAAGTGGGCGGTTCCAAGCTAGCCCGGGTTTACGCCCGCGGCGGTGGGGCTGTCAATCGCCTCAGCAATTCTCATTTTAGGGAAGCGCTGATTAATTCACCGAAGCCGGTCGGCATGACCGGAGTGAGGAATTTTCGAAAAAATGGCTACAAGGATCCGGTGCGTGGTGACCGAATCTTCGATAATTGCAGCGATGTGGTATA
>JBGSVZ010000084.1:0-34349 GCA_041752695.1 Terrimicrobiaceae bacterium
GAGAACCCCGGCGCTATACCACATCGCTGCAATTATCGAAGATTCGGTCACCACGCACCGGATCCTTGTAGCCATTTTTTCGAAAATTCCTCACTCCGGTCATGCCGACCGGCTTCGGTGAATTAATCAGCGCTTCCCTAAGAGGCTGTCTATCGAGGCAAAGCCTGGGAGGCCGGGCCTTGGCACCCGGAGATGCAAAGCGAAGTTTTTTCCATTTTGTCGAAAGACTCCTCACTTTAGCCACGCACCACGCGACGAATTTGCTGGACTAATTCCTCAAAATTCCTCAATTCGCGGGGAGTGAATCTTTCCGCGCCTTGATTGCCGACCTGCCAAAAAGCCCTTCGACCGAAAAACCGCCGACCCTTGCCGACCTTGGGCGGATTTTGGGACTTAGCAAGAGGGCGGTGTCCCAGGCACTTAACGAACGAGATGGTACGGTCAAAGTCAGTGCCGCCACCCGGGAGCGGGTCCAATCTTTGGCCAAGCAGATGGGCTATCGGCAAAACATGGCCGCTGCGGCGTTGAGCACTGGACGGACCGGACAGTTCGGCATCCTTGCCCCAGTTGGCCGAATGCATGTGAATGCGACCCATCTCGCCAGTGCGGTGGATGCTTTTGGGGAATTCGGAATCTCACCGATCGTGGTCTATTCCAGCGCGAAATCGGCGGACGGCCAGGAGAGCAATCTTTCCGCGCTCATTGGTGCCCGCCTGGACGGAGTTGTCCTTCTTAATCGGCAGCCGCATTTTACCGATGAACACGTGGACGAACTCCGTCGCTTTGGCATTTCCGTCGTCCAGGTGGGCTCTACGGTAGCGTCCCCTTCGACCTGTCATTATCTGACGGACCGAAAACAGGCGTTCCAATTGATTTTTGATCACCTGGTAGAGCAGGGATACCGGCGGGTCGGCGCGATTGTGGGCGGAGAGATTGGATCCCAAGGTTCCGGCCTGCGTTCGACCGCAGGTACCCAAACTCGCATGGCAATTTTGGAAGCCGCCAATATCGTGCGCAATCGAGGCATCGATCTTAGGCTGCAAATTCATGACGCCATTGTCGATGCCACGGTTTTGGACGACGTGCACCCCCTCTATGCTCCGGGTTACCGATGCATGAAGCAGATTATTCGCGATCAGGAAGTTTCGGAAGTCACGGTCTGTCAGGTGGACGGTTGGGCCTGGGGCGCCATGCGCGCTTGTGCCGACGCGGGAATTCGCATCCCGCACGATATGGCGATTACGGGCTACAGTAATGAGCCGGCGTGTTCGGCCACCTATCTCCCGCTGACGAGTGTGGACGAACCGTTTGACAAAATGTGCCAGGCCGCGGTCCAGGAATTAGTGCATGGCGTGCGAGAAAACCGGCCCCTTGTTCAACACGCAGTGGTCATGCCCTGCCGCCTCGTGATCCGGCAATCCTCGCTGCGCGCCGCAGCCGTATAACGACGTTTCTTTTCGTGCGTAATTTGCTTGAGCTATAGACTGGATCTCCCTAATTCATCGGTGAATGGATTTGCTGCCTGCTGCTGAACGTTGTTGCCCGGTCCCATCTGACCGGCGACGTGTTCTTCTCGCGAGCCTCTGGCATGAAACAAACACGTTTGTCTCGGGGACCACCGCTTTGGGCGACTTTTTGTGTTCGGAAGCGGAGGCGGTCCTGGCGATGCGCGATGATGGGTCGCAGATGGGGGCGATCCTCAGTCTCTCTGAAGAGTTGGGATGGCATATTTTGCCAGGACCGTGTTTTCGCGCCAAGCCATCAGGGCGGGTAGAGGATGACGTGCTTGTTGCTTTCCTGGACTCTTTAATCCGGGCCTTCGCGGCAGCTTCCAAGGACGGATTGGACGCAGTTTTCCTTTTTCTGCACGGTGCCATGGTGACGGTTTCAGAAGATGATGTCGCTGGCCGGGTCGTCTCGGAAGTCCGGCAATTGGCGGGTTCGGCTCTTCCGGTGGCCGTGGTGATCGACCCGCACGCCAATGTGAGTCCGCGTCTGGCTTCCCTCAGCAATCTTCTCTTTTCTTATCGGAAAAACCCGCACACCGACGCGGTCGAAACCGCCATCCAAGCGGCCGGGTTGCTCAACCGTGTGATCCGGGAGAAACTCCGCACAGAGGTTTTACACTGGCGGTTTCCTGTGGTGTGGCCGCCGACGGGAACCGCGTCCGCCGACCGCCCGTTACAACCTCTCCTGGATCAGGCTCGTCGTACGGAAGGAGAAGATATTCTCAGGGTTAACGTCTGTCCTGGATTTGCCCACGCAGACACGCCTGATACGGGACTATCCATAACAATAGTGCACCTCAAAGGGGAGGGGAGACCACCAGGGAGTGAGGAACTGATCCGTCCCTTTCGTCGTCTCGTTCAGGACGGGCTTCGTGAGGGATTTCCCGCGGAGTGGGATTTGGGGCAAGCCGTTGAAACAGCGCTGTCGTGCGGCGAGTTTCCCTGCCTTCTGGTCGAGCCTTCGGATAATGTGGGGGGCGGAGCTCCAGGCGACGGAACTTGGGTGTTACAACATTTGATCGAAAGGGGGGCTCGGGGAAGCGGGGTGGTGCTTTGTGATCCTGAGGCGGTAAAAATCGCATGGCCAGTCTTGGAGGGTGAAACCATTCCTCTCGTGGTGGGAGGGAAATCGGGTCCGCTCGCCGGAGGCCCGGTTGTGCTACGAGCCAGGATTGTCCGAAAAACAAACGGTTCGTTTTCCGTGGAGGACAAAAACAATCATACGGTGGGCGCAGGCGGGCATGTTGTTCGGATGGGGCCGACCGTCCTTCTGGAGTCTCAGGGGATTTGGATTCTTCTCAATTCGATCAAGACGATGCCTTCCGACCTTGGGCAATGGAGGTGTGTCGGAATCAATCCCGAAGAACTGATGTTCATTGGAATTAAAGCAGCCGTGGCCCATCGCCGTGCTTATGCTCCGATTGCGAGACAGTCTTACACGATCTCGACTCCGGGCCCCTGCGGGAGCGATCTGGAGGCTCTCTTATACCACAAGCTCCAACGTCCAATTTTTCCGCTCGATCCCGTGGAGTTCTTTGATGCGGTGCCGGCAGAACGTTCATGAAAAGCTCATTTGCGATTCTGCTGGCCACGGTTTTCGCCCTGACCGTTTCCGCGTCGGCCCAAACGGACCCCCTGGTGACCTTGCGTGTCTCGGGTTTGCCGATGCCTAATGCGACGGAACCCATCCAGGTCGCCGAGCTCAAGGTGCAGGCGGAATTTCAGCGCCGGTATCCTGGCATCACGTTGGTTGCAGCGGAAGGGATTCGACTGGAAAATACGGTTAGCGAAGTCACGACCCTCATGATGATCGCGGGCGGTATTGCGCCGGATGTCCTGCGGATGAATTTTCGCAGCATCGACACCTTTGTTCGAAAGGGCATGGTGGCACCGCTCGAACCCTTTCTGGCAGCGGAAGAAGTGGCCGTCCGGTCGGAGATCGAAGCGCGAATTCCCCCACAGGTTTTGCCGGTGGTGGATCGCAATGGTCCTGACGGCCAGCGGCACTTTTACGCCCTGCCGACGCGTTTCATGTTCACCGGGCTCTATTTCAACAGGGAACTTTTCCAGAGGGCGGGATTACCGGCGCGTCCGCCAAAGGATTGGGCGGAGCTTGTGGATTTCAGCCGGCGGCTCAAACAACTGGATTCCCGCATTAACCCGGTCTTTCTGCCAGGGGGAGCTTCCGCGAGCTGGACGTTGCTGAATTTTCTCTGGTCATCCGGTGCCGAAGCCGTGGTGGAAACGCAGCCCGATGAATGGCGGGCTGTCTTCGACACTCCCGACGCAGTCACGGCGTATGAATTCTACTTTCAGCTTGTCGAGGGGGAGAGACTGGTGCAGCGCGGAGGACAAATCAGCAGTCCCCAGGAGCAGGAGCGCACGGGCATGCTTTTCGGCTATGTCGGTGACTCCATAGCCTTCGACCCCGAGCAGTTTGGATTTGGCCCCGTTCCGGCCGGTCCGGGCGGCCTACGAGGTTCCGAAATCAATGCGAATGTCCTCGGCATTTTTTCCGGGGTGACCGATCCGGCCGTGCGGCTGGCCGCCTGGCAATACATCCGCTTTCTCGCCAGTGCTGATGCGGAGAGGCTCAGAGTCGAGACCCTCGTCGAAATGGGCCTCGCGGCGCAGGTGAATCCCGTGCTCCTCCGCCGGTTTGGTTTCACGCAATATCTTAGCCTGATGCCGCCGGGTGTTGAGGACGCGTTTCTTCAGGCGCTCGAGTCCGGAAAACCTGAGCCCTATGGCAGGAACTGCAATCTGGTCTATTCGGAAATGACCTATCCCCTCGACAAAATCCTGCTCGATCCCGTCATCGCACAAGCCTGGCGAGAAGGTCGAATGGAGGATGTGCGCAGACAAATGGGGGAAATCCTCACCACCGCGGTCAAGCGGACCAACGAGCGGATGCTCGGTTACGTTCCCGAAGAAACCATGCGCTTTCGCCGCTGGGTCACGGGAGGAGTGGTGGTGGCAATGTTCGGCATTTTTGTCTGGGTTGGCGTGCATGTGAGCCGGGTCTTTTCCGCCGCGTCCCGAGGCGTGTCGCAGCCGGTCTCCGGCCGCGGGTATTTGCCCTGGCTCTTCCTTGCCCCAGCTCTTCTTCTGGTTTTCTCCTGGAAATACATTCCCCTCTTTCGCGGAACGCTCATGGCTTTTCAGGACTACCAGTTAGTCCTTCCCTCCACCTTTGTGGGGCTGGATAACTTTGCCAACGTTCTTTTCGACCCCACTTTTTGGAACTCTCTGCTGGCAACTTTGCATTATGCAATGTGGGTGCTCACTCTGGGTTTTGCCGCACCCGTTTTGCTGGCCTATGCGCTCCATCTCATCCCCAAACATAAGCTCGCATTCCGCATTTTGTATTATCTTCCGGCCGTAATCAGCGCCACGGCGGTGTTTTTTCTTTGGCGTGAACTCTTCGGGGCGGACGGCCCGCTCAACACGATGTTCCGATGGGTGGGTTTTGAAATGCGGCGTTCCTGGACCGAGGAGCCTGCCCTCGCGATGCTTAGCTGCATTTTGCCCGGCATCTGGGCCGGGATGGGCCCGGGATGCCTAATCTATCTGGCCGCCCTCAAAACGATACCCACTGAGCAATTCGAGGCTGCCGAGCTTGATGGCGCGACCTTTCTGCACAAGACCAAGCTGATCGTATTTCCGAACCTGAAGGCCTTGTTGATCATCAATTTCACCGGCGCGGTGGCCGCAGCCTTCCATGGCGCGACGAATATCCTTCTGATGACCGGCGGCGGACCCAATGGTGCGACCGAAGTGACTTCACTTTTGATTTTCTTCGAGGCGTTCACCCGTCTCCGACTCGGTCATGCCACTGCCATGGCGTGGATTTTGGGTAGTCTGTTGATTGGGATCACCGTTCTGCAGCTGCAAAGGCTGAGTAAAATGGAGTTCAAGACCGCTAAATAGTCATGTTCTTTTCTCCCATCTCGGAAAGATCCTTGCGTGTTAGATTGCTTTACGGTGCGATTTACGTCGTTCTTGGTTTGGGGGCGATCACCATGGTGGTGCCCTTCCTCATCATGCTCACCGGATCGGTCGAGCAAAAATCCGATGCTGGAGGTCTGCAGATTTTTCCCGCCTACCTGGTGGAGGAGGGAGCCCTTTGGGAACGGTACGCCGAAACCAGATACCACGGACTGGGTGATCTTCTTAGGATGGCCTGGAGTGAGCCCTCCGCGTCTTTTCGCGACACCCGCCGGTTTTTGGTTCCAGAGGATCCGTCCCGGGACGATGCGATGATCGCCCTCTGGGAGGAGTTCCGCGAAAAGGTCACCTTGGAAGAAAAACTCTTTTGCGTCGGATGGCTCAGACCCAACACTCGGATGCCGGCCTTTGCCAACCGGCTGTTTCAAACCTGGCTGTTGCAGAAATACGGAGCACTTGATGAGGTCAACGAAGCGCTTGGAACCGCCTTTGACCGTATCACAAGGATTCAGGCCCCACGGGTGCGTATCGATGGGTCGCCACTTCCCCGGACGGTGCTGGTGCAGGACTTTGTGGAGTTTTCCGCCTCACTTCCGTCCGACCGGAAATTCCTCTTCGATGCGGGGGGATATTACCGCACCAAGGTTCTGCCTCTTCTCGTTGGTTCACGTATTCAGGACTACAATGCCCGCTTTGGCACCGAGTATCGTTCTTTCCAGGACGTGCCGTTTCCCGAACTGGCTCCCGTGGCCGGTGCGGAGCCGTGGCATTATTTTGTCTCGCGTCTTTTGCGTACGGATTTTATCGAATTGACCGAACCGGGCCGGGCAAGGCTCGCCACCACGGCGCTCTCGCGGGAGGAATTTATCCGCACGCTGGCTCAGCCCGGGGACCTTGCGGTGAGAACGGCCGACACGATTTTTGGCACATGGGCCGCCGCGCAAGGTCTTGTGGACGCCCGTATTCCGCAATTGGCCCTGGACCGGCAGGCGTTTGCGAAAGAAAAGGCCTTCTGGCGGTGGGAACTGGCCGCCTTGAACTACCGTTATGTTTGGGACGAGATCTCGGGTCATGGGGGGGCGATTCGCAATACGGTGATCTTGATCGTCCTCTCCATCGGTGGTGCCCTGTTGGTGAATCCCCTCGCGGCCTACGCCCTTTCCCGGTTCAAAATGCGGGCGACCTACCAGATTTTGCTTTTCTGCCTCGCCACTATAGCCTTCCCGGCGGAGGTCACCCTCATTCCGGTCTTCCTTCAGCTTAAGGAACTGAGTCTTCTTAATACTTTTGGTGCCCTGGTTCTGCCGGGGATTGCGAATGGATTTTCAATTTTCCTGCTCAAGGGCTTCTTCGACAGTTTGCCGCGGGAGCTGTATGAGGCAGCGGAGATCGATGGAGCCAGTGAATGGACCACCTTCTGGAACATTACGATGACCCTCTCGAAACCCATCCTTGCCGTGATCGCGCTGGATGCCTTCGTTTCCGCGTATGGGATGTTTTTCTTTGCGCTGATCCTGGCTCCCGATCCGAAGATCTGGACCATTATGGTTTATGTTTACCAGTTGCGGCAGGGAGTCGCTTCCCCCGTTGTCTATGCGTCGCTCATCCTGACCGCTATTCCTACTCTCATTGTCTTCGTCACCTGCCAGAAAATCATTCTGCGCGGGCTGGTCGTTCCCTCCGAAAAATAACCCGCACCCATCCATGTATTGGCACGAACTTACTTCTCCGGAGATCGATCGTCTCGACCGGGAAATTCCGGTCGTCATTCCGTTGGCCTCCTGCGAGCAGCATGGACGGCACCTACCGCTTTTCGTCGATACCTTGCAAATCGATGCGATTCTCGATCGAGTCCGGGCCAGCCTGTCGGACGAAATTGTCGTTCTGCCAACCCTATGGCTGGGCTCGTCCCACCATCATCTTGATTTTCCCGGGACTCTTAGCGTTCGTCCGAAACTCTATGCCGAAATGATTCAGGAGCTAGCCCGGTGCCTGCTTACCCACGGGTTTCGCCGCCTCTTTTTTCTCAACGGACACGGGGGGAATCTGGTTCCGGCCTCGCATGCCCTGACGGACCTGATCGTCAATGACGAGCGGGCCGATGCGGCCCATATCGCCTTGGCTTCCTGGTGGAGTGTTGCGTCCTCCGTCATGGCGGCGGAAACCCATCAGATGGAAACCCCTCGTCTCACCCATGCCTGCGAATATGAGACGTCTCTTATTCTGGCCATTCGCGAGGATCTCGTAAAGTTGAGCGAGATTACACCGGATCATCTGGAAAAGCCGCGTGTCTGGGCGACGGACCAGCGCTGGCAGGGAAAGGTCGAAGGATTTCATCGTTTCCATCGCTGGACCTCCACCGGACACATGGGTCGTCCGGAATTGGCTTCCCGGGAAAAGGGCGAATCGCTTCTCCTGGCGGTCTCTCAGGCCGTGACGGTTTTTTTGCGCGACTTCCGCAGCTGGCCTGCCATGGAACCCATTCGGATTGTGGAATGAGAGTGTCCGTAGGGGGTTCTTTTCCATGCCGATCCGTCGCCGCGGATATTCCCGGTGCGGAGGGGCCGGTGACCGACAACGAAGGGCGGTTGTGGTGCGTGGCGCCTTCGAAGGGTGAAATCCTTCGAATCACCGAAAACGGGGAACGGCAAGCTGTCGCCAACACCGGCGGCATGCCGGCTGGGCTTCAGTTGGATTCCCGAGGCCTTCTCTGGATCGCGGATATGCGAAAAGGCATTCTGAGCCTTGCCGAGGGAGGAGAGATCGTTGCGGAGGTGTCCGAATACGAGGGAGAGGCTCTCCGCGGATGCAACGATCTGTCTTTTGATCTGGCAGGCAACTTGTATTTCACCGCACCCGCCGGTTCATCGGCTAAGAGTCCGTGCGGGGAGGCCTATTGTCGGCTCGCCAATGGCAAAGTTCGGCGGTTGGATGAGGGCTTTGCCTTCTGCAATGGGATCGCTGTTTCGGCCAATGGCAAAAGGGTGATTGTTGCGGAGACATTTACCCGAACGCTCTGGACTTACGAACTCAGCGCGCCGGGAGAAGTGAGTGTGAAAAAATGTTTTGCCGTCCTGCCGGGAACTCACCGGGTCGGACCAGATGGCATTGAGTTTGACGCCGCGGGGAATCTCATCGCGACCAACTACGGAGAGGCGACGCTTGATGTCTTCGGCCCAGGCGGGAATCTGATGCGCCGAATCGCCCTTCCATTCGGAAAACCTTCCAATCTTCATTTCGCCGGACCTGACTCCACGGAGCTTTATGTCACGGAGCATGACACCCACGCCGTCTGGCGTCTTGACTATGGAATGCCCGGACAGTTTCAGCCTGGCTGGACAAAACCGGTTGGCGCAATGGTGTGAAAAAACGGCTCCGATTCGTTCGGACGGCCTTGATCGTCATGATCCTTTGCGGTGTCACGGGGTATGTTGTCACCCCCTGGCAGGGCAATGTCCGTAATTTTTCCCCCGAGGTTCTGGCGGAGAGGGAAACCAAAATGTGGCGGCATTATTACGAAAAACGATTTGTGGCCCTGGGATTTGGTCTGTACCGCACCGCGCGCGACCAGTTCGGGATCTCCCCCTGGCAAGCCTCCCGTATGGCGTGGGATCTGGCCTCGGCGGCGAAAGTTTTCCAACGCTCCCACAGTCGCAGGGAAGCGCAAAAGGCTCTTCCCTACCTGGAACTGGCTTATGGACGGCTGGCCCGATGCACGGGAGCCAACTTCAATATTCCCCAAGCAGCAGCGTTGGAACTGGATTGGTGGCAACTGCGGCGGGAGCATGCGCCCGCAGAACTCTATGCCCAAACAATCTCAGCCCTTGCCCGGGAGATTTACTCACTCGGGGATGACCCCAGGATCCATCAAGCAGCATCACAGCGGGCCAGAGCGATGGCTTATCGGGACGCGCATCGAAAGACAGGAATGCGCGATGAAGATTGGAAAATTGTTGAGAAAGGTTTGCGGGATTCTTACGGCCAATTTCATGCGGCGCTCGCTCCCCCTTGATCAAAGAACGGAGGTTGCCAATGATTTGAAGGCGAGAAGAATCGAGGATTTTAGACGCCCGGTGAGGCGTTGCGCGGGCATTGCCATGCTGATGGCTGCGGCGGCAAAACCGAGAGGCGAGAGGTTCACCGCCACACAACAAACACCGGTGACCGATTCTTCAACCTCTTCGGCAAATCCGACGGTGCGGCTTTTTGCGATCATGCGTGCAAGCTCGGCTTTGCTTTTCACCGTATGCGGCGTAAACAGCTGCAGGCGCGTTTCGGAAATCAACTTTTCCAGCGCCCTGTCGCTCAATTGCGAGGCGGCGGCCCGGCCGAGCGCTGTGCAATACCAGGGGTCATTCTGGCCGGGCTTCACAATAAAACGGAGCGGCTGGGTGGTCTCGACAAAATCCAGATAAAGAACCTGCGTGCCGGAGAGAACGCCGAGGTTGATCGTCTCATTGAATTGTTCATGGAGTCTTCGCAAAAGCGGACGGGCTTGCGCCTTTAAATCCCCGTGTGGATCGGCTGCCGCGAGACGGGCAGTGCGTGGGCCAATGAGATAATGGCGGCTTCCGGCTGGCCGCGAGACGTAACCGAGACCCTGCAGCGTGCGCAGGAGGCGGTATGCCGTCGGTTTCGGGAGCTTCGCGGCCTCCGTCGCTTCCTGGAGGGACACCGGGCGGCCGGCAGCCGCCAGAAACTCCAGCAAGGCAAAGGTCTTGTCCACCGACGAGGTATTGAGAGCGGTTTTCACGGGAATTTTCCGAAGATTAATGCACAGAAGACTCAGCCGGAAAAACTCTCTCGATCATTGCCATTCCGCGGCATGGCGGGCAAAGGCGCTCCGGGCTTTCTCCAACGCTTCGTCAATGTCCTTGTCCGTATGGGGCAGACAAATAAACCAGAGTCCGCGCTCGATGGCGCGCACGCCCTCCTCAAGCAGGCATCGACGAAGATGAGCCCAGCGGGGGGCATCGTGGCGTTGCACATAATCACGATGGTCGCGCACCGGTCCTTCTGCGGCAGCAGTTTTGAGCATCACGGTGTGAAAAACAATTCCCGGCCCCTGTGGTCGGAGCGGAATATCAAATTCCCCGGCGAGCTCGCGCAGGCCGTTCATCATTCGCATGCCCAATGCCTGAATCGATGCGGGATGCCTCACTCCGTGGGTGAGAATGGTGTCCAGGCACCACAGACTCGCCGCAAGGCAAAGCGGATTCGAGTTTAAGGTGCCAGCGTGAATCACCTGGCCGCTGATAATCTTTTGAAAATACTCTTTTCGGCCCGCCAACGCGGAGAAGGGAACGCCGCCTCCGATGGCTTTTCCGAGTATGGTAAGGTCCGGCACAAATTCCAGGTAGCCTTGAGCGCCTCCCGCACCAAAACGGAACCCGGTTATCGTCTCGTCGGCGATCATCAGCATTCCGTCCCGATCGCAGAGTTCGCGGATCGTTTCGATCATGCCCTCCACGGGTTCGATGCAGCAGGTGTTGCAAAGCACGGGTTCGAAGATGATGGCGGCGATTTGTCCGCGAAACTCCTCGACCCGCCGGCGCAGATGATCAGGGTCGTTCCACCGGGTGACGACAAACTGGTCCAGAACCTCAGGAATAACCCCCTGGCTGGGATGGACGCTAGACGGTGCCTCATCGGAGCCCCACTTGTCGGGCGGAGAGCCAAATCCCACCAATCCTTCATCTCCCCAGCCGTGATAGTGGCCTTCAAACTTGAGAATCAGCGGCCTCCCGGTGTGGCCGCGAGCCAGACGGAAGGCGGAATTCGCTGACTCGGTGGCGGAATTGTTGAAACGCACGTACTCCGCGCCTGGGATCATGTGGCAAAGACGTTCCGCCACGTCAATTTCCAATCGTGACTGCGCCGCCCAATGGGTACCGCGCTGTGCCTGAGCGTAGATTGCTTCTGCCAGGCCTTCAGGCGCGTGCCCGTAGAGCAGCGCTCCCTGACCGGTCTGAAAGTCGATATACTCGTTTTGGTCCTCATCCCAAAGACGTCCGGCTTTCCCATGGGTGAAAAACAGAGGCACAGGCTGCTCCAACCTGCGAATCCCGCTATTCACTCCGCCCGCGATTACGCGGGAGGCCCGTTCAAAAAGTTCCTGCGATCGCGAAAAGGGATGGGACACGTGCATCAGAAGGTTGGAAAGAATTTCATAGTATGGAACAGAGATTCCAGCAAGCGGAATAACCTGGACACTGCTGGGTGGGGCTTATAGATGTTTCCGATGTCATCGGGGTCGCCTCATTACGCCTGTCCGGTCCTAACGAGCGCCGCTGCCCAGGGCCGCCCCACCGAGTCCTTTCCCAATTATGAAAATCGTTCGATACCAAGACCCTCAAGGGGATATCCATTTCGGCGCGCAAAACCCTGACGGCTCGGCCGAGCGCCTTTTGGGCGATCCGTTCAGCGGATTGACACCCACCCAGGAATCGGCGGTCATCGCCAAGTTTCTCGCCCCTTTGGTCCCGACGTCGATCCTTTGCATCGGACTCAATTACAAACAACATGCCGCAGAAAGTGGGGCGGAGGTTCCGCAGTTCCCCATTCTTTTCGTCAAAGGCATCAATACGCTGCAAAATCCCGGAGATCCCATCCAGATTCCCAGATTCCTGCGCAGCGAAGAGGTGGACTACGAATGCGAGCTCGCTGTGGTGATCGGCCGAGCTTGCAAAAACGTCCATCGGGCGGAAGCCCTCGACTATGTCCTGGGCTACACTTGTGCCAACGATGTGAGCGCACGTGACTGGCAAATCAAATACGGGGGAGGTCAATGGTGCCGGGGAAAATTTTTTGACACTTTTGCCCCCCTTGGCCCGTGCCTGGTCACCCCGGACGAGATCCCGAATCCGAACGCGCTCGCCATTCGCACTGTCCTCAATGGCCAGGTGGTCCAGGAGTGGAACACTAACGATATGATTTTTGATGTGGCGGAAATCATCGAGTTTCTCAGCGGCAGCACCACTTTACTGCCCGGCACCGTGATTCTCACCGGCACACCGCACGGAGTTGGGATGGCAGCCAAACCACCCCGCTGGCTCAAATCGGGGGATACGGTGACCATTGAGATCGACACGATCGGGAGCCTGACTAATCCGGTCGTTGAGGAACCTTGAGCATCACGCTGAAGAGGTTCTTGAAGAGCGGGGCGGGTTTTCCCGACGAGTCTGCAAAAAAAGGCCGGACGGGTTTTTAAACCCGTCCGGCCCTCCAAAAAACTCCTGAGAGTTTACTTGGACATGCCCATGCTGGCAGGCGGCGGGGCCGGCTGCGATTTGCTGGCGCAAGCACCAAGGCTCAGGGCGGCTGCGGCGAACGCGACAGTCGCGACGATTTTGACAAATTTCACAATGATTTCCCCTCCTTTCTTAGCTGGTTGCTGGCGGGACTCTGTCAAATCCGGGCCAACTGACAATAAGAATCATGCGCGGATTTCGACGGAAGTCCCCTCGGGAATTTCCTCAAAAAGTTCGGCGATATCCCGGTTGGACATCCGGATGCAGCCATGGCTGGCCGGAGTGCCCAGGAGGGATTCCTGGTTGGTACCGTGGACATACACGTAGCGGGACTTGGTGTTGGCGTTGCCCTCCTCCAGACCATCCAGCCAGAGGATGCGGGTGAGGATAAGATCGTCTTCACCGCCAGAGTCGGAGATCTCTCCTGTGGGCAGACGGCTCTTAAAGACCGCTCCGAGCGGCGCGCCCTGGCCGATTTTTTCGGCGATCTGAAACCGGCCGAGGGGCGTGCGGAAGCTGCCGGGTTCGGACCCGAGACCGTATTTGGAGGTGGAGATGATGTAGGTTTTTTCGATCAGTTCGCCGCGCAGGACATCGAGGGCCTGGCGGCCGACATCGACGCGTAGGCGGAGGGACAAAGGATCGTGGACATCGGGCAGGGAATCAGGCATGGTGAAGGGCTCTCCTTATGTCACGAGAATACCGAGTTGCTGTAGTCGGCGCAACAGGCGCTGTTGGTGTAGAAATGCTCCGGGTGATGGAGCGGCGGAATTTTCCCGTCGCCTCCCTCCGCTTACTCGCGTCCGCACGTTCCGCGGGCCTGCCGTTGAAATTTCGGGGTGAAGATGTACCCGTGGAGGTGCTTAATGTTAATTCGTTCGAAGGCATCGATGTCGCGCTTTTCAGCGCCGGCTCCGGCATTTCCAAGGAATACGGGCCGATCGCGGTGAAGTCTGGCGCGGTGGTGGTGGACAATTCCTCCGCTTTTCGCATGCAGGAAAGCGTCCCGCTCATTGTGCCGGAAATCAATGGCAAGGACGTGGCGAACCACAAGGGTATCTTGGCGAATCCGAATTGCACAACGGCCGTGACCTTGATGGCCCTTTACCCGCTGCACAAAAAATTCGGCGTGAAGCGGATTTTTGCCTCCAGCTATCAGGCCGTTTCCGGCGCAGGCGCGCGGGCGATCGATGAGTTGCGCCGTCAGGTCAAGGACCTGGCCTCCGGCCAGCCGGCCTCCCATGAGATTTTTCCGCATCAAATTGCCTTCAACGTCATCCCGCAGGTCGATTCGTTTCTCGACACCGGCTACACCAAGGAGGAGATGAAAATGCAGAACGAAGGTCGGCGTATCATGCACCTGCCGGAGTTTAAGGCCTCGATCACGTGCGTGCGTGTGCCGGTCTATCGGGCGCATTCTGTGGCGGTGAGCGCGGAGTTTCTTGAGCCCGTGAGCCTGCACGAAGCGCGGGAGGCAATTGCCGCCTTCCCGGGCGTGCAACTGGAGGACGATACAACGGCAAACATCTATCCAATGCCACTGCGCGTCGCGGGACAGGACGATTGTTTTGTCGGCCGCCTGCGTCACGATTGCGCGTTGGAAAACGGCCTTGCCTTCTGGGTGTGTGGCGACCAGCTCCTCAAGGGCGCGGCGCTGAACGCCGTGCAGATTGCGGAGTTGTTGTAGGTCGCTGACTGTAGTCGCCCCACTCCGTTGGGGCGAACGGCAACGGAGTGCCGTGACTACAATTTGGCACTCCAAAACAAAAACGGCGGTCCTGGTTTGGACCGCCGTTTTGCTTCTGAATTCGTACCGTCCTGATCCTACGCCGGGGCCGGGGCAGGGAATCCGCCCTGGGGAAACTCCGGTTTGATCGGCTCGGTGGAATCGGGCACGGCGGAGGCCGGGGGCGGAGGCAGGGGCGGTGGCGCTTTTTCTTTGAGCGGAGGGTTTTTCATCGTTCCCGTCTCGATGATTTCCTTCACTTGCTCGCCGTCGAGGGTTTCGTATTCGAGCAACGCTTTGGCGATGAGTTCCACTTTGTCGCGATGCTGCATGATGAGGTGCTTCGCACGGGCGTAACCTTCATCCACGAAACGACGCACTTCGCGGTCAATCTCCTGCGCCGTGGCCTCGCTGTAGTCGCGGGCGCGGCCCATGTCGCGGGCGAGGAAGACGTGGTCTTCATGCTCGCCGTACTCCACCATGCCGAGTTTGTCACTCATACCCCATTCGCAAACCATTTTGCGGGCGAGGCGTGTCATTTGTTTGATGTCGTTCGACGCACCGGTGGTGAAATCCTCCACGAAGATCTCCTCGGCGATGCGGCCGCCGGCGGTCATGGCAATCATGTCGAGGGCCTCCTTGCGGTGGAACGAATACTGGTCGCCCACGGGAAGGGACATCGTGACGCCCAAGGCGCGGCCGCGCGGGATGATCGTGACCTTGTGCAGGGGATCGGTGTGTTCGAGGAGAACGCTGACCAAAGCATGCCCCGCTTCGTGCCAGGCGGTGGAGATTTTTTCCTTTTCGCTCATGGCGAGGCTGCGACGTTCGCGGCCCCAACGCACCTTGTCCCGGGCCTCTTCCAGTTCTGCGTTGGTGATGGCTTTGAGCCCCTTGCGCGCGGCGATGAGGGCGGCTTCGTTGAGCACATTGGCGAGTTCGGCGCCGGAAAAACCCGGGGTGCCCCGGGCAATGACGCTCAGGTCCACGTTGGCGGACAGTTTTACTTTTTTCGCATGAACCTTGAGGATCTGTTCCCGACCGGCCACATCCGGAAGGCTCACCGTGACCTGACGGTCGAAACGGCCGGGACGCAGCAGCGCGGGATCGAGCACGTCCGGGCGGTTGGTGGCGGCGATAATGATCACACCTTCCTGGGTGTCGAACCCGTCCATCTCCACCAGGAGCTGATTGAGAGTCTGTTCCCGCTCGTCGTGTCCACCGCCCATGCCGTGGCCGCGGTGACGACCGACAGCATCGATTTCATCAATAAAAATCAGGCAGGGGGCGCTTTTGCGGCCCTGTTCGAACATATCGCGCACGCGGGAGGCCCCCACGCCGACGAACATTTCCACAAAATCCGAGCCGCTGATGGAGAAAAACGGCACGTCGGCCTCGCCGGCGATGGCGCGGGCGAGGAGGGTTTTACCGGTGCCGGGCGAACCGACCATGAGAACGCCTTTCGGGATCCGGCCGCCGAGTTTTTGAAAACGTTTGGGGTCCTTCAAAAATTCCACCAGTTCCACCACCTCGTCCTTGGCCTCTTCGACACCGGCGACGTCCTTGAAGGTGATGCGATTTTTCTCCTTGGAGAGCATGCGGGCCTTGCTCTTGCCGAAACTCATGGCGCTGCGACCGGCCATTTTGATCTGCGACCGGAAGAAAAAATACAGGATGACGAGGAAAAGGAGGATCGGCAGGAAACTCAGGACGGCCGAGGCAAGGAAGTTCGACTCCGACTTGATTGAGGGCGTGATGCCGGCGGCTTCCAGGGCAGCGTCGATCTGTTTGCCGTTGAACGGCACATAGATTTGCGTGCGGAAGGGCGTCTCGACTTCCTCGTTGGTCGTGGCGGATTTTTTCTTGTACACGCCGACAATGGCCTGCGTGCTGCGACCGTCATCGACAACGATTTCCAGGGGCTTCTCGTCGGTCGTGACGATTTTGTTCTCCTTGACCAAGGCAAGGAACTGCTTGTTGGTGAGCACCTCGGGTTGGGTGAAACCTCCGCGAGGGAAGAGAAAGGCGCCGCCGATGAGGGCAAGAGCCACGGCAAAAAGAACGAGGCCGCGCCAATTGAGTTGTGGGTCGCCACCTCCGGGAGGACGCTGATCTTTCGGTGACTTGGGATTTTCGTCTGACATTGTGAATATCTTCCCGTAACACACGCATTCCGTAAATGCAAACCTCACCGCCCGCTCTGATTGTCTCCATCCACGACGTGAGTCCGCTCACGCGGGACCGGGTGGAGGAGATGCTAGGCGATCTTTCCGCGATCGGCGTCCCGCGAACCTCGCTTCTGGTCATCCCCAACCACCATCACAAGGCCCCTATGAACGAGGACCCCGGCTTTTGCCGCTGGCTGGGGGAAACGGCCCGCATCGGACATGAAATTGTCCTCCACGGGTACTATCATAAACGGCCGAACCAGGGAGGGGAATGGGCCAAGAAGCTGGTCACGGAACATTACACCGCCGGGGAGGGGGAGTTTTTTGATCTCTCCGAAATGGAGGCGGCCTGGCGTCTGGAAAAAGCCCAAGCCGAGTTCGCCGCCGCCGGTTTTCGTCCCACGGGTTTCATCGCTCCAGCCTGGTTGTTGGGTCAGAACGCCGAGGTCGCGGTGAAAAAAGCCGGGTTTTCGTACACCACCCGTCTGAAAAATTTCAAAAATCTCCGTACGGGCGAAGAAACCACCTCGCAGAGCCTCGTCTGGAGTGTGCGTTCCGGCTGGCGGAGGCAGGTGAGCCTGCTATGGAACGCCTTCCTTTTCCGCCGGCTCGCGGAAGCGCCGATGCTGCGGGTCGGCCTGCATCCCCCCGACTGGACCCGTTCGGCGATCCGGTCCCAGGCTCTCGACTTGATCCGCGCTGCGCTTGAGGGGCGGGAGGCGATGACTTATGAAGGTTGGCTTGCTTCGAGGTAGGCTGTAATTCGTTGGAGTCCAGCCTTTAGGCTGTTCTTTGCCCGAGGCAGTCTGAAGGCTGGGCTCCAACGATTTGCGCAGCCCCCCTGTCGTACCCACTTCTAAACACCCCCACATTGGGGAATTGTTAGCTCTTGGCTGCCAAGTTCTTGACGCGTCTAATACCATGTGCCATTTTTTATACCATGATCACAATTCCTATGGACAAAGCCGGTCGCGTGGTGTTGCCGAAGGAGATCCGGGCCAGGCTTCATCTGGAAGCGGGTGACCTGTTGGAGGCGGAGATTGGGGTCAACGAAGTGCGACTTCGCCCGCGGCATGCCGTGCATTCCGGCCTGAACCGCGAAGGAGACCGGGTGGTCTGGGATGTGCCGGGAGCGACCGCCACGGTGGAGGAAATCGACCGTGCCATTGGACGGGGCCGTGGGGAGCGTGACGCCCGGGCCTCGGGGATGTAGGTCGCCGTGAAGGTCTTTCTCGACACCAATGTCCTCGTTGCGGCGTCGGTGCGGCAGCACCCGCATTTTTGCCGGGCAGATGCAGTTTTGCGGCGCTGCATGGCCGGGGATGATGTCGGGTTGGTTCACTCCCACAGTCTGTTGGAGTACCATTCCGCCGTCACCCAGTTGCCGAAAGGGTTGGCGGTGCCTCCCTCATTTGTTGCCGATTTACTAGCGCAAGGGATTCTTGCTCACGTGCGGCTGGTGGCCCTGCCGATGAAGGAAGTGCCTCATGTCCAGAAACGCGCGGGAGAACTGGGCCTGATCGGAGGGATTATTTACGATTTCTTTCACCTGACGGTGGCCAGACGCGAAGGCGCGGAACGATTCTACACCTTCAACATCGCGCATTTTCAATCCCTCGCGGAGCCCGAATTCCGGCAGCAAATTGTCGCCCCATAACTCGGGAAAAAAAGGGCTTTGTCCGCGGTGAGGATTCTCCACTATGGGAGATAGAAGCCATGAGTTCCGTGATCAGCAAAGCCGACCTCCACATCCACACGCGACACAGCACCCGTGCCGCCGACTGGGTGCTTCGTCGCCTGGATTTCCCTGCCAGCTACTCTGAGCCCCAGGCGGTCTACGACCGTCTTCGTGCCGCGGGCATGCAATACGTCACCCTCACCGATCACAACACTCTGGCAGGGTGCCTAGAGATTGCGCATCTGCCGGGGGTGATTTTTGGTGAGGAGGTGACGGCGAGTTTCCCCGATGACGAGTGTAAGATTCATCTCCTGGTCTGGGGTCTTACGGAAACGCAGCACCGCGAGATCCAGGTTCTAAGTGAGAACATCTTTGACCTGCAGAAATACCTCGCGGCCCAGTCACTGGCGCACGCGGTGGCGCATCCGTTTCACAGCCCGAACGAAAAACTGACGCCGCTGCATTTCCAAAAACTTGCCCTGATTTTCCGTCACTTCGAGGGTATTAACGGTCGCTACCACTTTCGGCTGGGGGAGGCCGCGCGTTATGCCCTAGGGGCACTCACGCCGCGGCACATCGAGGTTTTTGTGGCGAGGACCGGCCTGGATCCCACACATGACGAACCGTGGAAAAAAATCCTCATCGGCGGCTCCGACGACCATGGCGGCATGTATCCGGCTCGCGCTTTCACCGAGACGCCTCACGCGCCAACTGCCGCGGAATATCTCGCGAATCTCCGCGAAGGGCGCTGTGAGGCGAAAGGCGAGGGGGGCACTCCGCTGGCCCTGGCCCATGGCACGTATAATACCGCGTATCAATTCCTCACCGCCAAGTTTGCCGTCAAACCCGGCGACCCAGCCGCCGGCCTCCTGGAAAAAGCCTTCTCACGTTTCATGGAGGGGAAAGATCCCACGGAGTTCACTCTGGCCGAAAAGCTCGGATTCCTCGCCCAGGGCATCGCCACAGGAAAGATCTTTGAGATGGCGATGGTCGGCAATTCGTCGCTTTGGAAGGAACTTTCCCGCTACTTTTCCAAGCCGGAAATGAAAGCCGCCCTGGCGCGCGAAACGGCCGGTGTCGTCGAACCGGAACGTCGCGCTTTCCTCATGGCGAACCTCATCGCCAACCAGCTCGGCTACCGGTTTTTTACCCAGTTTATCGCCCAACTGACCGGGGCAAAATTTATCGAGAGCATCCAGACGATCAGTCCGCTGGTCCCCATCGTCGCGCTCCTCAGTCCCTACCTGCACGCCCTGCGCCAGCCCCGCCGCGACTGGGTGCGCGAGATGACCCGGTCGCTCGCCGGACAGCCGCCCGAGTTTCTCCGCAATCGCAAACGCGCGTGGTTCACCGACACCCTCGAGGATGTCAACGGCGTGGCGACCACCATCCGTAAAATGACGGCTGCCGGCGTCGCGGCCGGGTGCGACATCACGGTGATGACCTGTCGGTCCGAAATCTCCGACCATGGCATCCCGCTGAAAAATTTCGCCCCAGTCGGCGAGTTCGAACTCCCCGAATACGAACTCCAGCGTCTCAGCTTTCCGCCCACGCTCCTCATTCTCGAGCACCTCATTCGCGAAAACTATTCCGAGATCATCATCAGCACCCCCGGTCCCATTGGGCTCACCGCCCTGTTCGCGGCCAAAACGTTGGGCCTGCGGGCCGTCGGGATCTATCACACCGACTTCCCCCAATACGTCCGGATCCTTACCGACGACTCCTTCATGGAAACCCTCACCTGGGATTTCATGCACTGGTTTTACAGTCAGCTCGACATCATTTACGTCAACTCCGAGGACTACCGGAAATGCTGGATCGAACGCGGCATCCCGGCGGAAAAGCTGAAAATCCTCCCCCGGGGCCTCGATACCAAACTTTTCAACCCGACACGCCGCAGTCCGGAGTTCTGGAAATCCCGCGGCCTCCGCGACGGCGAAGTCGGCATGTTGTTTGTCGGCCGCATTTCCAAGGAAAAAAACCTCGATACCCTCGTCTCTGCGACCCGACGGCTGGCGGAGTGGAAGACTCCTGTGCGCCCGCTTTTCATCGGGGAAGGTCCTTATCTCGCCGAAATGAAACGGCTCCTGCCCGACGCCATTTTTACTGGCTACCTCGGCGGGGACGAACTGGCGGATGCTTACGCTTCGGCGGATCTGTTTGTTTTTCCCAGCACCACCGACACCTTTGGCAACGTCGTAATCGAAGCCCAAGCCTGCGGTCTGCCGGTCATCGTCTCCGACGTGGGAGGCCCTCGTGATCTGGTTCAACATGGCCGCGACGGCTTTGTCACCAAGGCCCTCGATGTGGGCGAACTCGCCGAATCCATCCGCCGTCTCGCCATTGATCCCGCCTTGCGGGAAAGCATGGGCTCGGCTTCCCGGGCCCGCGTGGAAACAAGGGATTGGTCGGAGGCCTTCGAAAAATTCTGGTCCGAGTCGCCCGAGTAGTTCTCGGACAACTGACGGAATGTCCCCTAGACCTTCCCGATTTCCGACATCGCGGCCTGGCTGAGCCGGATGCCGGTGAAAAAGTTTTCCAGCGGGAAATTTTCGTTTGGCGAGTGGGCGCAGCAATCGGGGGAGGCGAGGGCGAGGAGGAGCGCGTCGGCGCCGAGGACCTTTTTGAAAGTTGTCACAATCGGAATTGAGCCGCCTTCGCGCATCAGAGCCGGTTTGCGGCCGAAGACGGCTTCCAGCGCCCTCTGGGCGGCGAGGCCGTAGGGAGAATTCGGGTCGGCGTAATACGGTTCGCCGGAGTGACCTCGCGTGATTTCGATCCGCACGCCGGGCGGGGTATGGCGCCGGAGGTGGGCTTCCGCGAGGTCTAGGATGTGGCTGGGATTTTGCTCGGAGACGAGACGGAAGGTGAGTTTCACGAAGGCTTCCCGCGGCAGGACGGTTTTGGTGCCTTCGCCCTGATAGCCTCCGCCAATGCCGTTGACTTCTGCGGTGGGACGGGCTCCGGCGCGTTCGATGGAGGTGTAGCCGGGTTCGCCGAAAAGAGTGTCCACGCCGGTGAGCGCTCGCAGGTCATCGTCGGTGACGGGCAGGGCAGCGGCCGCCTCGCGTTCCCAATCGGGCAGCGGACGGACGGCATCGTAAAACCCCGCGATGGCCACGCGCCCCTCCGCATCGTGCAGGCTTGCGACCAAGCGGGCTGCGGCGGTGGCGGGGTTCATCACGGCTCCGCCAAAGACGCCAGAGTGCAGGTCCATAGAAGGTCCGCGCACGATGAATTCCAGCGCGCAGATCCCGCGCAGGGCGTAGGTGAGGGTGGGGTAGGCATGCGCGGCCATGCCGGTGTCGGAAATGACCACGATGTCGCAGGCGAGTTCGGTCCGGTGTTTTTCCAGGAAGGCCTCGAGGTTTTCGCTCCCGATTTCCTCTTCGCCTTCGATAAGGAAGATCACGTTCACCGGTAGGTCTTCGCCCCGGGCGAGGATTTCGCCGAGTCCCAGAATATGGGCGAGAATCTGGCCCTTGTTGTCGGTGGAACCGCGGGCGTAGATACGTGCGTCGCGTATCACCGGTTCGAAAGGCGGGGTTTCCCACTCGTCCAGGGGTTCGGCGGGCTGGACATCGTAGTGTCCGTAGATCAGAACGGTGCGCTTCTTCGGATCACGGGGCGAGTGGGCGACAACGGCGGGGTGGCCGCCGGTCTCCCGGATGGTCGCTTCAAACCCCAGAGAGGTCAGTTTGGCCGTGAGCCAT
The DNA here is from genome assembly GCA_041752695.1 of Terrimicrobiaceae bacterium. GTDB lineage: Bacteria > Verrucomicrobiota > Verrucomicrobiia > Chthoniobacterales > Terrimicrobiaceae > CALCJD01. Next base: position 21,992 of record JBGSVZ010000084.1, read on the forward strand.
CCGGCGCAGGCAATGAGGTCCGCGGCGTGTTCCGATTGGGTGGAAACACTCGGAAAACGGAGAAATTCCAGGAGGTCGTTTACCCGGGGATCAGTCATAAAGCTCAATAGGTAGTCGGTGGAATTGTGAATAACCACAATATATGGTGTTTTTCCTTGTCAGGCCATTTCCGTGCTCCCTAAAGTCCACCGACCCAGCCTAGAGGACAGTACATGTATCTTCAATCCCTTGAAATGATCGGTTTCAAATCGTTCGCTCCGCGCACGATTTTGAACTTCCATCGCGGTGTCACTGCGGTAGTCGGACCCAACGGCTGCGGCAAATCCAACGTGCTGGACGCCATGCGCTGGGTGCTGGGGGAACAATCCGCTAAGGCTCTGCGAGGCGGCGAGATGGCGGACGTCATTTTTAGCGGCACGGACAGCCGTCAGGCCCTGGGCATGGCTGAGGTGTCGCTCACATTCGCGGAATGCGAGAAGGAACTTGGCGTCGATTGGAACGAGGTTTGCATCACCCGCCGCGTTTATCGGGACGGCAAGAGCGAATATTTTCTCAACAAAACCGCCTGTCGGCTACGCGACATTCACCAGCTTTTCATGGATACGGGCGTGGGCCGCAGTGCCTACTCGATCATGGAACAGGGCAAGATCGACCTGATCCTGAGCAGCCGTCCCGAAGACCGCCGCGCCATTTTCGAAGAAGCCGCCGGCATCACCAAATACAAGGCGCAGAAAAAAGAGGCCCTGCGCAAACTCGAATACACCGAGGCCAACCTTCTCCGCGTGCAGGATATCGTCAAGGAAGTGCGCCGCCAGATCGGCTCGCTCCAGCGTCAGGCCGCCAAAGCCCGGCGGTATCAGTCGCTGATGGAAGACCTGCGCATCTTCGATACGCATTTTTCCCACAAAAATTACCGCGCCCTTTTCACGGAACTCGAGACGATCCGCGAAGAACTTTCGCAAGGCGACGAAGCGCGTTCCGTGTACGAAAACGAAATCGGCCAGCAGGAGATCGAACTCGCCGCCTATCGCGCGCGCATGGACGAACTCGACACCGAGGCCGCCTCCGTCCGCGACGCCATCCAGACGCTGCGCAACCGTATTTACTCCGCCGAAAACCGGATCGCGACCAATGTCGAACGCAGCGAGGAAGCGCGTTCCATGATCGATCGCAACCATGCGGACATCGCCGCCGCCGAGGAAAAAATGCGGGATCAGCAAAGTCAAATCGAGCAGACTGACACGATGCTCGTGCAGATGATCGATACCTTGCGCGGTCACGAGGATGCTCTCAATCAGCAGAACGACCGCGTTCGCGCCGCCCGCGAAGCACGCGGCGTGGCCGAACGTCAGATCCAGGAAATCAGCTCCGAAATCGGACGCCTGGAAAGCCGCCTCGGGTCGCTCCGCAACGACATCTCCGCCGCCGCCGGACGCCGCGAAGCCGGGGAAACCCGTCTTCGCCTCCTGCAAGGCGAGTCCGAAGCCGCCGAACAAGCCGCCGGCGAAATCGGCGTCCGCCTGGAAGAGATCAGCATGCGGGCCGAAGCCGCTGCGCTTTCCGCCGAATCGTCCCAAGCTGAACAAGGCGAAGCGCAACTCGCTTACGAAGCCGCCCAGATTGCCCGCCAGGAGGCCGAAACTGCGCTCAACACCGTTTCCAAGGAAGCCGCGGGGATCGAGTCGCGACTGGAGGTGCTCCGTCAGTTGCAGGAACAGGGCGAAGGTTTTGACGAGGGGACGCAAGCGGTCCTGCGGGGCCTCGACAACGCCGAGTTTTTCAAACCCGCCATTCACGGCGCGCTGGCCGACCACATTCAGGTCGAGCCGCAGTTCATTCCCGCCGTGGAAGCCGCGCTGGGCGGGGCGTTGCAGGCGATCATTTTCAAAGACACCGATGTCGCCGAGTCGGCGATGAACACGCTGGTGGGCAAACGACTGGGCAAGGCGGCCATCATTCCCCGCGAATGGATCGGCACCCGCGTCCCCGTGGGTCTGTTCCTGCCCGAAGGCGCGATCTGCTGGGCCGCCGATTGTGTGAAGGGCGGTTCCGAAGCGCAAACTCTCGCCGCCGCGCTCTTGGCGAACATCGTCGTGGTGGAGAATTTCGAGACCGCCTTCCGCATCAAATCCGCCAACCCGACCCTCGGTGTCGTGACGCTGTCCGGCGAATTTATCAGCCGCGATGGCATTGTCCGGGGCGGACGCTCCGGGGACAACGCCGGTCAATCCACCCTGCTCCGCAAAGCCCAGATCGCCGAACTCGACCTCGCCCTCACTTCGGTCATCGAGCGTCTCGGCGCCCAGACCATGCGCCGCGCCGAAGCTCTGCAGGAACTCGAAGATTCGCAGGATCGTCTGCTCGCCGCACGGGAGGCTTTTCAACGTGCCCAAGTCGAGGCCGTTTCCATTGCCAACGAACGCAAACTCGCGGAACGCCAGGCGGAGGACCTCGAAAACCGCCGCGTCACGTTCACCCGGGAAACCGTCCAGCTCGGCGAGTCCCTGCGCGCTAGTCTTTCGCAGGTGCAAAACATCGAGTCCGGCATTGCCGAAGTCGGTCAGTCCACCGAACAGGCCCGCGTCCGCCGCGCCGAGGCGGAGAACTACGTCCTGGCCGCCCGCGAGCGCGAGAACGCCGCGGTCGAAGACCTCAATGAGATCCGCGTCCGTGTCGCCACGGAACGTCAGCAGCAGGAAAACCTCAATCGCCAGCGCGGCCCCATGGCGGCCCGCCTCGCCGAACTCGCCGAACTTCTCGAAGTCCGCCGCGCCGACATCGCGAACTACGAAACCCGCATTCAGACCCTCGACGCCGAGAGCCTGCAGCTCCAGGATTCCATGGGCGTCTGGCAGGAGGAAATGGTCACGCACGAAACGAAGATCTCCGAGGTCATGGCCGTGCGCAGCGAGACCCAGTCGAGCGCCGAAGCCGTCGATATCGCACTGCGTGCCGCGCGCCAGCAAATGGTGCAGTTGCAGGAAAAGAAAGGCCGTCTCGAAGTCCGCATCGCCCAGGTCGAGATGCGGATGGAGAACCTCCGCACCCACGTTTCCCACCGCTACCAGACCGACCTGGAGGCGTTCGAACCCGACAGCTACGCGCTCTACGCCTCGTTCCGCGACCGCAACAAACGCAAACCCGGCTCCGACACCGGCGACGCGCCCGCGGCGGAAAATGCAACCGAAGACTCCGCGCCCGCCGAACCCGCTGCGGAGGAAGTCCCCGTCTTTCAGGAAGAGGGCATCAACTGGGAACGCATCGAAGAAATCGTCGCCGAACTTACCGAACGCGTCGATTCCATGGGTCCCGTCAATCTCGACGCCATCCAGGAATACGAGGAACTCGAAGAGCGTCAGACGTTTCTCGACAAACAAAACGAAGACCTCGTCAACTCCAAGGCCGAGTTGCTCGAAGTCATTTCGAAAATCAACCGCACCACCAAGGAACTTTTTGCCGAGACCTTTTACAAGATCCGCGACAACTTCCAGGTGATGTTCACCGAGCTTTTCGGTGGTGGCAAAGCCAACCTCATGCTGATGGACGAGAGCGATCCGCTGGAGAGCGGTATCGAGATCATCGCCAAGCCACCCGGCAAGCAGCTCCAGAGCATTTCGCTCCTCTCCGGTGGTGAGCGCACGATGACCGCCGTCTCCCTCCTCTTCGCCATCTACATGGTGAAACCCAGCCCGTTCTGCGTGTTGGACGAAATGGACGCCCCGCTCGACGAGTCGAACATCAGCCGTTTCGTCAAGATCCTCGACCGCTTCGTTGAGCAGAGCCAGTTTGTGGTCATCACCCACAATAAGCGCACGATCAGCCGCGCCGACATGCTTTATGGCGTGACCATGGAAGAACACGGCGTGAGCAAACTCGTGAGCGTGAAGTTCACCCACAAAAAAGAAGGCACGTCCGCAGACGGCCAGGCCACCAGCGTGGCGGAGACTTTCGGAAAGCACGGCGACCTCCAGAGCGAACGCGAAGCGGCCACGAAACCGAAAGCCGACTTCACCGAGGAAGATGTCTCCGACCTGCCCCTCCCGCACAGCATCGAGACCGCGCCTGAGGAAATCATGGACGAACATCCCGGCCATCCGGAGGAAGAAGCCGTCGCCGACCAGCCTCCCTCCGGGGAAATCGTCGCCGAAGAAAGCCCCGAGGCCGGACCCCGCGAGGAAGAGGCTCCGGCCGAAGACGCGGCCATCGAACCATTCACGGAGGAAGAAGTCGTTGCCGAAGAGCCTCCGACTGACACCTCCGACCTTCTCGAAGTTCCTGCCGAAGATCCCGAGCCGCTCTCGGCAACCCCCTCCGCCGAGATCGCCGGCGAGGAACCCGCAAGCGCCGAATCCTTCCCCGAGGCCGAGGAGCCCGTCGAGAACCGAGTCTAATGGACCGCTCCGATTTCATCGCCCTGCGCGAAGCCCTCGCGGCCCGCCTCGCCGTCGTGGCCGACCACACCCTGCGCGACGCCGACCCCGCCGTGCATTTGGAAAAACTCAAAGCCGCCGCCGCCCAGCTCGACATGCTGGTAAAGACCCTCCCGCCCGACTGCGACCCGAACCTCCGCCACTACCTCGAACGCCAAAGTTTCCTCAAAGCCCTCGCCTGGCTTGACGAGCGCCTGTAGGAGCGCTCCCAAAGGACCGCGGGCATCTTGTCCGCAACGCGGGAAGGCTGGGACCCGCAACAGGATTCTACAGAAGACAACGAAGGGATCGAAGGCTGAAGGGTTCTTGTTTCTTGGCGGCCTTCGTTTCCCTCTGGTCGCCGAAGTCAATGGTGGATGATTAAATCGCAACCGGTCAGGAATTTTCGACCTCCTGCGATAGCAGATCGTAGTCGCTCCCGAGATCATCCTTCCAGACTTCCAGCGCGTTCTTGATCTTCTGTTTGCCGTTTTCCTTGGCGGCCCGGTAGCTGAAAAATGCCGGGATAAAAACAATCAGAAATACCGGAATGATGCTCATCACCCCGAGGACAATCAGAAAACCCTTTGTGCTCTTGAGAGTCATCCGATAGTCGGCAATGGCATTCCGAATGAAGAGGGACTTCGCCTTCCTGATCTCATCGCCAGGCAGCGTGGCGAGTGCCGCCGCAAACGTGGTGAGCGTCGAAGGATCGAGAGAAATTTGCGGGGCGACACTCATGCCGCACGGAGATAGGCGATTCGCCCCAAACTGTCGAGCCGGGTGATCTTCCTGTGACGCGCTCGTCCCGCTCATCCCGAGCTAATTCCTTTTGATCCCGCACGGCACTTCCTGCTCGCCTTTGGTCTTCCACACTGAGAGTAAATCACGAACGTGTCTCCGGTTGTTCGCGAGCGGAGGGGTTCCATTCGCCCAATTCACCTCCGCTGCATGAACAAAAAATCCCTCACCGAGACGGAAATTCGGTCCAAGTTCAACACTCCGGCTTTGCTGGGCACGGTCGGGCAGGGCTGGGATTTGATCACGCAGATTCGGGAGGAAACGTATTTCATGAAGGGGATGGTGATTGTTCGCGGCAAAACGGTGAAACGCGGTGAGGCCTGAAGCCGTCTGTGATTATTCGCTTCAACATCCTTCAAATCCTAGCCGGAATTTCCTGCATGGCTGGCAGCGGTATCGGCTATGCGGCAGCGTATTTCTTTTTCCGCTATGTTCCCGAGTTCATCGCCCATCAGTTCCGGGTGTCCGTGCCGCCGGGGGTGTTCCCGGGCTTCGCGGTCGTGGTTCTTGGCGTCTTGACGTATTCAGGGTACCGGCTCTGGAAAAGGCGGGGCGGGTTTTACGGCTACCACGAGTCTTCGCTTTATCACGACCTCGGGGAGGATTCCGGAGGGGGATCGGCAATGGATTTTTACGCGCACCGGGTGACGGGGCCGGCTTATGTGCTTGGGCAGTTGTTCGCGTGCGGGCCGTTGTTGGCTTTGCGGGCGGTTTTTTATTTTCGAAACGTCATTCCCGCCGAATCCGGATTGGAAGAACGTCTGGCGCAAGTGCTGGAGGATTTGCGAGGTCGGAAAAAATGGCTGGGTTTCCGTGATTGCCCGGATGATCGAAAAGAAATCCTGCTTCTGGCCCGGATGAGAAAGATCGACTTCAGCGCGGTGAAGGGCGAAGCGAGGTTTCGCGCATGGAGCTGAACCTTGATCTGCGGCGGCTGCTGGTGTTGGCCGTATTGCTCGGAGGGTTCGTTCTTTACGGAGGGTTTGCTCCGCCGGATGTTCCTGAAGGGTATTTTGATGCGGTTCGGATTGGCAAAGCATGGCGGTATTGCGTGCTGCTTTATCTGGCAGGAGCAGTGAGTGTTTCGATAGTCGATCACATGGTCGGTACGCTGGATCGCACAAACCTGAGGTTTCTTTATGTGATCCTCGGGATTGGCCTGATGGCTTTCGGAGTGTGCTGGATGCACACGTTGAGAAGTGCGGTGTCCCGCCCCGCGCCGGGATTAACCCTTACCGGCTCAGCTCCAACAGGCGGCGGACAGAGCGTTCGGCTTTGATGCGGATGTCTTCGGGGATGAGGATCTGGAGTTCGAGGGTGTCGAGGCAGTCGCGCAGTTTTCCCCAGGTGTTCATTTTCATGTGGGGTAGGCGGTTGGGGTCGGTCCAATAGTTTGCATCTTTGCTTGTGCGAAATTTCCACCAATCTTGACCCTCGCGCGGCTCGGAGAGCCATAAGAAACCATCAACCTTGCGCTTGCTTGAAACACTCACACAAGGGCGGCGTGTCACGCGTCCTGCGTGCGCTCTGAGAAAAAATCAGAGCACGCGGTGCTTGCCTCTCGGGGCCAAGTCTTGAACCTTCCACGTCATGGGACGAAACTTTTTTGTCTATGCCGCCATCGTGATCGGGTCGATGGCCATCGCCCTGGATTTTGCCTCGGTGGACCTCGCCATTCCCGCCCTCCAGGAACAATTCGGGCTCACTATGCAAAGCGTTCAGTGGGTCATCAATGGCTATGTGCTCTCCTTTTCGGTGCTGATGGTGGCAGGCGGAAAAATGGCGGACGCCCACGGCCGGAAGCTGGTCTTTTTGATCGGGATGGGGCTTTTCGCGCTGGCCTCATTGCTGGGCGGCATGGCGTGGAGCGGGGGATCGGTGATCGCCTTTCGTGTGCTGCAAGGCGCAGGTGCGGCGCTGCTCTGGCCGGCCATGATCGGACTCGGCTGCGCGGCCGCCGGGGTGGAGCGGCGGAGTTTTGTGCTGGGTCTGATTTTCGGAACCTGCTCGCTCGGCAACGCCGCCGGGCCGGTCGTGGGTGGGGCGCTGACGGAATGGTTTTCCTGGCGCTGGGTGCTGTGGATCAACGTGCCGATGGCCCTGTTTTCCATGCTGGTTCTTGTTCTCAAGGTGCCGCGGGATTCCCAGTTGGCGGAGAACCCGAAAAATGACTTCCTGGGCATGTTCCTCCTGACCACGGGGCTGGTTGCGCTGATGCTATTTGTTTACCAAGTGCAGCCGTGGGGCTGGTCCGATCCCCGCGTGATCGGGTTGCTAGTGGTGGCCGTAGGCATGCTCGGCGCGTTTCCGTTCGTCGAACGCAGGGTGACCGAGCCGCTCATTCCGCCGGAGTTGATGCGCAATCGTGAAATCATGACGCTCTGCCTCTGCGCTCTGGTGATCTGTCAGCTCTTCTTCATTGTGCTGCTGTATTTCACCCAATACGCGATGAAATTTCTCGGCGAGGACCCCATGTGGGCGGGCGCGCGGGTGGTGCAGTTCATGCTGACCTACGGACTGGTGTCGTATTTCGGCGGTCCGCTGAGCACGTATTTCGGTACGCGACGCCTGCTGGTCATCGGCCTCGTCTGCGCGACGGTCGCATCGGTTTTGCTGAGCATTTTTGGTCCCGGGGCGACGCCGCTGATTTTTAATGCCTCGTTGGCTTTGCTCGGGGTCGGTGTCGGCGCGGTGATTCCCACGGTTAGCGCACGGGCCATTGAAACCGCCGGGGCCGACCGCGCCAGTCTGGTGAGCGGCATTACGTTCATGTGTCAGCTGGCGGGCTCAGCCCTGATGCTGGCCATAAACACGGCCATCTTCGCCGCAGTGGCGTCCCGCCAGCTTGATGGGCTGCTTGCGCAGAATGATCTTGTCCTCACCGCGACGGAGCGAGCGACGGTCCAGTCGGTGATGGCCGGCGCACAGAGCGTAAGGGCTTTTCATCTGCCGGACGCCGGAGACCTGGGGAACCTTGCGGATTTGGTCGGGCAGGCCTATCGCGGGGGTCTCGAAGTGGTGCTGTGGCTCAGCGCGGCGTTGGTGTTTGTCACGCTGTTGCTGGTGCTGCGCTTCGTGCCAAGGACCCCGGCGAGCTAGGGTGGATCAGGCGCGTGAGCGGTTGGAGTCCAGCCTTTAGGCTGTCTGAAACGAGGCCATGACGGAGAAAATCCGGAGTTTGGCGGATTGTTTGGGTTCACTTTTGTGCATTCCCAATCAGCCTGAAGGCTGGACTCCACCGTCATAGTTCACGCACCCCGGTAGCTCTGGCGGCATGATCCCCGGTCTGAACGATGTAAAAGCTGGAGCCTGAACTTCTCTACGTCGCGAACCCACCGCGCAGTCCGATGGCGGTCCAGCGGCCACGCAGATCTTTTAGGGTTTTTTCCACATGACCGATCAAGTCGGGGGGATTGGTGCGGGGAACAAGGTCCTCGGCCGCTTTCCAAAGATCGTCTAATTGTTCTTTCAAATCTGTGATATGCACTTCTGCCACAGTCCGCGTGGATGAGATGATGGCGCGAGCGGTTCCCGCCAGGGAATGAAGGTCAAGCTCGTTGCGGCAGGGGCGAATGTTCATGGAAGAAACTAAACCTGCCTGCTCTGGTGTCAAACGAGGGTCGTGATTCTTTTCGCATCTTGGCCTTATGCTGCGTAGGTTCTGGCATGGACACGTTCTGGTGGTTCCTCACGATTTTCTTCATGCTGGTTGGTTTGATCGGCACGGTGCTGCCGCTCATTCCCGGCGCGGTCCTGATATTACTGGGGGCGGTGGTGAATCATTTCGCCATCGGCTCGGTGGGCTGGGGAACGCTGGTGATATTGACCCTGCTGGCCATCCTGGCGCAGGCGCTGGACATCGTGAGCGGCGCGGCGGGGGCCAAATGGTTCGGTGCCACGCGGTGGGGTGCGGTGGGTGGAATTCTCGGAGCCATCGTCGGTCTGTTTTTTGGCCTGCCCGGTTTGCTCATAGGTCCGCTTCTTGGGGCCATGGCGGGTGAAATGTTGGGCGGCAAGGGTTTTCTGCCCGCGGGAAAATCCGGCTGGGGGACGTTTCTTGGCACCACGGCGGGCATCGTGGGCAAGCTGGCCATTGCCTTCATCATGATTGGCTGGTTTGCCATCGCCGCTCTTCCCTGACCCAATGGACGGCACCCTCCTTGCCCGCACCCTCATCGAAGCGGAGGGTTATCTCGAACTCGGCATGTTCGACGAATCCGCCCGCACCCTCGCCGCGCTTCCGCCCTCCGTGCAAACGCGCCAGGAGGTCCTCGAACTCCGCGCAGCTCTGCATATGACCGCCAAACACTGGCCCGCCGCGGCCGAGATCGCGGCCTGCCTCGTGGAACGCGAACCCGCCGAGTCCAGTTGGTGGGTCAACTTCGCCTACTGCGTCCGGCGAGCCCGCTCGCTCGACGAAGCCGAAGCCATTCTTCTGCGCGCGGTCGAATTGCACCCAGCCAATGCCACCATCCATTACAATCTGGCCTGTTACGCCTGTGTGACCGGACGCCTTGAACTCGCCAAGGAACGCCTGACTGTGGCCCGCACCCTCGACAAAAATGTTGAGGTCATGGCGAAACACGACGACGACCTCTTTGCCCTGCGCGATTGGATCGCGGCGGAGGGTTGAGGATTGGCCCGCGAAAAAGACGCGAAAGAGAGAAAAAACTGTAGGCCGTCCCGCTGGGACGGCAGGGGAGAGAGCCGCCCCGGCGGTGCGGGCTGCAGTGCAAAACACCGGTTTTCGGCGTTGACCGATTCTTCATGCGGAAGCAAGATTCTGGGAGAGTTATGAACCCCCGTCGCGACTCGGCCTTCACGTGGATCGAGGCATTGGTGTGTCTGGCGGTTATTGGGATTGTGGTGGCGCTGGCGCTTCCGAGTGTCACTGCGGGACCGAGGAAAGGCGGCCAAGTTACCCAAACCCTCAGCAATATGAGGCAACTCCATCTTGCGACGATGCAGATGTGGATTGACGGCGAAACGATAGGTGACAAAACGCTCGGTTGGCCGGGCGATACCGGCGGGACTTTTTCTCATTGGGTGAGAAAGATGGTGCCGGATTACCTGTCGACGAATGATCTTTGTAAGTTGCTCTCCGCACCCGGAATCGTGGTCAAGTCTGAAGCCATGCCCGTGAAGATGAGCGATGGAGCGGTGTTGGTTTATGCGGTGAGTACGAACTCGCCGGATGACGCAGTGTTTTTGACGTCCGCGAATTTCACGAACACGTCGGGAGTCAGTCCTCCTCTGGAGAAAACAGCGAAACCCTATGGCGACAAAGCCTTCGTGGTTTTCCGCAAAGGTGGCGACGGCGCGGTTTTGATGGCGCGGCAGGTCGGGAAGACTAACGTCATCGGTTTCTACGTGCCCCTCTGCCATTAAGCCCTTATGAAAATCAAGAACAACGCAGCCTTTACGTGGATCGAAGCGCTGGTGTGTCTGGCGGTTATTGGAATTTTGTTGGCGTTGGCGCTTCCAGGTGGCGGCCATAGCATGAAGCGCGGCCAAATGACTCAAACCCTCAGCAACGGCAAACAACTCCACCTCGCGACCCAGCAGATGGCGCTCGATGGCGAAGCTACAGACGACAAGGCGCTCGGCTGGCCGGGAGATACGGGTGGGACATTTTCTTATTGGGCAGGAAAGATGGTTCCCGAATACCTTGCGACGAATGATTTCTGTAAGTTGCTCTCCGCTCCGGGTGTTGTCGTGAAGCCCGACAAGATCCCCGCGAAGATGAGCGATGGCGCGCTGGTGGTTTATGCGGTGAGTACGAACTCGCCGGGTGATGTGGTGTTTCTCACCTCGAAAAATTTTACCAACACACCGGCGGGTGGTTTACCGTTGGAAAAGTCGGCGAAACCTTATGGACAGAAAGGCTTCGTGATTTTCCGCAAGGCGGGCGACGGCGCTATCCTGCAGCAGCGTCAGGTGGGGATGACAAACATCATCGGGTCGTTTGTGCCGCCGTTGCGGTAGGCGGTTAGCTGGAGTCCACGCTTTAGCGTGCTCCGCCGGAACAGCCTAAAGGCTGGACTCCAACTGCGACAGCTCGTTGAGCTCCTGCAGAATCTGTGGCGGAATTCGTACATCCGACGCCGCGGCGTTGATCCGGACTTGCTCGGGTGTTTTGGCTCCGGGGAGGATGACGGTGATCCCGGGCTGGGCGATGGCCCAGGCCATGGCAAGTTGGGCGGGGGTGCAGCCGCAGTCGGGAGCGAGGATGCGTAGCCGGGCGGCGATGGCGAGGTTGCGGTCCAGATTTTCCCTCGCGAAATGTTTGCGAGTGTGACGGTAGTCGTCATCCGGTGGGAGATGGGTTGCGTCGTATTTGCCGCTGAGAACACCTTTTCCCAGCGGAGAATAGGCCATGATGCCCACCTGATTCGCCATGCAGAACGGACGCTGGTCGGAATCAATGGTGCGGTCCACCAGGCTGTAGGGAAGTTGGTTGGCGACGACGGCCCCGTGGGAAAGCGCCGCCGCGAGAAGGTCGCTGGAAAAATTGCTCACGCCAAATCCGCGGATCTTTCCCTGGTGCAGCAAAGTTTCCGCCGCCTCCATCGTTTCGGCGATGGGCGTCTCTGGGTCCGGCCAATGGGCGAGATAGAGATCAATGCGGTCGGTCCGCAGCCGCCGGAGGCTGGCTTCGCAGCGGGCGAAAATGTGGGATTTGGAAAGGTCGCAGCCCCGGTCGCCGATTTTTTCCTCCGCAAAAAGCGGCCCCACTTTGGACACGATGACCGAGTGATCCCGGATGCCGAGTTCCTCGATGGCCCGGCCGAGCTGGTCTTCCGCGAGTCCGCGTCCATAACCCTCGGCGGTGTCAAAAAACGTAATCCCGCATTCCGCGGCGGTGCGAACCATGAGGTGGACCCCATTTTCCGACCAAAAGAGCGGTAAAATAGGTTATGCGAGGTTCGCTTGGAAAGGTGTTGTTATTGGTTGTGGTGATCTGTGGATTCTCATTGCGTCCAAAGCGAAAACTCCGGGGGTTAGGTGGCGGAGCCCCCTTCGATCCCTTGCGGGCTTGCCCGCGTCTATCCGGGAGGGGGTCCGGGGGGAGGGCCAGGCTCGCTGACGAACGCATGGTTTCCCCCCTGTCTCTCCCAGTCCGGTTTTTCGTTTTGTCCGGCTGTGGT
>JBGSVZ010000085.1:0-179850 GCA_041752695.1 Terrimicrobiaceae bacterium
ACGGCCTGAGACGCTCGATCAGCGCAGAACCAATTTCACCCGCTCCCAGAAGGGCCACGGTGGCGCCAAAATTCCCACAACCCTGGGCGGCATCACGGCCCGCGGTGTAAGCCTGGGATAACCGGAAATAACCTTTGTTGGCCAGGAGGATCTGCGCGAGGGCGAACTCGGCAACCGGGACCGCGTTTGCGAAGGAAGCCGCATAGACCTCCACTCCCCGGGAAAGCAGGGGTTTGGCGAAATAGCGAACGGTTCCCGCAGAATAAAAAACCGCCCGGAGACTGCACATTGACGTCGCATCTGCCTCCGAAAACGAGGGCAAATTCCACGTTCCAAAGATAATCTCGATATTCGAAAGGATCTTTGGACCAGGGGGCCAGTTTTCCGGCGAGATGGGATCAGACAGGAACGAAGTGATGGCCGCGAGGCGACCGAGATGCCGCTCTCCAAATACGCCCGAGAGCGCCCACGGTTCACCAATGACGAGCGATGAGGGCTTCCGGTGTGGAGACCGTTGGAATCTCTTCAGTTGCATGTACGGATATCGGGATGAGTTCCCCGGGAAACAATGCAAGGAACCAAACTGGGCCGCAAAAGGAACATCACTGAACTCGTTTAGAACACGGTATGGAGTCCCTGCGGGGAAGCCGCAACTCACTGGAGCAATCAGGCCAGAGGAATCAACCCCGCAATCCAGCGGTTTGGCGGCCGCTATTTGCTCGGTCTTCACTCTATGGAAGCCTGCGCCCGGAGCCCTGCCATGGAATCGGCGATGCGCCAAGGGAAGGGCACAGACGTGACAGCGCCTGGAGGGCCCGGACGGCCTCGAAAACTCCTGGGAAGAATACTGACGCTCATGATCGGTTCGCTTAAATATGATTTTCATCGCTCACTGATGTCCTCAATTATGAAAACCAGCCGTCTCCATCGCCTCTTTAATGCCAAATCCAACCGCTGTTTCGACGTCGCCGTGGATCATGACGGAAGCTTCCGACACGGACCGCAGAAAGCTCATCAGCGAATCGTTATGGTCTGCCTTTCGAGATGCTTTATCGGCCGTAGAGAACACCTCCGATAGCACGGAGCATTTGAGGAAATTCAGTGAGTGCTCCAAAACATTCCCATAATCAATCTTGCTGACACTCAACGGAAAAACACGAAACACCCCGCTCCTGAAGCTGTACTACTTTTTGTGCTACTTTGGGGCCGATTCTGACTTCCCCGGCTAAATGCGAAAATTCGCCGAAAAATCTGATAAACACTTGATTCAAGAACACCAACTGCAACGAAAAGCAACGTCGTAAAACCGCAAAAACACCAATCCTAAGTCTGGCGCGTCTGCCAATTTCGCCAACCGGGCGTGGTTGATGATGCAGGGATTTTCACCGCCTGGACCATTCCCCCCGGGGACCGGAGTCGGAGTCCGGGAGTGCAGCGCAGAGACTCCCCTTCGCGCCCGACACTCGCAAGCGCAAAGTTTGTCCACCCGGAATTCCCTCACGACGGGCGTTCTCGGGTTTCGCGTTGCCTTCAGGCGGAAAAAAGTCCCTCCACGAAGGTTTTTTCGGCAATGGCCTGTGCCAGGACTGCGTCGAGATCGAAGTCCGCTTCGGAACAAATCCCCGCGGGAACAAACTCCAACGAGGCAGACACCCCAGGCGGAAGATCGCGCAGGATCCGACTCCACGGGGTCACTCCCCGCTCCAGAGTTTCAAATCCACCGGAGGGTGCCCGGTTTTGCAGATGAATGTGACGGATGAATTCCTTCTGAAGGGCGAATTGGGCACAGGCTTTCTCGCCGTCGAAAATCGTCGGCTGGAAAACAAGACCCACCGTCGGCAGGGCGAGGTCCTTCACCAACTCAACGATGCGGTGGGGATCATCCGCAATCGAACCATCGTGCGTTTCCAGCAGGATCTCGATCCCGTCGAGCCGCGCGGCCACCGAGGCCAGACGGCCCGCAAAGGCCTCTACGGCAGCGGTATCGCCGGGCGAAATTTTCGGCCCGGGAAAAAGACGGAGTTTGGCGAATCCGAAATAACGCAGCGTCTCTTCCAGCGCCGACACCGCCGCCGGGAGATCGCCTGGAGCCAGCGCGGCCAGGTCCAGATAGGAGCTGAGAATTTCCGGCTTCAGGGCGTTTTTTTCCAGCGATTCGCGAATGGCCGGTCGCAGTGCCTCCTCACGCAAATGAGGTTCGTAAATTTCCAGGGTGCGAAATCCCGCCCGGGCAATGCGGGGAAGCAAGGTGGTGAGCGATTGCGAAACGCGCTGTGGCGTCCAGCGGGCGGGTTCGAGCGCAATGGTGTGAAAAAAGATCTCCATTTTGCCCATGCAGCGGGCTTTTTCCCCGGTTGTCAATCAATCCCCGGTCGGTCTCCCTTGCCACTCAGGGGACCGCCCGATGGAGAAGCACGGAAATACAGTTGACTTGGCAGGGGAATTGCGGATTCTCCGCGGCGTCTATGTTCGATCTCGCGGCGTTTACGGCTTTTGTTGGTTTGGCAGCCGCCCTCTTTGGCGGCGTCTGGTGGGTGTGCCGTAACGACACGGATCCTTCCTGATTCTTCGCGGCATCATGACGACCACCTGGCAACGCTTCACGTGGGACCTTGCGAAGGTTCCGTCGGTCGAGGATGTGGTCGCCCTTCCTTACCAATTGCGTCCAGCGACCGGGGAAGAGCAGGATACCGTGCAGAAAGTGACCTTGAGCGCTTTCAGCATGGATTCGGGCTGGGGCAACCTGCAAAGCCCGTTTGTGGAGATGATTCGCAAACAGGTGGCCACCGCCTTTGAGAAGGAGGCAAAAAACCAGTGCCTCGTTCTGTTGCACGGTTCGCGCATCATCGGATCTTCCGTGCTCGGCTTGGAAGAGGGAACGGACAGCCATCTGCTGACCGGCCCCTGCATCTTGCACGAATACCGCAGTCGTGGCCTCGGCAGCCAGTTGTTGCACGCCTCCCTTTTGGCCTTGCGGGCGACCGGCTTGAAAAAAGCCTTCGGCATCACCCGTGAGAAAGCGACGACCGCCCGGTTCATTTATCCCAAATTTGGCGGAGTTTCCGAGGCCTGGGCGCCGGATTTTGAGCCAGCCCCGAAAATTGCCGCCTAACGCCGCGCGCTTTGCGCTTCCCAAAGGGCCCAAGGTTTGTCACACAAAAGAGGATCGATGAATGGGCTGTTTAAGGATTACGAGGTTGGGGATTTTTTCGATGAGATGTTTTCCGCGCCAGGAACGGTGCGGCCGCATTACGAACTTCTCGCCCGACGTTTCGCGGAAATGGAGAAAGGCGAATTCGAACGCAAGCGCGAATTGGCCGAAAAGTCCTATCTGAATCAGGGCATCACCTTCACCGTCTACAGCGGTGACGAAGGCACCGAGCGAATTTTCCCCTTCGATCTCATCCCCCGCATCATTGCCGCCAAAGAATGGGAGCACGTGGAACGCGGGCTCGTCCAGCGCCTCACCGCGCTGAACATGTTCCTGCACGACATTTATCACGATCAACGCATCCTCAAGGAGAAGCTCATTCCGGAGGAAATCATCCTCGGGGCGAAACACTTCCGTCCGGAGTTGATGGGCTTCGATGTTCCGAAGGACATCTACATTCACATTTGCGGCACCGACCTCATCCGCGACCGCCAGGGGGCCTACACCGTGCTGGAAGACAACGGCCGCTGCCCGTCGGGGGTTTCTTACGTGCTGGAAAACCGCCAGGCCATGAAGCGGGTCTTCCCCAAGCTTTTCACAAAATATTCCGTGCGTCCCGTGGACCGCTACGCGCAGGACCTGCTGGCCGCATTGCGTTATGTCGCCCCGCACGAAAATCCCGACCCCACCGTGGTGGTGCTCACGCCGGGCATCTTCAACTCTGCCTACTTCGAGCATTCGTTCCTCGCCCGCTCGATGGGCATTGAGATCGTCACCGGCAACGACCTCGTCGTGAAAGACGCCCGCGTTTTCATGAAAACCACCAAGGGTCTCAAGCAGGTGGACGTGATTTACCGCCGCATTGACGACGATTTTATCGATCCCACGGTCTTCCGCAAAGACTCCGTGCTGGGCGTGCCCGGCATCATCGAAGCCTACCGCAAGGGCAACGTGAACCTCGCCAACGCCGTCGGCACCGGCGTGGCGGATGACAAGGTCACGTATTATTACGTCCCGCGGATGATCAAGTTCTACCTCGGCGAGGAGCCCATATTGCCGAACGTGCAGACCTACCTCACGTCGGACGATTCCGACCGCAAATACGTGCTGGAAAATCTGGGCAACCTCGTGGTGAAAGCCGCCAACGAGAGCGGCGGTTACGGCATGCTTATCGGGCCCCACGCCACCAAGGAGGAGATCGAAAAATTCCGCCAGGCCATCATCGAGGATCCGCGCGGTTATGTCGCCCAGCCGGTGATCAATCTCTCGCGCTCTCCCTCGTATTGCGACGGCCAGGCCGAGGGGCGCCACATCGACCTGCGGCCCTACATTCTCAGCGGCGAAAAAACCAGCATCATCCCCGGCGGCCTCACCCGCGTCGCTCTGCGCAAGGGATCGCTCGTGGTGAATTCCAGCCAGGGCGGAGGCAGCAAGGACACCTGGGTACTCGACGAGGACGAAGCCGTGGCGCCAACTCCGAACGTTCAAAGTCAGAGCCAATCGCAATCCTAATATCATGCTAAGCCGAGTCGCCGATTCCTGTTTCTGGCTCAGCCGCTACATTGAGCGCGCCGAGACCAACGCCCGCATTCTCGATGTCAACATGCAGCTCATGCTCGACCTCGAAGACCAGACCCCCCTGTCCATGCGACAGCACTGGCAGCCCGTTCTGGCCACGCTGGAGGACCAGGAGCTTTTTTCCAAGTTCCACGAGACAATCTCTCCCGAGACGGTGATGGACTTTGTCACTTTCGAGAAAAAAAACCCTCACGGCATCTATTCCTGCATCGCCAATGCCCGGGAAAACGCCCGCACCGTCCGCGAGCAGATCTCCAGCGAAATGTGGGAGCAACTCAACCGCACCTTCCTCTACCTGCGCGATGGCCAAGCCCGCGCCGACTTCACCGAAAGTCCGATCGATTTTTACCGTCGCCTGGTGGACAATCTCCACGGTTTCCAAGGCACGACCGACGCCACCATGACGCATGGCGAGGGCTGGGACTTTCTCCAGATCGGGAAATATCTCGAACGCGCCGACTCCACCTCGCGCGTCCTCGACATCAAATATCACATCCTTCTCCCCAGCGGCGAGAAGGTGGGGGGCCATGTCGATATCACGCAATGGATGGCCGTCCTGCGCTCCTGCAGTGGCTTGGAAGCTTATCTGAAAACTTTTGTCGGCCAGGTCACCGGCTGGCAGGTTGCGGAGTTTCTCATCCTGCATGACGAATTTCCCCGCTCCATCCGCTTCTGCGCCGACGAACTGGACAGCGCCCTGCACCGCATCTCCGGCTGCGAGAAAAACCATTTCAGCAACGAAGCCGAGCGCCTTTCAGGGCTGCTCCGCTCGAGCTTGAACTACACCACGATTGCCTCGGTTTTTCAGGCCGGGCTGCACCAATTTCTCGACAAAACTCAAGGCAACTTGATCGACATCGCCGAGGCGATCACCAAGACGTACTGCTATTGGATGGAAGATCAGGACGCGGCTTGAGGGCTTCGCATGAAGTCACCCACCCGCGTCGAGATCCCTTCGTTTCCCGGCGGCAAACGCATAGCCGTCACCACCAGCTTTGACGACGGCCACACGTTCGACCGGCGGATCGTGGATTCTTTCAACGCCTGGGGGCTGAAAGGGACCTTCAACCTAAACTCCGGCAACCTCGGTCGCACAGGTTCCCCCACGGCGGAAGGCAGCCGCTCCGCACTCGATGCCTCGGAAATCGCCTCGGTTTATCAAGGGCACGAGGTCGCGATTCATACCGTCACCCACCCGCATCTCCCAAGGCTCGATCCCTCGCAAATCGCGCGCGAAGTCCTGGACGACCGCCGTGCCTTGGAAGACCTGGTTGGCTATCCGGTCCGTGGGATGGCTTATCCTTTTGGCAGCTACAACCAACAGGTCGCCGACCTGCTGCGGTCCCTGGGAATCGTGTACAGCCGCACCTGCGAAAACGCCGAAAACTGCTTCCCGCCGAAAGATTCCCTCGCCTGGGCCTCGACCGCCCACCAATACGCGACCGGGCCGACCGTGCCCGAACGTTTCGCCAGCAAATACGAAAACGCCCGCTACTCCGGAGTCTTTTTCATCTGGGGGCACGGGTTCGAATTTCACGACAAAAACGACTGGGCCTCGCTGGAGACCATTTTCAAACCGCTCTCCGGAAAACCCGACGTCTGGTATTGCACCAACATCGAACTCTTCGACTACGAAGCCGCCCGCCAGCGCATCGTCATCGCCGCCAACCTCGCCACCGCCTTCAACCCCAACGCGCTTGCGGTCTCGCTTCTCGTGGACGGCCGCCTGGTGGAAGTGCCGGGGGGCGCGACGGTGAGTTTGCGGGAATAGCATCCGATTGACACACCCGCCGCGCGCCCTCATTTTCTGCGGGTGCACTCGTTTTCGTATCGCGATGGCGTCCTTCACTGCGAGGACGTGAACCTTGACGTGCTGGCCGCCGAGGTCGGCACGCCGGCTTATGTCTATTCCGCGGAAACCATCCGCCAAAATTTCCGCCGCCTCGACGCCGCGCTCGCGCCGCTCGATCATCTGATCTGCTACGCGGTTAAGGCCAATTCCAACCTCGCCGTGCTTAATCTGCTGGCGAAGGAGGGGGCGGGTTTTGACATTGTCTCCGGCGGCGAACTCTTCCGCGTGCAAAAAGCCGGCGCCGAATCTGCCCGCTGCACCTTCGCCGGAGTCGGCAAGACGACTGACGAGATCCGTCAGGCCCTCCAAGCCGGGATTTATTGTTTCAACATCGAAAGCGAACCCGAACTCGAGCGCATCAACGACGTGGCCGCGTCGCTGGGCGTCAAAGCTCCGGTCGCCGTGCGGGTGAATCCCAACGTGGATGCGAAAACGCACAAATACATTTCCACCGGCAAGAGCCTGAACAAATTCGGCGTCGGCCTCGACCGCGCCGCCGAGGTGTATGCCCGCGCCGCCGAACTTCCCAACCTGCACCTGCGCGGTGTGCAAACCCACATCGGTTCCCAGATCCTGGAATGCGAACATTTCGCCGAAGCCGCCGCCAAATTGGTCCCGCTGGTCGAGTCCTTGCGCGACAAATACGGCATCGAATTTTTCAGCATCGGGGGTGGCATCGGGATTGTCTATGATCCCGCCTTGGAAAGCGGCGACCCTGCATGGTGGGCCGCCGGGGATCATCCTCAGCGCATCACTCCAGAGGCCTACGCCGCCGCCATCGTGCCGATCCTTCAGCCGCTTGGCTTGCGCATCCTTTTTGAGCCCGGTCGTTTCATGGTGGGCAATGCAGGGGTGCTGCTCAGTACCGTCCAATACGTCAAAAAAACGCCCGCCAAAATCTTCACCGTGGTCGATGCCGCGATGAATGACCTCATCCGTCCTGCGCTTTATGAGGGTTATCATGAGATCGCACCTTTGCGGCAGACCACCGAGGCCCCGGCGCTGATGGACGTGGTCGGCCCCGTCTGTGAAAGCGGCGACTTTTTTGCCCAGGACCGCGAAGTCCCGCCCCTCAAACAGGACGACCGCATCGCCCTGCTCAGCGCGGGAGCTTACGGGTTTGTCATGTCGTCGAATTACAACTCCCGGCCACTTCTTCCTGAGGTGTTGGTCGAGGGTTCCGCTTCGCATGTCATTCGCAAACGGCAAACGCTGGATGATCTGATTCAGGGCGAGACCATTCCGGGTTGAATACGTCCCGGGGTGCGGGCAAACCATTTCCCGATTGAAAAACCTGCCCGGGCGGTCAGGTTCTTGGGGATGGAATCCGAACATCTCGACTTCGACACGATCATGGCGGAGCGCCGCGCTGCGGCGGCCGCCTCCATCCAGCCAATTACGTATGACGCGCTCCTGGCCTTGGGCGAAAAACTATTCCCTTCAGTGGATCACCCGTGGCATGCCGTCTATGCGGATTTTCTCGCCGGCCACAAAGACTCCCCGGCGGTGCACGGCGTCGTAGATGACGGAGTCGAGTTCGTCTTTTTTCCCCGCGAGGCCAGGGGCCTTTGGTTTCGCAGCAGCGGCGGCGTCACGGGGATGGGCCCGATTCAGCCGCGCGGCATCACCGCCCTACAGGACATTACGGCGGAGAAAAATCTCGGCTGATTTTTCACGCCTGCACCGCCGCGAGTCGCTTCTTGCGGCGGCGCTGGGCGTCCGCCACAAATTCCGCCTGGGCGTCAAAATGTGGCCCGGCATCCTGCCGCGTTGCATAGGTCCCATCGGGCTGCATCACCTTGGCCTTCGCGTTGTCACGCCAGTACCATTCGAGGATCTCATCCACGTGTTCGCGCATGCCAGGCGTGACGATGGGAAAGACCGTCTCCACGCGGCGGAACAAATTGCGCGGCATCCAATCCGCGCTGCCAAGGTAGATTTTGGGTTCTCCCCCGCTTTCGAAGCGGAAGATCCGACTGTGCTCCAAAAATCGGCCCACAATACTGCGGACCTCGATGTTTTCGCTCACACCAGGGATCCCCACCTTGAGCGCGCACATGCCACGCACCATCAGACGAACTGGCACGCCTGCCGCAGAAGCCCGGTAGAGCGCCTCGATCATGCCCTCCTCGACCAGCGCATTGACCTTCACATAAATCCCGCTGGGACGGCCGGCCTGCGCATGCTCGATTTCTGCTTCGACCAGGCGTTGGAAGGCGTTGAAAAGATTGAAAGGCGCAACCAGCAGCTCCTTCATTTCCGGAAATTTGGCGACGCCGGTGAGACAGTTGAAGGCTTCCGCCAACTCGGTCGTGACCTCCTCACGGCACGTAAACAACCCCAGGTCGGTGTAAATTTTTGCCGTTGAGGGATGATAATTGCCCGTGCCAAGGTGCGCGTAACGCCGGATGCCATCCCCCTCGCTGCGGACGATGAGCATGGCTTTGGCGTGGGTCTTTAAACCCGTCACGCCATACACCACATCCACGCCGGCCTCGCGCATCATGCGCGCCCACTTGATGTTGGCCGCCTCGTCGAAGCGGGCTTTGAGCTCGATCACCACCGTTACCTGTTTGCCGTTGCGCGCCGCTTCAATGAGGGACTGAACCAGTGGGGAATCCGAGCTCGTGCGATAAAGCGTTTGTTTGATCGCCAGCACATGCGGGTCCTCGGCAGCTTGGGCGAGAAAATCCACCACCGTCTGAAAGTTGTCATACGGATGATGAACCAGAAAGTCCCCCTTGCGGATGTGAAAGAAGATGTCCGCCTCGGTGTCCAGCGACACCACCGTATTCGGCGCAAAGCGTTTGTAGCGCAATTCGGGTCGGTCAATTTGCAAAGCCAGCGGCATGAGCCGGACGAAGTTGAGCGGCCCATCAATGCGGAAAACGTCCTCCTCCTCGAGATTAAAGATATCGAGCAAACGCTCAACGGTGCGGGCCGGGCAGTCTTCCTCAACCTCCAGACGCACGGCAGCACCGCGTTTCACCTTGCGCAGTTCGGCCTCAATGGCGTGCAATAGGTTCTGCGCCTCCTCCTCGTCGAAGTACAGATTGCTGTTGCGCGTAACGCGGAAAAGATGCGCGCCCAGCACCTTTACCCCATGAAAAAGACTCGCCACGTGATGTTGGATCACATGCCCGAGAAAGACGTAGTCGTCGCCTTTTTCCGTTTTGGAAAATGGCACGACCCTCGGCAAAATGCGCGGCACCTGCACGACGGCAATATCGGTATCGAGATCCTCGCCCTCCAATTCCACAATCACGTTGAGGCTTTTATTGAGCAACTGGGGGAAGGGATGCGCCGGATCAATCGCCAGAGGGGTCAGCACCGGATAGACCGTCTTCCGAAAAAACTCCTCGAAGTGCCGTTTCTCAGCCTCAGGCACATTGGGGTAGGTGTGAAAGCGAATGTTGTTGGCCTCAAGCTGGGGCTGCAAACGTTCGCGCCAGCAGACATATTGGTCGTCGACCATCTTCCGCACGCGCGTGCTGATCGCGGCCAGGGATTCCGTCGCGGTCAGGCCGTCCGGCCCCGCCTCGGACGAAAGCGTCTGTTTTTGCTGTTTGAGGCCAGCCACCCGGACCTCAAAAAACTCGTCAAGATTGGAGCTGACGATGCACAGAAACTTGAGGCGCTCGAGCAGGGGATTCGATTCGTCGAGGACCTGATCGAGAACCCGTTGGTTGAATTCCAGCCAGCTCAGCTCGCGATTGATAAAAAAGGATTTGTCGGAAAAATCCATCCCGTCATCGTCCGCCAGCCACCGGTCAGGTCAAGGGCAGAATTTCATCATTGCTGCCAAAAGTTTCGCCGCGTTTCCCACCCACCGAACGCCGGGAGGTTGTTCCCCGCAATAATTCGAGTGTCCTCCCATCCGATTCGCAAAGACCGACGCCGCACCCGGATCCGCTTTGCTCGCGTGCAGATGATCCCCGATCAGCGGCCCGTAACTTTGGCCGGATTTCCCATCACCAGCGGCGCGACGTGATCCCGGATGAACGGCATTTTGATATTGTCGAAATGCCGCCCATCGTTGCCGTCGACGCCCATGGCTTCCGTCCAGGGAATGGTGACGATTTTTTCCGCGTAGAGGCGTTTTGTTTTTGCGCTGGCATCCTTCGGCAGGACGAACCCGGTTTCACCGGCCCCGGGCACGAATTTCCGGTCAGCCGTTCCCGAAAATCCCATCAGGATTCCGAGCATCCGGTCCCGTTTGGAGGTGAAGAGGTAGAGGCGCCCTTTCACTCTCTCCAGAGCCTCGGTGAGATCGTAGTCATTGCTGATGGACGCTCCGAGCAGGACAACATTTTCCACTTGGACGTTGGACGGGAGGTCTTCCAATGAAAAGATGGCCACCGCGGTTCCTGCAGAGAATCCCAGGACATTGATCGGTGCCTTGGGGAAGGCACCGGCTTGTTTTTCCACCTCCAGTGCCATGGCCTTCGCCTTGGCGCGCTTATCGGCCACGCTCGCATCCTGATCAGCGATTAATCCCTTTCCAGACTCCCACGTGAACATCTCGCCCGCCCCGGGATATCCTGCGGCCAGCAACCCGTCACGGACTCCCGCGGACCAGTTTTTCTTCGCCGTTCCCCCACCCGCGCCGTCCAGGTAATACAAATAGCCGTGTTTCATCCGCGCCTGCCGGTCGGGCAGCGGCTGGGGCAAACCGCTCGGGGTCGTCGCACAACCTCCTGCGAAAAGCACCATGGCGAGGGCGGAAAGAGAAACCGTGTTCAGCGAGAAATGGAATTTCATAGAGGGTGTCTTCCCTTCCTTTCCGGGAAATCACGCCAGATGCCAAGTTCCGATATTGTTTTTGAGAGATTCGGCGCTATGCCTTGATCGCATCCTTCTCCTCCCATGGCCCGCGTTCTCGCCTTCACTCAATTTCTGGTCGTAAGCGTCGGAGCCTTCGTTTTGCACCTGCTGGGCAGGATCGACAGCACGGTTGTTTCGGGCAATGCCATGACGGACTACGCCCAATTTCTGGCCCGGCATGTGCTCTGGCTTTTCGCCGTGCCGATCCTCTACGCCGCAGTCGCCAAAGCGCTTGAGGGCCGGGGGTTTGATCGACCGGTCCAGGTGGGAGGAATTGTCCTCCTGGGCATTGTGGTTGCCCTGCTGGGAATTCCCATCGGATATTCTCTCTACTGAACCTCACTCCGGGCTCGCAGGACCGCGCCCAGACACGCGGTTTAATGTCCGTCGCTGAAGAGGTAGTTCATCCAAGACTGCATCCGCATGAGAACTTTCCGCATGACGCCAAGGTGGTGCATGTGGTGGGTGTAGATGGCGACCGTGCCCGTGCTGCCCGGCACGATGTGGTATTTGGAGAGATCTTCCTGGAACTCAATGCCCACGATGACCCGACCGTCGCCTTTGATTTGCTCAGGATCCACCAACGTTCCGCTCGCCACCAACTGACCCTGGGGAATGTAGGCGCCGGCGCTCACCACTTTTGCCTTAAAAAAGCGTCCCGGCACCGCGGGCAAAACCACTTCCGCCTCAGATCCCTCGATGATTCGTTGAGAGCTATTTTGCAAAAATGCCCCGGCGAATCGGGCCTCTTCGTTGTGCATAAAGACCATCACCGGACGAAGAGGCAGGGGCACGGCATACATGCCGGGGCGCAGGAAGAGCTGGACCACCACGCCGTCTGTCGGGGCGCGCACCACGGTTTGTTCGAGTTCGTAGCGCGCGGTGTCGAGTTCCGCCTGCAAGCGCGCGACCTCGGTATTGACTCCCTCGATCGCCGCAGCCGCCTCCAACGCGGCCCGTTCAGCCTCGGACAGGGCAGCCTGCGCCTGACTTTGCGCGGCGAAGAATTTTTCCTCCGTCTGCTTGAATTGCATCTGGGAAATGACGCCCTTTTCCACTAACGGTCGCGAACGTTCGTAAAGATCCTGTGCGGCGGCGCGGGCGGAGGCCGCGGCATCCGAATTTTGCCTGGCGGTTTCCGCGGCGGATTGAAGCTGCTTGGTGGCCTGCGCGGCGTCCGCCAACTGAGCCTCCTTCGCTTTAACCGCGTTTTCATACCGCTCGGGATCGATCCGGAAAAGCACATCCCCGGCCTTGAGCGGGGTATCCGGGGTGACCGGAACCTCAATCACACGGCCACTCACCGTTGGCGTGATCGGTGTGGTCGCAAAATAAAAGCGGCCCGACGAACTGTAGGGATGATTGTAGTTCATCCCCAGGAGAAGAGTGGCAATCAGCGCCGCACCGCCAAGAGCAGCGGTGAGAAGAGTAAACCCCGTGACGGGGATTTTAAACAGCTTGAAAACCCCGATAGCCAGCGCCGCATAGGTAAGAATAATGAGAAGGTCCATGGCTCAGGAATTGGTTTTGTCGCCGGACTTTTCGAGTTCCGCGAGGCGGGCCTCAAGTTGGGCGATTTTTTCGTTGGGATTCCCATTTTCGTCCTCCGATCTCGGGGTTTTGGGCCGTCCCGCGTAACCTCCCTCCGGGTGATAAGATGTTGCCCAGATCCAGAGAAACGGCCAGATGGCGTGCAGCGTGAAAAGACTGACCCAACCCGCCGTGTGGATGGCATCTTGATGCGGATGGTTCCTCTTTTTGGCGATGTGGTAGGGGATGTCGTGGATCGCGATCATCCCGTAGGCCAGGACGAGAATCACAAAAACAATGATACCGAGGGCGAAGTAGCTGAGGAAATCCATGCGCTTTAGAGTGCGTCAAATGTTGCGGCCGTCCGGGCATCCATGGTGTCGCTGCGGATCTGCCGACGATCGGCAGCATTTTCAGCCCGGTCATTCATGCGACCCTGGCGGTTTTGCAGCGCATCCGTCCTGACCTGTTGCGGGGAAGAACTGGAACAGCCTTCCAACAACACCAAAAGGCCAAGGCCAGCAATGAACAGTGGGTTCGGAAGAAAGGTCATGATTGTTTTTCGAAGTTAGCTTGGCCCCGCACGGATCCCTTGGAAAGGCGAATCTCGTCCATGGTCGGTATTTAACAAAGATAGCCAAGCATCCGAAAAGGTGGCATGAATTCCATTCGGCAAGGCGGGACACCCTTTGCGGATCCGGCGCGGTGTCAGGGACAGGAAGCCGGGCATTCCCTTTAATCCCCATGAAAACGAAAAAACTCATCGAAGCCGCCCGCACGTTCTGCAAACCCTACCGCGTCACGGATGGGAAAAAATTTCGCCTCAAGGACGTGGATCCCGACGACACGCAGGATTTCAAAGCCGCAGACAAAACGCGGGCGAAGGAAGCGCTGCAAAACGGCGTGCAGGCCCTCGTGGAGTTGCAAGACAAACTGTACGCGCAAGACCGTTGGTCCGTGTTGCTGATCTTCCAGGCCATGGACGCGGACGGAAAGGACGGGACGATCAAACACGTCATGTCCGGCATCAATCCGCAGGGTTGCGAGGTTTCTTCATTCAAGGCGCCGACGAGCGAGGACCTCGACCATGACTATCTCTGGCGTTGCCAGAGGAAGCTGCCCGAGCGCGGACGGATTGGAATTTTCAATCGCAGTTATTATGAAGAGACGCTGGTGGTGCGGGTGCACCCGGAGTTTCTCGCCGGGCAAAAGTTGCCGGAAGAATGTGTAACGAAACACATTTGGGACGAACGGTTTCAGGACATCCGCGGGTTCGAACGCTACCTCTCGCGCAACGGCACCATCGTGCGGAAATTTTTCCTCCATGTCTCGAAAGAGGAGCAAAAGAAACGTTTCCTCGAGCGCATCGACCTGCCGGAGAAAAACTGGAAATTTTCGGCCAACGACGCGAAGGAGCGGGGATTCTGGGACGACTACATGAAGGCCTACGAGGACACGATTCGCGAGACGGCGACGAAGGAGTCGCCTTGGTATGTCGTGCCGGCCAACAACAAATGGTTCACCCGCCTGGTGGTGGCCGCCGCCGTGATTGAGGCGCTGGACTCGCTCGACCTGGCCTATCCCAAAGTGAGCGAAGAAAAACTCCAGGAACTTGCCACCGCCAAGACGATGTTGCTCGAAGGCAAATGAACGTCGCGGCGGCCGTGCCCGCCTTGAATTGGCTGCAGAGCTATGACAAGGGGTGGTTTCGGGCGGACCTCGCCGCGGGTGTCACCCTGGCCGCTTACCTGCTGCCGGCGGCGCTTGGCGATGCGTCGCTGGCGGGCCTGCCGCCGGAGGCCGGACTTTACGCATGCCTTTTCGGCGGGCTGGTTTTCTGGCTGTTTTGCAGTTCGCGGCAGACGGCGATCTCCGTCACCTCCGCGATATCGCTGCTCATAGGCTCGACTCTGGGAGGCATGGCGGGCGGGGATCCGGCGCGTCTCGGTGCTCTCGCGGCCTGCACGGCACTGCTGGCCGCGGCCATTGCCTTTGTCGCCTGGCTGGCGCGCGCGGGGTCCATCGTCAACTTCATCTCGGAGAGCGTAATGATCGGCTTCAAGGCCGGGGTGGCGCTCCACCTCGCCAGCACGCAGTTGCCGAAGCTCTTCGGCGTCACGGGCGGGCACGGCAATTTTTGGGAACGGATGGGCGAATTTATCCGCCATGCCGAAGAAACCAATACTCCGTCGCTCGTCCTCGGCGGCGTGGCACTCGCGGCGCTCATTGGTGGAAAAAAACTTCTGCCCAACAAGCCGGTCGCGTTATTCGTGGTGATCGGCGGCATCGCCGTGGCGACGGTGATGGATTTCGGCGCGATGGGCGTCAAACTACTCGGGGAGGTGCCGAGCGGCATCCCCATGCCTTCCCTGCCGGCGGTGTACGGGAGCGATGTGATCATGCTGTTTCCGCTCGCCCTGGCGTGTTTTCTTCTTGGTGCCGTCGAGACCGCTGCCATCGGCCGCATGTTTGCCGCCAAGCACGGCTACCGGCTTGACAGCAACCAGGAGTTTCTTGCGCTGGCTGGAGCAAACCTCGCCGCCGGACTCGGCCAAGGCTTTCCCATCAGTGGCGGCATGTCCCAATCGCTGGTTAATGAAAGCGGCGGCGCTCGCACCCCCCTGTCGGGTTTGCTGGCCTCGGGCCTCATTTTGATTGTCGCCCTGTTTTTCACCGACCTGCTGCGGAATTTGCCGCAGCCCGTGCTCGCCGCGGTCGTGCTCATGGCGGTGGCCAGCCTCGTGAATGTGCAGGTTTTGAAGCGGCTCTGGCAGGTGCATCGAAACGAATTTTTTGTCGCAGCCGCGGCCCTGCTTGGGGTGCTGAGCGTCGGCTTGCTGCAGGGCGTGATGGTCGGTGCAATCATCTCGCTGGTTCTGCTCATCCGCCGCGCTTCGACTCCGCATGTCGCCTTCCTTGGCCGCATCCCTGGCTCGCGTCGATATTCGGATGCCTCCCGCCACCCGGGCAACGAAAGCACGCCCGGAGTTTTGGCCTTTCGTGTCGAGTCTGGCATCGTCTACTTCAATGCCGAGCATGTCTTCGACACGGTGCTGGCCCGGATCGAAGCCGCGCGCGAATCGATCGGGTTTGTCATCTGCGACCTTTCCACATCCCCACAAGTCGATATGGCCGGCGCGGAAATGCTCAAGAACCTCTACGCCGAACTGGCCAAACGCGGTATGACGTTCATTCTCGTCGAAGCGCGGGCGTCCGTGCGCGATATGCTGCGCGTCGAGGGTATGGAGGACAAGGTCGGACGAATTGACCGCTTCACGACGCTGGCCGATGCCATTGAGGCCTTTCGGTCCGGGAGCACCCATCCAACATAGGGAAAAAGTTCCCCGAAACGCCCCCAGCAAAGCCGCCCCGGCGGTGCGGCCTACAGCTTTTCCCGCCACGACGGAGAGCCGTATTTTTCTCTGGCGAGTGCTTGAGCTCGCTCCAGCAAAGGAGAGCGGATGAGCGCAATTTCAATCCGCCGCGCCAATCCGGCCGCGACACGCTGTGTCATATCGGAAGGCCACGCGCAGTGCTGCACGCTGCCTTGGTGGAGGAAACCTTTCCGGGTCCGCCTCTGGGCTCCACCGCAGACTTTCCGGCCGTCGATGGCCAGCACGTCGTCGCGGACGGGTTGGACGAAACAGGCCCCGGGGAGAGTGTGCTCGGCGGGCGCTTCGCTTTGCAGCACCATTTCCCGTCCCAGCGCCTCGGCGATCACGGCATGAATCTGCCGGTAACTTTCCGCCGGCCGCACCGCGGCGAAAGGATGGCCTGCCGGGACAATGAGCGAGAAAGTCCAGTCTCGCCCATGCTCGACAATTCCCCCACCCGTCCAGCGCCGAACCAGCGGCAAGCCGGGAAAAGCCTGCCGCACGTCCTCCAGGGATTGTGAGTACCCGAAGGACACCGCCGGACCGTCCCAACAATAGATTCGCAGAACCGGCCGGTCGCAGGTGTCCAGGAGCGCCTCGTCGAGCGCCATCTGTTCCGGACCACCCCGGGGAGTGGAGTCGGTAAACACGGCAAGCAATTCAAAGAGCGGCATTGCCAAATCACCAGCGTCCTGCGTTCATCTTGTCCACCCCAAATTTTCTCATGGCAAAACCCGCACTCGGAAAAGGACTTGGCGCGCTGATCAACACCCGCGTGTCCGCGCCCGCTCCCCACGAGGAGCTGGGCGAACGCATCCAAAGCCTTCCGCTCGATCAGATCATTCCGAGCCCGCTCCAGCCGCGACACGAGTTTCGGACCGAACACCTGCAGGAACTCGTCGAAAGCATCCGCGAACGGGGCATCATCCAGCCCCTCATCGTCCGCCGGGTTGGCGAAAAATACGAACTTATCGCCGGCGAACGCCGCTGGCGTGCGGCCTGCGAACTCAGTCTGCCCGAGGCTCCGGCCATCATCCGCCAGGCCAGCGACCGCGAAGTTCTCGAACTCGCCCTCATCGAGAACCTCCAGCGCGAGGACCTCAACCCGATTGAAGAAGCGATGGCCTACGAGCGCCTGCACCGCGACTTTGGACTTACCCAGGAAGATATTTCCAAGCGGGTGGGAAAAAGCCGAGCTTCCGTGGCCAACGCCATGCGCCTGCTGGATCTGCACGTCGACATCCAGTCTCTCCTCAAACAGGGTCGCCTCTCCGTCGGGCATGCCAAGGTGCTGCTTTCCATTAAGTCCCACGACGAACAAAAATATCTCGCCGATCTGATCATCAGGCAAGGTGCCTCCGTGAGGGTCGCGGAAAAACTGGCCGCCCAACACCTCGCCCGCACGGGAAAAACCACCACGCGCTCGGGCTCGTCGTCGCCCGCAGAACCCGAACTCGCTCCGGCCGTCCTTCGGGTGCAAAATCTTTTAACGCACCGATTGGCCACGAGAGTCGTAGTTCACCATGGAGAAAAACGTGGAAGCATCACCATTGAGTACTACGGCAGCGATGACCTCAACCGGATCCTGGGAGAACTCGGAGTTGCGTCGGAATAAGTTTTCGCCTTGTGCAACCGGGCGCATTGAGGTAGGAGGCCCGACCGCATGAAAGCCCTGCAACGCATTTGGACACAATTTGTCCACGTGGTGGATTCCGATTATTTCCCGGAGGGGGAGGAAGCTGCCCGCAGCCGACCGGAGCGGATGGAATTTGGTCGCTGTGTACCGTTTATCATCCTGCATCTCGGATGCCTGGGCGTGATCTGGACCGGTTGGAGCTGGACGGCCGTCGTGGTCGCTGTCGCGTTGTACTTCATCCGGATGTTTGCCATCACGGGATTTTACCACCGGTATTTCTGCCACCGGGCCTACCACACTTCGCGCGTCGGACAGTTTATCTTTGCTCTCATCGGCCTCACGGCCGTGCAGCGCGGGCCACTCTGGTGGGCCTCGGTGCATCGCCACCATCATGCCCACTCCGATGAGGATGTGGACGCGCATTCGCCTCACTCGAAGAGTTTTCTGTGGTCGCATATCGGCTGGCTGACGAGCACCAAAAACTTTCCGACCGACTACAAATTGGTCAGAGATCTGGTGAAATACCCGGAACTCCATTTTCTCAATCGATTCGATCTCATCGGGCCCCTGCTTCTCGTGGCTTTTCTCACGGGGCTCGGCTGGGGTTTGGAAACCTTCGCCCCCTCCCTGGGCACAAATGCCTGGCAACTCATCGTCTGGGGTTTTTTCATCAGCACAACCGTCCTCTTCCATGGCACCTGCGCGGTGAACTCTTTTGCGCACATTTTCGGCCGGAAGCGGTTCGAGACGCGGGACGAAAGCCGCAACAGCCTCCTCCTCGCCCTCATCACTCTGGGAGAAGGCTGGCACAACAATCATCATCATTACCAATCTTCCGCCCGACAGGGTTTCTACTGGTGGGAAATTGACATCAGTTACTACGTGATCCGCACGCTTGCCGCCCTTGGCATCGTCTGGGATGTGCGGGAGGTCCCGGCCCGGGTTTACGAGGAAGCCCCGACCCACCGGCAGCCTTGAAGGAACACATTGCCATCGTCGGCACCGGCGTGGCCGGCCTCGGCTGCGCCTGGAACCTGCGCAACCATGCCCAAATTACGCTTCTGGAAAAAGATCCCCGGCCCGGCGGTCACACCAACACCGTAACCGTCGAGGAAGAGGGCCGCGCCGTACCCATCGACACGGGGTTTATCGTGTTCAACAAAGTCACGTATCCGAATCTGTGCCGTCTTTTCGACGAACTGGCCGTGCCGATCAAACCCTCGGAGATGTCCTTCAGCGTGCAGCATCTGCCGACCGGACTCGAATATAACGGGATGGGGGCCAACAAAGTCTTCGCTCAGCGGTTGAATCTTTTCCGCCCCCGCTTCCACCGTCTCCTGTCCCATATTCAGGGTTTCTTCCGCGTCGCGAACGAACTTCTGGCCGCGCCCGAAGTCGAAAATCTCACCCTGCGGGACTTCGCCAAGCGACACGGGCTGAGCGAGGATTTTTTGGACCTGTATCTGGTGCCTATGAGCTCGGCCGTCTGGTCGACGGAACCCGCGGATGTGTTGGATTTTCCCGCCCTGACGCTGATTCGCTTTTTTCACAACCATGGGTTCCTCGGCGTGGACACTCACCACCCTTGGTTCACGGTGGATGGTGGGGCAAAGATGTATCTGGAAAAAATCCTCGCCGTGGTCGGTGCTCCGCGGGTCAACGCGGGAGTCACCAGAGTGAAGGAGACATCCCACGGTGTTTCCGTAACCTGCGCCGGCGGGGAGACGCTCACCTTTGATCGCGTCGTGCTGGCCTGCCACGCGGACCAATCCCTCGCCCTCCTCGACTCGCCGGACGCCGATCAAAGCCGCCTCCTGGCCCCGTTTCGGTATCAAAAAAACCACGCCACCCTGCACTCCGACGCCCGCGTCATGCCCAAAAAACGCCTCGCCTGGGCCTCTTGGAACTACCGCGTCTCCGGCGAACGCGCCACCACCCACTACTGGATGAATGCCCTCCAGGGCGTCTCGAAGAAAAAGGATTACTTTGTTTCGCTCAACTCCGCCTCGGAGATCCCGCCGGACAAGGTGCTTTACGAGACCACCTACGAGCACCCCGTCTTCACCCTCGATGCGATCCGGGCGCAGGACGAACTCCCGAAACTGAATACCCGGTCGCCCAATCAACGGGTCTTTTTTTGCGGAAGCTATTTCCGCTACGGCTTCCACGAGGACGCCTATACGTCGGGACTGAACGCTGCGGAGGTTTTACGACCCCTCCTTTCCACCCATGGGCACTAAGCGGGAACAATTCAGAAGAGAGTTAACCGCGGATGTCGCTGATGGGCGCGGATGAACGGAATAAAGCAAAATTTTCGGAGTCTTTGGGAGCTCTCCCATCTGCGCAATCCGCGATATCCGCGGTTCCAACTGCAGACTTTCGGCTAAGGAATTCTATTCTCCTGCCCCATTTAGTGCCTATTAGTGTCCATTAGTGGTTCCATGAACTCCTGCCTTTACGAATGCACCGTGATGCACCGGCGACTTTCGCCGAAACGCCATGAGTTTGTCTATCGCATCTTCCTCTTTGCCCTCGACCTGGACGAAGTCCCCCGGATCCCCAACCGCGTTCCCATTTTCCATCACAACGAACCGGGTCTTTACAACTTTCGGGACGACGACCATTTCCCCCTCGTCCCAGGGAACGCGCGGACCAACGCCGAAGCTTTTTTGTCGCAAAATGGGATCGCTGAAAAACCCGCCCGCATTCTCCTCCTCACCAACGCGCGTTTTCTTGGCTACACCTTCAATCCCATCTCCATCTGGTTCTGTTACCGGGCGGACGGTTCACCGCTTGCCGCCATCGCCGAGGTGGGCAATACCTTTGGCGAGCAAAAACCCTTTCTCGTTCCCGTCAGCGACGGCGTTTTCCATCTGCGTGCGCCCAAACATTTTTATGTTTCTCCGTTCTCCGCGCTCGACCTGGAATTTGACTTTCGCTTCGAATTTCCCGGCGAGCGTCTGGCCGTTTTCATCGATGACTACAAGGGCAACGAGCGAACCCTCCTAACAACTCTAACGGGGCGCCGCGAGGAACTGACAACCCCCAACCTGCTGACCTTCACCGTCAAATATCCCTTCATCACACTAAAGACGATCGGACTCATTCATTGGCAGGCCTTTCTGCTGTGGCTGAAACGTGTCCCGTTTCACTTCAAGGAGGCCAATCCCGAGTTGCAGCGTCAGCTTTTCCGCCCAAGCCGCAAGAGGTAACAGGCCGCCGCCTGGAAGCCCGCTGACGCGCTCCGGTCGTGACAGTCCCGGGCGATTCAGGAGAATCCCCCTTATGAAATCCTACCGCAAGGAACTCTGGTTCGACGTACCAACCCGCCGCATGCTGCGCAACATCACTCCCGACGTGGAGCGCTGCCTGGCAGAAAGCGGCATCAGCGAAGGCCTCTGCCTCGTCAATGCCATGCACATCACGGCCAGCGTCTTTATTAATGACGACGAAAGCGGCCTGCACGCCGATTTGGAGAAATGGCTCGAAGAACTCGCACCGGAGAAACCCCACAGCCAATACCTTCACAACCGCACCGGCGAGGACAATGCCGACGCCCATCTCAAACGCACCCTGATGGGCCGCGAGGTCGTCGTCGCCATCACCCAAGCCCGCCTCGATTTTGGCCCGTGGGAACAGATCTTTTACGGCGAATTCGACGGCCTGCGTCGCAAACGGGTCCTGGTGAAAATCATCGGCGACTAGGCCGGATACGCGCCGGTCACGTACCGCTCCAGATCGTCAATCGCATTGGCCTGCACGCCTATGATCCAATTGACCAGGTCGCCAATGGAGACAAGACCCAGCACTTCGGAGCCATCCATCACAGGAAGATGCCGCACGCGGTTATCCGTCATCATCTGCATGCAGTTCACCACAAGCTCCTGCGGACCGACCGTCACGACGTCCGAAGTCATGATGTCGCCCACCTTGGTTTCCCGCGACGCACGTCCGCGCAAAACGATTTTGCGGGTGTAATCGCGCTCGGAAAGCATGCCCAAAAGGCGACCGGCTTTCATCACGGGAAGCGCTCCGACATTCTTCTCCGCCATCAAAGCGATGGCGTCATAAACGGTGGTGTCCGGGTCCACCGACCAGAGGCGGGCGGGTTTAAAATCCAGAATCGAACTGACAGTGGTATTGATGTCCATGTTTTGAGGGGTGCCATAAGTATCCTCCCAATTCTCTCCGCAATCCACTGAATTTTTCCGCCAATCCCTTCGCTCTCCCCCTCCCCCAGCCGACTCCAATCGTTACAATAAATGTCCCAGGTGGGACATTTATTGTAAAGGGACGACCGGGAATTTTCTGGGGTCTTGGTGCCCGGCGGAGGGATTGGCCGGGTTATTCGGGCGAGGAAGGGTCGGGCTCCGTGAGTTGGCGAAACTCTTCCTCGGTGAGGATCTTCACGCCAAATTTGCGGGCCTTGTCAAGTTTGCTGCCGGCTTCCTCACCCGCCAAGACATAGGTGGTCTTTTTGCTCACACTACCCGAGACGGTGCCCCCCGCCCGGCGGATCCTTTCGGCCGCTTCGTCACGCGGAATGGTGAGCGTTCCGGTGAGAACCCATGTCGTCCCCTTCAGCGGGCCCTCGCCGGTCGTGGCGTGTTCGTCGCGTTCCCCGAAGTTGAGTCCGGCCAGACGGAGCTTTTCCAGGAGTTCGCGCACCTTGGGATTGTCGAACCACTGGCGAATGCTGGTCGCCATGATCTCGCCGACGTCTTCCGTGGATTTTAATTCGTCCTCGGTGGCGGCCGACAAAGCGTCGAGCGTGCGAAAACGATCCGCAAGTTTTCGCGCGGCGGTCGCGCCGACATGAATGATGCCCAGCCCGAAAAGGAGACGCCAGAGCGGCCGGTCCTTGCTGGCCGCGATGCCGGCCAGAAGATTGGCCGCGCTTTTTTCGCCCATGCGTTCGAGTGCCAAAAGTGGTTCCGCGGTGAGATCGTAAATTTGCGGCAGATCCTG
This sequence comes from Terrimicrobiaceae bacterium, assembly GCA_041752695.1. Taxonomy (GTDB): domain Bacteria; phylum Verrucomicrobiota; class Verrucomicrobiia; order Chthoniobacterales; family Terrimicrobiaceae; genus CALCJD01. Next base: position 22,914 of record JBGSVZ010000085.1, read on the forward strand.
AACGAGTCCGGCGTCCACCAGTTGGGCCACCATGCTTTCCCCGAGACCTTCGATGTCCATGGCCCCTCGTGCGGCGAAATGTTCCAGGCGGCGACGAAGTTGCGCCCCGCAGGAAGGGTTCGTGCAGCGGATGGCGACCTGACCTTCCTCACGCAAAACGGACCCCCCGCACGAGGGACACTGTTGCGGCATGGTGAATTCTTTTTCCGAACCATCACGCTGGTCTTTCACGACCTCCACCACGGCGGGGATTACCTCGCCGGCTTTTTCAATCAGCACGCGGTCGCCAATGCGGATGTCTTTGCGCCGAATCTCCTCCTCGTTGTGCAGCGTGGCGCGGCTCACGGTGCTGCCGCTGACGAAGACCGGATCAAGTTCCGCGACGGGAGTGAGGACGCCGGTGCGACCGACCTGAACGGTGATGGCGTGCAGGCGGGTGAGGGCGCGCTCGGGTTCGTATTTGTAGGCAATGGCCCAGCGCGGGGCTTTGGAGGTGGAGCCGAGTTGCTCACGTTGGGAGAGCAGGTTGACTTTGAGTACCGCTCCGTCGGTTTCGTAGGCGAAGTCGTGGCGGATTTTCCCGAGTTCCCTAATAGCTTCCAGGGCTTCTTCGACGGTTTCGGTGATCCAGAGGCGGTCCGGCACCGGCAGGCCCCAGCCGCGCAGGAGTTCGACAAAGTCCTGCTGGGTTCGCGGGATAGATCCCTCGAAGGCCCCAAAGCCGTAAAAGAGCGCGTCGAGTCCCCGTTTGGCGGTGAGGCGGGAGTCGAGTTGCTTGAGGGATCCGGCGGCGGCATTGCGCGGATTGGCAAACGCAGGCAGGCCTTGTTCGTCGCGCTCCTCGTTGATTTTGGCAAAGCGTTTTTTGGGCAGATACACTTCGCCACGGATCTCGATGCGCTCAGGCGCGGCTCCATGCAATTGCAGCGGGACTGAGCGGATGGTCTTGATGTTTTCCAGAACGTTGTCACCCGCCACGCCGTCTCCGCGGGTGGTGGCGCGGATGAGTTTGCCGTTCTCATAAAGCAGCGCGATGGCCACGCCGTCCACCTTGGGTTCGACGGTGAGCGGGATGGCCTCGTCGGGCAGGAGCTTTTGCGTGCGCCGGACAAAATCCGCCACCTCGTCCTCGGCGTAGGTGTTGTCGAGGCTCTGCATGGGCACGAGGTGACGCGCGGACTCAAAAGCCTCGATGGGGGCACTCCCCACCCGCTGGGTGGGCGAATCCGGCGTAATCAGCGCGGGGTGACTTTCCTCGAGTTCGCGGAGTTCGCACAGGAGGGCGTCGAAATCCTGGTCGGTGATCTCGGTTGGCGCGCCCGCGTAATAAAGCCGGTTGTGGCGCTCAATTTCCTGTCGGAGTTGGAGGATGCGTTGTTCGGGTGACAAGGGCATAAATCAGCAAAAAAATCCACGCTCCGGCAAACCCGCCGGAGACATCCGCCAGCCAGTCGCCGGGATCGCCTCCGGTCCGTCCCGGGGTGAAGGTCTGGTGTAATTCGTCCGCCGCCCCGATCCCTGCGATAATGAAAAAAACGGCCGCGGCCAGCTTCCAGGCGGACAAGGGGCGAAGACAACGGATGAGCCAGGCCAGAAGAAACCCGCCGCCGAGGAAATAGCCAAAATGGGCAATTTTGTCCGCGTGGGGAAACGGCGGCAGGCTGACGTCATTGCCCGGCAGGGACGAGACGAGCCACAGTCCCGCGAGCCACCCCGCCAGCAGAACCGCCGGGATGGCCGGGTGGAAAAATGGCAACCGTTCCTTCATGAAGTCTGCTATACAATCCACTCGTGCAGAAGGTTTCCAAGCATCGAATTCTCGGAGTGGATGGCGGGGCGACAAAAACCGCCTGGGTCCTGTGTGAGGAGGAGGCCGGTGCGCTTCGCATTTTGCGGGAGGGCCGGCTGGGGCCGGGAAACATGAAACTGTTGAGTCCGGAAGCGCTTCGTTCGTTGTTGTCGGCGCTTCCCTCCGGTCTCACCCATGCGGGCATTTACCTCGCCGGATGCGCCACAGCGAAGGACCGCGAGCAGCTCCGTGAATTGGCGGCGGAAATCTGGCCGGGAGCCGTCTTGAGGACGGGCGGGGATCGGGAGTCGGCGTTTGCGGCGGCCTTCGGCAGCGGGAATGGGATTGCGGTGATTGCCGGAACGGGATCGGCCGTGACTGGGCGCTTGGGTGACACGGAGGATCGGGCGGGAGGCTGGGGCCACCTGCTGGGGGATTCCGGTGGCGGTTACGATCTCGCCATCCATGCCCTGCGGGGAATTCTTTTTGATTTCGACACCGCCCGTCAGATCACGCCGCTGGCTCGCGATATCCTGCGCGCGCTTGGCCTCAACTCCCTGCGTGACCTCACCGCCTGGGCGCAGACCGCCCACAAACACGATCTCGCCCGGCTCACGCCACTGGTTTTCGACCACGTGGATGAAACCCGTGGGATCTTGCAGGCGGGGGCCGGGACCCTCGCTCAACTCACCGCCGCCGTGGCCGCCCGCCTCGGCATGTCCCATCCGCCGGTGCGGCTGTTGGGAGGACTTTTCGTGCGTCAGAAACTTTATGCGGACCTGTTTGCGGAAGCGCTTCTCCGACTCTGCCCTGGGGCGCAGGCCTCTGTCAGCGCCGCTCCCGCCAGCCTCGGTGCCGTCCGACTGGCCCTGCAGGCCCCGGATCTGGCCGTTTCAGCTGCGGAGGTTTTTTCCGAACCGGCTTTACACGAAGCCGCCACCGAACAACCCAACCCCCGCTCGCAGGATCTCGACCGCCTGGAAACCCGGGAGCTGGTGGAGCTTTTTGTGCGCGAGGAACGCTGCGTGGAGGATGCCCTTTCCGCGGTGGCGGGGGCGCTGACGCGCGCCGTGGATCTGGTGGCCAAAACGCTCGCGTCGGGTGGTCGCCTCTTTTATGCTGGCGCAGGAACCAGCGGACGCCTCGGGGTTCTTGATGCGAGCGAAATGCCACCAACTTTTGGGGTAAGTTCGGGCCTCGTGCAGGCGCTGATCGCCGGGGGTCCGGCCGCGATCCAGCAAAGCATAGAAGGCGCCGAGGACGACGCCCTGGCGGGCGCGCAGGCGGTGCGGGACCGGGGAGTTTCCGCGGCGGATGTTGTGTGTGGCATCACCGCGAGTGGACGCACTCCCTTTGTGCGCGGAGCGTTGGAATCGGCGACGGACGCAGGCGCAGGCACCATTCTTTTGACCTGCAATCCCCTGCGGCAGAAAGGTCTTCTCGTGGCGGGGGTGGAAATCGATCTGCCGACGGGGCCGGAATTGATCACCGGTTCAACGCGACTGAAAGCCGGCACCGCCACCAAGGTGGCGCTGAATATTCTTTCCTCATGTGCGATGATTCGGATCGGGCGCGTGGACGGCAACTTTATGTCGTGCCTCCAGCCGACCAACGACAAACTCCGGGAGCGAGCGGCCCGTTTTGTGGCGGCGCGCTTGGCCATCTCTGAGGCCGAGGCCCGAGTTCGCTTAGAGTGGTCAAAATGGAACATCCGTGAGGCGCTCCAGCCCACAATTGGTCAGGACCGATTGCCAGACCGACCGGCAGCCACCTAATTCCCCGCCCAATCGTTGTATCCGGCGGCCAAATGAGGTTGGCACGCTCCCTGCTAATATCTTTTCAATTGAACAGCCCGGTCCAAGGGAATTCGGTTGGAAGCAAGGGGGGATGCGACCAACCAAGGGAATGGGCCGGGCTGTTCGTTTTTTACGTCGTAGGGTTTCAACGAGCGAGTGGGACGTCCGGTGCTGACCAATCGATCTAAAGAACCTCATCGCGCGTCGGCAGGGAGGACTGAGCGCCGGGCCGGGTCACGGAAATGCTTGCCGCACGGAGCGCACGCGAGACCGCCTCGCGCATCGGAAAGCCTTCGGCAATTCCCACGGCCAGCCATCCGGTGAAACAATCGCCCGCGCCAACGGTGTCCACCGGTCGGACTTTCGGAGCGGCCAGACGCACTTCCTCATGGGCATTCACCAACATCGCTCCGCGCTCGCCGAGGGTGATGACAACATGGCGGCATCCGGCTTTGAGCAAGGCGCGTCCAGCTTCCGCAGGATCCTTCAGGCCTGTCAGCAAGGCCGCCTCATGTTCGTTGGGGGTGAGGGTGTGAACCCGCTTGAGGAGACTGGCAGGCAGCGGTCGTGCGGGAGCAGGATTAAGCAAAAACGGAACGCCCGCTGCCCGCGCCAGCTTCGAGGCTTCCGTGACCCCAGCTAGGGGAACTTCGAGTTGGGCAACGACGATTTTGGCCCGGGAAAATTCCGGTCCCGCCGCGCGGAGATCCGCCGCGGATACGGTGTCGTTGGCCGATCGGGCAACGGCAATGATGTTTTCCCGTGATTTTCCGCCGAGCAGAATGAGCGCGACACCACTGGAAACACCTTTGCGCACCTTAAAATGGCGAAGATCAATCTTCTCCCGCTGCAGGGCAAGGGCGGCACTCTGTCCGAAATCATCCCCGCCCCGCGCTCCAATAAAGATCACCTGTGCCCCAGCCCGGGCGGCCGCGACGGCCTGATTGGCTCCTTTTCCGCCATGAAAACGCTGGAAGTCCCCTCCCAGCAAAGTCTCGCCGGGGGTCGGCAGGCGATCACAGGAGATAACGAGGTCAGTATTGGAACTGCCGACAATGAGAACACGAGGCATGGAGGAACGGGGCATAAAACGTATTTCGTCCCATCCCGCGCGAGAGACAAGCCCGCCGGGAAAAGAAAAAGGCGGACAGTTTCCTGTCCGCCTTTTCGCGAGGGTTTTAAAGGAATGTTATTCCTCGGTCTTTTCCGCTTTTTCGGCCTTGGCTTTTTTCGGAGCCTTTTCCGCCTTGGCAGCGGGAGTGACTTCGACGGGAGCTTCTTCGGCAGTCACGGCGATATCGACCCATTCGATGTAGGCCATGGGGGCGGAGTCGCTTTGGCGAGGCCCGAGCTTGACGATGCGAGTGTAGCCGCCCTGGCGGGTGGCGCTGCGAGGACCAATCTCCGTGAACAGCTTGCTGACGGCTTTCACCGTGCGGGTGCTGTTGTTGTGGAGCTGGGCCAGCGCGGTGCGCCGGGCATGAAGCCCGCCACGTTTGGCGAGGGTGACCAATTTTTCAGCGATGGGGCGAACGGCCTTGGCTTTGGCCAGGGTCGTTTTGATGCGTCCATGCTCGATGAGACTGCAGGCCTGATTGGCGAGCAGCGCATTGCGATGCTCGGCCGTGCGGCCCAATTTGACGGTTTTGTTGCGGTGGCGCATAGGATTAGTGAGGAGTAAGAGTGAAGGTGTTTTGTTTCGCCTCGGGCGGTGATGAGGGTTTCTCGTTCACCTTCCCATCTACTCCGAGTGGTTATTTCAGTTCGCCAGTGGGGTCGACGAGACCGGACTCGAATTTCATACCGAGTCCCAAGCCGAGCTGCTGGAGTTTGTCTTTGATTTCGTTGAGCGACTTCTTGCCGAAGTTGCGGTATTTCAACATCTCGGCCTCTGTCTTCATGGCCAACTGGCCGACGGTGGTGATGTTGGCGTTGTTGAGGCAGTTCGCGGCGCGCACGGAAAGCTCGATCTCGTTGACGCTCATGTTGAGGAGCTTCTTGAGACGGGTGTTTTCCTGGCTGACTTCCTCCGGGGTTTCGTCGAATTCCACCTTGGTGTCGTCAAATCCGACAAACACGTCGAGGTGGTGGCGAAGAATCGCAGATGCCTGAGTGAGCGCATCGTCGGGGGTCATGCGGCCGTCCGTCCAGACGTCCAGGATGAGCTTGTCGTAATCGGTGCGCTGGCCGACGCGGGTGGCTTCGACCGCGTATTTCACGCGGGTGACCGGCGAGAAGATCGAGTCGATGGCAATGACGCCGATCGGCTGTTCGGCATGTTTGTTTTCGTCGCCGGTGGCAAAACCACGGCCGACTTTGACTTCGAGCTCGGCGGTGAACTTCTGCTTTTTGTCGATCGTGCAGATATGCTGGTCGGGGTTCACAACCTCGACGCCCTGCACGCAAGTGATGTCGGCGGCGGTGATGGCTCCTTCCTTATTGGTGGTGATGTTCACCGTGCGGGTCTCATGATCCGCGGCTTTGAATTTGACCTTCTTAAGATTGAGGATGATGTCCACCACGTCTTCGACCACGCCGGGGAGGCTGGTGAATTCATGAGGAGCACCTTCAATGCGCACCGAAGTGATGGCGGCACCTTCCAACGAGGAGAGGAGCACGCGGCGCAGGGAGTTGCCGACCGTGTGGCCGTAACCGGCTTCAAAGGGCTCCGCGACAAATTTGGCGTAAGTTTCTGTGGATGACGATTCCTCTTTGGTGAGGGTCTTCGGCATCTCAAATCTTCCGAGACGAACAGGCATGTGTATTTGGTTTTCTTTCGCCGGGTTTCCCTGAGCGCTTGCGGCGGAATGTCGAAGACACCCGCCTCAGGACCTACGGCGCGTTTTTTAAGCGCGGAGGGGAGAAGGTAGGGAAATCCTCCACGATGTCAAGCGCCCAAGTTTGCCACGACGGGGAAAGTCCCCCGCAACTCCACCCGAACCCGGAGCTGAGGTTGTCCGTTACCCGTAACAATAAATGTCCCAGGTGGGACATTTATTGTTCAAGAGGTTTGCGGCGGGGGTCGGCGTCGGGGGCAGTCTGGGCCTCTCACCGACGCCGAGGCTCCCCGGGGAATTCTGTTTTGGACGAGGCGGGGTTTTTATGATTACTCTCCGGGAATATGGTGAAGAAACTCCTCCACACGCGTTACCGCGTGACCGACCTTGAGAAGACGGTGAGCTTCTACCGGGATGTGCTGGGGCTCGAGGAAGTGAAACGCCACACCAGCGGGCGGGGTTCGCAACTGGTTTTTTTCAAGGCCCCTCAGAGCGAGGAGCTGATTGAAATTTGCAAATTCGACGAGAGCGGTCCGGTGCAACCGGGGGCCGACCTCACGCACCTTGCGTTCGAAGTGGACGATCTGGAGGAATTTGCCAGGCACTCCACTGCGCTGGGTTATCCGCTGAGCGACGGCCCGCACCGCAGCCCCAGCGGTTCCGCCATTGCCTTCATTGATGCCCCTGAAGGATACGAAATTGAATTGATTCAACCGGCGAGGAACGCCTGATGGAATTCGACTGGGGATATGTTCCGGAGGGGCTGGGCGATGTCAGCACCAAGGAAATCGAGGAGTCCTTTGAGGATCCGTTCAGCATCCGGTTGCTCCCCGATTTGGATGTCTCCGCAGGGAGTGAAGCGCGGTATTTTATTTTGGGAAAATCTGTTTCCGACCGTCCCTTGTTTACGGTTTTCTGGACGGACGGAAAAAAATACCGGGTGATCCAATCCCGTCCGATGACAGAGGCGGAAAGCAGCTTTTACGACCGCAAAAACGCAGACCTGACCAATTGATGCCATGAGAATGCTGACCAAATGGAGTGATCTGCCGCGGTTTTCCAGCGAAGAGGAAGAGGCGGAATTCTGGAAGGAAACCTCGCTCGATTCCCGTCTCATGAACATTTCCATGCTCAAGACGGACAATCGTGACTCTATCACCATCACGCTGCGATTCGACCCCCGCATGTTGGCCAGGATCAAGCGCCTAGCCCGGTCGCGTTATCTGAATTATCAGAGCATGATCAAGCAGTGGCTCAGCGAGCGGCTTGAAAAAGAACTCGGGTAAACCCGGGTTGTCGCCCGGTTCCTGGGCATCGGGAGCGGAGATTTGCCTCGCCTCCGACTCATCATCACGTGCGCGTCGCCGCTTTGTGAAGCTCTGGGATTCCGCTTTCGTGCAAGGTGGGGGCGCCGCCACAGTGGGGCACATTCCCTGGTTATTTTTAGACAAGGCAAAGCCGGCGAGGTCTCTCCCTACCCCGCCGGCTTGCTTGTCTCCCTATCTACCCTTTACGAATGATTAGACGGCTTTTTCGCCCGTCTCGTCGGTGCGGATGCGAATCGCCTCCTCCACAGGGGAGACGAACACCTTGCCGTCGCCGATTTTGCCGGTCTTGGCCGCCTTGACGATGGCCGCGACTGCGCTCTCCAGAAGAGAGTCGGCAAGGACCACCTCGATTTTGATCTTGGGCAGGAAGTCCACCGTGTATTCGCTGCCGCGGTAGATTTCCGTATGGCCTTTTTGGCGCCCGAAGCCCTTGACTTCGCTCACCGTCATTCCCTCGATGCCGAGGTCGGCCAGCGCGTCCTTCACTTCTTCGAGTTTGAACGGCTTGATGATTGCTTCGATTTTTTTCATGATTTTGGAATCTCGATGGAGTTTCGATTAGTCGAGAAGGTAACCTTCTTCGCCGTGATCCGTTGTGTCGAGACCTTCGGTTTCCGCTTCGGCGGAAGGACGGAGGCCAATGGTGAACTTCACGATGTAGGCGATGATCGCCGTGGCGACAACCGCGAGGACAATCGTCAGGACGCAGGCTTTGACCTGTTCCATGAGGAGGCCGGGCAGAAGGTTCATCCCGTCTGGTCCAAGGACACCATTCACATCGGCACTGGCGAAGACACCCGTAAGAAGGGCACCCATCGTTCCACCGACACCATGAACACCGAAGGTGTCGAGGGCGTCGTCATATCCGAGCATCTTCTTCATGTAGACGACGGCGAAGAATGGCACGATACCGGCGAGGACGGCCATGATCATCGCACTGGCCGGGGTGACGAAGCCTGCGGCAGGCGTGATCACAACGAGGCCGGCAACAATGCCCGAGCAGAAACCGAGGACGCTGGGCTTGCCCTTGAAGATCCATTCGACCACACCCCAGACGAAACCAGCGGTGGCGGCGCAGAGGAAGGTTGTGGTGAACGCATTGGAAGCCAGGGCGTCGGCGCCGAGCGCGGAACCTGCATTGAAGCCGAACCAACCCACATACAGCATGCCGGTGCCGACCATACAAAGAACCATGGAGTGAGGAGGCATGGGCTCTTTACCGAAACCAAGGCGAGGGCCGAGGATGATACAAAGAACGAGCGCAGACCATCCCGAGGACATGTGCACCACAGTGCCGCCCGCGAAGTCGATCGCCTTGATGCCGGCGTCGGCGTTCAAAGGACCGCACATGAAACCCGTCAGAGACCACACCATGTGGCAAAGCGGGAAATACACCACAAACATCCAGAGGGTGGTGAAAAGAAGAACCGCGGAGAATTTCATGCGTTCCGCCGTTGCACCGAAAATCAGGGCCGGCGTAATGATCGCGAAGGTCAACTGGAACATGGCCCAGATGTAATCGGAGATCCAGTAGTAGCCCGCTCCAACCGCCCCGGGCGTCATGCCCTTGAACATGGCATAGGAGAAGTCCCCTACGAATGCACCGCTGCCTCCAAACGCGAGACTATACCCGCAGAGGAACCAGAGAATTGAAACGAGGCCGGTCAATCCCAGGCACATCGCCAGGACTGAGAGTACGTTCTTCGAGCGAACCAAACCGCCGTAGAACAGGGCCAAACCCGGGAGGGTCATGAACAGCACCAAGGCCGCGCTGACCATTTGCCACGAGTTGTGACCGGGGCCGGGCACCTTGATCTTGGAGGCGTCACCGGAGGGACGATCCACGTTGTTGAAGTACGCTTCGATGTCCTCAACACGTTGCTCAAGAGTGATCGGAGCTGCCTCGGTCGCAGGAGCGGCAGTTTCCGCCGCCGGAGCAGGGGCAGGGGTTTCTTGAGCGGACGCTCGGTAGGGTGAGACGACGGTGGCCAGTGCGAGGGTGGTCGCAGCCAGGGTCGCCAGCAAAGGTTTTCTCTTCAGCATGGTATGATACGTCTTGGTTGGTTGTTTTTGAGGTTACCGCCCGCCAACTGGCGATCAGTGGTGAGCGTAGAAGCAAAACCCGTGCCAACTCGTTTAGACCCACTCCGTTTCGCAAGATCCTCCTGAAAAACCGCCCAGGCCCTGAATGACAAAAACGCAACAGTTGCCGTGCGCGTGTTGCGTTTTGTGCAATCTGCCGCTCCGTGGGGCAGGATCTGGTAGAGGAACTAGGCGGTCGTGCCGCGCCGTTTTTCCAACCAGGCCTTCCCCATCTCCCAAGCGATCGGGAGCACCGAAACGATGATAATACCGAGAATGACCACCTTCATGTTTTTCTGGACGATTTCCAGTCCACCAAACACGTAGCCGGCCCCGATAAATAGGCCTACCCAGATGATGGCGCCCGTCACATTGTAGAAGAAGAATTTCCGATAATCCATCGTTCCGACTCCCGCCACAAAGGGGGCGAAGGTGCGCACGATGGGAACGAACCGTGCCAGAATAATGGCCCGCCCGCCGTATTTTTCATAGAAAGCATGCGCTTTCAAAAGGTGGTCACGATTAAAAAAGCGGTTGGATTGAAACTGAAAGACCCTGGGGCCGATCCACTTGCCGATGGAATAATTCACACTGTCCCCCAAAATCGCAGCGATAAGCAGTAAGGGAGTGATGATCTCCACGCGCAGTCCCATTTCCGGCCGGGCAGCCAGCGCACCCACCGCAAAAAGCAGGGAGTCTCCGGGCAGGAATGGCGTCACCACCAATCCGGTTTCGCAGAAAATAATGGCGAAAAGAAGGGCATAAATCCACACGCCATAATTCTGGATAAACCAGACCAGGTGGTTCTCGGCGTGGAGGATAAAATCGACCATTTGCTTGAGCAGATCCATCATGAGGCCGCAAAGAAAACTCGACGCGGAAGTAATTGGGAAGTCTTTTCGCCCCCCCGAGTTGCGCACGGTCCCGGGCACTGATACACTTAATGCCGTTCATTTATGACTTCCTCGGACAATTCTTTCTCCGCCCACCCCACGATGGGGATCGAGCGGATCGCATCCTTTCCCCGCGGCCGAAACCCGGCTTTCAACTGACCAGGCCTCCGTTTTGATCGCGCTCGGTAAAACCTCGGAGTGCTCTTCGATCGACGCGGCGCTTTCCGAGTGTATCACGAGGGCAGAGTCGGACGGCATCGCGTTGGAAGAGGCTTTGGAGAATCTCGGCCCGGCGAGTTTTTGTTTTGTCTGCCTGCTTTTGGCGATGCCTTTCCTGCAGCCAATCCCCCTCGGGCCTTATACCATGGCGAGCGGAATTACATTCATCGCCTGCGGATGGCAGATGGTGCAAGGCCGACAGATCCCCCTCCTGCCCAACGCCATGCGAGATGCCCGCCTGCACGGCCGGGGCTGGGTGATGGCATTGAGACTCTGTCAGCGCGTGCTGCGTTTCGGCCGCAAGTTCACCCGCCGCCGCCAGGAGGCCCGGGTTTCCGGTCGTGCCGGCGAACGACTCGTCGGCTGGTTTATTGCGGGCGGGGGTGTCTTGCTGGCCATCCCGGCCGCCAATCTCCCGTTCAACAATATCTTTCCTGCTTTGATGATCATTTGCGCCTCGCTGGCCTGGCTGGAACGCGACGGGGTCCTGATCGTAGTTTCGCTCATTTTCGGTGTGCTTTCCGTGGCCTACTTTGTCGTCATCGGCCTGGTCCTCTGGTATTTCGGCACGGAAATTTTCGTCTGGATCAAATCGTTCCTGCCCGGCCCAGGGGCTTGAGCGGGGCGGTTTGGTATTGACGGTTGCCAGCCGGAAAGCCAGTTCCTAAAGCATGGCCACGTTTCGACCCCTGCTCCTCGCTGGAGCGCTTTTTCTGCCGATCGTCTTGCCCACCTCCGCGCAGGACATTCCCATCGGAGAATTCGCCTCGCTCACCGGAGGCGCCGCGAGTTTCGGCCAGTCGTCCCACAAAGGCACGGAACTCGCCATCGAGGAAATCAACGCCAGCGGCGGTGTGCTTGGCAAAAAACTCCGTCTCATCACCGAGGACGACCAATCCCAGGCCGGACAGCCTGCCACGATCGTGCGAAAATTGATTTCGCAGGACAAGGTCGTTGCCATTCTTGGAGAAGTCGCCTCGTCCCGATCTCTCGAGGCCGCCCCGATTTGCCAGCAAAATAAAATTCCCATGATCACCCCGGCCTCGACCAATCCCAAGGTCACCGAGGTGGGGGACTACATTTTCCGCATCTGTTTCATCGACCCCTTTCAGGGAACGGTGATGTCTAAATTTGCCCAGTCCAAGGGCTGGAAAAAAATCGCGGTCCTCACCGACGTAAAGCAGGATTACAGCGTCGGACTTAGCGAATTTTTCATCAAGGACTTCACGGCGAGTGGAGGGCAAATCGTGAAGGAGCAGAAGTTCTCCTCCGGTGACAAGGATTTCAAACCCCAACTCACCTCGCTCAAAGCCGCCCGACCCGACGCCATCTTTATCCCTGGATACTACGCAGAAGTCGCCCTGATCGCCAAACAGGCCCGCCTGCTTGGGATCAAGGTCCCATTGCTCGGCGGCGACGGCTGGGTGGGCGACTCGCTGCTCAAAGTTGCCGGCAATTCCCTCGATGGATGTTATCTTTCCTGCCACTTCTCGGCCGACGACAAGTCGCCCAAGACCACGGAGTTTGTCGCGAAATACCAGGCGAAATACGGCGAGATTCCCGACGACATGGCCGCCCTCGGCTACGACAGCGCCATGATCCTGGCGGAAGCCATCAAACGCGCCGGCACCACCGAGCCGCAGCAACTCCGCGACGCCATCGCCGCCACCAAGGACCACGCAGGCATCACCGGAACAATCACCCTCGACGCCGCCCGCAATGCCTCCAAGCCGGCCGTCATTCTCACCATCGACAAGGGCGGCTTCCAGTTCGTCGAAACGGTCAAACCGTAGTCCTAACGGGGAGCCAGGGATCAATCAGGCATGGCGGACCAGCTCCTCGAATTTGCCCAGCAGCTTATTAACGGGCTGGCCCAAGGCTCGATCTACGCGCTCATCGCGCTTGGCTACACCATGGTGTTCGGTGTGCTGCGTTTCATCAACTTCGCCCACGGCGACGTCTTCATGCTCGGCGCTTTCGCCGGACTCTACACCGCGCCGAAACTCCTCGCGCTCTTCGGCGGCGGCCCGTCCCTCCCCGGCGCGACCGCTGTCCTCCTCGTCGCCATGCTCATCTGCGCGGCCATCGGCATCCTGATTGAAAAACTCTGCTACCGCCCGCTCCGCGACCGGCCGCGGCTCACCGTTCTGATCACCGCCATCGGCGTTTCCCTCTTCCTCGAAAATGCCGGCCAATATGCCTTCGGGGTTGATCCCCAGTCCTTTCCCGAGATCATCGTGGATCGCGCCATTGAGATCCCGGAAACCTGGGGCGCAATCTCCGCACTTACCATCACCATCGGCCAAATCCTCGTCGTGGGAGTGACGCTATTCCTCCTCCTTGTGCTGCGATTCGTCGTGCTCCACACCCGCCTGGGCATGGCCATGCGCGCCCTTTCGTTTAACCCGGTCGCCGCCTCCCTGATGGGCGTGAATACGGACGTCGTCATCTCCTTCACCTTCGGCCTGGGGTCCGCTCTGGCCGGAGCCGCGGGCATCCTCACATCGATCCAACAGCCCAGCATCGACCCCCTCATGGGCATCAACATCGGCCTCAAGGCTTTCGTCGCCGCCGTCCTCGGAGGCATCGGCAACATCCCCGGCGCCGCACTTGGCGGCATCCTCATCGGTGTGCTGGAGGCGCTCGTCGTGGGTTACATCAATCCCACCTATCGCGACGCCCTGGTTTTTGCCGTGCTCATTCTTATCCTCATCGTAAAACCTTCCGGCCTGCTGGGCAAAACGGAGCGCGAAAAAGTCTGATGGCCACCCGCGCAAAAACCCTCTTAGCCACCACCCTGCTGGCCTGCGCCGTCCTCTCGATTTTCGCCGGGAAAATCAATCCCTACTATTACGACATCCTCATCAGCATTGGGATCAACATCATCCTTGCGACCAGCCTGAATCTCGTCAACGGCTACACCGGTCAGTTCTCCCTCGGTCACGCCGGCTTCATGGCCGTGGGGGCCTACGCGTCCGCCTGGCTCTCCCTCACCTTCGGCTATATCCTCGGCACCCATTCTGCCGCCACCACCGCCACTTTCCTCGGAGCACTCACCGTCGGCGGCCTCATCGCCGGTCTGGCGGGCCTCGCCGTCGGCATCCCCTCCCTGCGCCTGCGCGGCGACTACCTCGCCATTGTTACGCTCGGCTTCAACGAAATCATCAAGGGCGTGATCCAAAACGCCGAACCCCTCGGCGCCCAACGCGGCCTCGGCGGCATGATGCAGCACACCAATTTCTTTTGGACCTTCACCTTCGCCGCCCTCACCGTTTACGTCGTGCTGACCCTGGTCCACTCCACCTACGGCAGTGGTTTTCTGGCCGTGCGCGATGACGAAATCGCTGCCGAAGCCATGGGCATCAACACCACAAAATACAAAGTGCTCGCCTTTGTCATCGGCGCGTTTTTTGCCGGAGTCGCCGGGGGCCTCTATGCGCACTTCAAACAATTCGTTCACCCCGAGGGCTTCAATTTTCTCCGGTCCGTCGATATCGTCGTCATGGTCATCCTCGGCGGCATGGGCAGCACCATCGGCGTCTGTATTGCAGCCGTCCTCCTCACCATCCTGCCCGAGGTCCTCCGCGCCCTCGCCCATCTCCCCTGGCTTCCCGAATGGCTCCGTCCCATTGTGGAAAACCGCATGATTCTCTACTCCCTGCTCCTCATCATTCTCATGATCGCGCGCCCGCAGGGACTCTTCAGCGGCATCGGCCTCAAACGCCAAAAAACATGAGCGCTCCCCCCGGCCCTCCGCCCCCGGCCCTCCTTCGCCTCGAAGGCTGCACCATGCAATTCGGCGGCCTGAAATGCGTGAGCGACCTCTCCTTCACCATCCCCGAGGGCAGCCTCACCGGCCTCATCGGCCCGAACGGCGCAGGCAAGACCACTGTCTTTAACCTGATCACCGGAGTGTATCGTCCCACGGCGGGAAAAATTTCCTTCGCCAGCAAATCCGTCGTCGGCCACCGCCCCTATCGCATCACCTCGCGTGGCATCGCACGGACTTTTCAAAACATCCGCCTCTTCGGCTCCCTGAGCGTCTTCGACAACGTCCGCACCGCCTGCAACATGCACCTGCGCCACGGCATCTCGCACGCCCTCCTGCGCGGCCCGAAGTTCGCCACCGAAAACGCCGAAACCGAGGCCACCGTCACCGAACTCCTCGACATCTTCGGCCTCAACGCCGTGCGCGACGAACCCTGCCGCAGCCTGCCCTATGGCGACCAGCGCCGCCTCGAAATCGTCCGCGCCCTTGCCACCCGCCCCAAACTGCTCCTCCTTGACGAACCCGCCGCCGGCATGAACCCCACCGAGAAGATCGAACTGATGAACCTTATCCGTTTCACCAAGGAAAAATTCCACCTCGCCGTCCTCCTCGTCGAGCACGACATGAAAGTCGTCATGGGCATCTGCGAACGCATCATCGTCCTCGACTACGGCAAAAAGATCGCCGAAGGCACGCCCGCCGAAGTCCGCGCCAACCCCGCCGTCATTGCCGCTTACTTAGGGAAGGAAAAACCATGAGACTTACAGAAGGAAACGAAGATAACAAAGAGGGTGCCAAGCCACGAATCCCCTTAGCCGCGGTCGTGAGAACGTGGGGCCATGCGGGTAACCCTCTCAAAAGAACCTTCCCCTCCAACCTTCGTTTCCTTCGTTACCTTCTGTAAAAAATCCCCCCGCCTCATGTTGACGATCACCGACCTCCATGTCTGCTACGGCGCGATCAGCGCCCTCCAGGGGATTTCCCTCACCGTTCCGCGTGGCAGCATCGTCACCCTCGTCGGCGCAAACGGTGCGGGCAAGACCACCACCCTGCGCACCATCTCCGGCCTGGTCCCTCCCGCCTCCGGCACCATCACCTTCGATGGCGAAACCATCACCGGCCTCCCCCCGCACAAAATCGTCGCCCGCGGCCTTGCCCAGTCCCCGGAAGGCCGCATGGTTTTTGCCAACCTCACCGTCTTGGAAAACCTCCGCATGGGCGCCTACCTGCGTCGCGACACCGCTGGGATTGCCTCCTCCCTCGAAGCCATCTTCGCCATGTTTCCCCGCCTCCAGGAGCGCCTCAAACAAACCGCCGGAACCCTCAGCGGTGGCGAACAACAAATGCTCGCCATCGGGCGCGCCCTCATGAGCAATCCGAAATGCCTCATGCTCGACGAACCCTCCCTCGGCATCGCCCCGCTCCTCGTCCAGACCATCTTTGCCAAAATCGTCGAAATCAATCGCACCCTCGGCCTCACCATCCTCCTCGTCGAACAAAACGCCAACCTTGCCCTGGAAATTTCCCACTACGGGTACGTGATGGAAACCGGCCGCATCCTCCTCCACGAAACGTCCGCCGCCCTCAGGGAAGATCCTGCCATCCAGGAAGCCTACCTCGGCGGATAGGGCGCTCCACGAATCGATCTTCCGGAAAATTTCCCCCTTGCGGCATCGCCGCTTTTCCGCATTTTCTCCTCCATGACCCTCGCCACACCACCCACGGAAGCCCAGGAAGAAGCTCTCGTTGCCATCTGCCTTTTTGCCGCTTTCGCGGATGGCGATAAGTCGGAATCAGAACACACCGAAGTCCGCCGCATTGCCGATGGCTTCGGGGAAAATCTCGCGCCCACCATCACCCAGAAAATTCTTACCGGCCGGCTTGGCATGGCACATGCCGCCTCCGCCCTCACCGATCCCAACCATCGCCTTCTCGCTTATGAAATGGCGGTCGCGGTCTGCGACGCCGATGGCACCGTGACGCCGACCGAACGCGCCTTTCTCGAAGATCTCCGATCGCAACTTGCCATAGGCACCAGCGAGGCTCAACAGACGGAACAACCCGTCACCGACGTCGCCCTGGCACCCCTTGGAGACCAACCCTCCTCGCCCGACAACGGAGGCATGATCCTGCGCTACGCCATCGTCAATGGCGCGCTCGAACTCCTCCCCGACACCCTCGCCACGGTCGCCATCATTCCCTTGCAGATGAAGATGGTTTACCGCATTGGCAAATCGCACGGTGTCGCCCTCGATACCGGCCACATCAAGGAATTTCTGGCCACCGCGGGTATTGGCATGACCTCCCAGGTGGTCGAAGGGTTTGCGCGCAAGTTCGCAAAAAATCTCTTTAAAAACTTCACCGGAAAAACGGGCTCGAAAATTGCTGACCAGGCCACCGGCTCCGCGTTCTCCTTCGGCTCAACCTACGCCCTCGGTTACGTCGCCGATCAATATTACGCCGGAGGCCGCACCATGCTGCCCGCCCAGATGCGCGAGGGGTTTCAAAATCTCCTCACCGCCGCCCGTGAGAAACACGCCACCTTCCTCCCCCAAATTCAAGAAAAAGCCCAATCCCTCGATCCGGGAAAAATTTTCACCCTTCTGCGCGACCCGGCGGGAGTGTAACAATTCTTTCCTTTCTCAGAACGTCAGCCCGACCTGGCAACCCACCACCAGCGCGTTGGGAATATCCCCCGTGCCGCCGGGCTGGAGGATCCACTGCACATCGGGCTGGAGTTGGAGATTTTCCGTAAGTTGAATAATATAACTGGCCTCGAGAACCGTTTCCATCGTCGGACGGCCCTGTCCGGCTGAGGCTTGCGCGTTGGCATAATCGCGGCTGAATCCTCCCGTGTAAAAACTGACCAAAAGATTGTCCCGATCGCGTCCGGGGACCAGCCCCTGCCAGATCGCGCCGCCGAATCCCATCACAGGCATTGGCGCGAGTTCTTCCTGCGGCGAATAGGTCACTCCTCCCCACACCGAAAAATGGTGCTGCGGGTTCGACTGGCTACGCCAGACCATTTGCTGCGCCATCGCATAAAACCCATAAGCATTCTGCGCCGTGCCGCCTTGAAATGTGTCGAAGCTGTAGTTCGCATAATACGCCCCGAAACTATATACGCCCTTGAGGCCCGGCTCCGCAGGGACGACCGCCTTTTTGTCGAAACGGGATTCGGGTTCGCCAGCAAAGTCCGGAGTCCAGCCCATCTCCGCCATCAGGAGCACCCCGTCACCGGGCTGGATGGTAAAATCCGCGCCGTGATACGCCGGATTCCCAATCCGCGGCGAGGCCTGGAAAACCCCGGCCTCAAGGTAGACTTCGTCGATGGGCTTGAATTTCGTGTGGGCCGCCCAGGACGCGCTGGCCGTGGCGTGATAAGGCGCATTGAGAAACAGCGAGGTCGGATTGCCATTCACGGCACCGCTTACCACCATTCCCATGGCGGGCATGGTGGCAAAAAATTGTCCGGCGGAAAACCGGCCGACATTGACCTCCCATCGGTCGTCGCAGAGGCGCTGTTTGAAAAACAGATCATAGAGCGCAAACGTGTTCATCACCCGGGCCTGCGAGATGGTGAAGACGTTGCCCACAGAGTTCGACAGATTCGACCCGGCGGCATCGGTCATCGAGAGAATGATCGATCCCCCCTTCCAGCCGATGGTCTTCTCCAGACTGAGTTCACCACCGACCACCAGGAGTTGCATCCAGGAAACCTCCTGTGAGATGCCTCCCAAGGGATTTGCCAGAAGATCGCCCCAATAGCTGAAAAACGGACGGAAACCGGCTTCGGTCATTTCCGCTTTCCAGCGTTTCACAGCGCGCTCCATTTCGCCCTCCAGAGCACCGGCACGCCAATCTTCCTGAAGATCGTCGTAAAAGATGTGGCGCGGAACCTGCGCAGCCTCAGCAATCGCCAGCGTCGTGACGGCGAAAAGCAAAACGCAGAAGCGCGAGGAAATCATGGCCGCCGATGTAGCAGCCAGCGTGCCGGGAGGAAACGTTGGATTTCACGTTCGTCGCAGACGACCCCTCGCTGCTGTGCCAAGGACGCTTCTGTGCGGTCCCGCATTGGGTTCCCGCAAAACCCCGGCCCTACGCCGGACAGGCTACCAGACGCACATTTCCCTGCTCGACGATCACTTCCGTGGGCTGAGGCCAGACGTGACCTTTGAGCGCGGCGCTCACTTTTGCCGCCATCACATTGAGCCGGGGTCCGCCCGCGGCGCGGATTTTCCGCACGGTGTATTCGGGCAGCCCGAGCACGCCCGGTTCCGTTCCCTTGGCACCCTCTAAAAAGAAGCCGATATTGCGGCCGTTGTATTTAATCGTCAGTTTCATGAACTGCACCCTGCGGCCCCTCGCACGAATAGCGATGTATTTCGGTATGCCTACACCGCAATATCTTCGTGCCAGAGCTCCGGGCGCGCGTTGATGAAGTCGGTCATCATGGCAACACACTCCTCGTCGTTGAGCACACTTAACTCCACCCCTTTGCTCCGCAGCCAGTCTTCTGCGCCCAGGAAGGTCACGTTCTCGGCAATGACAATCTTGGGGATTTTATAGAGCAACGAAGTGCCGCTGCACATCGGACAGGGCGAGAGGGTGGTGTAGAGGACGCACTCGCGATAAACAGAAGCCGACTGCCGTCCGGCGTTTTTAAAAGCGCTCATTTCTCCGTGGAGGAGCGGGTCGTCCAACTGCACCCTCATATTATGGCCACGGCCGATGATTTTGCCCTGATGAACAATCACCGAGCCAATGGGAATGCCCCCCTCCGCCAGCCCCAGTTTCGCCTCATCAATTGCCGCCTGCATAAACGCATCCCTCATGATGCGGAGGAAAAAACATTCCTCAGAAAAAGTCGAGCCCCCTCGAAAAGGAAGAAAGGCTTTGACGAAGGTTAAGCCCCCGTCCGTCGTCCGTGGAAAAAACGCCAGAGCACGGGCTGGAGGTAGATCACAATGAGGGCGTCGAGGGCGAGGCCGAGCGCGCAGGTGCGGCCCAGGCTGGCCAGTCCGTAATTCGATGCCCAACTAATGGATCCAAACCCCACCGCCGCAGAAGCCGCGCATAAAAAAATCACGCGACCCATGGTAATTTGCGCCTCGCGGGGATCCCCCAATTTGCCACGCAAGGCCAGGGTCATGTGCAGCGGATAATCCACGCCCGTGCCTAAGAGGAGGAGGATGGCGGCCATGTTGAAAAAATTCCACTCCATCCCCAGCATCGCCATCGCCCCGGCCAGCGAAAGAAAAACCAAGGCCATCACCCCAGCCATCAGGCCCACATCGCTGACTTTGCGAAACCCAAAAAACAACAGCCCCAAGGTCACCGCAACAAGGATCCCCACCAGCCAGACAAACTCGCGCGGAACGGTGCGCTTGAGTTCCGCCCCGAGCTGTTTCCAACTCACGACAAACACCCCTTCCTCGCGGAAGGCCGCCAGAGCCTCCTCACGGTCCGGCGCGGGACGAAGGATGCCGAGCGCGACCCATCCGTCCGCTCCCCGGCTCGCCACCCGGCGCAGGAGCCATTCGCTCGATGGGTTCGAGGGCCAGATGGGCGGAGCCTCCGCCAACCATTTGCTCCACAACGCGGCCGCATTGCGGGTAAGGGCAAAGGCGTCTTCGGAAAAACCCGCCGTCTCAAACGCTTCTCGCAGTCTCGCAAGATCACCGGCCAGCGGCTGGACAGTTTCCAGATTTCGACTCTGCCGTGCGGCATCCGGCCAGATCGGTTCGGGCGAGGTGTAGAGCGAATCAGGACCACCGGTTTCGCGCAGGGCACCGTCGATTTTGCGCAACCGTTCCAACACCTGGACTTCGTCGCGCCCGGTTACCAGCACGCTGAGCAAGTTGGTTTGATCGGAGAGTCTTGCGTAAAGCCGGTCGAGAGCTTTGTTGGCCGGACTGTGCCGCGGCCGCAAAGCCTTTGTGCTATCGTCAATCGTCGGCCCGCCCGCCGCGATCAGCCCGCCAATCAAGACTAAGACAAGGGCGCCGGTGCACCACGCCCCGATCTGCAGAGCCCACGACGACCAAAAGGCGGCCGCGAGCGCCGACGGTTGCGCGGGCCGCCATTTCAGCCGCGCGACGAGCGGGGCAAAAAGAAAATACATCACGAACGCTCCAATGACCACGCCGAAACCCACGAGATTTCCCAGCTGGGAGAGGCCGGGCAGGCTGCTCGCGTTCAGCAGGAAAAACGCCGCCGCCGTGGTGAGCGCAGCCCAGAAAATATTCGGCCGGCAGCGATTCCGTAGATCCTTCGTGCTTCCGCCGTGTTCCACCCATTGCTGATAAAGGAGGTAGCCGTAATCGACACTCAGCCCGATCATAATGGCCGCAAATCCCACCCCCATGACAGTGAGGTCAGAGAGGAACAACCCCGCCGCCGCGAGCGAGAGCACAAAGATCAGCACGAGCATGAGCACCAGCGCCGCGAGAGGCTTGAACCGCCGGTAACAGAACCAGAAAATGGCCGCAATGATCACCAAGGCGACCACGCCGGACGATTTCATGTCAGCCTCCATGCCCCGCGAGATCTCCGCCATGAAAGCCGGTTCGCCCGTGATGCCAAGTGTGACGCGCTGGTCTTGGTTCCAGTCCTCAGCAACGGCGCGGACCTCGTCCACCCAGCGGATGGTGTCGCGGTAATCGTTCAGTTTCGGCGCGGCATCGAGGTAGAGCACTCGAAATCTTCCATCCTCCGAGGCAAACTCCCCCGGAGCCCCCCTGGCGGTTTTCTCCAATCCGTCCAGCGCTTCGCTGAAACGCAGCGGATCATAACTCAGTTGTACCACCTCGACGGGGGAAACGGTTTCCGCGAGCTGTTCGAGGGATTCCTGCAAGGTCTGCGCCACCCGTTCCGGCAAGGCGCGCTCCGCGGCGGCGCGCACTTTTTCAGGCGGGGCGTTGAGCAAAAGATAGGCGGCGAGTTCGGAAAGTTCCTCCGGCTGGGTTTCCCACCGCGGTCGATAGGTCACGCGCGCCACCAACTCGGGGCGACACGCAAAGACCGCCGCAAGCTCGTCCGCGGCCCGGGTGGCCTGTTCCGCGTCATTTGCCTCGATCGTGACGAGCAGTTCGTCGGTGCGGGCGAAATGTTTCAAAAAAAGCGAAAGCCCCTCAGCCTGCCGCAGGTTGGCCGGCAACATCTTGAAGACATCCACATCGAAGGAGATGCGGGACAACCCGAGCGCCGTCAGCCCGACCAGCGCCACCAGCGCGGCGATCCTAACGGCCCGCATCGATCACCCGGAATCCCGCCGTGTCGAACGCGAACGTTCCCGCGGGGAGTTTTTCGTTCACCTGTATATTGGAGAATTCATTGCGCAGGGAGGAACCATCCCGAAAGCTCATTTCCAACGAACGCAAATGGCCCGTCTCTGTATCGAAGCCGAGGGCGATCCCGGTGAGAAATCCCTGCGTGTCGCGCGGTTCGAGTTTCACCCGGCACTCCACGCCTTCCGTGCGCAGGTCGAGAATTTTGAAGCGTTTCTCCAGGTCGGCCCGGCTGCGGACAAAGGGAAATTCCATCAGACCCGCCTCGCGTTTGCCGAGCTCCACGGCCTCGATTTTCACGACCTGCTTGGCCGGTTCGATCACCCGAATATCGTCGCCCTTGCGCAGCACGATGGTTTTGGGCGGCGAGCCGACCTCCCACCGAAAATCCCCGGGGGCCTGAAACCACAGCTTTCCCTTGGCAGCCACTGGATTCCGCAGCACCCGTAGCGCGCGGGTCTGGGTGAAGTCCGCACTCAGCGAACGGATCGCCACCTGCCGCGCGATCCACTGGTCAAGCACGGCAGTGTCCGGCACTGCCGCCAACGCGGGTAGCGCCGCCCCCAGACAGACTGAAACCAAGAGACTCCGAAACATCCGCGATCAAGAAAGCCGCGGCGGCCGGAGATGCAAAACAATTCCACCCCGCCCGCCACCGAACGGTTCCCGGTCCTGCCTATTCATACGCCGTGCGGAGAAACTCACGGAGAGGCTCCACGTGCAGAGTCGAGCAGCGGAAGGCGACATGGCCGTCTGGACGAATCAGGTAACACCCCCCTTTTTCCATGCCATAACGCCCCGTGATCCGACCGGCGCGATCCTCCAGAAACTCCACGCCGGAAAGACCGGACACCCCCACCGGTCCGACCCGCCAGACCTTGATCCACGGCACGTCAACGAAGCTTGCCAGCAACGCCGATTCCTCGCCCGCCGCCGATCCGGGAAACACCATGGCCTGGTGTCGAGGCTCCGTGGACCAAAGCTGGAAAAGAGAACGCCCGTCCGCCGTCACTGCCAGAATCTCGGCCGCGCGCTCCCCGGGCCTGGGTCCACGACTCCCCCAAAAGCTCCCGCTCTCCGCCACGACCGGACTTTGCGGATAACTCACGCCCAGTTCGCTGAGCACCCCGGCAATCTTCTCGCCAATGGGCAGCACATGACCCAGCAGCCCCACCGTATGCGGCAAGATGGCCCCCATCACGCCGCTGTGTTTGCTCACCATTTTCGACATCGGCCCGAGGGCATCGAGCAGGCGCTTCGCATTGGCGTGCCGCTCGGCATGGTAACTTTCCAGCAAGGCCTCACCCCCCTCACCACGCAAAACCATCGCGAGCTTCCAACCGAGATTAAAGGCGTCCTGCATCCCGGTATTCATGCCCTGCCCCCCCGCCGGACTGTGAACATGCGCGGCATCGCCGGCGAGAAAGACCCGGCCCACGCGGAAACGCGGGACCAAGCGCGTGTTGATGCTGAAGGTGCTGATCCAGACCGGATCGAACAAACGCATGGAAAACCCCAGCCGGTCGCAGGCCGCCTGCACCGCTTCGAGAGTGGTTTCCGGAGGCGCTTCCTTCGTCCAACCCTCCGCCGCCACAATCAACCGCCACCGGTCGGCACCCAAAGGCCCGACAAACCCGAATCCGCCTTCGCCAAAAAATTGATACACACTCTCGCGCGATCGATCCCACGCGATTTTCACATCCGCCGTCAACCACATGACGTCCAACGTGCTGCCTTCCAGGGTCAAGCCGACACCGTGGCGCACCAGGCTTCGACTCCCATCGGTCCCCACCAGAAACTGCGCGGCCACCGTTTCGGTCGTGCCATCGGAATGCCGCAGGTCCGCCTCGACTCCCGACGAATCCGGGCGAATCGCCAGCACCTCCACCCCGCGCTCCACCGCGACCGACTTGACTCCCCCGGCCAGCGACTCCTCCAGAAGCCGCTCGGTCTCCGGCTGGGAAAGGCCAAGCGCAAAGGGAAACCGGCTTTCCAAGTTGGCGAACGTTCCCTTCAGGAACTCCCGCTCCGGCGGTGAACAAATCGAGGCTTCCCGGATCACGGCCGATTCGCCGATCGCCGCATCCGCCAGCCCCAACCAATCCAGCACCTCCACGGTCCGCGCATGAATCACCGCCGCCCGCGACTGTTCGATGCGGTTCAGGTTCTTGTCCACAATCCGAAACGACACCCCATGCCGCCGCAAGGTCGCCGCAAGTGTCAGCCCCACCGGCCCCGCCCCGACTATCAGTACGGCTGTCTGCGTCATGAAGCGGATTTAAGCGATTTGGGTCGAAAATTCCACTCTCAACACAAAAAGTTCGGCATTAATGCAACCGATCGCATTTCCATAAACGAAACGCGTGGTTTTCGGAAATTTTCCCTCGTGAAACGAACGCAACCAATTGCTTTTTTATCGGGTTTTTTATCCAAACTTCCGTTGACAATGGGCTTATCTTCCCCGATATCCCGGCCTGCCTAATCTTGAGAGCTCCTCTCCAGCCCATTGCGTCATATGAAAAAAACACACCATCGGAAAACCTTCAACCTGGGGCTTGGAGCACTCGCGTTGCTCCTAACCAGCTTTCTCCCCGGAGTCAGCCAGGCGCAGACTTATTTTTTCACCCAAGGGGCTGCCACCACTGCCACCAACGTCAATACCTATGTGACCGATGCCTCGGGAAGTGCGCAATTCGCGCTGGGGGCGACGACCCTCGATTTCACCACGGCCACCGCGATCATCCAGGAACAGGATGCCGCCGTTCTGATCCACGCCTACGTCACCGCAGGATGGACGACACCCGAATTTACTGGAGACTTTTCGCTCGACCAAAGTTTTCCCTCCTTTTCCGGTAGCCAGGCGTTGTGGATCAATCCCAACGGCGCTCCGGGCTTCGCGGATGCTCCCCTGCCCACGGATCCGCAGACCGTCAGTTCCTGGGGCGACGGCACCTGGCAAGTCTCCATCACGTTCAACGTGAGCGACGTGAACCTTTATTCGGGCTTCTTTATTGAGGGCCGCCATTATGCCGACGACGTGGTCACGGGAACGCTCAACGGACAGGCGCTCACCCTGCCCTCGGCTAATACGGAAAATGATTGGAACTTCAACCCGCCGGCCGTCAGTTCCATCGCCCTGGATTCAAGTCTCTTCGTCACGGGAGTAAACACCATTGTCTTCACCATCGACAACACCAACCCGGAAACGGCTCTCAACGAAGGCCCAAGCGGCCTCATGGCCTACGGCCGCGTCGGAGCCACCCTCGTTCCCGAACCCTCGACCGTCGCCCTGATTGGCCTCGCGGCCGTTACGTTGATCGGACGCCGGCGTTCGCCGCGCCGATAGCGCAATTCCTCACATCGGTGGGAAAAAGCCGGAACGCCTGTTCCGGCTTTTTCGTTTCCAAAAAACTTCCAAAACTACGCCGTCCCGCGCCAGCGGGTCACCGCGATCTCGGCCAGAAACACGACGAGCAACGCGACCAAAAGCCAGCCACCGATCCCGCCGAACTCCGCCGTCCGGGGCGCATTCCAGACTTCGCGCAGATCGTTGATTTCCCGACCGCCCGAACCCGCACTCACGACACGCAACTCCTCCTGACGTTCCCGGGACAAGCCCCATTCGGGATCGAGCCCAGGGGAGACCGGACCGAACGGCCACTTGTCACGTCCGGCCTGTACCACCCCGCGCAGCCACTCGGCCGGGGGCAGGGCCAGGCGGGCCTGATAGCGGCCGGGAGCAATTTTTTCCCACGGTACCTCGGAGGGTTTACCCGCAGCGCCAACGGCGATAAGGAGCCGGGGAGGATTCTCCGCGAGTTTGCGGGTCCAAGACTCGTCGTGCAGAAGCTCCAGCACGAGATCATGACCCACGAGGCGTTCGCGCAACCCCGCGCCGGGAGGCGGCACCTCCGGCAATAGCCAGCGAAGGAGAGTGCGTTCAAAATCCGCCGCTTGAGGCCAGGCCCGCACCGATTGAGAAAATTCCCCGGCGAGGGGAAACGAAACCGCCGCCGCCCGGCCGGCCCCCCGCTGCCAGAAAGCGACGAGGGGAGCTTTGTAGTCGTCCCCACTCACCGCGGCCGCGGCCGCTTCAGGCTTGAGGTAGCTGAGATTATAGCCATCGACCTGGGCCGGCCACGCCAGCGACCGCGCGGCCAGTTCCTGCCAGCCGCCGGCATCCACCACCGCCACGGGATCGCGCAGAAAGGCCGACCGGGCCACCGCTACGGTTTCCTGCGCAAAGATCCCGGGAAGTTGCGAGGGGTCGGCATTAAAAAAAATCCGACCATTTCCCCTCGCCGCCACGTCCTCGAGAAAGGCCGCGTCCGCGTCACCCGCGGTGCCCAGTCCAATCACACTCACCGTGGTGCCCTGCGCGGTCATTTCCGCCAGCAATTCCCGGTAAGCGCCAGGCTCCTCCGCATCCGCGGCGTCCGCAAAAAGCACGACATGGCGCTGGCCGGCCGGAGAATTTTTCAGCGCGTCCCACGCCGCTTTCAATCCCTGGAAAACAAAGATCCCCCCGCCCGTGCTCTGGATCCGGCGCACTTCGCTGCCAATCTTCTGGGCATCCCCGCCCACCTTGGTCAGCGGTACGATGGGATGCGCCTCGCTGTCCACCGCAAAAACCGCCACCGCGTCCGAAGGCCCCAGCAGTTCGACCGCCCGCGCCGCCCCCTCATTGGCCAGATCCATCTTGGTCACTCCCGGACCCGCCCCCGCCGCCATGCTGCCGGAACGATCGAGCACAATCGCCATGGCCACAGCAAGCTTGCGATGCTCCTGGCGCAGCTCCATCGAGACCGGCAGCAGCGGATCAAGCGGCGACTGAAAATACCCGCCCGCTCCGAAACTCGACTTCCCCCCCGCCATCAAAAGCCCCCCGCCCTGAGCTGTGACAAAAAAATCCATCGCCTCCAAAAACTCCGCCGGAATCCGGTGTGCCGGAACGTTGTTGATCACCACCGCCCTCGCTCCACTCAACAGACCGGGATGCAGTTTTCCCGGATCGGCCACCACCTGCACCCGATTCCCCTGAGCCTGGAGCACTCCCACCAGCGGATCATCGGCATAAGCCGTCACCAACAACACGCTCTGCCCCTCGTTCACCTCCACCCAGCGCCAGGCGGCATTGTTGCCCGGTCGCGTGTCGCCGGTCGGAAGGAGCCGTACCTCATACTTCCTGGCTCCCGGTTCCAGGGACCGCGCCGCCGCCCGCAAATGCGCGCGCCCGCCGCGAAAACTCATCACCCCCTCGCTGACCCGGCTCCCATCGCTCAGGATTTCGTAAGGCACATCCCCGTCTTGCGTCCCCCTTGCCTGCACCTCGAGAAGAAAGCCCTCACCCGGACGCACCCGTTCCGGCGCTTTCAGTTCCTCGATCCGGAAATCCTCCCCGCTTTCCGCCGACACGAGCCGAAAATCCAACACCACCTGCGCCTCGCGCAATTTCCCCGCCAAACCTCCCAGGTCCTCTGTGCTATACCCATCGGTCAGGGCCAGCATCCGCGCCGCCCGGCCCTTTTCCCGCCGCGCCAGGGCAAACTCCGCCGCCAGCCGCAGCCTCGTCTCACCCAGACCGGATTCAAACGCCGCCGCCGTGCCCCGCTGCACCGGCGACGCTGCAAAATCCACGTAAAAAATCCGGTCGTCCGCCCCGCGGTTGTTCTCCAACAACTTCTCCATCTCCGCCCGACGCGGCTCCAGCGCCTCCTGCGCGGAATCCGACCGGTCCAGCAAAACCCACACATCCAGCCCCGCCGCCGTGCGCCGCACCTCGGGACGAGCCAGAAAAAGCACCAGCAGCAACCAACCCACCGCCCGCAGCGGCTGCCAAAGACGCGCGCGAGACACCCACCACGACAGCACCACCAGCACCGGCAGGAGAAGAAACCATTGAGGTGCAGCGAACCGGAGCATCCCGCCAAGTTCACATGGGCACCGCCAAAGTGAAAAGACACTTCCGCGACAAACCTCCCCGGAATCGCGTTTACAATAAATGTCCCACCTGGGACATTTATTGTAAACGTCGATCCTGAAAACCTTTTCTTCCCGCCGGACGCCGGAGGAGACAAAATCCCCGCATGTCTGTTGTCGCGATCATCCCGGCTCGTTGGGCTTCCACGCGGTTTCCCGGGAAAATGCTCCATCCCATCCTCGGCAAACCTCTGCTTCAGCACACTTGGGAACGCTGCCTGAAGGCCAAGACCCTCTCACAGGTGATCATCGCCACCGACGACATGCGGATCGCCGAAGCCGCCTTTGCCTTTGGTGCGGACGTTTCCCTCACCTCTCCCAAGCACCCCAGCGGAACCGACCGCCTCGCGGAAGTCGCCGCGCGCCTGCGGGGCGTGAAACACATCATCAACGTCCAGGGCGACGAACCAGCCATCGACCCCAAGCTGATCGACCGCCTGGCCAAAACCCTGGAGAAAAACCCGAAACTCGAAATGGTCACCGCCGCCTGTCCGTTTCCCGACGAAGCCGACGCACTCAACCCCAACAACGTCAAAGTGGTCACCGCACTCGACGGCCGGGCTTTGTATTTTTCGAGGAGCCCGATTCCCTTTGATCGCGATGGCGCCACGAAAAACACCGAAGACTCCACGCCTCCTTCAGTGTGTCATCAACCCTTCCTCTGGCACATCGGCCTCTATGGCTACCGCCGGGATTTTTTGGCACAATTCGTCCGCTGGAAACCCACCCCGCTGGAGACTCTCGAAAAACTCGAGCAACTCCGCGCGCTGGAACACGGGGCTTCCATCCGGGTCATCACCACCACGTCTCACGGCGTCGGCGTGGACTCGCCCGAGGATGTGGAGCGCGCCATCACTGCGCTCCAACGAAAGTCATAGGATCGAAGGCCGGACTCGCTCCGACCCCGGGGACGTTCCAGCGCTCTTCCCTCCGGGGCGTGGCCCCGGTCATTTACTGCCGCATCGGAGAATTTTCGCACGACGCTGGATTTTCCATTTTTGCTCCGTATTATCCGCCGTCATGAAGTACATTTTCGTGACCGGCGGTGTCGTCAGCTCCCTGGGCAAGGGGCTTGCCGCCGCCTCTCTCGGCACCCTGCTCGAACACCGCGGCCTGAAAGTCGTGCTGATGAAGCTCGACCCCTATCTCAACGTCGACCCGGGCACGATGAACCCCTTCCAGCACGGCGAAGTGTACGTCCTCGCCGACGGTGCCGAGACCGACCTCGACCTCGGCCACTACGAGCGTTTCACCAACTGCGTCCTCACCCGCGAGAACAACATCACCAGCGGTCAGGTCTATGAAACCGTTCTGGCCAACGAACGCCGCGGCGACTACCTCGGCAACACTGTCCAGGTGATCCCCCATATCACGGATGAAATCAAACGCCGCATCCGCAACCTCGGACAAAACTCCGGGGCCGACGTCCTCATCGCCGAGATCGGCGGCACGACCGGCGACATCGAAGGCCTGCCCTTCCTTGAGGCCATCCGCCAGTTCATTCTCGAGGCCGGCATCGGCAATTCCATCGTGATGCACGTCACCCTCGTTCCCTACATCAAGGCGGCCGGGGAGCTGAAAACGAAACCCACCCAGCAAAGCGTGGCCAAACTCCGCGAGATCGGCCTCCAGCCCCACGTCCTCATCTGTCGCACGGAACAGCACCTCGAAAAGGAAGTCCGCCAGAAACTCTCGCTCTTCTGCAACGTCCCGATCGAAGCGGTCATTGAATGCGGCGACGTCGAACATTCCATCTACGAAGCCCCGCTCAACCTTCAGGACGAAGGGCTCGATGATTACGTCTGTCACGCGCTCAACCTCCAGGGCACCGCGCCGGACATGACGAATTGGAAAAAATTCGTCAAACGTGTCGTTCATCCCAAGAAAAGCGTGCGAATTGCCGTGGTCGGCAAATACATCGAACTCCAGGACGCTTATAAGAGCATCTACGAATCCCTCACCCACGCCGCCGCGTCCCACGATTGCGCCGCCGACCTTGTCCTGGTGGACGCCGAAGATTTGGAGAATGAAGGCGCGGACAAATACCTGCGCGGGGTCGCTGGTGTCCTGGTTCCCGGAGGCTTCGGCGACCGCGGGGTCGAAGGCAAGATTGAGGCCTCCCGCTTCGCCCGCGAGTCCCGCACGCCTTACCTCGGACTCTGCCTGGGCATGCAAATCGCGACCATTGAGTTCGCCCGCAACGTCTGCGGACTGGAGCATGCCAACAGCACCGAATTCGACCGCTCCACGCCGCATCCGGTCATTCATATTCTCGAAGAACAAAAAGACGTGACCACCAAGGGTGCCTCCATGCGCCTGGGAACATGCGCCGCGATCCTCGGAAAAAACACCCTGGCCCATCAGGTTTACGGTCGCTCCGAAGTGCCCGAACGGCACCGCCACCGGTACGAGTTTAACATGGCCTACCGCGAACAGATGGAGTCAAAGGGCTTTGTCATCGCGGGGACATCGCCCGACGGAACCCTCGTGGAATTGATCGAATTGCAAAACCACCCGTGGTACCTGGCCTGCCAGTTCCACCCGGAGTTCCAATCCAAGCCCAACTTCCCGCACCCTCTCTTTAAGGGATTTATCGCCGCCTGCCTCGCCCATCAGGATTAAACGGGCCAGTTATCTGGATTTTCCAAGGAAACTGGAAAGACTTCGGCGGATTCCCTCTGGACGCCAAAGCGCACCGGTGAGGATCTGAGCCAGCCCTCCCCGGTGATCGCCCATTCGGCTCCGCCCTATTTGGAGTAACCCATCGTGGACGAAGAAGACGTCCCCGTGGAATGCGTGGTGGATTTGGAAGCGCACCCCGCGGCGAAAAGGGCAACGGTGGCGAGTGCGAGGAGTGTGGTGAGATTTTTCATGTCACGCTCACTTCGCTCGCTAGGGCCGGGCCGGCCGTATGGATTAGAGCCGCCCCAGCTCGTCTCGGATCTCCTCCTTAGTTTTTCCCAGGCGAGTTTGCAGACGACCGAGGAGTTCCTCTTCCTTGCCTTCCGCGAAGGCGAGGTCGTCATCGGTAAGCTGACCGTACTTCTGTTTGAGCTTGCCCTTGACGACGTTCCAATTCCCTTTGAGTTCGAGTTTGTTCATGGTGATTTTTGGGTTGTGAATCACCAAGAGATCGTAGACCGACGCCAGGTCGGTCGCATTTTCAGGTTTCCGCGAGCAGGGAAATAGGAATTTTCACCACCAGCTTCCTTAATGCCGCCGGTTCCGCCACGGCGACCTTGGGGCGATGCGCTTCGCCGGGGAGAAAAATCGTAAAATCCCCCGACCGCAAAATCAGTTGAGTCACCGGATGACTCGTGGCGGCAAATTTCTGAGTGTCGGATTCCGGTTTGAAAGCCGTGGGATTTCCGAGGGAGGCCACCGGGGCGAGGTCAATCCCTTCGATCCCGTCGATCATATATTGGATGTCGATAGTCGCGGGGTGATTTTCCCAGACGCAGAGCTCGCGGGCTTGCGTGGTGTATCCATGCACATTGGCAAACCAACCCGACCGACCCAGCTCATGGATTCCTTCCGTCAAGGAACCAAGACTTCGTGAGATCCAATGCAGGGACTCGGAAAAAATCGGCTCGTGAATGTACGGCTGCCAGTGCGCTTTTTGGGAAAGAGTGGCCAGGAGCATGATCTCAGAGAGGAACCCACCGGGAGAGAATCCGGTCGGCGGGTTTGGGCTCCGAACGTCGAAAGCATTTCCGCAGCAAAGCGAGGAGGGTTCGCATGGTTTTAAACCTACCCGCGCAACCGGTCACAATCAAGATTTCCCCGCAAAGAAACCGGCCTTTTTTACCGGCTCGAAGTGAGAAATGGCGCAACCACACAGGAAAGACCGAGAAGCGAGAGAAGGGCGAGGGCGAGAAAAGGGAGGATCATGCCAAAAGATAATCCACGATCCCCGATTTTCAAATGCCGGGAGAAAAAAGACGGCGCTTTAGCTCGGCAACGTGCTGCGCAGGACGACGGAGTTAGCGGCGATGGGTTCCACCAGCGCCCCCTCCTGGATGGCAGGAGCGAGGAAAAAGTCGCCCGGCCGGAATGTCACCCCGGCGCACTGAACGGAGCCGGTCAGCACATTGTAGATGGCAAAACGGCCGTCCGTGCACGCCGGGATTGCGGACGTGAGGGGAACTTTTTCCACCCGAAAATACGGACATTCCGCCAGCACCCCTTCTTCAATGCGGGAGACATCGGGCTCAAAGTCCGCGAAATCCGTCGAAACGAGAGACTCTTCAAGATGCAGCTTGCGGGGCTGCCCATCGAGGCCGGTGCGGTTCCAATCGAAGACGCGGTAGGTGGTGTCGCTGTTTTGCTGGACCTCGACAATCACATTGCCCTCGCCGATGGCGTGGAGGCGTCCGCTGGGAATGAAGATGCTCTGACCGTTTTCCACCGGGATCACGTGGAGAGCCTCCTCGACTCGGCCTTCCCGGAGGAGCTTTTCGAAAAGGGCGCGACTGACCCCTTTTTTGAGACCGGCATAAATCGAGGCTCCGGGCTGGGTATCGGCGAAATACCACATTTCCGTTTTCGGTTCGCCACCGAGACTCGGGGCAATGGCCGCGGGCGGGTGAACCTGCACAGAAAGGCGGTCGCGGGCGTCGAGGATTTTGATCAGGATGGGAAACCGCGGTGCGGGATGATTGGCGTAGGCGGAGCCGAAAATTTCGGTCCGGTGTTTCGTCCACAGTTCGTTCAGCGTGGTGCCGCGCAGGGAACCGGCGTGCACCACACTCTGCGCACCCTCCCGGTCCACCACCTCCCAGGATTCTCCGATGGGCGCTCCGTGCGGAAGAGCCTTGCCGTAGAGGGACTCCAGGCGGCGGCCACCCCAGACGCGCTCCATGGGCAGGGGTTCAAAAACGATCGGCTGAGAGATGGGCATCCCTTTTTTTCTCCGAGGACGGCCCGGCCTGCAATCCCTTTTGAGGGTCATGCTTGCCGCCGGGCGGCAAATTGCGGAGACTTGTCGGTTTTCCATGGCAAACAAAGCGAAACGACGGGGCAAATGGGACGCAGTGATCGGTCTCTCCCTTGCGGGAGCAGCGGTCCTCCTGGCCGTCGCCCTGTTCACATTCCGTCCCGGTGACCTCCCGAGCTGGGCGTGGCTCATCTATGACGGATCACCGAAAGGCCACATCTTCAACAACCTGTGCGGCGTCGTGGGAGCCGTCGCCGCCGGATACCTCTATTTCTTTTTCGGGGCGGCTGCCTGGCTCTGGATCATTGTTCTGGCCGGCTACGGCATTGCCAAACTGACCACCCGGGATTTTTCCCTGCGTGAGCGGGCGGGATGGAGCCTGCTTTTTGTCCTTTCGGGAGCCTGCCTTCTGCAGCTCCAGCCGTGGTTTTTCGCGGATTGGCGGCAGTTGCAATTTGCGGCCAAGAGCCCGGGCGGATGGCTCGGGTTATACGTCGGCAGGGCCTTCGGCACCCCGCTGGGCGACTTGGGTGCCCCCATTGTCCTGGGAGCCATCTACGTGATCAGCCTCGTGCTGGCCATCGGATTCCACCCGGTGAATGTCCTGCGCCGGGGCTGGCAGCGGATGAAAACCCACTTTACCGATCGCGAACGCCGCCGCCTTGAGGCCATGGAGGAAAGCGAACGCATGGAGGCCGAGCGGCTCAAGCTCGCCAAACAGGCCGACAAACTCGAACGACAACTCAAGAAAAAACCCGAGCCCACTCCCGCGCCTGTCCCGCAGGAGGATCAACCGGAGCCCGAGATCTTCGACGCCACCGTTCCTCCGGAAAAACGTCCATCCCTGGCCGAGATCGAACAGGCCCGAAAGAAAAAAACGGAAAGCCGCCCCAACCTTGGCAGCCTGCACCTGGAGAACTACGAACTCCCGCCGCTGAGCCTGCTCGATCCGATTGACGAAGCCAATCACCGCCCGGCGGATCACGACGAACTCCGGAGCATCCAGAACACCATTCTCGAGACCCTGGCCCATTTCGGCGTCGAGGCCAGCGCGGGTCCCATCACCCACGGCCCCACCATTACCCGCTACGAGGTGGTGCCAAAAAGTGGCGTGCGGGTGGACCGCATTTCCGCACTGGAACGCGACATCGCCCGGGCCACCCGGGCCCAGCGCATCAACATCCTCGCCCCCATTCCTGGCAAGGACACGGTCGGCATCGAGATTGCCAATGCCAACAAGGTGAAGGTCACCTTGCGTGAACTTCTCGAAACGGAGGACTGGCTGCACTCCGGCGCGAAACTTCCCCTCGCCCTCGGCAAGGATGTTTATGGGAAAACCATCATCGCCGACCTCGCCAAAATGCCCCACTGCCTCGTCGCGGGCACCACGGGTTCAGGCAAGAGCGTTTGCATTAATTCCATCATCGCGAGCCTCCTCTTCCGCTACACGCCGGAGGAACTGCGCTTCATCATGATCGACCCCAAGGTCGTGGAAATGCAGATTTACAACGGTCTTCCGCACCTGGTCACCCCGGTCGTCACCGATCCGAAAAAGGTCCTCCTGGCCCTTCGTTGGGTGGTGGATGAAATGGAACTGCGCTACCAGATTTTCGCCAAGGCCGGCGTGCGCAACGTCACCAGTTTTAACGATCGTCCCCTGCCCAAATCGCAGGCGGAACTGGACGAAGTCGAAAGTGAGAAGCCGGAAGTCGGAAGTGATCCCGAGCTCGAGCCCGACTCTGAAGAACAAGACCTTCCGCCTTCCGACATCCCACCTCCCAATTCCCCCATCTCCGTGCGTCGGGATGACGAACTCATCATCCCCGACCGCATGCCCTACATCGTGGTCATTATCGATGAGTTGGCCGACCTCATGCAGACGGCTCCCGCCGACGTGGAAGGAGCCATTGCCCGCATCACTCAAATGGCCCGCGCCGCCGGCATTCATCTCATTGTCGCCACGCAGACCCCCCGCGCCGACGTGGTCACGGGCATCATCAAAGCCAACATCCCAAGCCGTATCGCCTTCCAGGTGGCCTCCGGTTTGGACAGCCGCGTCATCCTGGATCAAAAGGGCGCCGAGAAGCTCCTCGGCCAGGGCGACATGCTCTACCTTCCCCCGGCGAGCTCCCAACTCCTGCGCTCCCAGGGCGTGTTGGTCACCGACGAGGAAATCCGCGTGCTGGTGGAATTTGTTTCGAAACAGGCGCAACCGAAATTCGAATCCAGCATCCACGAAAAACTCAACAGCGATGCCACTCAGGAAGAAGACGTCACCGACGAGGACGAGGAACTCGTGCAGAAGGTTCTCGATATCATGCGCCAGGAACGCCGTGCCTCCACCTCGCTCTTTCAGCGCCGCCTGCGCCTCGGCTACACCCGCGCCGCCCGCATCGTGGACATCCTCGAACAACGCGGCATCGTCGGCCCCCGCGACGGTGCCAAAGACCGGGAGATCCTCGTCAGCCTGGAAGCTTTGGAGTGAGGATCGATCCCTTCTGGGAAAAATCTGTGTTTGCCTCGGCGATACGTCGAGAATAGGTTCCCGGAGAGAGACGACTGCTTCTGGATGCCATGAAACTTCCCCTCCCTTCCCTGCTGTCCAAGGCTCT
Source organism: Terrimicrobiaceae bacterium (assembly GCA_041752695.1). Lineage (GTDB taxonomy): Bacteria > Verrucomicrobiota > Verrucomicrobiia > Chthoniobacterales > Terrimicrobiaceae > CALCJD01. The sequence goes on from JBGSVZ010000085.1 coordinate 58,383, forward strand.
TTCGGTCCTAAGTCTGGCCGCGGTGGTTATTCTGACCACCGGCTGCCCGGAGGAGGGCGGGGGTGATCCCACCCCCACTCCCACTCCCACCCCGTCGCCGACGCCATTTCCCACTCCAACGCCGACCCCGACCCCCAGTTCTTCCGCATCCGCCACTTCCGAGGAGGTCGTTCTTACCACCGCCCGAATGGTGGCAGCAGCCACGGAAGACAGTGACGGCCAGCTTCTTGCCACCAGTGAATCCCTCGAAACCGGGGAGCTCACTACGGACGATCTCACTCGCGCGCAGGCTCTTCTGGAAAGTGCCCGGGAGGCTTTTTCCCTCGTTGAGATGTCGCTGTTTTACACCGACCCGCAAAACCCTGAAGAACAGGAATCCCTGCCGTCCACGCTCGCCTCGCGCCAGCCTTCCCTTACTCTGCCTGGATTTGATGACCTTGCCGCACAACTCTCCCAGCGCGTGTCGGGCGAAACCTTTCCGTCCAACGCCGATCTCCTTGAGTCGGTAAATCTCCTCCGCGGTGAGGTCGAACTTCTCGAAACCTCCTGGAGCTCCGATTCCGCAGGCAACTTCCGCAACGCCATTTTCCTGCGTGACAAGGAAGCCCCAGCCAGAATCCTGCAAGGCGCTGTCGCCACCACCGACTTCCTCATTCTCGCCAGCCTTCTGCCGGAGAAACAGTTCCAGATTCCATCCCGTCTTCGGTCGCTGCGAAATGTTTTGGACGGCACCTACACAAATAGCGAAGGCACGGTCATCTCCGGCTCCGGCCTCCTCTCGCTTATTGCCCAAACGGATCCGCGGCGGGCCAGACGCATCCAGGAAAACCTGGACGCTTTGATTCAGCCCTACGAACAGTCCGGCGAAACTCCGTCCCCAGCGTCGTCCATCGCTTTTGAAACTCTGCGCGATGACCTCCTCGCTGCCGCACGCCGCATGGGCTATCGCATCGAACCTCTCTGCGACTTACCCCGCTCGGAATAGCGGGTTCCCCCTTCCAGCTACCCGAAGAGTCCGCGCTTTTTCCCGTCGCGCATCAGGCTTTCCAGGCGCCCTTTGTCGCGGGCGTGGGCCACACAATCCTCTTTGCTGATCTGCCGGTCGAGGTAGAGGGCGGCGAGCGATTCGTCAAACGAGTGCATGCCTTCGCGGGCACCAATCTCGATGATGCCGACGAGTTGCTCCCACTTTTTGTCGCGAATCACGGCACGCACCGCGATGTTGGAAACAATCACCTCCGAGGCGAGCACGCGGCCCTTGGCATTTTCCCGGGGAATGAGGCGCTGCGAGATAATGCCTTTCAGGCTGTTGGCCAGTTGCGCGATGATCTGGGGCTGTTGATCGCCCGGAAAGACATCCACCATGCGGGTGAAGGCCCCGGGCGCGTCCATGGTGTGCAGACTGCCCAGCACCAGATGCCCCGTCTCCGCCGCAGTCACGGCGGCGGCGATGGTTTCCATGTCGCGCATTTCGCCCACCAAGATCACATCGGGATCCTGACGAAGCCCATGCCGCAGGGCCGCGGCAAACGAATGGGTGTCGCTGCCAACCTCGCGCTGCTTGATGATGCTGCGGGCATTGCGGAAGACAAATTCCACCGGATCTTCAATCGTCACGATCACCCCCGCGCGGCGTTCGCTGATGTATTTGATCATCGCGGCCAGGGTGGTGCTTTTTCCGGAACCCGTGGTCCCGGTGACAATGACCAGGCCGCTGTCCAGTTCGCAGAGTTTGGGAACGATCTCGCGATGGCCGATGGTGAGAAGCTCCGGCACTTCCTCCGGGATAAAACGAAACGCGGCCTCCAGCGCCCCGCGCGCGAAATGAGCATTACCGCGAAAGCGCCCGAGTTTTTCGACCTGAATGGCAAAATCCAACTCCCAGTTTTCCTCCAGCCTGGCCCGCTGGTGTTCGCTCAACAAACTGAAGACCAGATCACGCGTCATCTCCGGGTCGAGCGGCCGGTCCAGGATGGGCGTGAGCGAACCATCCAACCGGATCATCGGCGGGGCATCGGCCGCAATGTGCAGGTCGGACGCGCCGCGGCTGACAGTCTCGCGCAGCAGTTCGAGGATATCGGGCGGAGGAGGAGGGAGATCCATGACTCAACGCCGGTTCGAGTGGGTGGAGGAACTGATGCCGCGCAGGGCCCGGCGCAGTTCCTGCGGATTGTCGCTGGAGGCCATGGCGGTCTCTTCGCTGATGCGTCCCGCCTTCACCAGACTAACCAACGAGGTAATGAACTGCGCCGCGGAACGCCCGTCGCCACGCGCCAGAAGGTCCTGGAGTTCGGTGAGCCGTCCCTCATCGATGTATTTGCGCGCCGCCGCGATGTTCGTAAAAAACTCAATCGCGAGGGCAAGCCCTCCATCCGTGGCGGGAAGCAGCCGCTGGCACATGATGCCCAGAAGTTGCGCCGAAAGCGTGCGCCGCACCGACTCGTGGTCCGTGGTGGGAAAAAAGAGCTGCATCCGTTCCACCGCCTCCGAACACGTGGAAGAATGCAACGTGGCCAGAACGAGGTGTCCCGTCTCCGCCGCCTGGATGGCGGTCTGCGCGGTGAGGGAGTCCCGGATTTCCCCCAAAAAAATCACGTCGGGATTCTGGCGCAGCGAGCGACGCAACCCCTCGGCAAACGTGGGCGTGTCGATACCCACTTCACGCTGGGTAAAAAGGCACTGCCGGGGCGTGAAAATGTATTCGACCGGGTCCTCAATCGTCACGACGTGGCGGATGAAATTCTGATTCGCCCACTCCAGCATGGCGGCCATGGTCGTGCTCTTGCCGGATCCCGTGGGACCGCACACCAGCACGATTCCGGCCTTGCGCCCCATCCAGTCGCGCAGGAGGTCGGCGGGGAGACCGAGATTTTCCAGATTCGGAATGTCACTGCGGATGCGCCGCAATACCGCCGCGCGCCGACCGAGCTGGCGGAGCAGATTCACGCGAAACCGGGATCCGGCAGGCGTGGTAAGGCTGGTGTCGAAATCCTGCTGTTCCACCGGCACCTCACACGCTTTCCACAAAGCATCAAAAAACTCGGAGGTCAGCGGCGGAAAATCGAGGACAGTGAGATTGCCGTTGATCCGCAACTGGGGCGGTCGACCTTCATGAAGCAGGAGATCCGAGGCGCCATACTCGACGGCCGCGGCGCAGAGCGTTTCCATTTCCGGGGAGAGGGGCATGACGAAAAAGCTTCTTCGAGGGTCCGCCGCGCAAAGTCAATCCCCGAGCGGGAATTTGATCACCCCAGGCACCCCGAAAATCAAGCGCAGTAGATCAACCTGCGCGCGGATTCAGTTCGAGAAAACGCGATTTCGCCCCAACAAAAGATGGAAATTATGGGGCCGACGCCATCCGCCGTCGGGAACGTCGTCCGAGCAATACCGGCAGCGCCGCCGCGACCAGAAAAATCGAGGAAGGTTCGGGCACCGGACTGAAGGAGAACGAAGTGCCATCGACGAAAAACGACTGGTCGGCGGCACCGAAAAAGATGGTGACGCCATTGAGAGCAGATCCAAAGCCCGGCACATAACCGGTGAACTGCGTGATATCGAGCGTGAAAACCGTTTCGGTCGTCACCGGGCCAAGTTGGAGCCCGCCGGAAATCTGTCCCAAGGTATTGTCGTTGAGAAGCAAACCCAGCACGGGTGTTCCTTCAACGAGGTCTGCGGAGAACTGGAAAAAGGTGTCCGACCCGAGGTCGACCAGAAACCCGAGATACTCGACCTGGGCGTTGGCCGATCCACTCCCCGGCCCATTGGCATCGACGACAAAAGCACCGTCCAGGACCTCGCTGACGATGGAAAACGTTCCCGCGGCCTCCACGCTGATCTGCCGGTCGACTTCGGTACCGTCAATATTGAACGTGATGACCGAATTCGGCGGATCCGGAAAGGTCACCGCCCCGGTATCATCCAGGAACCCATCGAGCAAAAACTGGGCCGACGCGCCGGTCGGCGCGAGGACCAGAACCGTGATCACCGCAGCAAGGAACGCTTTCACGCTGGCACGGTAGCTGCCGCCGGAAAAATGTCAAAATCCCCGCCCAAGGAAAACCTGACTTCCCCGCGGCAAAACCAACGTCGGCAACGACCAACTGGGCATCTTTTTTCGAGTAACCGACCGACGTCCGGGAAGACACGACCGGCGCGCTGACCGCGATCGCCAAGTCGATCCAGGCGGCGGAACAGGCCGGCGGCGGTATGGCTTGCAGCCGGAATGCGGGCCCGGTAGCCTTCCTATATGACTTATCGCTCTTGGCCCAGTGTCATTCTGGTTTTTGTCATGTCGGCGGTAGCCGGCCAGTCGCAGCTCCGCGCCGCCACCTACACCTTCAGCCACGGCATCGAGCCCCGGCAGCAGTGGAATGAGAATTCCGGCTACTGCGGGGAAACCAGCTTCATCAGCGCGGGTCTGCACTTCGGCCAGTATTGTTCGCAATTCACTGCCCGCAGTGTCGCCTCGCCGGGCGCGAATCAGACGGATTCGTCCAGTCAGCTCCTGCTGGGGGCCAATGACACCGCCGCGGCCCAAGTCATGCGGCTCGCCGCCACGCCATTCCCCAACCGCGGCCAGTGGTCCCCGCGGGAGTTTTTGGAATGGGTGAAAAGGCAGACCCTCGCCGGCGAGGTCGTCATCATCGGCGTCTTCAACAACGGGATTATCCTGGAGGAGTGGACCAACCGCACCGGTGGCGACAAGTCCTACGACCACATCGTTCCCGTGCTGGAATGGGGATCCGACTCTCCGCTCGACCAGCTGCGGTACTTTCCCAGCGATGTGATAACCATCAGCGACAACGGCCTTTACGGTCCGGTCGGCACGCCGCCCGAGTTTCCGTTTCTGTTCCCCTACCTTCTGCGGGATTTCCCCGGCAACCGGATTCAGGCCAACGATCCGAGCGGACCCCTCTACATGCTGAAAGACACGCCGAAAAACTACGGCATCGCCATTTCCGGGGTTCTGGACCCCGGGGGAGTCACCATTCCCGTCCGGCTCACGGCCAGCCAAAACGGCGAACCCGAAATTGCGCACAAAAGCAACGTCCCACCCGTCGCGGAGCCCCTTCAGCTTACCGCTACAGTGACCCTTCCCGACCAAAGCGTGGCCTACAAACTTTATTTGTACGACAATTTTGTCAATGTCCCCACCTCCGACTTCAACGGCTCGGCCAGCCTTGCCGTGGAATCTTGGACGATTCCCGCCAACTCGGGCCCGACGTTCACAGTGGAGTACGAAGGCCTGACGAGCGACACCGTTATATTCCGGGCGGTTCGGGCGGATGCGCCATGACACCGGTCGGTGAATGGGGGTGTGAATGAACCTAATCGCTGGACTCCAATGGCCGGCGCGCCCATCCCCCCCAGATTTCCTCGGCACCGCGCGGAAAAAAATCCTCGTGCAGTTGAAGGAGCCCCTGCTGATGGAGGGCGCTTTGCAGGAAGCCCTTCGGCTCGGCCTCGCAAATCCACGCGCAGGCTTTTTTCACCCGCACACTGGGACTCGGTCCGGCAAACGTTTTGAAAATTTCCCATCCCTTTTCGAGGGGCAGCGAGGGTAGGAGAGCATTGATTACGAGATCCCTTGCCCGCTCATCGCCGATGAGCGCGGCGGGCCGGGGCAGGCGTTCGCAGGCGAGGCTGTAATGGACATTCCAGTAGGAATGTTCGAGCGAACCGAGGAGGCGGATGAAGTCTGCCGGAGAGGGGGACTTGGCAAGACGGCGGAACGAGCCCGCCACGGCCGCCAGGGCTCCCATGCGGCGATGGGGATGGTTCGCGGGACGGAGCGCGGCGAACTTCCACGCGTCATCGGCCAGCACCAGACGGGCCTCCCCGTCTCGCATCGCCCACCAATCCTCCCACAAGGTCCGCAAATAGCCACGGGCCTCCTCGTCTCCGCGCGTAAAATCCTCCGCTTGCAAAAATCCGGACAACCCGAAAAGGAGAGCCTCCCCGTCCCGGGCCGCCGCACGCGAAAGCCCGGCCCGCTGCGCGACCAGGAGAAACGGGATCTTGTTGTTTTTGTAGCCCAGGCCGGTCGCCACGGCCTGAAACAGGGCTTCCTCGTGCCCGCATAAAAAACGGCTCCGCTGAAACCGCTCCGCCTTGCGCAAAAACCGAAACTCCGCCGCGGCCTCGATCAGGACTCTCGCGGAACTGTCGTCCAGCATACGCGCGGGCGTTGCCGGACCCGAAGGGCGCACTGCGGAAACCTGCGCAAGACACACCTGGGTGACGGCGCGATTTTCCCGCGTCCGGGTGAAAAACCGGCGGGGTCCGCGGCGTTGGAACAGATGCAGCACGACGTTGTTGTAATTCTCATTGCGGGCGTGGCCGTGGTTCTCCCAATCGCGCACATCAGGATCGATCTCGATCTCGCCGGTTTTTTCCACCCCGTTGATGACAACTTTCGCGCCGCAAAAGTCCGGGCCGGGCTCGCGATTCCAGGACCCAAAATGCACCACCTCGACCACCTCGCCATCCTCGCCTCGCCAGGAAAGACCAAATTCCCCGCCGTAGATCTGCGCCTGCAGGGCCAGTTCGGAGAGGCGCGCTTCGCGGGGCGGAGTTTCGCACGCCGAGAGGGACGCGAAACTTTCCCGCAACTCCCGATAGCGGTCCGCGGAGGTCATTTTTTGGGCGTCGCCGCCGGGGTCGGAGGCGGGGGGAAAATGCGGAGCCCGATTTCGGCCAGCAGAGCCGCCTGCGCAGGGCCGGGCGAGCGACCTTTCTCGGCAAGCAGCAACGCGCCGGCGTCGTTCTTTTTCTTTTGCGCCTGGAGGATGCCCAGCTTTTCCAGCACCAGACGGAAACGCACGAGCGGTTTGTTATTCATGGCGAGGGCCGCTTCGACGGAGGCCAGCGACGCACCAAGATCTCCAGCATCGGCCTGGGCCGCGCCGAGGGCTTCGAGAAACATGCTGTTGCCGGTTTCCTTTGCCGCCGCCGCCAGCTTGGGTCCCGCTGCAATCAGGTTGCCGTCGGTGGCCAAGACGATGTCGCGATACCGTTGCCAGCTCGATTTTGCCCCGCCCGGAGTGAACGAGCGCCAGGCGGCATAAGGTTTGTAGAGCGGGTCGCCGACGGAAACATTCATCCAGGAGAGTCCACGAAGCGCCCCATACGCGCTTTCCGCAAAGGTGAACCCTGTCATCAGGCGGTCCTGTAGCACGTCCAGGTTCGCGGTCAGGGCAAGGTAGGGCTCATAGACATTGCCCACCGTTGCCGCCGCGCCGCGTTCCAACAGCGGCCCGACCCACCCCGCGGCGGGATTGCGCAGCGTGGCCGCGCTGAAGGAATGAATATGCACCGCCACCGCACCGGGCCGGAAGCGGAAGGAAGGGTCGGCAAACGGTCCGTTGATGGTGTCGGCATACCACCCGTAATAGATGGCCGCATCGGTCACCGGATAACCCGGCGGCAGGGTTTCCGGGGCCTTGTCCCAGAGCACCGGCAGGCCCTTTTCCCGCATCTGTGTGGCGGCGGAGGAAAGCCATTTGTCCCCCTCCGCATACCCTCCAGTCGTGATGCCGCGCGAATCCACATACGACCAGCCCCACAGCCCGTCCCGCTCGGCGGAGATGGCGCTGTCGATCATCGCCCGCACCGTGATCTCCGTGGGTGCATCGAGACGGCAAACCAAAAGCAGGCCCGCATCCATGCTCGCGTCGAGGATGGGGGTGAACCGGCGGTAGTAGGGATTGGTCAATACTCCCGGCGCTGTAATCGTGCCCAGCCCGAGGCAGGCGAGTTCGCTGTCCACCGAAGCTTCGTCGCGTTTTCCGATCTCGGGCGGTTGGTCGGTGCGGGGCACCACCGTGGCACCGTCCGACCGGACCTTCAATGGGACGCCGCGAATGAGGGCGACAAAACGCACCTTGGTCTGCACCACGCGGCCGCCTGTCATGGTCCACCAACCATTGCGCACGAAGGCGTTCCTCACCGGATCGGCAATGGCGGAACGAAACTCGGCGCGGCTGATTTCTTCAGTGAGCGGGGCATTGATGCCGAGCAACTGGCTCTCGGGAATCTCGCGACGCTGGGCGTAATATTTCGCCAGAGCCACTGAAGTGGGGTCCGCCGTGTTGTAGATCACGACGGTGGATTTGGCCTCGGGAACGGCGGCTTGCGCCGTAGCGCACACGCCAACAACGGCCAGCAGAAAGATGCTAAATTTCAAAACGGAGACCATCGTACGCCAATTTCACGTGGGGAGGAAGTGCGCTTTCGGTCTCTTCGTGCCCGAGGTCGTGGCACATGTGGGTGAAATACACCTGACGCGCGCCGATTTTCTCCGCCGCTTCCAGGGCCTGACTGACACACATGTGCGTCTTGTGCGGGGCCCGGCGCAGGGCATCGAGGACCAGGGTATCGACTCCGCGCGCGGCTTCCACGGCCTCGTCCGTCACCTCGGCGCAGTCCGTGAAATACGCCAGCCGCCTGTTCCCGCCCCGTAGGAAAATCAAGCCATTCGTCACCATGCGCCCATGCGGCAGATTCACCGGAACGACCTCCGTTTTCCCCAGCCAAAAAGGACCGGAGAAAATCCTGGCCTCGGGCCGGATGTAGTTGCGGAAGGCAAACTCGTTGCCAAAAGCATATTGAAAAACCCGCTCCAAATCACCCATCGTTCGTTCCGACGCATAGATGGGCATCACCTTGTCCCCCATCTCGCAAAACCTCCGCAAATCATCAAATCCCAGAATATGGTCCGTGTGCGAATGGGTATAAACGACCGCGTCGATCTGCGTCGTCGCCTCGCGCAGGCATTGGGTGCGAAAATCCGGCGGCGTGTCCACCTGAATGACCATTTCGGGAGTCCGCACCTGGATCGCCGCGCGCAGGCGTTTGTCCCGCGGGTCAGCCGAGGTGCAGACCCGGCACTGACATCCAATCATCGGTACCCCATGAGATGTGCCTGTGCCAAAAAACGTGATTTCCAACTCCCGCATTGCGGGGAGTTCATGCCATAGTCTGCCGATGTCCGCAACGCTCGCCTCCCTGCGCATTCGCAATCTCGCCCTTGTCGAGGATGTGTTGTGGGAACCCCGCCCGGGTTTCACGGCCATCACCGGCGAAACCGGTGCGGGAAAATCCGTCATCCTCGGCGCTCTCACCCTTCTTCTCGGGGAACGCGCCGACAAGTCCCTCATCCGCACCGGCGCCGACACCTGCACCGTCGAGGCCGTTTTTGATCAGGCCTCCGACAAGCCCCTTGCTGCCCTCATCGAGGAACACGGGGCCGAACCCTGTGAAGACGGACGCCTCCTCGTCAAACGCACCCTGCCCTCGGAAGGAGCGGGCCGCCAGTTTGTCAACGGTTCCCCCTGCACCCTCGCCCTCCTCCGCGCCCTCGGCGAGCGCCTGGTCGACCTCCACGGCCCCCACGACCACCAGAGTCTTTTTTCGCGCGAACACCAGACCCGTCTCCTCGACCGCTTTGCCGCCAGCGACGAGATCCGCGCGGAATTCGCCGAATCCCGCCGCGCCCTCCTCCGCCTCCAGGAGGAAAAAAATTCCATCCTCACCGGCGCGCAAGCCATCGCCCGGGAACTCGACCTTCTCACGCACCAAACCGCCGAGATCGACTCCGCCGCCCTCCTGCCCGGCGAGGAGGAAACGCTCCTTGCCCGTCAGAGCGCCGCCGCCAACTCCCACCGCATCACCGAACTCTGCGCCAAACTCGCCGCCGGGACCTCCGACGACGAAGACTCCCTCACCTCCCGCCTCGGCGACCTCTCGCGCCTCACCCGCGAATTGACCCGCCTCGACCCCTCGGCGGAACCACTCTCCGCCTCCTGTGAAGCCGCTTTCGCCGCCGCCGACGACCTCGCCCGCGCAGTCGCCCACTATTCGGCCGCGCAGGAATCCGGGCCCGTCAATCTCTCCGAGATCGAGTCCCGCCTCGACACTCTGCAGACCCTCAAACGCAAATACGGCCCCACCGTGGACGCCGTCCTCGCCTTCCACGCCGAGGCCGCCGAAAAACTCGCCGTCCTCCGCGCCCGCACCGAAAGGCGCGATACGCTCGACGCCGACATCACCGCCGCTGAAAAAACTCTCCGCGCCGTCGGCAAAAAACTCACCACCGCCCGCACCGCCGCGGCGAAAAAACTCGCCGAAAAAGTGCGCACCGGCCTGAAGGACCTCGGCTTCGCCAAATCCGAATTCTCCATTTCGCTCGAACCCCAGGAATCCCCCGTCTCGCACGGCTACGAGACCGCGGAGTTTCAGTTTTCCCCCAACCCCGGCGAACCCGCCCGACCGCTCCGCGCCATCGCCTCCAGCGGCGAAATATCCCGCGTGATGCTCGCCCTCAAATCCGCCCTCGCCGACCAGGACGACGTGCCCGTCCTGATCTTCGACGAGATCGACGCCAACGTCGGCGGAGAGATCGCCGCCAAGGTGGGCCAGAAAATGCGCGCCCTCGGACGCAGCAGGCAGGTCCTCTGCATCACCCACCTGCCCCAGGTCGCGGCCGCCGCCGCCTGCCAGTTTGTGGTCAGCAAGCAGGTGAAAGACAACCGCACCCGCACCCAGCTCGACGAAACCACCGGCGAGTCCCGCGAAGAAGAAATCGCCCGCATGCTCGGCGGCAAAACCGACTCCGCCCTCGCCCACGCCCGCGTGCTGTTGAAGAACTGAAGACACGCATTGCACGAATTTGCACGAACAGGAAGCGGCGCATTTGCTCCCTCCTAAAATTCGTGCCAATTCGTGAAATTCGTGTCTCTATCTCCCCTATGTCTCACGTCCCAGCTTCGTCCCGCTACGAAACCATGCCTTATCGCCGCTGCGGCAAAAGCGGGCTCAAACTTCCCGTCCTGTCTCTCGGGCTCTGGCACAACTTCGGCGGGGTCGACAACGCGGATACTGCGCGGGCCATGATCCTGCGCGCTTTCGACCTTGGGATCACCCATTTTGACCTCGCCAACAACTACGGCCCGCCGGCCGGCAGCGCCGAGATCACGTTCGGGAAAGTCCTGCGCGAAAACCTGGCCGCCTACCGCGACGAACTTCTCGTTTCCACCAAAGCCGGCTACCACATGTGGAACGGACCCTACGGCGAATGGGGCTCCCGCAAATCCCTCCTCGCCAGCCTCGACCAGAGCCTCACCCGGATGGGCCTCGACTACGTGGATATTTTTTACAGTCATCGTTTTGACCCCGAGACCCCCCTCGAAGAAACCATGGGCGCCCTCGCCCACGCCGTGAAGTCCGGCAAGGCGCTCTACGCCGGCATCTCGTCCTACAAACCCGACGCCACCCGTGAAGCCGCCCGCATCCTCCGCGAAATGGGCGTGCCACTCCTCATCCACCAGCCCGCCTACCACATGTTCGACCGCTGGGTGGAAACCGAAAATCTCACCGGTGCCCTCGAAGAAACCGGCGCCGGCGCCATCGCCTTCTGTCCGCTCGCCCAAGGCCTGCTCACCAGCCGCTACCTCCACGATATCCCCGCCGACTCCCGCGCCTCCAAGGAACATGGCTTCCTAAAAAAAGACGCCATCACCCCGGAGAAGGTCGGCAAGATCCGCGCCCTCGACGCCCTCGCCCAGTCCCTCGCCCAGTCCCGCGGCCAATCCCTCGCCCAGATGGCCATCGCCTGGGTCCTGCGCCTTCCCACCATGACCTCCGCCCTCATCGGGGCCAGCAAGGTCAGCCAGATCGAGGAAAACGTGAAAGCCGTGGAAAATCTGGACTTCACCCCCGCGGATTTGGCGGAAATTGAGACCATCCTGAGGTCGGTTTAGGAAGTTTTTAACAGAAGCAAACAAAGAGAACGAAGAACCCTTGCGCCTTCGTTTCCTTTGTTACCTTCTGTAAAATTCCCATCATGAGACTTCTCCTTTTTTTCGTAATCCTTGCCGTGGCTCATTCCGCCCCGGCCCAAAAAACGCCGCCCGCCGCCAAGGTGGCGAAGATGGAGGCCTTTCCGCCGGATTCCGAAGAACGCAAGGAAATGACCCGCGTGCAGATCCTCCTTGATCAGGCGAATTTTCGCCCGGGCAAAATCGACGGCCTCGGCGGCGAGTTCACCCAGAAAGTCGCCGACCGTTACGCCGCCGCCAATGGGCTCCCTCCCGGGGCGCGCCTCGATACCAGTGCCATGGGCGAGGCTTATACGACCTACACCGTTACCGAGGACGACAAACGCTGGGTCGGCCCGCTCGCCTCCACCCCGCCCGCACAGGCCAAACTCAAACGCATGCCGTACGCCGACCTCTGGGAGTTGGTCGCCGAGATGTTTCACTGCGACCTGACCTTTCTCAAGGAGCTGAACACAGGCATTACCGAGCTTACTCCGGGCACCGTCCTCCGCGTGCCCAATGTCGCACCGTTTCGCATGGCCGACGTCGAGGCTTTGCAAAAAAAGCGCACCGAGGAAGCCCTCGCCCGCAAAGCCGCCGCCGCCAACCCCGAGGCCACGCCCTCACCCACTCCGACACCAACGCCTCCCGCTTTCCGCCTCGTCCTCCTTCGCGAGCCGCGGATCATCGAAGTTTATGATGCGGAGAACAAGATGGTGGCCTGTTTCCCCTGCACGCCCGGCTCCAGCACCATCCCCGTGCCTGAAGGCACATGGAAAGTGATGAACAACATCCTCATGCCGACGTTCCGCTACGACAAATCCGTCCTGAAAAGCGGCGTCCCCAGCGATGAAGCCTACGAGATCCCGGCCGGACCGAACAACTACGTCGGCATCGTCTGGATGGGTATCAATCGCCGCAGCGTCGGCATGCACGGCACCAACAGCCCGGACCAGATCGGACGCAATCAATCCAGCGGGTGTATTCGGCTGGCGAACTGGGATGCGTTTGTGCTTTGCCAGATGGCCGTGAAGGGGACGGCTCTGGAAGTGCGGTAGGATTTTTACAGGAGGTAACGGAGGAAACGGAGATTTTCCTTCTGCGGCAAGGCAACACACCGTTGCCGCTGGCGTCTTGACGACATGCACCACTTGGCGGACGAGAAAGAACCGGGACGGTTTGAAGAGCCTCTCCCTTGATCCGCGCCCATCCGTCCTATTTGATTCGCTTTGCTCACCCTTGCAGGGCTGCCTTCGGCAGTCTGTCTCGCTTCGCTCGGCTGCGGTCAAATTCTTCTGAATTCTTCCGGCTCAGGAAGACAACTCCTCCATCGGCGGACACGAGCAGAAGATGTTCCGGTCGCCGTACACATTGTCAACACGGGCCACGGCGGGCCAGAACTTGTGCTCGCGCAGCCACGGAGCGGGATAAGCAGCCTGCTCGCGGGAATAGGCACGGTTCCAGCCATCGGCGATGACCGCTCCGGCGGTGTGCGGAGCTTTTTTCAGCGGGTTATCAGCGCGGTCGAGTTCGCCGCGTTCGATGGCGCAGAGCTCGCCGTGGATGGCGATCATGGCGTCACAGAACCGGTCGAGTTCGGCCTTCGATTCGCTCTCGGTTGGTTCGACCATGAGCGTTCCCGGCACGGGCCAGCTCATGGTGGGGGAATGAAATCCGTAATCCATCAGGCGCTTGGCCACGTCTTCGACTTCGACGCCGGCACGCTGTTTCCATTCGCGGAGGTCGAGGATGCATTCGTGGGCGACGCGGTTGTTGCGGCCTTTGTAGAGCACGGGGTAAAAGGGCAACAGACGGGCGGCAATGTAGTTCGCGTTGAGGATGGCGGCCTTGGTCGCTTCGGTGAGACCGTCCGGTCCCATCATCGCGATATACATCCACGAGATGACGAGGATGCTCGAACTGCCCCAGGGGGCTTGGGAGACTTCGCCTACCGTTTCGCGTCCGCCAAGGGGCACGACGGAGTGTCCGGGCAGAAAGGGCGCCAAATGAGCCGCCACGCCGATGGGTCCCACACCGGGTCCGCCACCACCGTGCGGGATGCAGAACGTTTTGTGCAGATTGAGGTGGCAGACGTCCGCCCCAATGTGGCCCGGGCTGCAGAGTCCGACCTGCGCGTTCATATTCGCGCCGTCCATATACACCTGACCACCGGCCGCGTGAACCTTCTCGCACACTTCGCGGATGGTTTCCTCGAACACGCCGTGCGTCGAGGGGTAGGTCACCATGAGGGCAGAAAGCCCGGCACGGTTCGCTTCGATTTTTTTATCGAGATCCGCGAGGTCGATATTGCCGTCGGCATCGCAGGCGACCGGAACAACCTTCATTCCCGCCATGACCGCACTGGCGGGATTTGTGCCATGCGCGGACGTAGGGATGAGGCAGATGTCGCGGGCAAAATCTTCGCGCGAACGGTGGTACGCGCGAACGGCCAGGAGACCGGCGTATTCGCCTTGCGAGCCCGCGTTGGGCTGGAGCGAAACCGCGGCGAATCCGGTGATTTCGGCCAGCCAGGCTTCGAGTTGCGTGAAAAGTTCCTGATACCCGCGCGACTGTCCGAGCGGCACGAAAGGATGCAGGCCACCCACTTTGTCCCAAGTCACCGGCAGCATCTCAGCCGAGGCGTTGAGTTTCATCGTGCAGGACCCCAGCGGGATCATCGAGGTGGTGAGCGAAAGGTCCTTCGCTTCCAGACGCCGGATGTAACGCAGCAGTTCGGTTTCGGTATGGTACCGATGAAAGACGGGATGCTGGAGGAAAGCGGACTCCCGTTTGAGAGAGGCGGGAAGGACTTCCGCCGGTTCGCCTCGGAAATCTTCGCCTTCGAGATCAAAGACCGGGAAAAGCGGCGCGAGGTCGGTGGTGGTTTCGTCCAGCGACAACCCGACGGCATGTCCGTCGAGCTTGCGCAAGTTGACGCCATTCTCATTCGCCCAGCGCACGAGAGCATCGGACTCATCCTCGCCGAGCCAGATCCGGAGGGTGTCGAAATACGGACCGCGATGCACCGCCCAGCCGCGTTCCTTGAGGGCGGCGGCGAGCCGGCGGGTTTTTTCGTGGATGCCAAGGGCGATGGCCTTGAGTCCCTCGGGTCCGTGATACACCGCATACATCGAGGCGATGACCGCCAGAAGCACCTGCGCGGTGCAGATGTTGCTGGTCGCTTTCTCGCGGCGGATGTGCTGCTCGCGAGTCTGCAAAGTGAGACGCAGGGCGGGTTTGCCCTCGGCATCGCGGGACACCCCCACGAGGCGTCCGGGGAGGCGGCGTTTGTGTTCGTCGCGCGTGGCCAGGAAGGCGGCGTGCGGGCCACCGTATCCGAGCGGCACGCCAAATCGCTGAGTGGAGCCCACCACGATGTCGGCTCCGCATTCGCCCGGGGGTTTGATCAACGTCAGCGCCAGCAAATCGACGGCGACCACGGCAAGCGCTCCCGCGGCATGGATGCGCTCGATGATGGGAGGCAGGTCGGCGATCACCCCGTCGGTCGCGGGATATTGCACCAGAACGCCAAAAACCGGCTCGGCGGCGAGGTCGTCGAGGGAACCGACGAGAATCCGGATGCCGAGCGGCTCAGCGCGCGTGCGGAGCAGTTCAATCGTCTGCGGATGACAGTCCTCGGCCACAAAAAAAGCATCCCCGCCCTTGACCTCGCGCGCCATGGCCATGGCTTCAGCAGCGGCGGTCGACTCATCCAGCAAGGAGGCGTTGGAGATTTCCATCCCCGTGAGGTCGCAGACCATGGTCTGGAAATTCAGCAGCGCCTCCATGCGCCCTTGCGCGATCTCGGCCTGATAGGGCGTGTAGGCGGTGTACCAGCCGGGGTTTTCCAGGATATTGCGCCGGATCACCGCGGGAGTGTGGCAGTTGGAATACCCCATACCGAGGAAGGTGTGGTGCAATTCATTGCGGTCCATCATCACCCGCAGATCCGCAAGCGCGGCTTCTTCCGTGCGGGCGGCGGGGAGGTTCAGCCCTTGGGAAAGCCGGATGGCGGCCGGAACGGTCTGCTCGATCAGCGTGTCGAGCGAGTCGGTCCCGATGGTGCCCAGCATGGCGGAAACTTCCGCCGCAGAGGGTCCGATATGACGGCGCGCGAAGGAACTCATTTCGCGATCAGCTCGCGATAGCCGGCGGCGTCCTTCAAAGCGGAAAGTTCGGAGGCATCGGAAAGACGCACCTTGTAGATCCAGCCGGCGCCGAAGGGGTCTGTGTTGAGCAGCGCAGGATTGTCCGCCAGCGCGTCGTTGGACTCCACGATCTGCCCGGAGACCGGGGAATAAATGTCACTCGCCGCCTTGACCGATTCCACCACGGCAGCGGCACACTTGGCGACCACTTCCGCTCCGACCTTGGGCGGTTCGGCAAAAACAATGTCGGTCAATTCCGCCTGGGCGTGATCCGTGATTCCCACCGTGCCCACGTCGCCCTCGACGCGGATCCATTCGTGAGAGTCGGCATACTTCAAATCGTCGGGAACATTCATGATTGGTAAAAAGGTTTTTTCACGACCACTGCGCGGTATCGGCGGTCACGGACTTCAATCTCCAAAGCCTGCCCAACCTTGGCAAGCGCGAACGGGAGGTAGGCCATCGCAATCCCGTAACCGAGACTGGGACTCAACGCCCCGCTGGAGGTTTCGGCGACTTTTTCCCCGTCGGCCACCACCGCATAATGCGGGCGGATCGGAGGGGATTTTTCCTCGACCTTGATGGCAACCAGGCGATACGGGAGCCCCGCGGCTTTCTGGGCAAGGAGGGCGTCGCGGCCGACAAAATCGCCCTTCTCAAAATCGACAAAAAATCCCAGTCCCGCCTCCAGCGGCGTGCGGTCGGCGGCCAGATCCGAGCCGTTGAGGGGATAACACATTTCCAGCCGCAGCGTGTCGCGCGCCCCGAGTCCGCAGGGTTTTGCCCCGGCCGAAATCACTTCGTCCCAACAGCGTTCGGCATCGGCCGCGGGCACGACGAGTTCGAATCCGTCTTCGCCGGTATATCCGGTGGTGACCGCAAAAGCCTCGCCCAGGGTCAGCACGCGATTGCGGTCGACGGGCATCGCCTGACCGGTGATCTTGTGAAAAACCTCCGCGGCTTTCGGACCCTGCACGGCCAGCGCGGCGTAGTCCGCACTGCGGTTGAGGAACTCGACCCCTTCGACCGCATGGGCCTGGAGCCAGGCGGCGTCTTCGTCGATCTTGGAGGCATTGACCACCAGGAGAAAGGAATCGTCCCCGAGGCGGTAAACAATCAGATCGTCGATCACTCCCCCTCGCTCGTTGAGCATGAGGGAATATTGCGCCTCGCCGACGGCCAGTCGGGCCACGCGGTTGGTGAGAAGAGAGTCGAGCCAGTCTGAGGCCTTCGCCCCGCGCACGAAAAATTCTCCCATGTGGGAAATATCAAAAACGCCGCAGCTTTCCCGCACCTCGCGGTGTTCGTCGAGAATGCCGGTATATTGCACGGGCATTTCCCATCCGGCGAAATCGACCAGGCGTCCGCCGGCGGCAATATGTCGGTCGAAAAGGGGCGTACGCTGGCTCATTCTTTTTTCTGATCGTCGAAGTTCAGGTAGGTATACGCCTTGAGATCGTTTTCATACGCATCAAGAAGTCGCATGCCTTCCTTGGGCTTGAGGCGGTCGCTTTTGATGGCGGCGTCGATCTGCGTTTTCATCCGGCGGGCCAGTTCGTTGGTGTCCCACTGGGTGAGCGAAAGCACCTGGGCGATGGTGCTGCCGGGCAGGACCTCTTCGACGTAGTAGCCGCAATCCTCATCGTCATCGAGGTAGATATGCATCTCGTTCACCCGGCCGAAAAGATTGTGCATATCACCCATGATATCCTGGTAGGCACCCACCAGGAAAAATCCCATGTAATAAGGCGAGCCCGGCTGCCAGCGGTGCATGGGCAGCGTTTCCTTCACGTCCTGAAGGTCCACAAATTTCGCCACCTTGCCGTCGGAATCGCAGGTGATGTCGACCATCATGGCATTGCGGTCGGGCTGTTCGTTCAGCCGGTGAATCGGCATGACGGGGAACAACTGTCCCAGCGCCCAATGGTCGAGCAGGGACTGGAAGACGGAAAAATTGCAAAGAAACTGGTCGGCGAGCGCGACTTCCATTTCCTTCACTTCCTCAGGCACGTACCGCATGCCCTGGAACATGACGACCACCTGCTCGGCGATCTCCCAATAGACGGTATCGATGCGCGCCTTGGCGCGCAGGTCAAGCAGGCCAAGGTCAAACATGGCCTGCGAGCGCTCGCGGATTTCCTGCGCGTCGTGCAGGCTTTCCAAACGGTTCTTTTTGCCGATGTTTTCGGAAAGCTCCACGATGTCTTTGACGATCTGCGGTTCGTCCGGGGAAAGTTCCACCGGCGGACGCTCGGGGTGTTTTTCGATCGACCCAAAGGCCTCGACGATGAGCACGGAATGATGCGCGACAATGGCGCGACCGCTTTCACTCACGATGGTCGGATGCGGCACCTGTTCGGCGTCGCAGACCTCCATAATGCTGTACACGATGTCGCGGGCGTATTCGTTCAGCGAATAGTTCGTTGAACTGTCGAACGTCGTGCGCGAGCCGTCGTAATCGACCCCCAGCCCCCCCGCCGACGTCGATGTACCCGAGGGCATGGCCCATTTTCTGCAGCTTCGAATAAAACCGCGCGGCCTCCTTGGTGGCGCGTTTGATGGTGCCGATGTCGGGCACCTGGGAACCGACATGAAAATGCACCAACTTGAGGGCATGGGAGAGGCCGGATTTTGTCAGCAGATCACTGGCTTCCACGAGCTCCGCGGTAGAAAGGCCGAACTTCGCATTCTCGCCCCCGCTGGTGGCCCATTTCCCCGCCCCCTTCGAGAGCAGACGCACGCGCAGGCCAATGTAGGGCTCAATCTGCAGGTCCTCGGCGACCTTGAGGATATGGGTGAGTTCTTCCAGCTTCTCGACCACGAGAATGACGGTCTTGCCAAGCTTGCGGCCGAGGAGCGCGGTGCGGATGAACGCGGTGTCCTTGTAACCATTGCAAATAATCAGGCTCTCCGGATCGGTGTGAACCGCCAGGGCCGCCATCATTTCCGGTTTACTGCCCGCCTCGATGCCGAAATGCCACGGTTTGCCCGCATCAATGATCTCCTCCACCACCTCGCGAAGCTGATTCACCTTGATGGGAAACACGCCGCGGTAGGAATTGCGGTAGCCCATTTCCTCGATCGCGCTGGCGAAGGCCTTGTTGATCGTCTCCACGCGGTCGCGCAGCAAATCGTGGAACCGCACAGTGAGCGGGAATTCCAGATTCCGGTCCTGGGCCTCGCGCACAATATCCATCAGGTCGATCTTCTGAGAGTTCGATTGATTGGGCAGCACGGCGACATGCCCGCGCTTGTTGATCGTAAAATACCCGCCGCCCCAGCGGTCAACATTATAAAGGGCGATGGCGTCTTCTCTGCCGAAATCTGACATTGTCGGGCGGAATTAACAGCCCCCCGCCGGAAAATCCACCACGCATTTCGCCCATGGAGGATTTTTTTCACGAGGTATTGAAATCCGGCCGCCTGCATTCAGAATACCGCCCCTTATGGAGTCCGAAGGACCTGGTCGAATATGATGCTCTTGGAACTGGGATGGCAAATGCTTGTCATCCTGCTGCTAGTGGTTGGCAACGGCTTTTTTGTCGCCGCGGAATTCGCCATCGTCAAAATCCGCGCCAGCCAGCTCAAGCCCCTGCTCAAAACCGGTGATTGGCGCGTCCCCATGGCCCTGCGCGCGGTCAACAACCTCGACGCCTGCCTCTCGGCCACCCAGCTCGGTATCACTCTCTGCAGCCTCGGTCTCGGCTGGCTGGGCGAACCCTTCCTTGCCCACTGGCTGGAACCCATCCTGCAGAACTGGGGGGTGGAAAGCGAACGCCTCCGCCACTCGATCACCTTTGGCCTGGCGTTTTCGGTCATCACCTTCCTGCACATTGTTTTCGGCGAACTCGCCCCGAAATCCCTCGCCATCCAGCGTCCGCGCGGGGTTTCACTCTGGGTTTCAGCCCCGCTGCTGGTGTTCTATTTTGTCTTTTTTCCCTTCATTTACGTCCTCAACGGCACGGCCAATTTTTTCCTGCGTCTGGCCGGCCTGGAACCCGCCTCCGAAAGCGAACACGTATTTTCCCAGGAGGAATTGGAATACGTCCTTAGTCGCGCCCGCCATGTCCATCGCAGTGACGCCCTGATCAACAAAATCATGGTCCGCTCCCTGCGTTTGCGCGACGTCACGGCCCAGCAGGTCATGCTGCCCCGCGATACCGTCGCCGCGCTCTGGGCCGACCGCAGCGTGGCCGAGAATCTTAAACTCGCCCAAAGCAGTGGCCACAGCCGCTTTCCGGTTTGCGAGGGTTCGCTCGACAACGTGCTCGGCATGGTGCTCGTCAAAGAATGGCTCTGGCAGGTGCAGGCGCTTGGGCCGGACTGCTCGTTTCAACCCATCATCCGCCCCGTACTTACCTTCCTCCTAAAAACCCCGCTGGCTTCGATGATCGAGCTTTTCCGCTCCTCCCGCAGCCATCTCGCCGTCGTGCTCGACGACAACGGCGCCCTCGCCGGCATCCTCACCCTTGAGGACGTGCTGGAGGAAATCGTCGGCGAGATCCGCGATGAACTGGACATCGAAAAAGGGCCAATCTTCGAACACACGGAAAATTCCATCCTGGTGGACGCCAGCCTCTCCGTGCGCGAACTCCGCACCGAGACCGGCTGGAATTTTGAATATCAGCCCAAGGAAACGATCGACCGCTGGGTGCAGCGCAATGCCGAGGCCCTCCCCGCCCAGGGCGAGACCATCCGCATCGGCGAGTATACCGTGACCATCGCCCAGCGCCACGCCCATGGACTGCGCCGCGTCCGCATCACTCTCCTCTCCCCCGAAGAACTCGAAGCCCTCGAGGCTGAAGAGGAAGAGAAGGAGGAATAAATATCTGGGCTGTTGCCCGGGGGGGCGAAGTTTCTCCTCACCGTCGATTCGTCGACTTTTTTGCCGTTTCATCGAGTTTGAGACATCCGAGCGATGCGGCATGGTAGTCTCCGGCTCTGCTGCCAACGCCTTCCATACGATGATCAAGCTCCTCGCAGGCTTTTGTCTGGCTCTGTCGCCATGGGCGCTCGCCTCCCCGGAATCGACGCTCTCGTTGACCATCGAAGCCCTTCCCTCCCAGCAAGCCGTGCTCGTCAGCTGGCCGACAACGATCGGCGTGTTGTATCAACCCCAGTCCACCTCCGATCTGGCCTCCGGAGAATGGACGGATCTGACCCCGGTCTTGGGCGATGGAACACCCAAATCCGTTCAAGTGCCCATCGCGGGCAACGCGACCTATGTCCGCGTCAAATACGGCGGGACGGAAACCGCCGTGACGCCGCTCTTCGATGCCTCCACGGTGCGTGAGCCCGACATCAAAGTGGAAACATCGTCCGCCCTGATCACCCATCTGGCTGATCGCGCGCGGGACCGGCATGCCCGCGAAGACATCGTTGGCGGGGTGATTTTTCGGAAATACGATCACTACCTCACCTGGTATTGGGAACAACGGGTGGCTAATATTGAGATCATCGATCGGATCGCCAAAGGGGGATCGACCATTACCTTCAACTACACGACCCAGGCCGCGTTGAATCCGGCGGAGTTCCGCGCCTTCTTTCGCGTGGACTCGCCACTTTCCGGGTATCACCACAATGTCCAGGCGACTTTGGTTTCCACGCATCCTTCCATCCGCTACCCCGGCGAAACGGATTACAATTACACGACCACACTTTCCACCCAGCAACCGGAAAATCGTCCCTTGCGTTTGGGTGACCGGATTGAGATTGAGATCAGCCAGTTTTTGCTGGGATCCACCTTGCGCAATGGCCGTGAAAATTATTATGGCACCACCTTTCTCTACATGGTCGGGGAAGGAGTGGTGCCGTGGTATGCCAAAATCCGCGAGGAATTAACGGATCCCGTTGCACGAGCGGCCGCTTCGTTTGATTCGTCTCCTTTGCCGCGGACAGCCTGGCTTGGAGGGCTCACCACCCTGCCCTATCAATACTCCAACGAA
This sequence comes from Terrimicrobiaceae bacterium, assembly GCA_041752695.1. Taxonomy (GTDB): domain Bacteria; phylum Verrucomicrobiota; class Verrucomicrobiia; order Chthoniobacterales; family Terrimicrobiaceae; genus CALCJD01. Next base: position 80,292 of record JBGSVZ010000085.1, read on the forward strand.
CCACAGCACCGCTTCAAACAAACGGCCGGCAACATCTCGCCGGAGAGCGGGCATCCCTTCATGCTGGGACGCAGATTGCATAACACGGATTTCCGCACCGGCGGCCACGTCGAACCGGGCAATCCGGTGATGCCCGAGCATGCCGGCAAAGTCGGTCCGAAGTATGTGGCGCAGAGTTGTGTGAGCTGTCATGGGAACAACGGCCGCGCCCTCCCGCCGAACGTCGGGGAAACTTTGCTAAGATCCGTGGTCAAGGTGGGCATTGATCCTAACGGCACACCGCATCCCACCCTCGGCGAAGAATTGCAGCCCTTCGCCACCAGCGGTCTGGCCGAAGGGACCGCCGTCCTTTCCAGTTACGAATATACCTCCGGCACGTATGCCGACGGCACCGTGTATTCCCTGCGAAAACCTCGTTATGGGTTTCAAGGAACGACGCCCCCGTACTTTTCCGTCCGCATGGCCCCGGCCCTGGTCGGACTGGGTTTGCTGGAAGCGATTCCGGAAGCCTCGATTCAAACCCTGGCCGATCCCAATGATACAGACGGGGACGGCATTTCCGGGCGAATCGCTAGCATCGAGGATCCGACGGACCCAAACATCCGGCGTCTCGGGCGATTTGGATACAAAGGGTCGCAGGCCATGGTGAACCACCAGATCGCCTATGCCCTCAACCGGGACATGGGCGTAAGCAGCGCGCTTTTCCCCACCCTGGATGGCGACAGCTCTTCCCAAGCACCAGAAGTTACGCAGACGGAATTGGCACAGATGAATCGTTATGTCAGCTTGCTTGGGGTCGGGGCGAAACGCGACTTGACCGATCCGGACGTGGTGCGCGGCGAGGCGCTCTTCGAGACGGCGTCCTGTGTGAAATGTCACACGCCCACGCTCCAGACCGGTCCGCATCACCCTTTCGGCGAACTTCGCAACCAAACCATCCGGCCCTACACGGATCTGTTGCTGCACGATCTGGGGCCGGGTCTGGCCGACACCATGGGCGAAGAGGGGGTTTCCGGCGCGGAATGGCGCACCGCACCGCTCTGGAACATCGGCCTCACCGCCGGAGTCAGCGGCGGGGAAGCCTACCTGCACGACGGACGCGCCCGCACTTTGGAAGAGGCAATCCTCTGGCACGGCGGTGAAGCGGAGCAAGCGAAGGAAAACTTCCGGACCATGCCCGCCGCCGACCGCGCGGCCATTGTTAAATTCCTCAAGGCGCTCTGAACCGGAAAAATACCGAAGAATTTAACCGCGGATTGCGCAGATGGGCGCGGATAAAGGCAGAGGCAAGAATGCTTTGATGGAGGGCGGCAGGCTCTTGCCGCCCGGGTTGCGTGAACCCGAGCGCATGCGAAGTGCTGAGTCCCGCGCATGCGGTACGAATCAACCCGCAACCCTCCAGATTGCGAGTTTTCGGACGGCCTACTTCTTACTCCCTGCTTTTCTGTAAACACCGACGGACCGGTCTCCGCTCGCCGTCCTGGCTGATGAAGAATTTTCCGCCACGCCGACGGAGCTGCCAAAAATATCGTCGTAGTCGCAGCGCAGGGCCTTGAGGATCTGCTGCACCGCGCGAAGGGTGGCGCTTTGCTGGCCATTCTCGATGCGGTGCAGCGTCGACTCGCCCAGGAGCCTTTACAAGTTCGCTTTGATGCCGCGACGGCGACCTTTAAAGGTCTCGACTGGAGTTTCTCTTGGACGCAATTGATGTTCCGACCGGAGGAGTGCATGGAAAAGTTTGGCGTTCCATCCACTCTGAGTGGAGGACCACGATAGAGCGAAGCGACCGGAGCAAGCCCCCCATTTCGCGGTAAAAGAACTTTTGTTCCGCAAATATCGAGATCGAACATGCCAGGCCGGCGTTTGCATGCGCTCGCAGGATATGGTAACCGGGGGCATGTTCCGTTGGCTTTTGCTACCCCTTCTTGTCCTGACCGTCCACGCGCAGGAATACGAGGGCAAGACGTTGGTCAAACCCTCCCTCTTGGCCAACACTTCGGCCATCGTGCCGGGCAAACCCTTCGAGGTCGGCGTTCTACTGGAAATGTCCCCTGGCTGGCACACCTACTGGGAATACGGCGGCGACGCCGGTTTTCCCACGACGATCGCCTGGACGCTGCCGGAGGGGTTTGCGGCCGGCCCCATCCAATGGCCCCTGCCCAAGCGGATCCTGGAGCCCGGCGACATCGAGGTCTATGCCTACAAGGGGAAGGTCCTGCTCCTCACCACCATCGTGGCGCCCGCGGATCTCGCTGAGAAATCGATCACCCTCCGGGCCAAGGCCGACTGGCTCGTTTGCGAGGCCATCTGCGTGCCAGGCTCCGCCGAGCTGGAACTCACCTTCCCCGTCGCCCCATCGGCCACTCCTGCGAACGAGGAACTTTTCACCACGTTCCGCGCCCAACTTCCCAGCACCGAACCGCCGCCGTTCGGCGTCGCTTGGAAAGCTGGCCCCGCACAATCCACGCTCAACCTCACGGGTCTCGCAGATGTCACCGCCGTGGACCTTTTTCCCCTGCCCGCCGAGGGTCAGCAAGTCGGACACCCCGGCAGCGGCGCCCCCTCCCCCGGCGCGACTCCGGCGGTAGCGTCCGCCGCCGGCACCGTCATGCCCGGCATCCCGGTCTCCGCCAACGGCGCAGCCTCCATCACCATCCCTGCGGAAGGCGAAATTCGGGGCGTCCTCGTCGCCGACACCGCCGAGGGCCGCAAAGGGTGGTTCGTTTCTTCCGGCGGCCCCGCTCCTTCGAGCCAATCAACAATCAAAAATCAACAATCAACAATTCCCCTCTGGAAAGCCCTGCTCTTCGGTTTCCTCGGCGGCCTTATTCTCAACCTGATGCCCTGCGTGCTGCCGGTGATTTCGCTGAAAATATTCGGCTTCATCCGGCAGGCAGGGGATCGGCCTGAAAAGATCCTGCGGCACGGACTGGCCTTCGTCGGGGGGGTCTTCGCGTTTTTTCTGGGGCTGGCCCTGGTGATCATTGCGTTGAAGGCAGGCGGCAGCGAGGTGACCTGGGCGTTCCAATTTCAAAATCCATGGTTCAACGTCGTGCTGGGCAGCCTGGTCTTTGCCTTCGCGCTGAATCTTTTTGGCGTCTTTGAAATTGTCCTGCCCGGCCAGGCTTCGAACGCGCTTTCGGAGGCGTCTTCGAAAGAGGGGTACGTCGGCTCGTTTTCCCAAGGCGTCTTCGCGACGCTCCTGGCCACCCCCTGCACGGCACCATTTTTAGGAACGGCCCTGGGTTTTGCTTTCAGTCAGTCGGCGGCGATCATTCTGCTCATCTTCGCTTCCGTGGCCCTGGGAATGAGCGCGCCGTATTTCCTCCTTTCCGCGCAGCCGGGCTGGATGAAGATCCTGCCCAAGCCCGGGGCTTGGATGGAGCGGCTCAAACAATTCATGGGGTTCCCGCTGATCGCGACGCTGCTCTGGATGCTTTATATTCTCGGCAATCAAAAGGGGCTCGAGGGCGTGTTGTGGTTCGGGTGTTTCCTGCTTTGTGTGGCTCTGGCCTGCTGGATTTACGGCGCGTTCTGCGGTCCGATTTCCAAACCGGCGACACGGGCGGCCAGTCTGGCAATCGCCGCACTCGTGCTGGCGGGTGGCGGCGCGTATTTCCTGGGGGTAAAATTCACCGGTGCCCAACGCGCCACCGCGTCATCCGTCGAAACCGGAGGCATCGCGTGGGTGGACTTTTCGCAGAAGGCGCTCGACGAGCTGCTGGCCAGGGGGCAGCCGGTTTTTGTGGATTTCACGGCGGACTGGTGCCTTTCCTGCAAATACAACGAACGCACCGCCATCGACGTGCCGACTGTGCGCGAGGCCTTCCAGACGAAGGACATCGTCCCGATGAAAGCGGACTGGACCAATGCCAATCCCGAGATTACGGCGGTCTTGAAAAAATTCGGCCGCGTAGGAGTGCCTTTTTACGTGCTGTATCCGGCGAACGGCGGTGAACCCATCGTGCTACCGGAACTCCTGACCCAGCAGATCGTCTTGGACGCTCTGGCAAAGGCCCGGTGACGGTCCGGCAAACCAGACGAAAACCGATCTCTTTTTCCGCTTCCTTCCAGTCAACCCCTGACGGTTAGGGAACCGGAGGTCCGGGGGTCTTTTCGATTTCCCCATCGAGCGTCTTGGGATCCGCCCCAGCCAGAAAATCGAGAATCGGCTGGTTCATTTCCGAACCTTCCAGTCCCACATACCAATTCACGTCGGCGTGAGTGAACCCCCTACATTCGATGCCGCCAGCCGGAATGTTGTTCTTCAGAAGGCTTTCAATAAATTTGACGTCGGAAGCAATCTTGACTTCGGTGCCGGTAAAAAAATTCAAAATCGGGTGGGTGTAGGTGCGGGGGGCTTTCTTGAGGATCAGAGACGGAGAGGCGGCGTAGAGAAGAATGGGATTGCGCCCGAAGATGGTGTGAATGGCCTCCTTGTTGAGCGTGTTGTCGTCCTCCGTATCGGTCCGGATGCGGTAGGGCAGGTCGTAGATGCCATCGAGCACGATCAATTTTTTCACAATCCCCACGGACGCTCCGGCCTTTTTGAAAAACGCTCCGTTGGTCGCGACCAGCGCTACGAAATGCGCTCCGGTCGAATGGCCCATCACGTTGATCTTCTCGGGGTCGATTTGATAATCCGCCGCATTGTCGTAGAGAAACGTGATCGCATCGGCCACATCCTGAATGTTGACGGGGTATTTGGCGCCCGGCGACAATTCGTAGTTCGCGCTGGCGAAAACAAACCCGTTCGAAGTGAAGAAAGGAATCTTGTTTTCCACTACCGAAGGATGGGCCTTGTCGCCCGTGCCCGCCGCGCCTCCATGGAACATGACAACCAGGGGCAGCTTCTCACCGGGAGCCAGATCGTCCGGCACATAGACATCCAGCGAAACCAGATTGGTGCTGGCGTCTTTGTTGCCCTTGCTGAGTTCCCCATACTGGATGTTGGCGTATTCGGTCCAGCTCCCGCCGGCCGCCTCGAGCGATGGGACCACCAGACAGGAGATTGTCACTGCCGCCAGCGCCTTGAGGAGTTTATCCAGTTGCATAACGGAAGGAATAGATTCAACGGGTGGCCGGTTTGCAAGTGTTTTTGGTTGGCCGAGAAATTTCCGCCGCCGTTTGCAACTCTTCCACTTCCGCGTACGTTCCTTCTGATCATGAAAACACTTCTCGTCCTCTCCACCGTCCTCGCCCTTCTGTCCACCGCGCAGGCGCAACCGGAAATCGGCAAACCCGCCCCGGAATTTGCCCTGAAGGATCTGGCGGGCAAGGAACACAAACTCTCCGACTTCAAAGGCAAAACCGTCGTGCTCGAATGGGTGAACTACGGATGTCCCTTCGTCAAAAAACATTACGATTCCAAAAATATGCAAAGCCTGCAGAAGACCGCGACGGACGCGGGCGTCGTCTGGCTGGCCATTTGTTCTTCGGCTCCCGGCAAGCAGGGCAATGAAACTCCCGAGACGGCAAAAACCAAGAGTGACACCTATCAATCTGCCGCCACGGCCTATCTGAAAGATGAGGATGGCACCGTGGGCAAACTCTACAATGCCAAGACCACCCCGGAGATGTTCATCGTCAATAAGGAAGGAACTCTCGTTTATATGGGCGCGATTGACGACAAGCCGAACCCCAGCCCGGACAGCATCGCGGGCGCGACCAACTACGTGAAGGCCGCGGTGATGGAAATCATGGATGGCAAACCGGTCACGACGGCTTCAACCAAACCATATGGCTGCTCGGTGAAATATTAAGGCGTAACAATGGGTCGAAATTTGGAGGGCACCGGGCCCTCGGTGCCGAGGGCCCGGCACCCTCCTGGATTTGCCTTCTTGGACACGACTAAGTTTTTAACTGCCACGAAGAGGCGCGGACCACCGCGCCCCTTTTTTTGGCGAAAGACTCACCGGGCCGGTTTGTCTTCCACTTCGGCGTTGAGATTAAAAAACGGGATCGCGTCGGCGCCTCCGCTGACCCGGGGCAGCACGCCGTCCCAGCGTTCGACCGTGCGCAGACGGATCAGTTCCGGGCTTTGCTTGAGGGCCTCTGCTTCCCGCCGGATGGCATCCGCCCGCGCCTTGGATTGCACGTCGGTGGCGTAGGCATCGGCATCGGCCGCAAGGGTTTTCTCGGACGCAGCGGCTTCGGCCTGGGTCACGCGTTTGAGTTTTTCGTTCTTCGCCTGCAGGGCCTGTTGTTCGGCCTGAACTTTCAGTTCGATGGCCTTGTTAAACTCCGGCGAAAAGTTGAAGTCGGTGATGGCGACGTTGGCGATGACCACGGAATTCTCCAGGCCCTTTTCTTTCAGAGTGGTGTTGATGTAAGAGACGAGGGCCTGCTGGATCTGCTGTTTGACGAATTCGCGTTTCGTCACCAGTTCCTCCGCCGTGAACTTGGCGGTGACGGCCTTGACACATTCCTGAATGGCGGGTTCGACCAGCACGGCGGACACCTTGCCGAGATTTCCCACCGTCTGGTAGGTCAGAGGAGCGAGGGCTCCATTCATGGAATATTGGGTCGTCACCTGGGTGGTCACGGTCTGCAAATCCCGCGAAGCGGCGGTGGCCTGGGCATGACTCGCCGTCAGCCGGATATCCACTTGCTCGACACTGTCGATGAAGGGCTTTTTGAAATGCAGGCCTTCCTTGAGCGGTTCGGGATGGACCGCGCCAAGGGTGCGTTTCACACCGACATGACCCGCCTCCACCACGACGGAGAGGCTGGTGAGGATGGCAATGGCAAACAGCAGAATGATCCCCAGGGGGATGAGAGTCTTCAGGGCTGGGTTCATAGATGCGTGATGATGTGGTGTTTCTCGAAGCGAACCTTGGGTGCCGTGGAATATTTGTCACCTTCCGCCCGATAGCCCGCGGGGCAGGCCGCCACGGTAAAATATCCCGAACCTTCCAGCCCGAGAGTCTTGTCGAATCCCGCGGGATCGAGCCCCTCCATCGGACAGGTGTCCACTCCGAGCAACGCGGCGGCGGTCATAAAATTGCCCAGAGCGATGTACACCTGGCGGGTGGACCATGCCTGCAGATCCAGGGGATAGGGGGGGTTCTCTAAAAATCCCGCCACCACTTTTTCAAATCCCGCCAGGTTTTCCACCGGAGTTCCGTGCACTTCGGAAGTGCGCACAATATGCCGGTGGACGTCGTCGGCCGTGAGCGGATGTTTGACCGCAAAAACCACCAGATGCGAAGCATCGGCGACTTGACGCTGGCCCCACGACTGCGCCACGAGGGCCTCGCGTTTGGCCGGGTCACTGACGACAAAAAACTTCCACGGCTGCAATCCGAACGAAGAGGGCGACAGGACCAGAGCGTCTTCCAGCGCGAGCCACGTGGCCGGGTCGATTTTTTTGGTCGGGTCGAATTGTTTGGTGGCGTAGCGCCACTTGAGGGCGTCCAGGATGGTATCGGTGCTGATCGTCTTCATTCCGGGCGACAGAAGCGCGACGGCGTGACTGATGCAAGGGAAAAGCGTGTGCCCCGGTTTCCCAGGGCCGGAACGGGTAGGGAGGGGTGTCCCCAACCCTCCGTCATCTCTCTTCCGAGTTTCGACCCACTCCTCCCTCAGAGCGTGTCCAAAAATGCCCATTTTTGGGTACAATGGAGGGATGCGGGCCCTCGCATCCCTAGGTGCCGAGGGCCCGGCACCCTCCAATTTTTGCTTTTTTAGACACGCTCTCAGATTTCAAACCGGCACAGGATCGACGGATCGTTTGGGGACAACGATCCCTCCCGGGGTCAGAATACCGGATGCGTGGCCGTTCCGCTTATTTGACCAGGCGTTGCCGGGCTTCGGGCGAGAGGGTGGACGTCGAGATCCAGGCCCGGGCGGCGGCGGCATCCTGCCGCATCCAATCGCGGGCCAGGTTTTCGATCTCGCGCTCACGCGCTTTCGGGTCGGAGATCTGCACGGCCCAGGAAATGGCGGTGGCAGGGTCCTCGGCGACAATCTTCCGGGTGAGCGAGGTGATGGCCGAATCTCTCGACGGCCCCGTTGGCTGGCGGGAGAGCCAGTTCGCCGCGGCCTCCGCATCTTTCGACGCCCAACGTTCCACCGCGGCTTGCAGGGCCGGGCCCCGTTCACTTTCCGGGAGCCCACGGGCATATTGGGCAGCGGCCGCAGGAGAGGTGTTGGCCCACTGGGAGACCGCATCCCGCATCACGTCGCGGCGTTCGTCCTGGTCGCGGAGGGAAGCCGACCAGCGCAGAACGGCTTCCGGATCCTTGCGACTCCAGCCTGACGACAACGAGCGGATCGCACTCTTGCGCTCCGCGCCGGAAAGGGAATCCAGCGCGGTGAGCGAACCCCGGGGATCCTGTCCGCTCCATTGGGAAAAAAGGGAATTCAAAGCGTTCTGCCTCGCCTCCCCCTCCGGAAGCCCCTGCGCCCAGGCAAAAACCTCCTCTTTTTTCCCGGTGCGCGCCCATTGGGAGGCAATCTGGGAGACGGCTTGGGAAAAGACCCGCCCGGTCGGAAGTTGCGTCAGGGCGGCCGCCGCCTCTTTCGGATTGTCCTTCGCCCAACTGGAGACGATCCCGTTGACCGCTTGTTGAAAATTGTCGCCCACCGGCATGTGTTCGATCACGGCGTCGAGAAGCTCCTGCCGGTTGCCGGTCGGGTTGGAACTCAGCGAACGCAGAATGTCCGAACGCATCGTCGAATCCTGCACGGCAATGGTGTATTGCAGGGCGGCCTTTTGATCCGTCCTCGCCCAAGAACCCACCGCCGTCGAAATGGCCGTGGTGCGAGTGCCCTCATCCGTAATCTGGAGCGCGGCAGTGAGGGCACCTTTCGGGTCGGATTGCGCCCAGGTTTGGATGACCTGCTGGCGGGGATCCCGATAGGATTCACCGGAGACCGGGAGAGACTGCACGTATTTCCACGCAGCCTGCGGATCGTTTTGGGTGAGCGAACTAAGGAGCGCATTTTGGGCCTGGTCGGCCGTCTCACCTTCCAGCCCGGCGGCGGCGACCTTGGCCCCTTCGGGATCCTTACGCGCCCAACGCTGGAAAATCATGGACACAGCAAAATCGCCCTGTCCTGAACCCGGGGAGTTTTTCGCCAGATCGAGCGCCCGTTGAGGATCTTTCTGGGCGAGGCTCATGAGCGCCATGGAGCGGACCTGACGTTTCACCTGATCATCGTCAATCGAATCCGCCATGGCGAGGGCCTGCGTCGGATCTCTTCCTGCGACGTTGGAAATCACGGACATCATCGCCATCTGCCGGAGGTTGGCCGAGCCGAGCGCCCGGGCAAAATTCCAGGCGCCCGCCGAATCTTTTTCCGCGTAGGCGGCCATGACAAAACTCCACCCCATCTCCTGTCCGGCCGCATAGGGCGACGCAGCCATCTCCGCGGCAAGGGCGGCGGTGTCCGACACGCGCAGCCGGTCCGTAATATCCGCCCATTTGCGCATCGAATCCATGCCTCCAAACCCAAACTGGTCAATGTCGGCAATCTGCGCCCGCAGTTGCTGCGCCGTAATGGGCAAGGTCCCCGGCGGCGGAGGCGTCCCCGCTTCCGTAGACGTGGGTTCCCCCTCCCGGAACCCGGCAGAAAGACGGGAGCCGGAGGGAGCACTCCCTCCCGGGGAGGAGGCGGCGACAGACGTCGACACGGGCTTCCGATTTGCGCCGAGATATCCGGCCAGGGTGCCGGCGGCAAACCCGACCAGAACAGCGACCGCCAGGGAAAGGTGGGAGGATTTCATCACTTTACCCGGCAGCAATTTGAGGCAGCCGGTGGCTTATTAGGCCCAGGTCACTTCGCCCTTGGGCTCGCGAATCACAATCGACTGTAAAAATTCCACGCCTTTGCGCAGGCCTTCGGCTGGCGACATCAGACTGTCCTCGTGCTCCATCGAAAGCGTTCCGTCGTATCCACACATCCGCAGCGTGCTGACAAAGTCGCACCAAAAGTGGCGCGGCTGGCCGTAGCCGACCGTGCGAAAAATCCATGAGCGGTTTTTTTCGTCCCCATAATGTTTGGTGTCGAGATAGCCGTTGACGTCGGCGTTGATCGGATAGAGGCCCGTGTCCTTGGCGTGGACGTGATGGATGGCCCCTTCCAGGGCACGGACGGCCTTGATCGGATCGATGCCCTGCCAGAAAAAATGGCTGGGGTCAAAGTTCGCGCCGATGGTCGGGCCACACGCCTCGCGCATCTTCAGCATCGTCTCGGGATTGTAGACCAGAAACCCCGGGTGCGCCTCGAACGCAATCTTCACATAGTTGCTCTTGGCAAACGCGGCCTGTTTTTTCCAATAGGGAATCGCCACTTTGTTCCATTGCCAGTCGAGGACGGTCAGAAAATCCGGCGGCCAGGGACAAGTGACCCAGTTCGGATATTTCGCGCCGGGGTGGTCGCCCGGACAGCCGGAAAAAGTCGTCACCACGGAGACGCCGAGCTTCGAGGCCAGCTTGACGGTATCGGTGAAAACCTTGTCATGCGCGGCGGCAATTTTTTTGTCCGGGTGCAAGGGATTGCCGTGACAGGAAAGCGAACTGATTTCCAACCCGCTGCTGGAGACCAGGTCGCGGAAGCGGTCGAGTTTGGGTTTGCTGGCGAGGAGTTCCGCCGGCTTGCAATGGGCGTCTCCCGGATAGGCACCGGTGCCGAGTTCGATCGTGTCGCAGCCAAGACCCGCGATGTGTTCGAGGGCTTTTTCGAGGGGGACGTTGCTGAGAATTGCAGAGAAGACGCCGACTTTCATGGGTGGGGATGGTGTGAAAAATCACTCATAACCACCCCGCGCAGTGGCGTCGATGAAACTTTCACCTTCCGATTTGCGCTTGCTGGCGAGGAACTTCCTGCGTAGTCAAAAAGGCAATGAACACCAAGTTGCTGCAGTCTAGCGCGGCCGTCCTGAGCCTGGCCGTTTTCACCTCTGCCTGCGAAAATCTTTCTCCTGGCGAGAATGCCGCATTCTTTGGCACCGCGGCAGGCCTCGCCACCGCCATTCCCATGGCCGCAGCCGGCGTGGACTCCCGCATCACCGTCCCCGTCTCCCTCGGTGCCGCCGCCCTCGCCGCCGGCGGGGCGTATGTCATTGCCAAACAACAGGCCTCCGAACGCCAGCGCAAGATCGCCGAACAGCGCGCGCGGCTGTACATGGCAGAACGGGCCGCCGCTCAGAAAAAGGCCCAGACTGCGGGGACCAAATCCGCCAAAAAACCCCGGTTCATCGCGGTCAAGACCGTGAAGGAAAGCAACAGCAAGGGCAGCTCGCAGGTCATGATTTTCGACACACAAAGCAACCAGGTCGTGGGCAACAATGTTTATGATCTGAAGTCTTCCCCGAAAGTCGGGCAGACCTCGAAATTCGACACCTACACGGCGGAATACGTCGGGACCGGGTCGTAGAGCGAGACGGAAAAGGCAATCCCTGGAGGGTGCCGGGCCCTCGGCACCCCGGGGATACGACGGCGCACATTTGCCGGCGCTTCGCTTCGCCCTTTGGGTCGCCTTCGGCAAGCGGTCTCCATTCTTCCCGGAAATCCGCATATTTAGACACGCTCTTGGAGCTCTAATTTTCGAGGAGCGCGTCGCGTTCTGCGGGATGGAGTTCGCGCCACTGGCCAGGGGGCAGATCGGCGGGCAGAGGAAAATTTCCGATGCGGACGCGCAACAGCCTCAGCGTGGGAAATCCGATGGCGGCGGTCATTTTCCGCACCTGCCGGTTGCGGCCTTCCTGCAATTCGACCGCAATCCAGGAGGTCGGGATGTTTTGTCGGAAACGCACCGGAGGATTTCTTGGCGGAACCTCCGGAGCCGTCTCCAGCACCCATGCCCGCGACGGCAGGGTCCGACGGCCCTGGATGACAACTCCTGCGGCCATTTTTTGCAGGTCCACCGCCGACGGCACCCCCTCCACTTGTGCGTAATACCGCCGCCAGTGGGCATTTTTCGGATCGAGGAGGCGGGTGTTTAACGCCCCTTCGTCGCCCAGCAAAAGCAACCCCTCCGAGTCCAAGTCCAGCCGTCCAAGCGGATACACCCGCGGGGGAAAACCAAACTCCGCCAGAGTCCGCTGCCCGGGCAAATCCGGGGTGAATTGGGAAAGAACACCGTGCGGTTTATGGAAGGCGAGGAGCATGCCCCGCGTCCTACTGCAAAACGATCCCCACCGGGCAATGATCGCTCCCCATCACCTGCGGCCAGATGAACGCGTCCTTCAGCCGCGGCCGCAGCGACGGTGAGATGCAAAAATAGTCGATCCTCCATCCGATATTCTTCGCGCGCGCCGCGCCCATGTAGCTCCACCAGGTGTAGTGGCCGCCGCCGGGCTCCAGTTCGCGGAAGGTATCAAGAAAGCCCGCCGCCAGATACGTTTCGAAGTTCGCCCGTTCCTGCGGTGTGAATCCGGCGTTTTTGACGTTGGCCTTCGGCCGAGCGAGGTCGATCTCCCGGTGCGCCACGTTCAAGTCCCCACAGAAAACCACCGGTTTGGTTTTTTCCAACGTCTTCAGAAAATGCAAAAACGCCGGCCCCCACGCCTCGGTGCGATACCCGAGGCGCAGCAACTCGCGCCCGGAGTTGGGCACATAAACATTCACGAGGAAAAAATCCGCATACTCCGCGGTGATCACCCGCCCCTCCTTGTCGTGTTCGTCGAGGCCGATGCCATGACGCACGTCCAGCGGTTCTTTCCTGGAAAAAATCGCCGTGCCGGAATAGCCCGGCCGTTCCGCGGAATTCCAATAGGCAAAATATCCGTCGAACTTGGATTCCACCTGTTCCTCCCGCGCCTTGGTTTCCTGCAGGCAGACGACGTCAGCAGTGGCCGTGGTGAGGAAATCGTGGAACCCCTTGTTCAGCACCGCACGGATGCCGTTGACGTTCCAGGAAACCAACTTCATGCGACGAAGGAAAACTCCGACCGCACCGCATGGTGGTCCGAGGCCTCGGTGGGAATGACTGTGCAGTTCTCCAAGCGCAGCGGACCGTTGTAAAAAATGTGGTCGAGGACAAAAGGCATGCGGCGCCAGGTGATTTCCGAGCATTGCGAAGCGCAAAATCCCGCCTGCGCAAACTGGTCCACCACGGTTTCTTCCGGAGCGGAATTAAAATCCCCGCCAAGCAGGGCGGGACCGGAGCATTTCCGTAGTTCCGCCTCCACCAACGTGCGTTGCCGCAGATGGTCGTTGCTCGACCCCTTGATCATGAAAAAGGCCTGCAGATGCGTATTAAGCAGACGCACCCGGCGACCGGCCAACTCCGCCTCCGCCCCAATTAGCAGCCGCTGCGAAGGGGTTCGGCTGACGCCGGCATACTCAAACGTGATATCCGCCGCCGGCAGATCCACGCGGTAAAAATTGGTCAGAGGTGTTTTGGAAAGAATGGCCAGGCCCAGCCCAAAAGGAATTTCGAGGGGATTTGGCACCGGGTAGCCGAAGACGGAATGATAGTGCGGAAGGGCTGCTTTTAACCGTGTGTAATGCGGAGGGGGCTCCACCTGGCGTCCGCCCTCGTGGCCCCGTTCCACTTCCTGAAGAAACACCACGTCGGCGTCCTGTTCGCGCAGGAACGCGATCGCCCGGTCGAAATTCACCTCCGATCCGTCGGGGTCGTTTTCGTCCCAGACCTGGCCGTTCTGCATGTTAAAGGTAAGCGCGCTAAACATCTTTTCTGCGTCGCCTTGCCAACGCGCGACAGAGGCAGGTATAAACCTCCACGGGCAACCAAGGCAAACATACCATGCACAAACTCGTATTGATTCGTCACGGCGAAAGCACGTGGAACAAAGAAAATCGCTTCACCGGCTGGACCGACGTGGAACTTTCCGACAAGGGGCGCGAAGAAGGCGCCGCCGCCGGCAAACTCATGAAGGCCGAAGGCTACACGTTCGACGTGGCGTATGTCTCCGTGCTGCGCCGCGCGCTCAACACCCTCTGGCTTGCCCTGAGCGAGATGGATCTTCTCTGGATTCCCATGGAAAAATCCTGGCGTCTCAACGAGCGGCATTACGGGGCGCTCCAGGGCCTCAACAAGGCCGAAACCGCTGCCAAATACGGCGACGAGCAGGTCCTCGTCTGGCGCCGCAGCTACGACATTCCTCCGCCTCCCTTGGAGAAAACCGACGAGCGCTATCCGGGAAACGATCCGCGTTACAAGGACGTTCCCGAAGCTGAACTTCCCCTCACTGAGTGTCTCGAGGACACCGTCGCGCGTTTTCTCCCGCTCTGGCATGAGACGATTGCCCCGGTCGTCCGTTCCGGCAAAAAGGTCATCATCGCGGCCCACGGCAACAGCCTGCGAGCCCTTGTAAAATACCTCGACCAGCTCACCGAGGAGCAGGTTCTGGGCCTCAACATTCCCACCGGCGTTCCTCTCGTTTACGAGTTGGACGAGGAATTGAAACCGATCCGTCATTATTATCTCGGCGACCAGAGCGCCATCGAAGCCGCCATGCATGCGGTGGCGAATCAGGGCAAGGCCAAATAAACTTCAAGCGGGACGCAGCGCCCCTGCGTCCCGTTTTCCCTGGCCCATGTGCAATCGTTTCCGATCCGTCGTCGGCAAGGAATGGAAACCGGGGGACGCGCTGCCCCTGGAATTTCTCGATGGCACCCCGGCGGAAGGTGTCTGGGCCGGTTTTGCCACGCGGGAAAAATTGCGCTGGTGGCTCCGCCAGCCGGGAAACCAACTCGCGCAAAGTGAACTTGTCGAATCTTTTGCCGAGCGCACGGATGATTCCGGCGACATCATCTGGGGCCCCGTCTCCCCGGCCACACATTTTCTTTTTGTTGTCCAGCCGCCGCTGCCCGGAAAGTCCTACCAGCTGGCGCGCATGATTACCGACGAGGCCAATCCGGAACAGGCCACGTATTTCCGGCACGGCCGTATCCCGCTTTTCGGCACATTGTCTTCAGAAGGCGACATTGTGGAAGTTTCCCAGGATGCTCTTCCCCCGCCGCCCCCGAAGGCGCAAGGGGAGCTTTTCTGACCTCGCGGACGGAAGGAATACGTCCGGGGTATCCATGACCCGCGAATAGGGGATGTCATGAAAACATCCACCTTCCTTACCCTCGGCGGAGCACTCGCCATCTGCCTTTCTGCGTGCGAAGAAAAAAAATCGCCCGTTGTGGAAAAACCCACCGCCGTTACCTCGAATCTTGAGACCACCCGGCTCGGCACCGCCATCGACGGCTACATCGCCACCCCCAGCGATGCCCAGGCCGCCGAGGTGGAAAAGGCCTTCGCCGAAATTGACGGCGAAATTGCGGAACTGGATCAGAAGATCGCACGCGCAACCGGAGCCGATCTCACCGAAGCCCAGACCAAGGCCGGCAATCTTCGCACCTATCGCGACAAGGAAAAACTCCGCTACACGGAAGCCCAGGCCCGCGCCAAAACCAATGCCGCGGTGCGCTCGACGGAAGACACCGCGGAAAAGATCGGGGATAGCGTGAAAAACGCCGCCGAGGCCGTCAAGGACGGTGTGAACAATGCGGTCGATACCGTGAAAGAGAAGCTGGACTGATGGCCGCAGGGGGGGCGGCGGTTAGACGAACTCCAGCGCCGGCGTTCTCTCGATCAGCCCGTGCCGTTCGGCGAGGGTGACGAACCACGAAATCGCATCGCGCTCGGGCTGGCCGACATCGTAGCGGATTTGCCGGTTGAGATAGTCCCGCGCAAATTCCGGATGACTCTCGCCGACGGCAATCTGTTCCCGGGCGGCCAGTCCGAGGCGTTTGCTCTCGCGCAAAGCTCCGGCAATCTGCGGGGCGTTTTCCAATCCCGCCCTGACCGCCCAGACGGCAAAAACAAAGGGCAGACCGGTGTGCGCCTGCCAAAGCTCCCCCAAATCCTGGCAGAGCCACCCGGGAGGCAGCTCGCGATGGAAGGCGATGGCGGGATCGCCGATCAGCAGCCGCGCAGCATCTTCCGGCGGCGGGCCCTCACAAACCCGGAGGTGCGGATGGTACTCCGCAATCAGCACCCGCAGCAGCGCGGCCGAGGTACGGGAGGAGGGATCCAGGTAAATTTCCCCGCAATCCGCGAAGAGTTTCCGACTGACCACAATGACACTGTACACCTCACCCCGGCAGGCGATGGCCACATCATCCACGACGAGGCCGCCCCCGTGGTGGAGCACTTCAAAGATGGGCAGCAAGGCGACATCCAGGCGGCCGTCATAAAAGGCGTCGGCAAGCCGGGCGGGCACGTCCAGCACCACGTCCGCGGGGTCCAGCGGCCAGATGAGGGGCTTAGTGTTCAGGTACGAAACCGCCCCAATCCGCAGACCCGCCAGCGAGGCCAGCGCGTTCAAGCGGCGACCAGCCCCGGGGCGTCCACAGGCATGGTGCTCGCGATCCGCTCGTAATAACTATTCCGCTGCATCGGCATCCGGCCCGCTTCGCGGATGGCTTTTTCCAGGGCCTCCACCGTTTGCTGCTGGGGAGTCTTCGCCCCCGCCATGTGGAAGATTTTTTCCTCGATGATCGTGCCGTGCAGATCGTCCACGCCATAGTTGAGCGACAACTGCGCCGTGGGCAGCCCGAGGCTGATCCAATAGGCGGTGATGTGCGGGATGTTATCGAGATAGATGCGACTGATCGCCAGATTGCGCAGCTCTTCGTACGCCGTGGCGTGCGGAATGCCCTGGAGCACCGGCCGCGCCCCACCAGGCTCGAAGGCAAAGGGAATAAATCCGGTGAACCCCCCCGTATCATCCTGAATCTCCCGCAGGCGCCGGAGGTGATCAATGCGGTGGTGATCCTTTTCGATATGGCCGTAAAGCATAGTGCAGGTGCTGTGCTCGCCCATCTGATGCCAAGTGCGATGAACTTCCGCCCATTCCTCGGCCGTCTCCTTGCCGCGACAGATCTGATCCCGGATCTGCTGATCAAAAATCTCCGCACCGCCCCCCGTGATGGCCCCCAGCCCGTGGTCGCGCAAAAGCTCCAGGGTGTCCCGCAGGGGCATGCGAAAAACTCGCTCGGCCAGGTGACGAATCTCCACCGCCGTAAACGCCTTGATGATCAGATCCTGGTCCAACGCCCGGAGGTCCCGAAGCAACTCCAGATACCATTCCTTTTTCAGCGTCGGGTGCAGCCCACCCACCATATGAATTTCCGTGATCCCTTGCTTGAGGGCCTCCCTCACCGCTTCAACAATCTCTGGAGCCGCCAGCTCGAAGGCATGATCCTCCCGCTTTTTCGCCCCGAAGGCGCAAAACTGGCAGGTAAGCAGGCAGACGTTGGAATAATTGACGTACCGATTGTGGATGAAGGTGGCGACATTGCCATTGAGCCGCTCGCGCAGGACGTTGGCAATGGTGCCAATCCCATTGAGGTCGCGGGACCGGTAAAGTGCCAGACCATCCTCGTCGGAAATACGAACCCCCGCTTCCACTTTTTCACAAATGGGACGCAATTCAGGGGCCAGAAGGCGCGGGTTTACGGACATAAGTTTCGTTAATATATCACAACTTCCCGGGTTGCGACGCAAGATTTTGTCGGGCCCGCGGCGCGGCGTCAGAATCTTCGCTACCGCAACGCCGCGATCTCCGTGGCCGCATCATCGGCTTTAAAAACCGACGTGCCGGCGACCATCACATTGGCACCCGCCTCCCGGGCCACCCTGGCCGTGGCGACCGTGATGCCCCCATCGACCTCAATGTGAAAATTCAGCCCACGCTCCGTGCGCCATTTATCCCCGACCCGCACTTTTCCCATCGTTTCCGGAAGAAACGGCTGCCCGCCAAAACCGGGGTTGACCGTCATGACGAGCAGGATGTCGAACATTCCGAGATACGGCTCGACCCGTTCGATCGGCGTCGGCGGGCTCACCGCCAGTCCCGCCAGACACCCGGCCGCGCGGATGGCGCCAAGGGTTTTGGCCACATCATGATCGGCTTCAACGTGAACGGAGATGGAGCCGGCAAATTTCGTGAAGCGCGGGAAAAAATGGTCGGGCCGGGTGATCATCAAATGGACATCGAGCGGGAGGGTGGTGTGGCGCGAGGCCGCCTCCACCAGGGCGGGGCCAAAGGAGATGTTGTCGACAAAATGGCCGTCCATCACATCGCAATGGATCCAGTCGCCGCCCGCGGCAGTCACGCGTTCCACCTCCGCACCAAGGCGGCTGAAATCACTGGCGAGAATCGATGGGGCGATGAGAGTTTTGCGGAAGTCCACAGAGAGATTTTTTAGCCCGGGATCGAGAGGTTGGCCACGGATTATTTTTTATCCGTGCCATCCGCCTCATCCGCGGCTCTTCTTCCGGTATGGAGTTGGTCAGTGACGAATATTTCATGGGGGAGGCCCTCCGTCTCGCGCGCAAGGCGTTCAACGCCGAAGAAGTGCCCGTCGGCGCGGTGATTGTGCGCGAGGGGCGGATCATTGCCCGAGCGTGGAATCAGGTGGAAATGCTCAAGGATGCCACCGCCCACGCCGAGATGCTCGCCATCACCCAAGCCGAGGCCGCGGTGGAGGACTGGCGGCTGACAGACTGCGACCTTTACGTCACGAAGGAACCCTGCCCGATGTGTGCCGGCGCCATCGTGCATGCGCGCCTGCGGCGGGTGATTTTTGGCTGCCCGGACGCCAAGGGCGGAGCCGCCGGCGGACTGCTTAACATCCTCCAGATGCCGCAGCTCAACCACCGCTGCGAGATCACGCCCGGCGTCCTCGGCGCGGAAAGCGCGGGGATATTGCGGGAGTTTTTTCTGGCCCGGCGGGGTTAGACAGCTTCGTGGACGACCACCATCTGGTGGCAGGAAAATTTCTCCACCACAAAGTCCACCACGCCGCCATTCTGCGTAAAGGGAATCTCGAAGCCCTGTGGCTCGAGGGTGACCTGACTCACCGAGGGCTGGTAACGCAGGGTGATCTGCGTGTCACAGAGGGGCAAAAGCTCTTCGATGACTTCAATGGAAAGTCCGTTGGCCGCCACGGTTCCCCCGGAAAGATTCATCGCCCCGCCGCGACTGATGGTATTCGCGTAGAGGAGGTGAAGCACCCGCCGGTTTTCCGTAGCCTGGTGGTTGAACGCGACCCGGGCCGTGGAGGGCAGAGTGGTCGTGACGGTTGGCTGATGGTCCAGCAGGGAGGCGATGACCCGGGTGATGTACTCCCGGTAAGCCACCGCGCCATACGTGCGATAAAGCGAGAAAACCGGGTGGGCTAGGCAGACGATATTGCCCGCGCGTACACCGCACGCAAAGCCCGAGGGGCGCGGCTGAAACGGGGTGTGTTGGTGGCTGCAGAAGTGCTGGAACGTGCGGTTGAAATAGGGATCAAAGACCTCTCCCAAAGATTCCCCGGTGGTCGCCCGCAGCCGCTGCGACCGCAGGTACATCACAACGGGACTGGACGTAAACTCCGCCCGGTAGGCGTCTTGGGGCAGGATGTAGTCGGGGCAAAATTCACTCGGTCCCTCGTGGTCCGCGCCGATCGCCAAGGCGTACCCGGTCCCGCCCGCACGCAGACCGCTCTCCCCGGTGAGGAGAAGCCGTCCGCCCTGCGCCAGATAGGCGTCGAGCAGCGTTCGGAGCTCGTCGTCGATCCGGATGTTGTCCGGCAGAATCAGCAGTCGAAAACGCGAAAGATCCGCGGTGCGGTCAATCAGCTCAAAAAGAAAATGCCCCTCCAGCAGCGCACGGGAGGCTCCTTCGTCCGCCGCGTTATCGCGATGGGAATGGTTTTCCGCCTCACTGGACAAAACGCCAATGTCGGAAATGGGACGGGCGTCGATGCACCAGGGTTCCCTCGCCTCGACCTCGCGATACGCCGCCCCGATCGATTGGTACGTCGAGGGGTCGAGAGCACCGTCCGGGTGAAGTTGGTCGCCGATGCTGCACTTGGCATTGAAGGCGATCATGGCCGCGCATTCGTAGCGCAAGGCATTGGGATGTTTTTGGCCGCCAAACTCGCCCCAGGTGGTGTGGAATTTTCCGGTCATGCCCAGAAAATCCAGACCAAGATTCACGGCGTATTTGGCCGACATGGGAAAATGGTCATACCCCCAGCCGCCGGTGGGCAGGGACTCCAACTCGAGGTGACTGAAGAATTTCCAGAGGTCGCGCTTGCCCCGGGGAATGTGGCCGGAGTTGTGGAAGATGGGCATATCCGGATCGAGAATTTTGGCCGCTGCGGTCGTGCGCTCGAAATATCGCAGCAGGGCCGCATCCGCCGCCTGCTGACGATGGGCCGGATTTGCCGCATCCAGGCCCTCGGCGGCGAGATACTCCATCCTCCACTTCGAACACCCGGGGGATTGGGCAATGATGTCCAAAAAGATGCCGTCGCAATCCGGGAAAAGCCGGACCACCTCCTCAATCTGGGTGCAAAGCAAATCGAGATAGGGACTGAAAAAATCCATCATGAAAAACCCCGGCTGGAGGGGAGATTTGACCCACCCCCCGTAGGTTCCCTCGGCGTCGACTTCCCGCCAATCAGGATGTTCGGCCCCGGCCACATTATCCACGCCGGCGGAGAGGTAAATCGGCGCTGCGACGCCGATCTCCTTGCAGGCGTCGTATTGGGCCCGCAGCAGGTCAAAGTTCAGATGGGGGTGAAGTTTTCCGACCTGCGTCGGGTGATAACTCCAGCCATGATGGCACTTGGAAAAGAGCGTGATCGAATTGACACGGGCTTCGTGCAGGGTTTCCTGCCAGCGGGCCTTGTCGAAGTTCTCCCCAATCCCCGGGATCTGGGGGGAAGTGTGGAAGTCGAGGTGAACCTGACGGAAGGGGAGACGGCGGGGTTTCATGAGCCCATGAGATGAAATTTTGCCTCGAATGGCTATAGATCGTGGCGACAAAAATATGTAAAATTCCGCGCATGCACATTGGGAACACTCCCCAGACCCCGGCGGAAAAAGCGATTCAAAAGCTGAGAGTTTCGGTTTTGGAATCCCGTTCGATTTGGCTGGTCGACGACTGGCACCTCGACCTTTGTAGCCCCTTCTGGCGCTTGTATGTAAATAGCAGTTCTGGAGCCTGGCTCACCCACAAGGGTCGAAAATTGTTGCTGGAAAGTGGAGAGCTCTGGCTGATTCCGGCCTGGGTGCGGTTTCAAACCGGGGTGGCAGGGACCGTGAGGCAGGACTACCTGCATTTTGACGTGCGCGGGATTCCTGCGACATTTTTCCAACGAATTTTCGACCGCCCGATCCGATTACGTGCTTCAGGCTGCCTGCGGGCCTTAGGCGAGGAATGGCTGGCGGGCGTGGGTTTTCCGCAACTGTGCTGGGCGACGTCGCTGGCCCATGCCGCATTTGCCAACGTGGTGGAGGACTGGCTGGACTCACGGTTGGAGGGCGAACTCCCCTGGCAGGAACAGGAGGAAGGTCTGCGTAAGGCGATCGAGGCGCTGGAGACACGCCTGAGCGAGCCGCCGACCAACCGCGAACTCGCCCGACTTTGCGGAAGCAGTGAAGACCATTTCATTCGGCGCTTTCGTCAGACTACGGGAATGACGCCCGCAAGCTACGGACGCGCCCGCCGGGTCGCCATCGCGGCGGAATGGCTCACCTCCACGAGCCGCACGGTCGAAGATATCGCCGCGGCCGCGGGTTTCACCGACCGTTTCCATTTTTCAAGGGTGTTCAAGGACCGGTTCGGACAGGCCCCCGGGGCCTACCGAACGATGCACCGCCGCGAACTGGCCGCGTTGGTTGGAGGCCGAACCTCCGCAGAGGCAAGGTAGATTCCAAAACCGTGTGCTTCAGCGCCAATGACTAAATCCCGGGAACAACGCGCTTCGACGCCTGACGACGCCAGACGTCCGGCGTCACGCCGACAATGCGGGCAAAGACACGATAAAAATGGGCGAGATTGTTATAACCCGCGGCGAAGGCAACGGTCGTGATCTTTTCGTCCCTCGTCTGCAGGAGCAATTGCGCGTGCCCGATCCGGGCGCGGTTGACTAACTCGCTGAGAGGAACGCCGTAAAAACGGCGGCAGGAACGGGCCAGGTGCTCGGGGCTGCGGCCGCTGCGTTTTTGCCAGAAGGCGAGATTTTGTTCCATCCACTCGGGCCTTTGCAGGTCGCGATGCAGCAACTCCAGCCAGGGCGGAGGAACTTCGGGTGAGGTGGGTTTCGGAGTGGCACCCTGAATGGCGCAAACCCACGCGGCGATCAACGCGTCCACTTCCCGGTTTGGTTCCATCAGACGGAACATCAACTGACGCAATCTTTTTTGCATATCGCGCTCCACCAAAAAATGTCCGGGCGGATGGCCTGCCGACTGCCAGCCGGTCGGAAGATCAAGCACCACCGTCAGATTCTTGATCCAGCGGGACGAGACAGCGACATTGACAAAATCGAGACTTTCCCGCGGACCGGTGCTGAAGTTGTGCGCATCTTCCGGCTGCACAAACACAAGGTGTCCGGCCCGAAGCGGGATCTCGACCCCTCCGCGCTTGTGCCAGCCCGTACCTTCGAGGATGAGAAACATCTCATGAAAATCGTGCCGATGTTCCCTCGTGACGACACGGGGAGCAAGCCGGGTCACTGCGGTATGGCAAAGCCCTTGTTTGCCGCACAGTTCGCTCCATCGAAGTCGCTTAATCAACACAGTATAGCCTTATGTCAATCCTGGCGAAGCTGCAACTCTTGGATTGTGCCACGGTCATTCCATGAACACCTCCTTAGACTGCCGCCTATCCCCCGCCGAGATCGAACACTACCACCGCGAAGGTTTCACCGTTTTCAACCGTCCCGTTCTGCCCGTCGAAAAATTCTCCGGCTTGCGGGATTGTTTCGAGCGCATCCTCTCCCGTCTGCCCGCCGCAGAACGGCCGGAATCCATGGACGTTCCGCATTTCCTGCATCCCGAATTACTGGAGTGGGTGTTCGATGACGCCATCCTTGATTTGGTCGAGCCCATTGTGGGACCCGACATCGCCCTTTTCTCCACCCATTTCATTTGCAAGCCGAAAGGCAACGGCAAGCGAGTGCCCTGGCATGAAGACTCTGCGTATTGGAAAGGTCTGATCGACCCCATGGAAGTTTGCACAGTCTGGTTGGCGATCGATCCCTCCACCCGGGAGAACGGCTGTATGATGGTCATCCCACAGACCCACCGTCTGGGACAAAAGGGGTTTTCCGACTACGACGCGGTTGATCCCGCCCAGAACGTTTTCCCGACGGAAATCACAAAAAGCCAGCGGGACGAAACGCGACGGGTCTGCATTGAACTCCAACCGAACGAGTGCTCCCTGCACGACGCCCGCATCATGCACGGTTCGGAGCCAAATACTTCGGCAATCAGGCGCTGCGGCTACACGATGCGTTTCGCTTCCGCCGCTGTGAAATTTAACGAAGCGCGATTCGATGGAATGCATCAAGTGTATTTGGCGCGCGGACAGGATCGCGGTGGCAATATCTATGCAGACCCGACGCTCCCTTACCCTGAGCTAATGAACCGACGCAGCCAGTCTGGGCGCCACAAAAATTCTCATTGAGGGGCCGTGGTAGCGGAAGACGTCGGTTTTCCGCCAACGCATCACTCCCTACAAGATCAGCATGCAATCGCCGTAGCTGAAAAACCGGTAGCGCTCCCGCACCGCCACTTCATAGGCGGCCAGCATCTGCTCCCGGCCGGCCATGGCGCTGACCAGCATGAGGAGGGTGGATTGCGGAAGATGGAAGTTGGTGAGCAAGGCGCCAACCCGTTGGAGGGTTTTTGGGGGATGGAGAAAAATGGCCGTGCTGCCCGCGTGCGACAGGATGGGTCCGGGGGGCTGGCTTTCGAGCACGCGGGCCGAGGTGGTGCCGATGGCAACCACGCGTGTGGCGGCGTTAATGGCACCGGCCGCCGCCGGGGAAATCTCGTAATGCTCCTCGTGCATCACATGGTCTTCCACGCGCTCGGCTTTCACCGGCACAAAGGTCCCCACACCGACATGCAAAGTGAGAAAAGTGTGAGGCACCCTGGCGAGCACCTCCGGCGTGAAATGCAGGCCTGCTGTTGGTGCGGCGACCGAACCCGGGGCCTGGGCGAAGACGGTTTGGTAACGAATGTCGTCCTCAGCGTCGGCGGCACGATTAAAATACGGCGGTATGGGCATCGCGCCGTAGGTGTCCAAGTCGGGCTCAGCCGCGAATTCCAACATCCGCTCGCCTTCCGGGAGCACGTCCTCCACGCGGGCGGTCGTGGCCGCAACGCGGACCTCCGCGCCGATCCGCATCTTGCGGCCGGGACGGACGAGAGACTTCCACCGCCCGTGACCACAGGGCTCAAGCAGGAGCATTTCGATGCGTCCATCTTCGGAAAAAAGGCGTGCTTTGATCACACGCGAGTTGTTCAAAACGGCGAGATCGCCAGCCTGAAGGTAGGACGGAAAGTCTTTGAAGCGCCGGTGTTCGATTTCACCTGAATCGCGGTGCAGGACCAGCATGCGCGCGCCGTCCCGTTCAGGCAGGGGACGACTGGCGATCAGTTCCTCCGGCAGGTCAAAGTGGTAGTCCGAAACACGCTGGCTCACGGAACACAGGCGTTAGCCCTTCACGCGCGTGAACCCGCACCGCTGGGCCGCCGCTCCGACGAGGTCGGCCACACGTTTTTTGAGCCGCCGGGCGCGCCAGGCGAGGACCCCGACCCAGATCAGATACGGAATCCAAAGCCAGATGTCGCCGCCGGGGTTCAGGATCTGTCGGTAGCCCAGGATGCCGAGCAAAACGAGATTCACCAAAAACGTCGTCGCCACCATGTGGGTGTCGAGTTGGACGCGCGTAAGGCATTTCGGGCCACCGTGATATTCGGTGACACTGCGAATTTTGATACCCCACCAGAAGCTGCCATAAACCTGGGCGTCCCAATCCTTCCAACCCGTGTCGGTGGAGTAGTTCCATCCCTCGGTTTCGAGGGCCTGGATGATTTCCGGGAGGAGGCGTTCGCGACCCTGGCCGTTTTCCGTCCAGTAGTTGAGTTTGGTGATGCTGCCGTGCTGCGGGGTGAAATTTTTTTCCTCCGAGGCAATGACCGCCGGCGGCGTGCGCTTGAATTTCAGCCAGGTCGTATAGCGGGCCCAACCACGCGCGATCGGCTGCGCAAAGGCCAGGAACGCCACCAAGAGCCGCGCGCGAATCGTATCGTGGCGGGGCTCCAGCTTGGCGTGGATCATGTAGGAAAGCGCCACCAGGAAAGTCCCGCCGAACATGAGATAAGGCACAATGCGCAAAATCGGCAGCGGGATGGACAGGCAGAAGATAAACACCGTCAGGACGACCCACTCGACGCTACTGAGATAAGCCGCGATCTCGGATTGCGGTGTGGGGTAAATGGATTGAAAGAGCCCTTCACCAAAAACGCCGTGATAAATGACGGGCTTATTGATGAGCCAGGTGAACCGCGGCGCGCCGTAGATCTGTCCCTTCCATTTCGCCGTTCCCGTGGGCCCGAAAAAAACAAGGTGTTTGAACCGTAAAAGCGACTCCGCCTCGCCATAACCTTCCTGCTGTTTGCGAAACGCATCGAGAGTAAAGCGCCGGTAATGCCAGACGATGGCAGAGGGACTGAACGCAATGACCTGGCCCTCCTGCTGCAACCGCCAGCAAAAATCCACGTCGTCACCGGCCTTGCGGTATTCCGGGTCGAAGCCGCCGACTTTTTCGAACGCCCATTTGTAAAAAGCCATGTTGCAGCCCGGTATGTGCTCGGCGATCACATCCGTGAGCAAAACGTGATTCGGGCCACCCGGGGCCGCCGCCACACAAGCCTGGATCCAATCTTCGGCCGGCGGCGAAATGTTGGGGCCGCCCACACCCGCGTAATCACCGCTAATCAGCGTGCCCACCAGGTAATACAACCAGTCCGGATCCGCCATGCAGTCGCTGTCCGTGTAGGCAATGATCTCGCCCTTGGCCGCCCAGCCGCCGACGTTGCGCGCGTAGCTCAGGCCCTTGTTTTCCTGCCTGATGTTGACCACCCAAGAATGTTTTTGCGCGATCTCCTGCGTGTTGTCCTTGGACCCGTCGTCCACCAAAATGACTTCGTAGTCGGGGTAATTGACGTGCTTCAGCGACTCCAGGCAGCGGTCGAGCGTCTTGGCCCCGTTGTACGAACAGACAATCACCGACACCTTCGGATAGGAGGGGAGTTTCACCCGGTCGATCATCGGCTCGTCGCCGGAATAGAGTTCTTTGACCGCGAAATACGACTTCTTTGGTTCGCGATCGTAGGTCGTGATGCCAAAGGCCCAGTCGGTGATCTCAATGCCGTTGCACCACCATTCGTCCGTCCACGTATAGACAAAAGTCCCGGCCAGCCCGCCACGCACGACACTCTCCATGTGCCAGCGAAGCATCTCGGCCTGCTCCTCCTGCGGGTGACGCAGAGTGTCCATGCCGAACTCGCCCATGATGAGCGGCTTGTCCTCGGCCAGATTTTGCAGGCGGGCGAGGTATTTGTCGAAATCGGTTTGACGGTGCAGGTACACGTTGAACGTGTAAAAATCCATGTTCGACGGCAGGAGGTACTCCGTGGGCGGGTAACTCGCGTAGGAAAAGAGCACGTCGTCGTCGGCATCCCGGCCGACATTGATCATGTTTTCCACAAACTCCGTCACTCGACGCACGCCATACCAGCGGACCATCAAACTCGAAATCTCATTGGCCACGAGATAGCCCATCAGGCCGGGGTGTCCGGCGTTGGACTTCACGTCAGAATGAACTTTCTCGAAAATCTCCCGTCGCCGTTTGTTTGTGCTGAGAAAATCGACATTCTGCCCCCACCAGAGCGTGACCATCACGCGGATGCCGTTTTCGTGGGCGAGGTCGAGGAACCATTTGGGGGGCGCGTGATAAATCCGCACGCCATTGATTCCGATCTCCCGCATCATCGCGAGATCGCGCCGCGCTTTCTCCGGAGGACCCACATAAAATCCCGCCGCGTCCGGAGCGAACGTGCCGTAAGTGACGCCTTTCAGGAAAAACTTCCGGTCGCCTTCGAAAAAAAACTTGGCGCGCGTGCGCACTCGATGATTCACCGCGATACGGCTAGGGGAACTCGCAGAAGTTGACAAGATTATCAGGCCGCCTGGAATCAGACCGGCATCTTCAGAGCGGGCCCGACCATTTTGCGCAGCCGCACAATACCGCGGCGGATGCGGGCTTTGACAGTGCCAAGGGGTTCATGCAGTCGTACCGCAATCTCCTGCTGGGTAAGTCCCTTGAAATACGCCATCTCGATGGCTTCGCGCTGCTCCTTGCTCAGCTTCATCACGGCGGTGCGAAGGATTTCATTCTCCTCGGAATGTTCCGCATCCTCCGTGGGTTGCCGGTCGGTCGTGAGCTCGGAATCCCCGTTTTCCTCCCGCGCCTCTTCCATGAGGCGGGAACGGCGCTGCTGGGAGCGCAGGCGGTCGATGGCTTTGTTCCGGGTCATCGTGATCGCCCAGGTCAACGGTTTGCCGCGGGCCGGGTCATACATGGGAGCTTTTTCCCAAAGCATGAAAAAAACCTCCTGCGCCACATCCTCCGCATCACCAGGGTCGGCCAGGACTCGCAGGGCGGTGGAGTAAATCAGCCCGGAAAATTTGTCGTAAAACTCCGCGAAACTGTCGCGGTCGCCCACGCCAATCCGGCGAATCAGTTCAACAAGATCTTCCGTGGTTTCCATCGCGCGTTCATCGTAACTCCCGGACACGGCGGCTGTCATGTGAATTCTGGGGGATTCTTTCGCTCCCCGGAATGTTCCGACCCGTCTCTGGACACTTGCTTTTCGGCCGTTTCCTCAGATGATGCCTGCTGATGAAAGCGCCGGGCCGCCCACCAGGACCCGACTCATGTCGGCTCCCCCTTTGGTCCACGCAGGTGGCCAGCCCGCAAAGTCGGACGACGTGGACGGCAAGAGAAGTACCCTCGGTGAAGATAAAAACTGGCGCTGCATCAGGCGCAGCTCGGAAAGGCAAGATTATGAACAGATTCCTCGGATTTATTTGCATGGTGGCGGCATTTGTCGGCCCGGTCGCGTTGGCGGGAGAAGCCCCATTGGTAGCCCTGTGGGGTCCGCCAACCGAAACCGTGGGCAAAAAGTTGGAGCCCAACAGCGCCGCGCACAAACTGGCGCTCATTAAAGGGGAAAAACTGAAGGGCCGCGTCGCCCGACTTGATGCCAAAAGTGTCCTTCCTCCCCGGACCCTGGCGGCTCTCAAAAAGGGTGCCGGAGTCGAGTTGCCGACAGCCGTGGGAGAAAAACTCCAGGGCATTATCAATGTGGTATTGGAGGAAAAAAGCGGCTGGGTGCGAGTGGGGGGTGAGTTGAAGGGCCTTCGCAAGGGTTCATTTTCCTTCTCCACCAGCGGCAAGACAACCGGGGGCCGGATTTTGCTGCCCGACGAAGGCGTCGCTTACGTCATTGAGCAGGAACATGATGGCCAATTGCTGCTTCGCGAGGTGCCCTTGTCGGCGGTGGTTTGCCGCCCCATGCCACCGGCGCCGGCTGAACCTCTGCGGGCCACTCCGGCGGGCGCTGTGCAAGCGCCACCGCTTTTAAGCAGCCGCCCGGCCGCCACGGCCGTTCTCTATCTGGACTTCGATGGCGAAGTCGTGACGGACCCGGACTGGAACCTGGGAAACACCATCAACGCCCAGGCCCCGGATCTCACCGAAGTCGAAATCATCAAGATCTGGGAGCGGGTCAAGGAGGACATGTGGCCCTTCGAAATCGACGTCACAACCAATGTCAGCCGCTACAACAGTGCTCCGGTGGGCAGCCGTATGCGGTGCATTGTCACTCCCACCGACCTGGCCTCTCCCGGAGCAGGCGGGGTGGCCTACCTCAACAGCTTTGCCCGGGCAGGTCAGTCCGGCTTCACCTCGAATATCCCCTGCTGGGTCTTCAATTCTTCGGTGGTCGGAATCGCGGAGGCTGCTTCTCATGAATTTGGCCACACCTTCGGTTTGAACCACGACGGCGGCACCGTGGCCAACTCCCGCACCTCGGAGGACGGGGAGTACTATTACGGCTACTCTTCGCCAGCCCCGACCTGGGGACCCATCATGGGTGCCTCTTATGACCAGGACGTCGTTCAATGGTCAAAAGGGGAATACGATATCGCCAACAACAAGGAAGATGATCTCGCGAAGATCTCCAATTCCACCAACGGATTCGGCTATGTCACCGACGAAGCGGGCGAGACCATCGCCGCCGCCGCCAACCTGAGCGCGCCGGGCGGCTCGGTGTCTTTCTCCGGAGTGATTGCCCCGGCGGATGTGGATTGCTACCGCATTGATTCCGGCAACGGCACCATATCGCTTTCTTTCACGCCCGCGCCAAACTCTCCGAACCTCGACATTTCCGCGGAACTCCTGAATGCCGGCGGAATCGTTCTGGCCTCCTCGGGTTCGAATCAGGCCAGCCTCGCTGCCTCCCTTTCCAAAGCCGTCTCCCAAGGAACCTATTTCCTGAGGATCCGCGGAAGTGCCTGGGCCAATCCCCTCACCGGCGGCTGGTCGACCTATGGCAGCGTCGGCGAGTATTCGGTGAGCGGCAGCGTGCCAAACTTTGTCCCGGTCGATCCTCCGGTGATTACCAGCGGGGCGACGGCGGGGGGATTTGTGGGATTTCCGTTCTGCTACAACATCTCAGCGACCAATTCACCCTCCAGCTTCAGTGTGACAGGTACGTTGCCTCCCGGCATTTCCCTGAACTCCACCAGCGGACTGCTTTCCGGCACGCCCAGTGTCGAGGGCGTGTTTAATGTGACGATCAAAGCCACCAACTCGGTGGGAACCGGCTCCCAACCTCTCGAAATCACCATCCAATCTGCGGAAAACTTTACCCTCGGGGAGGCCGTGGATGCCCTTGGCTACGACTGGTCCACGGAAGGCGACGCCGGATGGTTCCCACAGACGGTGACCAAATCCGACGGCGAGGACGCTGCCCAAAACGGGGTCATCGGTAACAACCAAAGTTCCACGCTGGTTGTTCCTGTCACCGGACCGGCGACGATCTCCTTCCGCTGGAAAACGGACTCCGAGTCCGGAAAAGACTTCCTCAGCTTCTTCGTCGATGGCCAGTTCCAGAACCGGATCAGTGGAAAAAATGACTGGATGCTGCGCAGCTACACGGTCGGAACCGGAACGCACACTCTGAAATGGACGTATGCGAAGGATTATTCGGTTTCTGTCGGAGCGGACGCCGGTTGGGTGGATACGTTCGCCCTCACCACCGCCCAGGCTCCGGTGATCACCAGTCTCGACGCCGCCGCGGGATCAGTGGGTCAGTTTTTCAGCTATCAGATCACCGCCGACAACTCGCCCGCCAGCTTTTCCTTCTCGGGCTCGATGCCACCCGGCCTCTCCTTGAATAATTCCACGGGAAAAATCTCCGGAACGCCCTCCACCGTTGGCACCTATGACCTCACGATCTCGGCCACCAATTCCTCCGGCACAGGCTCGGCCCCTCTGACCATTACGATCTCAGACGCCTCGTTGTCCCTCGCCGAAGCAGTCGATGCCACGGACCTGGTCTGGAGCACGGGCGGCCATGCCGTTTGGAAAGGCCAGACGGTCACAACCTCCGATGACGAAGACGCCGCCCAAAGCGGATTGACCGGAAACAGTCAGCAATCCTGGATTGAAACCACAGTCAACGGCCCCTCGACGGTTT
The DNA here is from genome assembly GCA_041752695.1 of Terrimicrobiaceae bacterium. Lineage (GTDB taxonomy): Bacteria > Verrucomicrobiota > Verrucomicrobiia > Chthoniobacterales > Terrimicrobiaceae > CALCJD01. The sequence continues at coordinate 110,877 of JBGSVZ010000085.1, forward strand.
CCTATCGCTGGAAAGTGGATAGTGAGTCCGGCCATGATTTTCTGCGTTTCAAAATCGACGGCGGCGCTCTCGCCAGCATCAGCGGCGAAGTTGGCTGGCAGTCGCGCACCTATGCGATTCCAGCTGGCTCACACGTCTTGCGCTGGAGTTATGAAAAGGACGAAACCATCTCGGTGGGTGCCGATTCCGCCTGGCTCGATACGGTGACCTTCGGGGTGCAAGGCACGCGGGTCATTGCCCTGAGCGGTAGCATGGCCTTTGGCAATGTCCCGGTTGGCAACGCCGCGCAGCGCTCGCTCACCATCAGCAACTCCGGCGACCAGACTCTGACCGTCAGCAGCATTAGTTTTCCAACGGCTTTCAGCGGAAATTGGTCGGGAACCATACCCGCGGGAGGTTCTCAGGTGGTGCCCGTGACTTTTGCTCCGACCGCCGCCACGAACTTCTCCGGGTCTCTCGTAGTTAGTTCCAACGCGACGGACGGGACCAACACCATCGCCGTCTCAGGCGCGGGAATTGCGAGTGGAGGAACCCCAGTCTCGGCCCAGGATCTGCCGAAGGCCATCCGGGATCGTAAGACCATCACCTCATCGATCATGGTGTCCGGCAAGCCTGCCAGTATGTCCCTTAATCAAATCAAGGTCAGTCTGGGCGCCACTCATACCTTTATCGGCGATCTCGTTATCAAAGTGAAACCGCCGAAAGGTGCCGAATTGACCATCCGCAATCGCGCCGGAGGCAACACCGACGACCTTGTCATCAGCAGCGAAACTTTGGCTTCCTCCAAGGTCATCAATCCCAACGGGGTCTGGAAGCTTAGCATCGAGGACAAAAAGAAGGGCGACGAAGGCACCCTGCAAAGCTGGAGCCTCCTCTTTCCCTAACGGACTTGGGGGCCGCCCCATTTTCCGGGGAGCTGGAAACTGCGGCCTTCCGAAAGTTTCCCAGCAAATTGGATTGCCGGGGCGCTCCAACTCTTGCAGAAATCTTCCATCACGGGGACCATGGAAGAAAGAGGGATAGACGAGGCTGACATGCGGGCAATCGTGAGGTTGCTCGGAGAGGTGGCCGCGCTTCCAGGGCGGCTGATGGAAAAGAAATCCAGCCTCCTGGATGGTCTTTGCGACTTCGCCGGGGCCTCAGAATGGCTGTGGGCTGTGTTTCGCAAGGCCCCAAGAAATGAAGAACGACAATGTCTTCTGGCCGTTCGTCGATGCGTGGAAGGGGGCCTTTGGCCGGCTCTTGCCGTTGATGCTCCATCCCTCATGGTCGAACCTTGCCTCCTGATTTATCTCCGCTGGCCGGGCCTCAAACCATTCTGGCAGAGCGTTTTCTTGCCGAAGATACCCTCAGCCTTATTGCCCTCCGCCGTGCTGTTTCCGACCCGCCCTTCTCGGACAGGGAACGACATGTGACGACCCTTGTTTTTGACGAAATTCCCTGGCTGCATTTTCGGGACTGGCCGCCTCCTCCTCTCCCCATGTTGTCCTCTCCCCGCCAACAGCGTATTCTCGACCTGCTGTTGAGCGGAATGAGCCGCAAGGAGATCGCCCACAAGTTGGAAGTGGCACCGGGCACGGTGGCGGGCTATTGCCGCGAGATTTATCGACGGTTAAGGGTCAACTCCCAATCGGAACTCATCCGCCAGACCCGGCGGAAAAACCCTTCCTCAAAATGACACCACCCGACGCCGAAGACTCCCGCCGCCTTTCCTCTGCCGATGCCCGCAGGATCATAGGCCTGGTGGGAGAAGTCGCTGCATGCGGAGGCGAGTTGGACGCACAGAAAAGCTTTCTCATGGAAGGCCTTTGCGCCCTCATTGAGGCGGATTCCTGGGCATGGGCCACCACTTTTCGATTTGAACCGAAAGAAGTGCCCTTGAACCCGGGATTCCTGTGCGGTGGATTTTCCGCCGCGGAGTTTGCGAAATACCAGGAAGCCCTAGAGCACCCGGATACGGCCATTCTGAACTCGGGCTTCACCGGGGAATTTCAGGAAAAACAGACGCATCTCACGCGGTTGCGGGATCAGATTGACAATACGGGATATTTTCTCAAATCCGCCGTCCGCCCCATCTGGCTCGCGGCAGGCGTGGAGCAGGTCATCCAGTCCGTCCGCCCGCGAAAAGACGGGGCGTTGTCGCACTTGGGATTTTATCGGAGGCCCGGACGCCCCGCGTTTTCTCCGAGGGAATCACGAGTGGTTCACATTGTGCTCTCTGAAGTTCCCTGGCTTCACGAAGCGAGGATGGCGTCCGATTTGGGGGCGACGGTGACCCACCTCACACCCCGCCAGCGCATCACGCTCAACCTTCTCCTCGAAGGCCAGCCCCGCCCTCAGATCGCTGACCACCTCGGACTTTCCCTGGATACCGTCCACGGGTACGTGAAAGGCGTCTTCCGCCAGTTCGGCGTCCACTCTCAACCTGCCCTCATCGCACGTTTTCAGAATGGCGATGGCGGGGACATGCCATGAACGGAAAACTTTCCTCCGACGATGCCCGCGCCATCATCCGTCTCCTGGGCGAGGTTTGCGCCCTGCCCGACGACCACGAGGGCAAGAAACGCCACCTCATGGAAGGCCTTTGCGATCTGGTCGATGCTGACTTCTGGGCCTGGGTGCTAGCCGCCGAACTCGAACCCGGCAAATTCCCCGTCTATGTTGGTTTTCTCAGCGGACGGTTCTCCGACCAACTCCTCGCTGAATTCCTCCAGATCCAGGCTCACCCGGAAATGATCGGATGGACGGTCCCGCTGGCCGCCCAAATGCACGCAGTGGGCCGCCTCGTCACCCGCAATGTTCAGGACCAATTTGACTATCAGGCCTTCCTCGACTCCGAGTCCGGCCAATGGTGGAGCCGTGCCGGCATCGAGCCCCGGTGCATCGCCTTCCGTCCCATGCCCGACGGAGCTGCCACCGGCGTGGGCCTCTATCGCAAGACCGGACGCCCTCTTTTCACCGAACGCGACGCCCGCATCATGCACATCCTGCTGGCCGAGGTTCCCTGGCTCCATGAAATGGGATGGCCTGAAGACCGATGCGCAAAAATCCCGACTCTCTCGCCGCGTTGCTGGCTCGTTCATGAGATGCTCCTTCAGGGTTACAGCCGCCCGCAGATCGCCGGTCACCTTCGCCTTTCATCTCACACCGTGAACGACTACGTGAAAACAATCTATAGCCACCTGGGCGTGCGCTCTCAGCCCGAGCTCATCGCCCGATTTCGCAAGGGCGATGGCGGAGACAGAGCCTAAAGACGCCTCTCGCAAAGGGTAAAGGGAGGAGATTTTTTCATCCTGTGCAAGCGTGAGGTCCCGGCTAATAGGTTGCCGCGCGGCCACTTTGGTGAATTTGCCTGTGACCCGTCGGACCGCCGTCCCCTCCCGACCCGCTCCGACCCCCACAATATGGGGAATAGACACTGGCAACTTTCCTCAGGCAAGGTCACCCAGCATGGAATGCTCGGGCAATTGGAACAATGGAAGCAACAGTGGCACCTTTTCCGCCAACCGTCTCATGGAAGGCCGCGTGCTTAGTATTCCAGGTGCCTTAGCCCTGCTCTTGCAACGACGCTGCCTGGGAAATGCCTGATCGAGCAGATAGTTTTGGCGTAGTCCTCATTCTGGGCGTCGGCCTGGCGCTTTTGATTGCCCGCACGGCCTATCGGATCTGGAAGTTTTCCAGAACAAATTCTTGGCGATGTGATGCAGACCCAGAAGCCTCAAGGAACGGTCCCTTGGTGACGACAGAACAAGCACACAAGGATTAGGTATCGCGTCAACCCATGGATGGTGGGAAGCGCGGGACAAACATCCCTCCGGAGGAACACCCTTCTTCCGGTGGGGGGATCCTGAACGTTACCGGCGGCAGGAGCGCCGTTACCAGCGGATCACCGGCACGTAAAACCGCTGGCGGCGCTGGCCGTCATGGTACCCGCTGGCATAGCCTTTGTAGTATCCGTCGACGTAGCCCAGCATGTAGGCACCCCGACCCTGGTCGATCTTCACGCGGTAGCGGTTGCCTTTCTTACCGTCGAAAAAGCCGTAGCGATAACCCCCGCTGTACCCATCATCGAACCCCGCGCGGTACTTGGCCTCCTTGTGATAGGGTCCGGCCTGCGCGGTGGAAACGGGGGCGACGACCGCGGCAAACGCGCCGAGGGCGATGAGAAGGGCGGTGGGTAGAAGGAGGAGACGTTTCATAATTTATGAGTTCAATCGGGTTGTAGGTGGAAGTGGATCGCTGCGCAAGGAACGATCGGTTGGATCTAAAACGTTGGCCGACCCCGAAATATTCAGACTCCTAGGGCAATTTTCAGCGCCTCTTCGGCCACTCGCGCGGTTTCGGCGATGTCCTCCGGACCATGCGCCAGCGATAGGAAGCCGGCTTCGTATTGGGAAGGGGCGAAGTAGACGCCGCGTTCCAGGCAGGCGTGGAAATACCGGGCGAAGGCCGCGGTGTCACTGCGTTTCGCGTCGGCAAGATTGCGAATTGGCCCCTCGCAGAAATAGAGGCAAAACATGGAGCCAATGCGCTGGAAGGTGAGAGGTTTGCCCGCAATGGCAAACCGCACGCGATCTTCAAATTCCTGTCCGATTTCCTCCAAATGCGACCAGCCGCCGAGTTTGATCATCTCTCCGAGCTGCGCCAGTCCCGCTGCCATGGCCACGGGATTTCCGGAAAGGGTGCCGGCCTGATAGACGGGGCCGTCCGGCGAAAGGTGATCCATAATTTCCGCCCGCCCGCCAAACGCCCCCACGGGCAACCCCCCGCCGATCACCTTGCCCATCGCGCTCAGATCAGGCGTGATGTCAAAAATCTCCTGAGCGCCACCCGGCGCGAGACGAAAGCCCGTCATGACCTCGTCGAAGATGAGCAGCGCACCGTCGTCAGTGCAGAGTTCACGAAGCGCCTCCAGGAATCCTGGCTCCGGCAGGTAGAGTCCGGCGTTGGCCGGAACCGGCTCCAGGATGATGGCGGCGATCTCTCCGGGGTTGGCCGCAAAGGCCGCCCGCACGGCGGCGAGGTCGTTGAAAGGAACGGTCAGCGTCAGGTTGGCCAGAGCGGCTGGCACCCCGGCGCTGTCCGGCGTGCCGTGGGTGAGCGCTCCGCTCCCGGCTTTCACCAGCAGGGAATCCACATGACCGTGGTAGCAGCCTTCGAATTTGAGGATTTTTTCGCGTCCGGTGAACCCTCTCGCCAGTCGCACACAGCTCATGGTTGCCTCGGTGCCGCTGTTGACCATGCGGACTTTCTCGACCGATGGCACCAGGGTGCAAATCGTGCGGGCCATTTCGACCTCGAACGGATTGGGAATGCCAAAGCTGAGGCCGTGCGAGGCCGTCGCGCAGACGGCGGCGATGACCGCATCGGGAGCATGGCCCAGAATGGCGGGACCCCAGGTTCCGACATAATCAATCAACTCCCGCCCTTCGAACGTGGTGATGCGGCACCCCTCGGCAGAGGTGACAAAAAACGGCTCTCCCCCCACGCCGCGAAAAGCCCGCACGGGGGAATTGACGCCCCCGGGGATGTGGCGTTTGGCGGCGGAGAACAGTTCGCTCGAGGTCATGAGGGATTCAAACCCCCGAATCCCCCGACTGACAATGGGGAAATCTTTATGAAATCTTTACACCTTTGCCCGGGCCTTTAATTAACGCCCGGACCGGGAGTCGTGGAAGACTGCAAGCATGTCAGCCATCGATCTCCTGCAAGTCGCGCTTTTTATCTCGCTCCTCATTCTTCTCACCCCGCCGCTTGGCGCCTACATGGCGAAAGTCCTCGAAGGCCGCCTTGGGTGGCTTGGACCCCTGGAACGCAGCATCTATCGCCTCATCGGGGTGGACCCCACCCGGGAGATGACCTGGCGCGGATATACTGCGGCGCTGATGACGTTTAACCTCCTGGGATTTCTGGTGCTTCTCGCTATCCTTCTTGGTCAGGGTGCACTGCCCCTCAATCCCCAGGGCGTTCCCGGAATGAAATTCCCCCTCGCGTTCAATACTGCGATCAGTTTCATGACGAATACGAACTGGCAGGGCTACTCCGGTGAGGCGGCGTTGAGTTACTTCAGCCAGATGATCGGGCTGAATTTTCAGAACTTTGTCAGTGCCGCGACAGGATTCGCCGCTTTTGCCGCGGTCGCCCGAGGATTCGCCCGGCATTCTACGAATACGCTCGGGAATTTCTGGGCCGATCTTGTGCGCAGCACGCTCTACATTTTGCTGCCCCTCAGCATCTTGCTCGCGGTGATTTTGGTCAGCCAGGGGGTCGTGCAAAATTTTTCGTCCTATGTGACGGCGACGACTGTCGAAGGTGCCGAGCAGGTGATCCCGCAGGGTCCGGCCGCTTCGCAGATTGCGATCAAACAGCTGGGCACGAACGGCGGAGGATTTTTCGGGGTCAACAGTGCCCACCCCTTTGAAAATCCGACGCCGCTCAGCAATTTTCTTCAGCTCCTCGCGATTCTCTTACTGCCAGCCGCGCTCACTGGCACGTTCGGCATGATGGTGGGTGACCGCCGCCAGGGCTGGGTGCTTTTTGCCGCCATGCTGGTGCTCTTCCTCGGCGGGCTGACGGTGAGTTGGTGGGCCGAGGCGCAGCCTAATCCCGTGACCCAGCTCACGCAGAATATGGAGGGCAAGGAACAGCGTTTCGGCGTGATGAACAGCGTGCTCTGGTCCACCGCCACGACCGCGGCGTCGAATGGTTCGGTCAATGCCATGCACGACAGCCTCTCTCCTCTGGCGGGCGGCGTCGCGATCTTCAACATGATGCTGGGCGAAATCATCTTCGGCGGCGTGGGCTGCGGCCTCTACGGCATGCTGATGTATGTGCTGCTCACCGTGTTTATCGCGGGTCTCATGGTGGGACGGACACCGGAATACCTCGGCAAGAAAATCGAAGCCTACGAAATGCGTCTGGCCATTCTGGTGCTCCTCGTGCCCAGCGCCCTACTTCTGGCCGGCACGGCGATCGCTTGCCTCTATCCAACCGCTCTCGCCAGCCTGGCCAACAATGGGGCGCACGGGTTCAGCGAAATTCTCTACGCCTTCAGTTCGGCCAGTGGAAACAACGGCAGTGCCTTCGCGGGGCTCACGGTGGACACCCCTTTTTACAACTACGCCCTCGGCATCTGCATGTTCGTCGGCCGGTTCATCTGTCTCATTCCCGTCCTCGCCATTGCCGGTTCGGTTGCCGCCAAAAAAACCTCGCCGTTCTCGGGCGGAACATTTCCGACGACCGGGGTGACCTTTGTCATCCTGCTGCTTGGCACCATTCTCATCGTCGGTGCGCTCACCCATCTGCCCGCCCTCGCTCTGGGCCCCATCGCCGACCACCTCCTGATGCTGCAGGGACGTACTTTTTAACCGTCACGTAATCACTTAACCAAATTTTAGAAAATGACTTCCACCTTCAATCGCAAGCTTCTGATCACCGCACTGCGGGACGCGTTCCTCAAATTCGACCCGCGCGAACAGATCAAAAATCCCGTCATGTTCGTCGTCTTTCTCGGCGCCATCTGGGCCACGGTCGAACTGGCCCGGGACTTCAGCGCCTTCAATGTCCAGATCGTGCTCTGGCTTTGGTTCACGGTCCTCTTTGCCAATTTTGCGGAGGCCGTCGCCGAAGGACGCGGCAAGGCGCAGGCGGAATCGCTGCGCAAAACCCGCACGCAAACCAATGCGCGCCGCCTTGTTGATGGGAAGGAATCCGTCGTGAACGCCACCGAACTGCGCAAGGCCGACCTGGTGGTTTGCGAAGCCGGTGACGTGATTCCCGCCGACGGGGATGTCGTCGAAGGCGTCGCCAGCGTGGACGAAGCCGCGATCACCGGGGAATCGGCCCCTGTCATCCGCGAGAGCGGCGGGGACCATTGCGCCGTCACCGGAGGCACGCGTGTGCTCTCCGACCGCATCGTCATCCAGGTCAGTGCCGAGCCTGGCGGTGGTTTTATTGACCGCATGATCGCGATGGTCGAAGGCGCCAGCCGCCAACGCACCCCCAACGAGATCGCGCTGGGCATTCTTCTGGTCGCCATCACCGCGCTGTTCCTGCTGGTTGTGATCACCCTTCCGGCTTTCACCCGCTACAGCGAACAGGCGGCGGGCCAGCCGGCCGGCATCGTGAATCTTTCCGGTCCCATCCTCGTCGCGCTCCTGGTCTGTCTCATTCCGACAACCATCGGCGCATTGCTCAGCGCCATCGGCATCAGCGGCATTGACCGCATGATCCGACGCAATGTCATCGCGACCAGCGGTCGCGCGGTCGAGGCGGCGGGCGACATTGATGTGCTCCTGCTCGACAAGACCGGCACGATCACCCTTGGGAACCGCCAGGCCGTCGCCTTCCTGCCCGCTCCGGGCATCGAGGAGCGTCAACTCGCCGAGGCCGCCCAACTGGCATCCCTCACCGACGAAACGCCCGAGGGCCGTTCCATCGTCGTCCTGGCCAAGGAACAGCACGGCCTGCGCGCGCCCGATGCAACCGGCCACCACGCGACTTTTGTACCGTTCACGGCCCAGACGCGCATGAGTGGCGTGGATTTCGCGGATACCGGACGGACCATCCGCAAGGGCGCGGCCGAGTCCGTGGCGACCTGGGTGAAAGCCCAGGGCGGTCAGGTCCCCGACGCCGTCCTTCGGATTGCCGAAACCGTTGCCACGGGCGGTGGAACCCCGCTCATGGTTGCGGAAAACGGTGCCATCCTCGGCGTCGTGCAGCTCAAGGATATCGTGAAAGGCGGCATCAAGGAACGTTTCAGCCAGCTCCGCAAAATGGGCATTCGCACCGTGATGATCACCGGGGACAACCCCCTCACGGCCGCCTCCATCGCCGCCGAAGCCGGCGTGGACGATTTCATGGCCGAGGCCACACCCGAACAGAAGCTTGCCCGCATCCGCCAGGAACAGGCGGCCGGACATCTTGTCGCCATGACGGGTGACGGCACCAATGACGCGCCCGCCCTCGCGCAGGCCGATGTGGGCGTCGCCATGAACACCGGCACGCAGGCGGCGCGCGAGGCCGGCAACATGGTGGACCTCGATAGCAACCCGACCAAACTCATTGAGGTTGTCGAGATTGGCAAACAGCTCCTCATGACCCGAGGCGCCCTGACCACCTTCAGCATTGCCAACGATGTGGCGAAGTATTTTGCCATCCTGCCCGCGATGTTCGCCGTGCTGTATGCCGCCGATGGTGCGGCAAACGGACCGCTCGCCGCCTTCAACATCATGGGGCTGCACTCCCCACAGAGCGCCATCCTGAGCGCCGTCATTTTTAATGCGCTCATCATTGTGGTGCTGATCCCGCTCGCCCTGCGCGGCGTCACCTATCGCGCCACCGGCGCGGTGCAGGTCCTGATCCGCAACGCCCTCATTTACGGCCTGGGCGGCGTCATCGCGCCCTTTATCGGTATCAAACTCATCGACCTTGCTTTGGTCGCCCTTCACCTCGCCTGATTTTTTACTGCCATGATCAAAGACATCCTGTCCTCCATCCGTGCCATTCTTGTGCTCACCATCGTGACCTGTGTGGCTTACCCTCTGCTCATCACCGTCATCGGCCAGCTGGCGTTTCCGTTCCAGGCCAACGGCAGCCTGGTCAAGACGGGCGAAACGGTGAACGGCTCCATCCTGCTGGCCCAGAAGTTCACGGAGCCGAAATACTTCTGGCCGCGCCCTTCCGCCGCCGATTACGGCACGGTCGCATCCGGTGCCAGCAACCAGGGATTTACCAGCAGGAAGCTCGCTGACGCGGTGGCGGAACGCCGTGTCACGTTTGGAGCCGATGCGCCCGCAGATCTCCTGACAGCCTCAGGCAGCGGTTTGGATCCCGACATCTCCCCTGAAGCGGCCCGTGCGCAGATTGTGCGTGTCGCCGCCGCCCGAGCGTGTTCGGCCGAAAAAGTGCTCACGCTGGTTGATTCGCTCGTTCAGCCCCCCCAATTCGGCTTTCTCGGGGAGGCCCGGGTGAACGTTTTGACGCTCAATCTCGCGCTGGACGCCGCCCAAAATTGAGCGTCGGGGCTTTGCGTTGGAGTCCAGCCTTTAGGCTGTCCGGCACCGAACAGACGGAAGCTTGGCCTAAGGTCTTCCCTGTTCTATCTTCGTTGACGTCCCATGAACGACACGCGACCTGATCCCGATGCACTTCTCGCTGCATTGAATGCGGAGCAGGAAAATTTGTCGCGCGGACAGCTGAAGATTTTCCTCGGGATGTGTCCCGGCGTGGGCAAAACCTATGCCATGTTGCTGGACGCCCAGCAGCGCCAGGAAGAGGGCAAGGAGGTGGTGATCGGCGTGATTGAAACGCACGGCCGCATCGAGACTCAGGCCCTCACCGCCGGGATCGCTCGCATCCCGAAACGCAAGATCGAACATCGCGGCGTGGTCTTGGAGGAAATGGATCTTGATGCCATCCTCGCGCGGAAGCCGGACATTGTCCTGGTGGACGAACTCGCCCATTCCAACGTCGCGGGTGGCCGGCATCCCAAGCGCTACCAGGATGTTTTCGAACTGCTGGACGCGGGGATCGATGTTTACACCACCCTCAACGTCCAGCACATCGAGAGCCACCGGGACATCGTCACCCAGATCACCGGAGCGCCGATGAACGAAAGTGTTTCCGATTCGGTGATCGATCGGGCGGACGAAATCGAGTTGATCGATGTCTCGCCGGGTCAGCTCCGCAAGCGTCTCGAGGAAGGAAAAATCTACCTCGGTGACCGGGCGGTGACGGCCTCGGATAATTTTTTCCGCGAGGGCAATCTCAAGGCTCTCCGGGAAATCGCCCTGCGCGTCACCGCGGAGCGTGCGGACCGGGAACTGCGGGAATTCATGCGTTCCCGCCGCATTCCGGGCCCGTGGAAATCGCGCGAACGTTTCCTTGTGGCCGTGGGCACGAGTCCGTTTTCCGAACATCTCATCCGCTGGACCCGGCGCATCGCCACCCTCACTCATGGGGCCTGGACGGCAGTGTTTATCGACACGGGGTCCACTTTGGACGAAGCGGCCAAAGCGCGTCTGGAAAAAAATCTCACCCTGGCAAGGACGCTGGGGGCTGAGGTGCTCACGGCGGCAGGGGAGGATGTCACCGAGACTCTGCTGCGCGTGGCGAGGGAGCACAACGCGTCGCAGATCGTGGTGGGAAAACCGCTCTCCCACCCGTTCCTCGATCTGCTGCGAGGGGGATCCCTGGTGGACAAACTCATTCGCCGCAGCGGAGATATTGACGTTTATGTCGTTCGGGCGGAAAAGCAGGCCAAACCCTGGCGACCCGATTTTCGCAGCCTGGGCAGTCCGCGACTTCTTCAAGAGTTTGGGCTGAGTTGTCTTCTGGTGCTGGTGACAACGGTGGCGGGTTTGGTGCTTCGTCCCGCGATCGGTTACATGGCGGTCGGCCTGTTGTATCTGTTGGGCGTGCTGCTGGGCTCGATGGTGTTATCGAGGTGGCCCCTGCTGCTGGCGGGCGCGCTCACCGCCCTGGCCTGGAACTTCCTCTTCATCACGCCGTATTACACGTTCTATATCAACAACGTCCACGACCTGATCCTGTTTTGCCTGTATTTTGTGGTGGCCCTGGTGATGGGACATCTCAGCGCGAGGCTGCGCCAGCGGGAGCAGGCGGAGCGGCGCCGCGAGGAACAGGCCACCGCGCTGTATCATTTCAGCCGGGACATCGTGACCTCGCGGTCGCTGGGCGAGGCGATCCGGGAGGGTGTCCGGCATATCAATGAGTTGTTTGGCGTCACCGCCACCGTATTGGTCGGCCCTGAATTGGCGCTGGCGGCGGGGGAATCGCTCAATGCCCGTGAAATGGCCGTGGCGTCCTGGACACTGGAAAAGAAGGAACAGGCCGGACGCTTTACGAACACCCTTCCACAATCCGAGTGCACCTATTTGCCCCTGCGCGCCGGCGATGATGTGGCGGGGGTGCTGGGACTGCGCGGCCGATCCGCGCTGAGTCTCACCGAACGCCAGTTGCTGGAAACCTTTGCCGCCCAAATTGCCCTGCTGATCGAGCGCGAACGCCTGATGAAGCAAGCCGAGGCCGTTCGCATCGAGGAAAATTCCCGCCGTCTGCAGAAGACCCTCCTCGACAGCGTCTCGCACGAATTCAAAACCCCGCTGGCCGTGATTTCCTCCGCCGCGGAAAATCTCGCCGCTCATCCCGATCAGTCCCGAACCTTTGTCGAGGAGATCCGGATCGCCGCGGCGCGTCTCCATCGCATCGTGGCCAATCTCCTCGACATCACCCGCATCGAAACCGGGGCTGTCAAACCCCGCTTGGCCTGGTGTGATCTCCGGGAGGTCGCGGAGGACGCCATCCTGCGGGTGCGTGATGTATTGCAAGACCGCCCGGTGGAAATTTCTCTCACGGAGGAGGTCAGCGCGTGCCGGCTTGATTCCGGACTGCTGGAGGAAATGCTGGGCAATCTTCTCCGTAACGCGGCGCAGCACAGCCCGGCCCACTCTTCCATTGGTCTCTCGGCGCGGAAGGAGGGCGGCGACTTGGTCGTGACGGTGTCTGACGAGGGTTCCGGACTCTCCACGGACGATGAAGGGCGGGTGTTTGAAAAATTTCATCGCGGTGCCGGTGCGACCCCCGGCGGTCTTGGCCTCGGGCTTTCCATCGTGCGCGGTTTCGCCGAGGCACAGGGCGGCACGGTTTCGGTCCGTCCGCGCGCCGACGGCCGTCCGGGCGCGGAATTTCAGATCCGGCTTCCCGTGGAGTCCAAAAGTGCGGAAACCATTGGAGCATGAGCGCCATCCTGATCATTGACGACGAACCACAGATCCGCCGGATGCTGCGTATCGTGCTCGAATCCGCTGATCACAAAGTTCACGAAGCCGCCACGGGCCGCGAGGGCCTGGTCGAAGCCGCCTCGCGCCTCCCGGACGCCATCATCCTCGATCTCGGGTTGCCCGATCAGTCCGGCGCGGAAGTGTTGGCCCGCCTGCGCGAGTGGACGCAGACACCCGTGCTCATTCTCTCCGTGCAAGATTCCGGCGAGGACAAAGTCGCCGCCCTCGACGCCGGCGCGGACGATTACGTGACCAAACCTTTCAACTCCCAGGAACTCCTCGCCCGCCTGCGCGTCCTGCTTCGCCGCGTGCGGAATCCCGACGAACCGGTACTTGAATGTGGTCCGCTGCAATTGGACATCGCCGGCCGCCTCGCCTGGGTCCATGGTCGGGAACTCGACCTCACGGCCACGGAATACGCCCTGCTGCGCGAACTGGCCCGCCATGCCGGAAAAATTGTCACCCACAAACACCTGCTCGCCACGGTTTGGGGGCCGAACGCCATTGAACAATCGCAATACCTGCGCGTCTTCCTCAGCCACATCCGCAAAAAACTGGCCGAAGCGGGCTTTCCGGCGGAAGCCCTTCGCACCGAGACCGGAGTCGGCTATCGTTTGAACACGCCCGGAGAATGAACCCGCCCGATCTGAACCGCCGCCTTGCCCAACGCCAAAAACCTCCCGGGTTTTCCGTTCTCTCCATGCGGTGGGAGAGCCTGCTTTTTCTCCACTGGCAGCGGGACCCCGCGGAGATTCAAAAAACGCTGCCTCCGGGACTTTTTGTGGACACGTTCGAAGGTCAGGCCTGGCTGGCGGTGGTCCCGTTTTTCATGCGCCGGGTGCATCCGCGGGGATTGCCCTGCGTGCCGTGGTTGTCGGATTTTCTGGAACTCAACGTCCGCACGTATGTCTTTGACGAACGCGGTGTCCCCGGCGTGTGGTTTTATTCCCTGCTCTGCGACCAACCCATCGCGGTCGAACTGGCCCGGCGATTGTTCCATCTGAACTATCTCCACGCCCGCCTTCGCGCCGGCGGTGCGCCAGGGAGTGTCGCGGAATTTTCCTGGGAAGAACCCGGTCGCGAACCGGCGGAGTTCCGCGGCACCGAACTCAGAGCCTACGCGCTCGCGCCGACCGGGAGTTTGGAGTTTTTCCTGGTGGAACGATACATTCTGTTTTCCGCCAGCCCGAGCGGCCGGATCCACGCCGGTGCGGTCCACCACGCCCCCTACGCCATCGCTCCTGCCGCCGCCTCGTCCTGGAGTTTCCGCCCGGCGGCGTCGCTCGGGTTCCCGGATTCGCAGCGTCCGCCCGACCATGCTTTGCTTGCCCGACCCGTGGCAGTAAACGCCTGGCCCATCCGGCGCGTTGGTTGAGTCGATTGCGGATTGCGAGAGGCGCCTCGGGTATTCTATCCTGCGCAATGCGTCGCCTTTCCGTCCTCCTGTCCCTGGCTGCCCTCCCGGCCTTCGCCGCAGAACCGACCCTCAGCATGGACCGGGTCCGGGCCGCCGTGACGGAACTGGAAAAATTCACCCTCACCGAGATGTCGGCCACGGGAATTCCCGGAGTCGCAATTGCCGTGGTGTTCCAGGATGAAGTCATCTTTGCCAAAGGCTTCGGGGTTCGGGAGGTGGGCAAAAAGGATCCCGTCGATGCGGATACCGTTTTTCTCCTCGCCTCCGTCTCCAAACCCATCGGCACCACCGTCGTCGCCGCCACCGTCGGCGACGACAAGGTTTCTTGGGACTCGCGCATCAGCGATCTTGATCCCGGCTTCGCCCTGTCCGAACCATGGGTCACCCGCGAAATCACGGTGCGGGATCTCTACGCCCACCGCAGTGGACTGCCCGATCATGCGGGAGACTTGCTGGAGGACATCGGATTTTCCCGCGCCGAAGTGCTCCACCGCCTGCGCTACCAGCAGCCGAACAGTAGCTTCCGGTCGGCCTACGCCTACACGAACTTCGGCCTTACCCAGGCCGCGGTCGCCGTCGCCCGAGCCGCGGGAAAATCGTGGGACGACCTTTCGGAAGAGCGGCTTTATCGTCCGCTCGGCATGACGTCCACCAGTTCACGCCATGCGGATTTTCTCGCCCGAAAAAATCGCGCCCTTGGCCATGTCCTTGAAAATGGCCGGTGGGTGCAGAAGTTTCAACGCAACCCCGATGAACAAAGCCCCGCCGGCGGAGTCAGTTCCTCGGTCAACGACCTGACCAAATGGATGCGGCTGCAACTGGCGGACGGCCACTGGGCGGGCCAGCCCCTCGTGGCCCAGGCGGCTCTGGCGGAAACCCACCACCCGCAAATCCTCACGGGGTTCAGTCACACCACAGGCCTGCCCACGTTTTACGGCCTGGGCTGGAATGTGAGTTACGACCCACAGGGGAGACTGCGTTTGTCGCACTCCGGCGCCTTTAGCATGGGCGCGGCGACCGCGGTTTTTCTGGTGCCCGCGGAACGCCTTGGTGTGGTGATCCTGACGAACGCGGCACCCCTGGGCGTTGCCGAAGGCCTGGGCATGACATTCCTTGATCAGGCCCTCTCGGGCGCTCCCACGGCGGACTGGCTCACCCTCTACAAAGGGGCCTTCGCCCAGATGGAAAAAGCCGACGCCGCGCGCATCGCGGACTACACGAAACTCCCTACGGCTCCCTCCCCGGCCGGACCCGCCGCCAGCTATCGCGGCACCTACTCCAACGAGGTCTTCGGGGAGATCACCATCACGGAAAAGGACGGCACCCTCACCCTCGGCATGGGACCGAAGAACGCGCCCTATCCCCTGACCCATTGGGACCGCGATGTCTTCACCTACCCCAGCGCGAGCGAAACCTTCGTCGGCACTTCCGGAGTATTCTTCACCAGGGGCCCCGACGGACGAGCCACCAGCGCCATCGTGGAAAACCTCAACCGGCTGGGCAACGGCACATTCCTGCGCAAGGCGGATTAACGAAAATGTCTGCCCCTGCGGCCAGGTTGTGGTATTGGCTGCGCGCAGTGAAGTCTCTCTCTGCGCCGACCGCACGACCATTTCTGACCCTGCTCTGCCTGGGTGTGCTGTCCGGGTGCGCGGCATTCCGCCCCGAGCCCGCCGCAGACCTGTCCCGGCCGACCGGTGACGGCGCGCTGGCCCCGCTCACTGCCAGCGGACCCAAATCGCCCGCCCGGCTTCAATTGGAAGTGATGGATTTTTCCGACCGTTACGTGAACGGGATGTGGGCGGAGATTGACACCACCTTTGCCGGTGACCCCGACCGCGCGAAACGCGTCGCCGCCCTCTCCTGGAAACTGCGCTACGGCTCGGCCTCCATGGAAATCGCCAGCGGGGCCGATCCGCGCACCAACCTGCTCGACATGGCGATTTTTATTTCAGCCGGCGAATGGGCGCTCGACCGCTACTGGATTCCGGAGGTTTTCGGCGGCAAAGCGGATGGCCTGCGCCGCCACTATCGCGAGATGAACAAACTCGTCTGGGATCTGGTGGCCGACACGCTCACGGAAGAACAAACCCGGCTGCTGCGCTCCCTGGTTGATCAATGGATCGCGACCGACCCGAAGCAATTCGAAGTCTCGTCCATCCGATTTCGGAATCTCGAAGGGGTGAATCCCGAGGATTTCCGAAAGGAAAAATCCGCCCGCGGCCTCCTGGCCAGCGTGCGCCGCTGGCTGGGCGAGGTGAACACGTCCCTGCTCTTCGGCGAACGCGTGCTTTTTTACGTCGAACGCACCCCCCGCATTCTCAACCAACAAACCGACCTCACCCTGGCGCAAATCGCCCACGATTTTCCCATCACCACCTTCCAACCCGATCTCAATCTCCTCACCGGCTATCTCGACACCCTGCCCGAACGCCTCCAGGCCGGGATCGATGAAAATCCCTGGCTCGCCAACGACCTTCTTCCGGGCGTGGGAGCAACCATTGCCGACGCCCGACAACTTGTCACGAGCTCGACCGCACTCGTCGCCTCCGCCACGGAACTTTCCGCCAGCGTCAATGCCAGCGTGGATCGCCTTAACGCCCTCGCGGTCACCGCCGGACAATCCGGCGGCCCACCCATCGACTACCAGGCCACCCTCACCCAGGCCGTGACCGCGCTGTCCAAGCTCGACTCCAGCGTCGCCGGACTGAACCAACTCCTCGCGACCGACGACACCGGCGGATCCAAACTCTCCACCCTGGTCGACGGCCTCGACGGACGCACCGAAGCCATGCTCGACCGCGCCTTTGAACGCGCGCTCTGGCTGATGGGGCTGTTTTTCGCAGGGATCGCCCTGCTCCTCCTGCTGGCCCGCTTGTTGTTCCCGCGCAAATCTTCCTAAGAGGAGGGACGACCTTTGCCTTCGGCCACCCCTATTTCGGTTCCGAGCTCTCCCCGTCCTCCGGCTCCTCATCTTCGATCTCATGGCGCATCGCTTTTGAGATGAACGGCCGCACAAAGCCGTAAATGAGAAACAGCACGAACAGGATGGCCGGCATCCACTCGTAGAACATCGCGCTGAAAACCAGCACCACGATAATGAGGAGAAACCGCGGGATCGAGCGCTGCGACCGCCAGCCAAGGCCCTTAAAACTCGGGTACCGCACATGACTGAACATCATGAACGAAAGAAAAAGCATCAGCCCCGCCAGGGCATATTTCCAATTGCCAATCTCCTTCGATCCCTCCTCCATCCAGAGCATGAACAGGGTTAGCGACGCGATCAATCCGGCGGCGGCCGGAATGGGGAACCCGATAAATTCGTCGGTCTGCTTCTCGGTCTTGGACGCTGCATAGCAGTTGAATCGCGCCAACCTCAGCACGCCACAAAGCAGAAAGACGAACGCGATCAACCACCCCGTACGGTAAAAATCCCGCAGCACAATCTGATAGACCAACAACGCCGGAGCCATGCCGAACGACACCACGTCGGCTAGGGAATCAAACTCCCGACCGAATGGACTCTCCGTGCCCCCGAGCCGCGCCAGCCGCCCGTCGAGAAGGTCAAACACGCAGGCCCCCAGAATGAAGATGAGCGCTTGATGATAGAGATCGACCGCCGAATGCCCCTGTTTGATCGCCAGCGCCGCTTCGATGATCCGCAGCACCGCGGCAAACCCGCAGAAAAGATTTCCCGCCGTCATCAAGTTCGGCAGGAGATAAATCTTCGGTTCTTCCTCGTCGTTCATGATGCCATCCGCGCCACCGCGGTTTCCCCGCCAAGCACGCGATCCCCGACCTTGACCAAAATCTCCGCATCGAGGGGGAAATCCACTTCCGTGCGCGACCCGAACCGGATCATGCCGAATCGCTCACCGCGCTCCAGCCCGTCGCCCACTTGTTTCCAGGGACAAATCCGCCGCGCGATCGCCCCTGTGATCTGCCGCACCACCACCGAGGCCTTCGGCCCCTGGATCACCCACGTGCGCCGGGCGTTCACCTTCGACGACTCCGGGTTCCTCGCATCAAGGTATTTCCCGGTGAACGGCTCCGAATGGGTCACCTCCCCGGCAATGGGAGCGCGATTAATATGCACGTCGAAGACGGACAAAAAAATCACCACCCGGCGAACCCGGGCATTCAGGAATTCCGTTTCCTCCGTCTCAAAGACATCCATGACCAAACCGTCGGCCGGCGCTACCGCCAGCTTTTCGTCCGCCGGGGGCACCCGCTTGGGATCCCTAAAAAAATACAGGGTAAAGAGAATCAGCAGCGCAAAAACGACCGACACCAGCGGCAGCAGGGCCATCGTGGCGAGCCAGCACACCGCCAGCACAGCCAAAATCCAGCGGGCTTCTTCGAGAGCGCGATACTTCATCGCGGGCATCATAAAAACTTTGCGCCCCGCGGCCAGCGGATTATCGCATTCCCTGGTCGGACGCTATTCCCTCAAGCGCCGTCGTCGGAGCTTTGGGGACAACGCTCCCTACCGATCCGTAATTCCCGCTGTTGAAATCCCCCCGCCACCCGCTAACCTGCCTGTTGTGACCGCATCAGCAGAAATGACGATGGCCGACCTTCTGGCCGAATACCCCGGCGCACAGCGTGCGCTTTTTCGTGCCTACCATATCGGCGGCTGTTCCAGCTGCGGCTTCCGGCCCGACGAAACCGTGGGCGAAGTCTGCCGGCGCAACGACAACCTCGACCCCGACGACGTCCTCACAACCGTTCGTACCGCCTGGGAACAGGACGAAGCCATGATGGTTTCGCCCGCCGCGCTAAAAGCCCTCCTCGACGCCGGCACGGTGGAGATTCTCGATATCCGCACGAAGGAGGAACGCGAAGCGGTGCACATCGCCGGCACCCGCCATTTCGACCAGACCCTCATGCAGGAAGTCCTCGCCTCCCGACCGAAGGACAGCCTCCTCGTCATCCTCGACCACACCGGCACCCGCTCGCTGGACGCCGCCGCGTATTTCGCCGGTCACGGCTTCACCAATGTCAAATGCCTCCGCGGCGGAATCGACGCCTGGAGCGAACAGATTGACCCCAACCTTCCCCGCTACTCTCTCGAATGAACGACGACCTCGAATCCAAAATCCAAGCCGCCCTGCAAAACCCGCAGAATGTCGGCGAAATGGACGGCGCCGATGCGGTTGGCACCGTCGGCAGCGAAAACTGCGGCGACATGCTCCGCATGTGGGTGAAGTTTAAGGAGGAGAATGGCCGCAAAGTCATCGACAAGGCCACTTTCCAGACCTTCGGCTGCCAGACCGCCATCGCCGTCGCCAGTGTCGCCACGGAACTTATCCGCGGCAAAACCTCCGCGGAAGCCCTCGCTCTGTCCGGCGAAGAACTCGCCTCACCGCTCGGCTCCCTGCCGCCCATGAAAATTCATTGCGCCCAACTCGTCGAAGGGGCCTTGAAAAACGCCCTCACCGGCGAAACCGCCCCAGCCGCTGCACCCATGGCCCCCACCCTGATGGACCAACTTTCCGGCCCTCAACACGTAAAGATCGTCCTGAAAAAATAAGAACCGCGGATGACACGGATGGCGCGGATAAAAACATGCTCTTCTCCCTATCCGCCCTATCCCTTTAATCCGCGGTCAAAAACGCCTTTCTCCTCCTTAAAACATAAGACTTAAAACTTTCCCATGGAAAACCGCGAAATCTCTCTCTCCCGCGACTGCGACGCCATCCAGATCCCGAGTGGACACCCCATCGTCCTGCCCGCGGGCATGGGCGTTGTCATCACCCAATCCCTTGGCGGCACCTACACCGTCGCCACTCCCGGCGGCCTCGCCCGCATCGCTCTCGATGACGTGGACGCCCTCGGCCTTGACCCGGCGGCCGAAGCCCAACAAGCCGCGGTCAAAATCGGCGGCCCCACCGAGGACGCCGTCTGGTCCCAGCTGAAGACCGTTTTTGATCCCGAGATTCCCGTCAACGTGGTGGACCTCGGCCTCATTTACGACTGCAAGCTCGACAAAAAAGAAGCAGGCGGCACCAACGTCCTTATCCGCATGACCCTCACGGCCCCCGGCTGCGGCATGGGCCCGGCCATCGCGGCGGACGCCCGCCAAAAAATCCTCGCCGTCGAAGGCATCGACGAAGCCGAAGTCGAACTCGTATGGGACCCGCCATGGAGCCAATCCATGATCAGCGAAGAAGGCCGGATGAAGCTGGGGTTGGTGTAGGCGTCATCCCGCTTTAATCCCTCCGGCTGTACCGCGCAGGCCGCTTGATCTCGGAACGGTCAGCCATATTCCGAAATTTCCAGAACCGCTCGAAATCGTCGGACACAAAGTAGTGCCGAGGCTCGCCCGCGACATTCGTGTACGAAATCGAGAATGTCGTCCCATGTCGCGAGCCAATAGTGAAGGCATCCTCTGGCTGAGGAGCGGTCAGCGTGCCTTCAGCAACGAGTTCGCGAAAGACACTCCTGACATCATCCTGGCGTTTAGCCCCCAAGTCACTCTTGCTGAACCCAAGGAGAATGGGGGAAGCGCACCAAAGCAGGCAGAGATACACCACGCAGCGTAATGCGAATCGCGTCAACAAAGGACGTTGCAGAACCGACGCTCCACTCCACATCAACAAACCAAGGAACGACGTTATGGCGAGACCCATGGTGAAATAGGGCTTGCCGTGGAACAAATCTGGAAAAAAGACTGGCCCGATAAATGAACCGATGGCGAGCACCTGGACCAGCAACAGGGCATAAAGAAGGATCCTCCATCCGAGGTCAGCGGTCGGCCACTGCTCCAAAGGGGGATCCTGCGAGGACATGGGTGGAGGTTTAGCAACGAGGCGAGGTATTGTCGAGCGGGCGCTCTTCAGTGTGGGCCGCACATGCCAAACGGGACGTTTTCCGTTGGCTTGCAAAGCGCACCTGGTCCGCCTAAAGGTTCCTTATGGCCAGTGCCCTTCGAGCGGACTATTTCGTGAGCGTGGAGGATTACCTCTCGGGAGAGAGAATCAGCCAGCAGAAGCACGAATATCTAGCGGGGATGGTGTATGCCATGGCAGGAACAACGATCAATCATGATCGGATCGCCAATAACATCATTTCCTCCCTCCATGCCCAGCTTCGCGGCAAACCATGCGAGGTGTTTTCGTCGGATGTGAAAGTGCGCATCCAGCGCGACGCGGCGAACTTTTTCTACTACCCAGACGTGACGGTGGATTGTTCAGGCGCCACGGGATCCTCACTGTATGCGGAACAGCCAAAAGTCATTTTTGAAATCACATCGCCGGATACGGAGCGAGTGGACCGCGGCGAAAAGCTTCGCAACTACCAGTCCCTGCCCACCCTCGATGTCTATGCAATTTTGGACCAGTTCCACATCGCCGTGAGTATCTATCGCCGCACTCCGGCAGGATGGGTTCATGAGTTTCTGACGGAACTGACGGACGTGCTCGACCTCGTGCCCATTGGCTGCAATCTGGCAATTTCAGCCGCCTACGAACGAACGGGCATCCGCGTTTGAGACGTCGGACCCACCACCCTCTCTCATGCCGGATTTGCCAGCGGAAGAAATTGAAACGCCGTGCCGTCGAAGAGCCCCTGGTCGCTGAGCTTTAATTCGGGGATGACGAGGAGCGCCATGAAGGAAAGGGTCATGAGGGGAGCACGCAAGGGCGAGCCCAGTTCGCGGGCAAAGGCTTCCACCGCCGCATAACCGGTGGCGGCCTCCCCGGCGGTGAGGTCGGACATCAACCCGGCAATCGGCAGCGGCACGACACGCTCTGCGTCGGGAGACACCGCGCAGACCCCGCCACAGTTGGCAACAAGGAGGTTAATGGCGCGGCAAAGCGATTCGTCGTCTGCTCCCACGGCAATGATGTTGTGAGAGTCGTGGGCGACGGATGAGGCGATGGCACCACGCGTGAGGCCGAAGTTGGTCACAAACGCCAGGGCGGGGGTGGCGGAGGGATGGTACCGGCTGAGGACGGCAATCTTGAGAAAATCGCGGGACGGGTCCGCGCACAATTCGCCATCTTGCGGAACCATCAGGTGGGTCTCCCGCCCGGTGACCAGCTGTCCATCCTCGACGGCGATCACTTCGACGCTGGCCGTGGGGTGCGGGCACGGGATGCGAAGGGCGTCGGCAGTGATGGGGACGGCCGCGAAACGATTGACCAGAGCAGGCGCGGTGAACGGCACGAGGGAGGCGCCGCCTTCCGCAACGAGGCGGCCGTTCACATAGGTCTGGCGGACGGGAAAATCGGTCAGGTTTTCCACGACAAGAAAATCCGCCGGATCCCCCTGGCGAAGAAGGCCAACAGACAGACGGTAATGTTCCACCGGATGGCGGCAGGCAATGCGCAGGGCCGTGATAGGATCGAGCCCCGCAGCCACCGCCCGGCGGACAAGGAGGTTGATGTGGCCGAGAGCCAGCGAGTCGGGATGGAGGTCGTCGCTGCAAAACATACACTGCCCGGGATGGGAGAAGAGAAGCGGTTCGAGCGCATCGTAGTTGCGCGCCGCGGAGCCTTCACGAATGAGAATCTTCAGGCCCGAGGCCAGTTTGTCGTGCGCCTCTTCGAGGCTGGTGCATTCGTGATCGGTGGTAATCCCGGCCGCCGCGTAAGCCGCCGCCTGCGGGTTGCGGAGCTGCGGGGCGTGACCGTCCACCGGCTTGCCGGCAGACCGGGCCGCCGAGATTTTGGCCAGGAGGTCCGGGTCGCCGCGCAGCACGCCCGGATAGTTCATCACCTCACTAAGAAAGAACACGTCGGGCCGGGTCAGGAGCTCGCCCACCGCCGCCGCATCGAGCGTGGCTCCGGCCGTCTCAAACCCCGTGGCCGGAACGCAGGAAGGCGCGCCGTAAAAAATCTTCAGGGCCGCACCGCGGCTCTCGCGAATCATGTAATCCACGCCCTCGACCCCAAGAACGTTGGCAATCTCGTGCGGGTCCGAGACCGTCGCGACCGTGCCATGAACCGACGCCGCACGGGCGAATTCCGCCGGGGATAACATCGAACTCTCAATGTGAATGTGCGCATCGACGAATCCGGGGATGAGAAAATGCCCAAACTTTTCCTGGCTCGGATCGATGCGAAGGATACGACCGTTTTCCACAAAAACCTCCCCGGCAAAAATCTCGCCCCGAAAAAGGTCCACGATGTTGCCCCGAACGCCGAACATATCGTGATCGTAGGGAAATCAACCCCCCGGTTCCCACTCTTAATTGAAAAAAACTCCCCTTGGCGCGCCCCCCACGCCGCCCGTATCGTAGAGGGTTCACATGTCCGTCTTTTTTCGTGTCTTCCGCTATGCGCGGCGTTATCCGGCTCTTGCCCTCGGCACCCTCGCCTGTGCGGTGGTCGGGACGCTGATGGTGATCGTCTTTCCCACCGTCACCCGTCTGATTGTGGATGAGGTGATCGCAAAAAACCAACCCCAGCTTCTCCTTCCCCTCATTGCCATCGGGCTCGCGGCTTTCATCGCGCAGGATGGTTTGAATTCCCTGCGCATCATCCTCAACAATGTTTTCGAGCAGGCGGTGATCTTTGATCTGCGCAGCGAGCTGTACGCCCATATCCAGGGCCTGCCGCTCCCGTGGTTCGACAATCGTGCGACCGGCGATATCATGACCCGCCTGGTCGAGGACGTCACCGCGCTGGAACGTGTGCTCATCGATGGCATCGAACAGGGCGTTGTGGCCGTGCTGCAAATTGTCATCGTTGCCGGAATGATGTTGTATTACAGCCCCACGTTGACCCTGCTCGCCCTCGCGCCCGTGCCTCTTCTGGCCATCGGTGCGCTAGCCTATACCCTCACGGCGGGGGGACGCTACCGCCTGCAACGCCGCGCCGCCTCCGCGCTCAACGCCCTGTTGCACGACAACATTGCCGGGATCCGTCAGATCAAGACCTACGCCAGCGAGGAGCGCGAACATGCGCGCTTCAACGCCGTGAGCCAGAACCTGCGCGAGACCACGCTCATCGTCATGCGGGCGTGGGCGTTTTACAGTCCGGCCATGAGTTTCCTCGCCTCCCTCGGAGTGTTGCTCATTGCCGGGTACGGGGGACACCGTGTGCTGCACGGGCAGATGGATATCGGCGTGCTGGTGATGTTTCTCGTCCTGGCGCGTTTCCTTTACGAGCCCGTCGGCCGCCTGCATCAGCTCAACCAACTTTTCCAGTCCGGCCGTGCCGCGGGGGAACGGGTCTTCGAGATTTTGGATTCTCCGGTGGAAACCGAGGAAGCGTCCGCCCCGGCGGTGTTGCCACTCGGGGGTGCGGTGGAGTTCCGCGACGTGGGATTTTCCTACGCTCCCGAGCAACCCGTGCTGCACGACGTGACCCTCGCCGCCCGGCCCGGCGAGATGATCGCGCTGGTCGGCCCCACTGGCGCGGGCAAGTCCACCATTGTGAATCTGCTCATTCGTTTTTACGAATTCGACCGAGGCGAGATCCTCCTCGACGGCCGTCCGCTGCGCAGCCTGCCCCGCCGTTTCCTCCGGGAAAACATTGCGATGGTCACGCAGGAGAGCTTTCTTTTCAATGGCACCACCGCAGAGAATTTGCGCATGGGCAAACCGGCCGCCACCGAAGACGAGATGTGGGCCGCCCTCGAAGCTGCCAATGCCGCACCCTTTGTCCGTCGCCTGCCGGAAACCCTTCACACCCCGCTCGGCGAACGCGGTGTGAAGCTGAGTGTCGGCGAAAAACAACGCATCTCCATCGCCCGCGCGCTGTTGAAAAATCCGCCCATCCTCATCCTCGACGAGGCCACCGCCAGTGTGGACAACGCCACCGAACGCCTCATCCAGCAGGCCCTCGACCGTCTGATGGAAAACCGCACCAGCTTTGTCATCGCCCACCGCCTTTCCACCGTCCGCCATGCCGACCAGATCCTCGTTCTTGAGCGAGGCCGCATCATCGAACGAGGCCGCCATGAAGACCTCATCGTCCGCGACGGGCTATATGCGGAACTCTGCGAACACATGGAGGAAACTCCCGCCGCGTAAGCACAAATGTTGGGTTCCAGCCTTCAGGCTGTTTCCAAAACCCATGCCCTCCGCTCCGCCCATGATTTTCCGCGAGATCACGTTCGGCTCCGCAGACTTTCGCAAGGAGCGTGAACTCCGCGACCGCGTGCTGCGCAAACCTCTCGGGCTGGTCTTGGAAGTTTCAGACGAGGAAAAGGATCAGTGGCACTTCGGGCTTTTCGATTTGCAGGACGACCTGCTGGGCACGGTGATCGCCGTGCCGCTCGGCGGGGGCGAAGCGAAGGTGCGGCAGATGGCCGTTGCGCCGAATTTTGCCCGCCGGGGATTCGGCCGCCGCGTCCTGCAGGAACTCGAAGACCGTCTTCGGGAAAAGGGAATTTACCGCATCAGCCTCCATGCCCGGACGACGGCCGCAGGGTTTTACCGGAAGGCGGGTTACGTGGAGGCCGGGCCGGAGTTCGTGGAAGTGGGGATTCCCCATGTGAAGATGGAGAAAACCCTTCCCGCGGTCGGTTAGCGGAGCGTCCTATCCGCAGCCGCATCCACCACCACAACACCCTCCGCCACCGGAAGCAGCGGTCTCCTGGGGAATCTCGGCGTCGGTGATCTGGATCACGTCAAACTTGATCTGCTGGAAGCCGAGTTGCTCGCGGATACGACCAATCAGCTCCCAACCGCGTTCCTCCGGCTCATGAACGGTGCGGAGCTGGATCTCCAAAGGTTTGCCCACGAGCTGCGGGAAGGCGTCCGCCAGTTCGCCATCAAGGACGAAAGAAAGGTAGGCGTTGAGTTTTTCCTGAAGCTGCAGCAACTGCCGGTCTTCACCCTGCCAGGGTCGGGTTTCATACATGGCGAGGACGAGTTTGTCCTCACGGGTGTCGTGCGCGAAGGCGTCGAGGACGCCGGGATTTTCGAGGCCGTTCATTGGAAGTTAGACACGAATTTCACGAATTCACACGAATGGGAAGTGGGCGAAGGAATTTTCTTTTTTCCGATTCGTGCTAATTCGTGCAATTCGTGTCTCATGGTTTGGCGATCGGGAACCACTGGTAGAGGAAAAAGTACACCAGGACGCCGGTGACGGAGACGTAATACCAGAGCGGGAAGGTCCAGCGGGCCCATTGGCGGTGGACAATCAGTCGGCCGGCAATGGCATGGCGCAGGGTGATGATCACCAGCGGCACAATGACAATGGCCAGGATGATGTGCGACGTCAGCATCGTGTAATACACGGTCTTGATGAATCCTTCCCCGCCGAATGGGGTATGCACGCCCCGGACAAGGATCTTATGCAGCACGTACGTGATGAGAAACACCACGGAAACGCCGAACGCCGAGAGCATGCAGGCGCGGTGGGCGTTCATTTTGCCCGATTTGATGAAGATAAAACCCGCCGTGAGAAGTACCGTCGCCAGGCCGTTCAGGGTGGCATTGATGGCGGGAAGATCGCTGACAGTCATGAATGAGCGCGCTCCCGGTCGATCCGCTGACAGGTGCGCCAGATGTACGCCGACATGCCACCGACGACGGTGAGGGCGAAGATCAGCATAAAAAGTACACTCCAGGAAAACGCGATACCGGCCATTACGGTCGGTGCCTCATGATTCATCGTCTCGCTGCCGGGTTCACGACAGCCCACGCAGGCCTGGGCGCTGGACACAAATCCGAATGACCAATGACAGATGACTAATGACCAAAACAGAAGGTTCGTTTTCATTGCGGCTTGTCCGAACGCTCGCGCAGGAGATCGCCGATGTCCATGAGAAGCTTCTGCACAACCTCGGGATCGTTGCCGTCCTGAAATCCGCGCATCCAACCGTCACGATCCACCAGCACAAACCGCGTCGAGTGAGCGGGCATGCCATCCGGGTCCTTGCTCAAGGGCTGCAGGAATCCCTTCACGATGGTGTCGTCGATTTTGTCTTTCGGGCCGGTGAGCAGCTTCCATTTGTCCGGCGAGGCGCCGACTTTCTCCCCATATTCCTTGAGCACGGCGGGAGTATCATGTTCCGGATCCACCGTGAAAGTGACCAGCTCGACGTCCTTTGCTTTGGTGCCAAGTCGTTGATTGAGTTCCGCCATTCGGCTCGTCATCACGGGACAGGGCCCCAGACAGCGAGTGAAGATGAAATTCACGACCCAGATTTTTCCCTTGTAGTCGTCTTTCGTCGCCGATGAGCCATCCTGAGCGGTGAATTGAAAATCCGGTGCCGGAGCAAACTTTTCCAGCCGTGGGGAGACCGGACCACGAGTTCGCATGGCCGAGTTGAACTGCGTGTAGGTCCAGGCAATCAGCGTGGTGGCCACCACAAACGCGATGGCCCAGCCGAGCCGGGGGATGCGCGGAGGAAGCTGAGGGTCAGCGCCAGAGGTAGACAATGGAGAAGAGGAAGAGCCAGACGACATCCACGAAGTGCCAGTACAAGCTGACATTTGCGAGGGACGCATGACGCGTCGGCGTGTAACAGCGGGTGAGCAACTGGCGGAGAAAGACCCAGATGATCAGAAGAACGCCGATGATGACATGCAAGCCGTGGAAACCGGTCATCACAAAAAACGATGAGCCGTAAACGCCATGCGTGTTAAACCAAAGTCCCTCGTGATGCAGGTGATACCATTCGTAGCACTGGACGCCGACGAACAACGCACCCAGGCCAATGGTGACGAGCAGGAGAAACAGCCCGGTCTTGCCTTTATTCACCTGAACTTCCGCAAAATGGAGCGTGAAGCTGCTGGTTACGAGGAAGATAGTATTGATGCCCGTAAGCAAGACGGGAAGGTGCGGCGCACCCGCTGGCGGCCATTCCGGCTGGGCGAGTCGAAGGACGATATACCCACCAATCAATCCCGCGAAAAGCATCGCCTCGGAGGCTAGGAACATGATCATGCCAAATTTGGCGACATGCGGAGGCGCCGAGGCATGGCCGGCGTGTTCGTCGTGAGTAAGGGCGGCGGAACTCATAAGTGGATCAGGATTGATGGGTTTGAAAAATTGGAAAGAAGAATCACTGCGCGACAGCGGGCCCGCGCTGAATCATGAGGAAAATGACGAGCCCACAGAGCGCGATGGCAAAGAGCCAGAGGAAAACCATGGTTTTGGCGTTGCGGCTTTTCATTCATTGCTTGGAAAGAACCAGCAGCGTCAGGACGAGCGGAAGGTACAGGATCGAGGCGAAAAAGAGCAGCCGGGCGGAAGGCCGGTCGCGGTGCCAGAGAAATTTTGCCGCGCAGGCACAGAACCCCAGACCGAGAACAAGAGCGCCGAAGAAATACCAAATGGCGTTAAAGCCCATCAGCGCCGGCACCAGGCTCGCCAAAAGCAGGCAGAGGGAATACAAAAACGCCTGCCGTCCGGTGGCAAAGCCGGAGGGATCCTGACCGGGCAACATGACAAATCCCGCGCCCGCGTAATCGTCCCGATACATCCAGGCAATGGCCAGAAAATGAGGCATCTGCCAGAACCACATAATGGCAAAAAGGAGGCCGCCCTCCATCGAATACTGTCCACGAGCCGCCACCCAGCCGATCAGCGGCGGCAGAGCGCCAGGGATGGCTCCGACCAAAGTGTTGAGCGAACTCACCCTCTTCATCGGGGTATAAACCAGCACGTAGATCGCAATGGTGATGAAAGCCAGGATGCAGGCACGGATGTCGGTCATCAGACCCAGTACGGCCAGACCCGAGATGGAAAAAAAGAGGCCAAACATCAGCGCGTCGCCCGGATGCATGCGTCGGGCAG
Organism: Terrimicrobiaceae bacterium; assembly: GCA_041752695.1. Classification (GTDB taxonomy): domain Bacteria; phylum Verrucomicrobiota; class Verrucomicrobiia; order Chthoniobacterales; family Terrimicrobiaceae; genus CALCJD01. The sequence continues at coordinate 139,799 of JBGSVZ010000085.1, forward strand.
GCAGTGGGCGCTGACTGGTCCGTTTCATCAACGCGTCCAGGTCGCGCTCCCACCATTGATTAAGCGCCGCAGCCCCACAGGCGCACAGGGCGGTGCCAATCAAAGTCATGGCGAGGAGCAGGTAATTCATCGGCCCCTGCCAGCCGAGCAGAAACCCGACCAGTGTGGTCATCAAGACCAGCAGAGAGAGGCGCGCTTTGACCAATTCCGAAAGATCGCTGAAGAGCGATTCGGAGCGGGCGGCGGTCATGGCGGCGGTTTTCATGCGACGTGCGCCATCAAACGCGGATTCGGGGCGTCTGGCAAAACGAAATCCTCGATTCGTGCCCCGCAAAAAAGTCGAAAGGTCAAGACACCGCCCAGTAGCAGCGAGAGAGCTCCCAGGGCCATATGGGCGGTGGCAATATCGGCGGCCTTGTTCGACCAGATCGTCCAAGCCCCCAAGGCAATTTGACACAAAATCATCACCACCCAAAGCAAGGACCACCCCCGCACGGCGCGGACACTGCGGCGGGCTTTCCAGGCAAAGGCAAACACGGAAAGTGCGATCAGAACTGCCACCCCGCGGTGAGCCATCTGCACCCATACCTGAACCGCGGTTGTCCGCATCTGGTTCGCCTCGACCCGCGCCGCGTTGATCTTATCCATGGCTTCAGGGCTGGTGTCGGGGAGCCACTTTCCATAAGCCAGCGGAAAATCGGGAATGGAGAGTCCGATGTGCTCATGACGCATGGTCGCGCCGAGCCCCAATTGGCAAAAAATCAAAGCCGTACACCCCAGCGCGCCCCAGCGCAGAAGGGGATCAGGTTCGAAATCCGCCCAACGGTTTTCCAGGAACCGACGGCTGGTCATGATGGCCAGCAGGGTGATGAAGACAAAAAACGCCTGCGCCAGCATCCCGTGGAAAATTCCGATCTCGTCCTTCAGCCAGACCACACGAATACCGCCCAGCACGCCTTGCAGCACCACCGCCGCCAGGGCCGCCATGCCCAGCCAACGCAAACGGCCCCCATCCCGGCGATAAAGAAAAGCGCATACGACCACCGCAATCGGAGCCAGTGTGGCAAGGGTGAGATAGACAGGCATCACGCGAAAACCGAGCAAGACCACAACGGCAAATACAGCGGCGATCCCCGCCCAACGGTTTTCTTTTTTGGATTCCACCACCCACAATCCCCCCGCCAACAATGCGGTGAAGAGCCCCACAAAGGTTCCAATCAGGCGGTGGCTGTGCTCCAGGAAAATGCCGCCCACCCATCGGGAGATGGGGAAGGTGAACATGTTGTAGCCGAAACTATTTGGCCAGTCCGGGACGGTCAGACCCGCCCCGTGGGAGGTGACCAATCCCCCGACGCAAACAAGCACAAAAGTGCCGATCGCTGTCAGCACGGCCCACCAAAAGATCGCGGCGCGTGCTGGGCTCCAGCTCGCCTTCATTAATGCGCCTCGAGCTTCACGTGCTCGGGAGCCTTTTCCGTCTGAGGCAGGAAGTCTTTCTCCATGCCGGGTACACTATATTCATACGCACCATGGTATACGATCGGAGTCTTCGGGAAGTTGCCATGTCCGGGAGGCGACGCCACCGTCCACTCCAAAGTGTTGGCATTCCAGGGATTATTGGGAGCCTTCTTGCCGTTGCGCAGCGAGATGATGATGTTCCAGATGAAGATAAACGTCGTGAACCCGAGCCCGATGGCGCCAATGGTCGAAATCTGGTTGAGCGGCTGGAGCTGCTTGAGATGTTCGTAAATCGGAGGATCGGCGATACGGCGCATCATGCCGCCGAGACCAAGATTATGCATCGGGAAGAATGCCATGTTGAAAAAGATCAACGTGAGGAAAAAATGCACCTTGCCCAACGTCTCGTTCAACATCCGGCCGAACATCTTGGGGAACCAGAAGTAGATCGCCCCGAAGATGGAAAGAATGCTGCCGCCGAAGAGCACATAGTGAATATGCGCCACAATGAAGTAGGTGTGGTGCACAAACAGATCCACCGGCGTGGACGCCATGAAAATCCCGCTCAATCCCCCGATGACAAACATCGAGACGAACGCGAGCGAAAAGCACATCGCAGTGGTGAACTCAATCGAACCGCGCCAGACCGTGCCCATCCAGTTGAAGGTTTTGATGGCGGACGGAACGGCAATAAACATTGTGGAAATGCCGAAGGCCGCACTCAGGGTCAGGTTCATACCGCTGACAAACATGTGATGTCCCCAGACGATGAAGCCCAGGAATCCGATGGCGACCATGGCATAGACCATCGCTTTGTAACCAAAGATTGGTTTGCGGGAGAAGACCGCAAGGATATCCGAAGACATGCCCATGGCTGGCAGAATCATGATGTACACCTCGGGGTGTCCGAAGAACCAGAAGAGATGCTGCCAGAGGAGGGGCTGACCACCACCGGCCGGCTTGAAGAAGCTTGTTCCCAGGTTGAGGTCGCAGAACAACATTGCCGCAGCCGCGGAAAGCACCGGCACCGCAAGAACGAGAAGGATCGCCGTGATGAAAAGCGACCAGATCGTCAAGGGCATCCGGAACATGCTCATGCCGGGAGCCCTCATATTTACGACGGTCGTGATGTAGTTGGTCGCACCGGCGATGGAGGACAAACCGTTGATAAAGATGGCGATCCCCCAGAGGCTTTGACCCATTCTGGTGCCGTTGTAGGCTTCCACCGCACTGAGCGGAGCATAGGCGGTCCAACCGGTTCCCGGCGCACCTCCCGGGACAAAAAACGCCGCGAGCAAAATGATGCCGGAAATAAAATAGAGCCAGTAGCTCAGTTCATTGAGGAGCGGAAACGCCATGTCACCAGCGCCGATCTGCAAGGGAATCAGGTAGTTACCAAAAGCCCCGATCAGCAGAGGCATCACCACAAAAAATACCATCACAGTGGCATGCATCGTCACGAGCATGTTGTAGCCCCCGGGGATGATCGCGCCGTCCGACGCAACGGTGGCGGGCAAAAATTGTCCCAGAATCGGAACCTCCGTGTTGGGCCAGGCGAGCTGGTAACGGACGAGCAAGGCCAGTCCACCGCCCAGGAAAAGAAACGCCAAGGCCGTCCACAAATACTGAAGACCAATCATCTTGTGATCGTACGTCCACAAATACTTGCGGATGAAACCCACGTCCTCGTGGTGGGCGTGATCCTCGATGTGAGGAGGCTCGGCTGTGATTGCGCTCATGTCTGAATTACGTTGCTGGCCCGTTTTTGGCCACTTTTTCGGAAGGATTATTTGCCGGCACCTCGACTTGGGCGGCTTCGGCAGCGGCTTTCACCTTGCCCGCATACCAGACCGCGTACTCTTCGGGGGACACCACGCGAATGGGAGCCTTCATGTTGTAATGACCGATCCCACAGAGCTGACTGCAGGCCAGTTCGAAATTTCCCGCGCGCTCCACTTCGAACCAAACCCAGGAAATGGTCCGGCCAGGCACGGCGTCCTGATAGAGGCGGAAAGAGGGCACGTAAAACGAATGGATGACATCGCGGGAGTTCAAGAGAACATGAACCGGTTTGCCGTAGGGAATGACCAATTCCGTGGAGGTAAAATCATCCTTCCCGGCCAGATCCTCCGCGGGAACCCCAAACTTGCTGGCGGTCGAAATTTGCGCGATGTCCGTGCGACCAAGCTGGTTGTCGGCACCGCCGTAGCGCATTTCCCAACCGTATTGGTAGGAGAAGATATTCACCTGGATCGCATCCGGTGGCGGGGTGCGATGAAGGTCCGCCCAAACCCGGTTGCTGTAGATGCCCAATCCGAGGAAAATGGCCACCGGGATGGTGGTCCAGATGATTTCCAGGAAGTTGTTTCCGTGGCTGTAGTGAGCCTTTACCCCCGGCTTGCGGCGATACTTGATGAGATAATAGACGTAAACGATCTGCGTCAGGAAAAAAACGATGACCGTGAGCCAGAAAATAAAGTTCAGGATCCCGTCGATCTGGCGCCCACCCACCGTGACGTTGGGCGGAGCCCAGTACAGACTGTTCGCTTCCGCGGGCACCAACCCGGCGGCAATCACGGTAAAAATCAAAAGCAGAAATTTCATGGTTAGGTTCCCGGGGCGGGGGCAGGCGCGGCCGCCGGCGCAGGCGCGGCGCCAGCCTCACCCACAAGTACACGCTCTATCGCCTGAAGTTCCTTTTGCGTCCAGGGATCTTTGCGGTCCTTGGTTTCCTCCCGGATCTGCGCGACGAATTCCTTAGTGATCGGCGGGGCCTGGTTGCCCCACGTGTTGCGCACGTAGGTGAGTACCGCGGCAATCTGGTCGTCTTTCAAAACGGATCCCCACGGTGCCATGGCGTTGTTATATTGGGCACCCATCACGGTAACAGGTCCCTGCAAACCGTTCAGAACAATTTTCACAATGTGATTATCCCCATGCCAGTCTTGGGACAGCACCCACTCGCTTCCCACCAGGGGAGGGAACTGTCCGGCGACACCAAGACCACTCGTCTGATGACAGACCGCGCAGCTCTGGGTGAAAACTTTTTTGCCCACCACCATCGGGTCAGGCGCAGCCGCAGCACCACCCGTGCCGGCCCCGTCCCAGGCCACCCGGGACGGATTAAACACATTGGCCTGAAAACCGCCGCTGTTCCAAAAAAGGTATCCCGCACCGACAAAAGCAATCGCCAAAAAGGCAACCATCAGCCAGGGAGAAAGGGTTTCCGAACCGGTGGTCGGCGCGGACGACTCAAGCAGGAGTGGCTCGTGGGATTCCACGAGATCGGCTTCTTCCCGATTGTGAGGTGAAGGGTCGTTCGTCACGGCTATTGAAGAGGTTCTGCTTCCGGCAGCGTGTAGTTGCGTTTCAGCGAAAGAAGGTAAACCACCAGGGCCTGCGCGTCTTCCGTGGGAACCACTTCGTAGCCAGGTTGTGGGGCGTGAGGACCGGTCAGACCCTGGAGGGCAAGGGCGCTAGGCTGGCCGCTGATTTTCCGGATGTTGTAGAGGTACCGGAACGACGGCATATTCGACCCCGGCGTCACTGTCGTGGGTTCGTAAAGATGGCGATGGAACCAGGCGGCATCCGACGAAAGCAAGCCCGCGTTGGTCAGATCCGGACCGATCCGGAGACTGCCCAGAGCGGCAGGCTGTTCCCGCAAATAATCGCGGGCGACCGTGGGGCGCGGGCCAAGTTTGTTGGCCACATCATTCGAATCAGAGCGGACTTGCTGGGAATGGCAGGACACGCATCCATTGGCGGCGTAAACGCGCATTCCCGCCTCAGCGAGGCCTGGAAGCGGAGGAGGGTTCACATCGCCCGAGGCCTCATCCAAGTGCGGTGCCAATCGACCCAGTTCCACGTAGGAATAGGCCACCACTCCGATCCATGAAGCCGCGAAGGTCAAAACAATGCCGGTGATCAATGAGGGAAGCCGGTTCATACCGTGACTCCTTTCTTTTTCACCGGCGGCAACACGTCGGCTTTTCTCAGAAGCATATCCACAAACGCCCCGGCAAATGACAAGCAGCCAAGGAAAAAGATCAGGTCTCCAATCGTACTGAGGAAACGGAAGGGTTGCACAAGATTGAGCGAGGTCAGGAACGTCACGCCGGGATCAGAAAGGGCAAAGCCCTGGATAAGGCCGCCCAGGCACAGAGAAGCAACGCTCAAACCAATACCGGTGGCCACCAGCCAGAAATGCCAACCGGTTCCCACCGGGCAAAACTCTTCGCCGGTCAGGCGGGGAATAATAAAATACATCGCGCCGAAGAGCGACATGGTGATGAATCCGAGCAGGACCAAAACGCTCTGACCCGTCACATAATCGGAGAACTGTGTCACCACGGACAAGATCGGGGCGAGCGCGTTCTGCGCCACCGCGGCCGCCATGCACACCAAGCCAAAAATTGTGAAACTCAGCGCTGGCCCTTTCACCGGCCCGCTCACCGTACCGAAGGTGTTGATTCCGATCAGGATCACCGGGATCACCAGCAGGATGCTTGCCGCCACGCCGGCGCTGACGAGCCAAGCCGGAACAGGACCACCAATCAAACTGCGCGTTCCGCTCCAACCCCCGAGGAAAGCCACGCCCCAGAAAGCCAGAATGCTCCAGGGGTAGGCGCGGATGGACCGGCCCTGGGTTTGCGGGATCACGTAATAGGCGCTGGCCAGGGCCAGAGGTGCGAGCCAGAGCCAGATCAAGTTGCTCCCAAACCACCAGGCAATGGGGGCCTGCGCGGAACCCTGCACCGGATTAACCACGAGCAGCAAGTTGGCCGTCGCGTAAAACCAGGGGAACCAGAGGAAAGCCGCCAGCAAATACCACTGCGTCACATAAAGCCCCGAGGAAGAACGGTCTCGCAGCAGCACCAGACTCCAGATGCCAATACAGGCGAAGGCCACCAACAAAATTCCCGAGGCGAACGCGGGGAACTCCAACCCCTCGATCGAGGTGCTCATTCCACCCACAATTCCGCAGAGGCCCAGAAGCACACCGAGGTTCCAAAAAATTGCCGCCGTAATCAGAAGCTTGGATTGGTTCAACACCGTGCGACCCAGACGCGCCAGCAACCAGAGGCCGGCGCCAATGCCCGCCTGCGAGGCCCAGCCGTAGATCAGCGCATTTTCCGCCGCAGGCTGGATCCGTCCATAGGTAAGCCAGGAAATCCCGTCCAAAAAGCCAGGGTGAATCAACTTCCAGGAGGCAACGAAAGCCAGGAGGGACCCAACCACCAACCAGAAGAGAGCCGAACCGAAAAACAACATCACCGGGAGCCTCAGGGAGGCATCGGAATCCGAAGGAGCGGCAGAGAAGGGTTTCACAGCGAGAGAACTCATGGTCGTCAATTCGCCGGGGCGGGTTGCGCCGCGGGAGGGGCGGGCGGTTGCGCGGCAGGGGCAGAAACGTCAGCCGCCACAGGAGGGGGCACAATCGGGCCGGCCGGTGCCGGGGGGCGGGAGTTCAGCCTGACAGCGGCCAGCTCCATGGCCCGCGTGATCGGAATCTGCACCTGACCCTTGGCCTTGTCCACCCAGGCAAAATTGTTCAGCTTCAGGGCATTCTCGGCGAGGAGATCTTCGTGGGCTTTGGTGCGTTCCGCCGCGCGGGCGGCGTCTTCCGCCGGAGCGCCCGGGTTGGTGGCGAGCAGAAATTTGACCGCGAGGGCAAAGAGAAAAATCAGGACGAAGCCGACAAGGACGACCGGCCAGAGACGTTTGGATTGGGAAGCGGTTTCCATCAGTTTTTCAGGGCGATGGATTGAGACAGGCGAGGGTCGCGTGCCGGATAAAGAGACGATTCCCCGAGCCGCTTGATGAAGACCGCCGCCAGGGTGCAGCCCACGGCGATGAGGCTGAAAACATCAAGGAAAACCGAGCCCAACGAGAAGCCTGCCTTGTGCAAGGCCGGCATGACGATGATGTACATGTCGAGCAGGTGCATGGCCAGAATCCACACCGCCATGCCGCACAGGACAAACGGAGTCCGTTTCGAGCGATTAAAAAGCAGGAAGAGGAACGGCGCAAAGAAATGCCCGATTACCATAAACTGACTGCCGAACCACCAGGTCCCCGTATTCCGGCGGAGAAAATACACGGTTTCCTCGGGAATGTTCGCATACCAGATGAGCATGTATTGGCTGAAACCGATGTACGCCCAAAAGATCGTAAAGGCCATCATGAGTTTGCCCATGATGTGGTAGTGCTCCATCGTCACGATCCCTTTGAGGTATCCCGCGCTGCGCAGGGCCGTGGTGATGAGCACGAGGACACACATCGAGCTCAGCGCCGTGCCGGCAAAGATGTAAACGCCCCACATCGTGGAAAACCAGTGGTAATCGAGACCCATCAACCAATCTACGGCGGCGAACGTCAGACAGACCGCAAAAAGCAGAGCGCAGGAAAACGTGACGCGACGATTCAGGATCGTGTAGCGGGGAGAACCATCCTTGTCCTGCGCGATGGAGAACCCGCGCAGCAATCCCCCGCAAACCGTGAAAAACACGAAATAAAAGCCGGCACGGATCCAGAAGAACCATGGGTTGAGATACGCCGCCTTTTCGATCAACAGCGGATCGTTGGCATTTTCCGGCAGCATCCACTTCCAAAGCAGCGGAGCGACAAAAATGAGCGGGATAAACAAGGCCGCCATCACCGGAAGAAGGCTCGCCAGGTTTTCCATCTGACGCCGCACCACAACGCTCCACTCGGCGTCGACCGCGTGGTGAACCAGCGTCCAAAACAACCCGCCCATGCAGATTGTCAGGAAAAAGAAAAACGCAAACAGATAAGAAAAGGCAAATTGCTTGAGTCCGGCCTGATTGCCGGAAACGGCAAAATAGATGGCCGAGCCCAAGACAATGACAAAGGCTGCCACCGCAAAGGCGACAAGGCCGAGGAAACGCCCTCCGACATGTTTATAGTCGAAGAACTCCGGTTTGGGTGCGGCGTGGGAATGATCGCTCATGCTTACTGAACCTCCAGCTTGGCGCGCTCGTCGGGAGGCACGTCGTCAATCGTGGCCCCGCCCTGCGAGATTTGCAGCGCGCGGAGATACGCAATGATCGCCCAGCGGTCCTGCACCTGAATGCGGTCGCCGTAGCTCATCATCGTGTTCTTGCCATGCGTGATGGTGTTGAAAATTTCGCCGTCGGACATCACTTTGATGCGCTCCTGGATGAGGCTCTGCACCGTGCTGAGACCGAATTTATAAGCCATGCCGTTGCCCGCGCCTGTCTGCCCATGGCAAACCGCACAGGTGATATTATACCGCTCCTTGCCGCGGGCCATGACCACAGGAGTGACTTCAAAGGGAATGCCCGTGCCCCAATTCTCTCCCATTTTCCCCGTATCCGCGTAATCGAGGGCGCCCGTAAAATTGATGTTTTTATAAGGGCTGGGATTCAGGCCGACCGAGCCGTCCGCGGGTTTGTGCTGCGGCATCGAGTAGCCCATGGGAACGGTGCCGACGACCGGTTCGCGGTTGCCCCGGCCATCCGCGAAAAATTCGCTCCGCACCTGGGCTTTCACCTTCGGCTGATGGTCCATGTCCGGGAAGATCTCAATGGGCGGTTTGGTGGACTTTTGTCCACGGAACCCTGCCATCGCCAGAACGACGATGACCAGAAAGGCAAAGATGGCGAAAAAATATTTCAACATGGCCTTAGTCTTCGTGCACCAGGGTGATGTTTTGCCCGCCGAGGGATTGCAGGAAATCCTGCACGCCCCGCTCGGAGAACTTCGGGTCGCTCGTTTCGATCACGCAGAAAAATTTGTCGTCACTGACTTTCTTAAAGCGCTCCCAATTGAACATCGGGTGGTTCAAACGCGGCAGACCATTCATGATCAGCATGCCCAGGACCGTGGTGAAGGCGGAAAACAACACGGTCAATTCGAACATGATCGGGAAAAACGCCGGCACGGTGAACAAGTTCGTCGGTTTGCCCGCCACGATCAGCGGGTAGATGATGGAGCTCGGGATGAAGGTCAGGCCGACAGCCGTCAGGAAACCGGTGAGACCCCCGATGAAAATGATTTTTCCGAGCAGCGAGCGCTTCAGGCCCATGGCATCGTCCATTCCGTGGATCGGGAAGGGCGAAAAGACATCATACCGGGTGTAGCCCGAGTCGCGCAGTTTTTCCGCCGCCTGGAACAATTCCGTGGCCGTGTTGAACTCCGCGGCCACTCCGTAGGGCTTCGATTGGGTATCGCCTGCGATTTCCATCTCAGTGTTTCCCTCCATGGTGCGGGTCGGCTTCCGGCAGGACAGCTTTCACCTCAAACATACAAATCATCGGCAGGAAGCGGATAAAGAGCAGGAACAACGTGCCAAAGAGCCCGAAGGTCCCGATGAACATCCAGATATCCACCCAGGTCGGGTGGAACTGGCCCCAGGCCGAAGGCGTGAAGTCCCGGGCCAGGGTTGTCGCGATGATGACAAAACGCTCATACCACATGCCCGCATTCGGGAACTGGCAGATGATCCAGACCCAGACGAGGTGGGTGCGGAAGAATTTGAACCAGAAGATCTGTGGCGCGATGACGTTGCAGAACATCATGGCCCAATAAGCCCACCAATAGGGACCAAAGGCGCGGAACCAGAACGCAGCGCGCTCGTAGGGATTCGCGCTGTACCATGCCATGAACAGCTCCATGAGATAGGCGTAACCAACGATGGAGCCGGTGAAGACGATCACCTTGCACATCTTGTCCACGTGCGAAATCGTCACGAGGTCGTGCAGCGGCTTGTAGAGCGCGCAGGCGGGAATCATGATGGTGAGCACCATCGCAAAACCGCCGAAAATGGCGCCCGCCACGAAATAAGGCGGGAAAATGGTCGTGTGCCAGCCGGGAATGACCGACGTCGCAAAGTCGAACGACACCACCGAGTGCACCGAGAGCACGAGCGGCGTGGAGAGTCCGGCGAGAATCAGGTAGGCCATCTCGTAATGGCGCCACTGACGGTTGCCTCCGCGCCAACCCAGGGCGAGGAAGCCGTAGGCAAACTTGCGGATCTTGGTTTTCGCGCGATCCCGCAGTGTCGCAAGGTCGGGGATGAGTCCGACATACCAGAACAACACGGACACGGTGAAATAGGTCGAGACGGCGAACACGTCCCAAAGCAAGGGACTGCGGAAGTTTTGCCAGATGCCGTTGGCATTCGGCACGGGGGCCAGGAACCACGCCATCCAGACACGTCCGACGTGGAGGCCGGGATAGATCGCCGCGCAAACCACCGCGAAGAGCGTCATCGCTTCGGCCGCACGGTTAATGGACGTTCGCCACTTCTGCCGCGTCAGGAAAAGAATGGCCGAGATGAGCGTTCCGGCGTGGCCGATACCGATCCAGAACACGAAGTTCGTAATGTCCCACGCCCAGCCCACGGGATGGTTGTTTCCCCAGACGCCGACGCCCGTGGAAATGAGATAAAAGATGCAGAAACCCAGAACTCCGGTAAGCAGCAGGCAGGGGAATAAGCAGGCCCACCACCAGAGCGGAGTCTTGGACTCGACAATGGAGCTGACGTAATTGGCGATCCAGCCGTAGGTGCGCTGATTCAGAACCAGCGGCGCGCGGGTGAGCGCCGCGTGATCCGCCGTCAGATGCTCGGGAGATTTGATGTCGATGTCGGACATTAGTGGTGCGCTTCCTCAGGTTTGGTCACGCCATGCGCGCCGTGAGCATCCGCGCCATGGGGGTCTCCGTGCGGTGCGCCATGGGCATCCCCGTGAGGAGCCGCGTGGGCGTCGCCGTGGGCACCATGATGCGCGTCGCCATTGGCTTTGCCGACCTTGTCCGCCCCGGGCATTTTCATGTTCGGATTCTTGATGCGGGCGAGGTATTTCACCCGCGGGGTGACGTTCAGATAGTTGAGCATCGCGTAGCTGCGGTCGCTGCCATGCAGACGGGCGACGCGGCTGTTGGGATCCGCCTTGTTGCCAAAGACCAGCGAGTCGCTCGGACAGGCCTGCTGGCAGGCGCTCTTGAATTCGTGGATCGGAACCTCGTTTTTGTTCCGCGCGCCCGCTTCGACCAGACGGCCAATCTTGGCCTCCTCGATACGCTGGATGCAGAAGGTGCATTTTTCCATCACACCACGCATGCGCACGGTGACGTTGGGGTTTTTCTGCATCTTCGAAGAATCCGCCATGCCCTTTTTGGTCAGCGGACCAAAATAAATCCCCTGCGCTTTCAGCGGGCCAATCTTGACGTCGTGAATCGGACGCTCGTTGTAATCGAAATAGTTGAAACGGCGCACTTTCCACGGGCAGTTGTTCGCGCAATACCGCGTGCCGATGCAGCGGTTGTAGGCCATGAGATTGAGACCATCCTCACTGTGCACCGTGGCATTGACCGGGCAGACCGTTTCGCACGGGGCGTTTTCGCAGTGCTGGCACATCACGGCCTGCGGGAGCATCTCGGGATCCTCGGGGTCGCCCGCGAAGTAGCGGTCCATGCGGATCCACGCCATGTCGCGATTTTTGCGAACCTGTTCCTTGCCGACCACCGGGACATTGTTTTCCGCCTGACAGGCCACCAGACAGGCATTGCAGCCGGTGCAGGTGTTGAGATCCACCGTCATCGCCCACGCCTCGGTCTTGCTCAGCTGGGGATGGGTGTAGAGCGAAATATTGGGGGGAATGTGGCTGTCCATCCCGATGAATTGGGCAAATTTCGGATCACCCTGGTAGCGATCGAGTGTGCCTTCACGGAAAAGATCGCGCCCGTGCATGCTCTGGGCTTCCTGCGTGCGGGCCAGCGGGTAGGAGTCTTTGGTAACGGTGATTTCGACACCCGTGCGGAAACGGGGGGAGTCACTGGTGCGCAACGGATAGGCATTGAAGCCCACCCCTTCCATCAGCGCGGAAACACCCGTGCGGCCGTAGCCGAGCGCCAGCGAAATGGAATCATCGGCATGGCCGGGAGCCACCAGCGCCGCGGCGCGGATCACATCCTTGCCCGCCTTGATTTCGATGATGTCGGAAACGATGTCGAACGTGTTCTCGTTCTTCACGTTCTCTTCCGAGATCGGGTTGATCATGTCCGCGACCTTGTCGGTCCAGGTGAAATTATTGACGCGAACACCGAGCCGTTTGGCCGTGGCGGGGCTGATCATGGCGACATTGTCCCACGTCACCTTGGTTTCAAAATCGGGCGTTTCCTGCAGCCAGCTGTTGTTGGCGTAGCGGCCATCATCCACGCTGGAGCTTTGCAGGAAGACCAGTTCCAAACCGGCCTGGGCAGCAGCGACACCCGTCATCAATCCCGCGGCGGCGGCGGCATTGAGAGCCAGCGGGGCTTCGGTGAACTGGCTGTTGGGTTGAAACCCGACGCGCAGCAGCGAGTTCCAAGCTTCGGGACTGGTGCCGTAGGCGGCGGAGAACGTCTCTTTGACGAGTTCCGGCCCGGCTGGCTTGGGACGTCCGACGAGTTGGGCGAGAATTTCCAGTTCGCTGACGCCGATCCAGAGCGGAAGGATCATCGGCTGAATCGCCGTGTAGGTGCCGTCGTAGGTGCGAACGTCGCCCCACGATTCGAGGTAATGGGCGGCCGGAACCTGCCAGGCGGAGAGCTTGGCGGTTTCGTCTTCGAAAAACCCAAGGCGCACCACGGTCGGCACCTTTTTCAGTAGGTCGGCAAACCCCAGATCGGCTGGCGCGTTGTAGGCGGGATTGCCGCCGAAAATAAAGAGCGTCTTGACGGAGCCCGCGGTGATGGCTGCCGCGAGGTCTGCAATCGACGCGGACGGAATCTCTCCTGTCGCCACGCCGGTAAGCGTCGTCCCGATCGCGCCCAGCGCGTCGTTGATGGCCAGGACCAGCGCCTGCACCCAGGCGGGCTGTTGTTCGCCCACGATCACCAGAGCACGTCCGGCGTGCGCCACGAGGTCGGCGGCACATTCCGTGACCCACTGTTCGTTAAACTGCGCGGAAGATTTCGGCGCGGCCCCGATGGCGGCGGCTAGCGAAGAACCGCCGGATTTCGCGGCGATTTTTTCGGCGAGCTGACGGGCGAATTCGCCAATATCCGACGCTTTGCAGCGCAGGCGGTGGTCGGCAAGGCCGCCCGTGTTCGAATAATGATTCTCCACCACGTAAAGGCGGTTCATCGGCGCGCCCTTCTGGTCGGGGTTGCGGCGGGGATAAAAACCCGAGGCAAATCCCACGCCCTTGTCGCTCGTGCTGGTGAATTCGCTGTCGAGCGCGAGGACGATGTCGGCGCGGTCGAATTTCGGCACCAACCGGAATCCCTGCCCAAAGACGGCCGAAGTGGCTTTCGCCGCCTCGGCGTCGCCCAGCGGCTCGTATTCCGCCCAGATCAGACCGGGATATTTGGCTTGGAGTTCCGCCCGGAGACGGTCGCGGGTCGGGGAGTTTTTCCTCTCCACCAGAAACGCCATCCCCTGGCCACCGGATTTCGCGGTTTCGGCGAGAAAAGCATCAAACGCCTCAACCGTCACCTCGTTGCCGCCCTGTTTGACGACCTTCAGGCGATTCGGATCGTAAAGATCCAACACGCTGGCCTGCGTGAAGGCATCCGTGCCGCCATTGCTGTAAGGATGAAGAGGATTGCCTTCCACCTTGGTCGGACGACCATCCACCGTGCTGACAATCAGCGGCATCGCACCCTGCCGGATCGGCATGGCGGACGCGTAGTACAAAAATTTTCCAGGAATGGCCCACTCAACGCCCCTATTGAAAGGCACCAAGTACGACTCCGGTCGGCGGCATCCGGTCAGGCCCACGCCAGCCAGGGCCATCGAAGCCCCCATCAACTTGACAAAATCCCGCTTCGAAAGACCGGAATCCTCGTAAACTCCCGCCCCGCGCGGGAACTCCCGCTGGACCACTTCGTCAAAGCCGGGCGATTTTTCCAGCTCGGCAAAGCTGCGCCACATCGTGGGCTTTTCCGGCATGGGCGGATGGTTGAAAACGCGTTTCATCGATGACAGCCTCCGCAGGTGACGGGAGGGTTGACATCCCATTCTTCCTTGAATTTCAAGCCCATCTCCCGCTGATCATGCGGCGAGGCGGCTTTCCAATTCAGATTGTAAATCTCCGAGGGAGGACGGAGGTGATTTTCCGGCGCCCGGTGGCAGTCGAGACACCAGCTCATGCTCTGCGGCTGATGCTGATAGACCACCTTCATGTTGTTCACATCGCCGTGACAGGAGTAACAGCTCACCCCGCGGTTCACATGTACCGCATGGTTGAAATACGTGTAGTCGGGCAATTTGTGAATCCTCACCCAATTCACCGCCGGACCGTCTCCCTTGCCGCCGTTCCAGGCCGCACGGACCGCTTCGAGCTTCGGACTTTCGGCCTTCACCTGCGTGTGGCAGCTCATGCAAGTCTGCACGGAGGGCACGTTCGAATGGGAGGCCACCTCGACAAAACTGTGGCAAAACCGGCAATCCATCCCGAGTTGTTGGACGTGGAGGTCGTGCTGAAAAGGAACCGGCTGAGTGGGCTCGTAGCCGACCCGGGTGTACTTCGGGGTGAAGTAGTAGGTCAGCCCCGCCGTCACCGCCCCGCCCAGAACGAGCACGCAGACGGCCACCTTCCAGGGAAGTTGGTTCGTCCATTTGGGGAAAAAATTGGCCATGTGTGGATTTAAGGGCGACTAGCGGTCAATTGCGGGGCATTGCCGGTAGATTGCCGTGGCAGGCTATTATTAATTAAACTGATGGCAATTGTTTTTTGAACGAAAACCCGGGATTTTTTTGGCAAGCAAAATCTGACCTTCCGGCGGCCCAAAAATCCTCTACGCTGACCCCATGATCCGTCCGTTTCTCGGCCTCCTGCTCTTCGCCGTCACCGCTCTCGCCCAGGAAACCGCCCAGCCGCCACTTCCGACTATCACCCTCAAAGCCGCCAACGGGCGCGCCATCACGGCCGAAGTCGCCGACGAGACCCACGAGCGCACCGCTGGCCTCATGTTCCGCGAAAAACTCGCGCCCGACAGCGGCATGCTTTTTGTCATGCCCCGCCCGGATCGGGCCGGATTCTGGATGAAAAACACCCTCATCCCCCTCTCGATCGCCTACATCAACGCCTCGGGCGTCATCCTTGAGATCCACGACATGAAGCCGCACAACGAAAAACCTGTCCCCAGCGTCTTCCCCACGGTCGCATACGCCCTGGAAATGGAACAAGGCTGGTTCCAAAAGTCCGGAGTCAACCCCGGCGAACGCCTCCAAGGCCTCCCGCCGCTGACGGGCCGATAGCCTGCTCGGAGATCGGAGTTGGGAGTTGGGAGTTGGGAGATCGCCCTGTCCCCGCGTCTTTCCCCTACCCCGCCAGCGCCCGCAAACTCGACCGCAGGAACGCGTCGCGGATCGTTTTCAGGGTCTTCTCCGGGAGCGGCGCTCTTCCCCCTCCGACAAAATATTCCAGTGCGGCGAGAAACACCACCGGCTGTTCCTCCTCCGGCACCCCGAGATGGCCCGGAAACGCCGCATCCAGGATCCAAGTCCCCTCCTCCGAGGCTTCCGTGAGTTCCTCCGCCCACCTCATCACGGTCTCCTCGGGTTTCTTCCCGTGACGTTTCGCCACCAGTTCGAGAATTTTTTCCCGCCCCGGCACATTGAGCAGCAGCGCGAGGAAAAACCGGTGTTCGACATCCGTCACCGAACCCCGCAGCCCCACCACCCGGTCCCGCCAGACAATCTCATCCAGCGTCCGCCCGACCCCCGCGGCCGCCCGGCCATGTTTTTTCTGGAAGATCCCCAGCGCTTCCTCCCAGCGTCCCAACCCGCGCAGGGCACCCAGACAATTCTGCAAAACAAAAAATCCCCGCTCGAAATCCAGTGCCCCGAGCATTTCCACCACCACATCGCCGTAAGCCGGATCCTCCGTCCGCTCCATCACATCGAGCAATTGCAACCGCCGCGCCGTCAGCGCATCCGTGTGAAACGGGTCCACCGCCACATGCGGAGGCAGGTAGGTAAATTGCGGCCCGGTCCCGGGTGCCGTATGGGTGCGCACGACAATGGTCAGCGAGGGCGAATCCAGATGAAACAGCGCATGAATATGCCCCGCCCCCGCCACAATCGGCACCGTCCTCCCCGTCTCCAGCAACTCCGTCCCCTGCAACTTCAGATCCCCCACCCGGAAATGCGCCGTCACCGCCCGCGACTTCTCAAAGAAATACTCCGAATGCAAACTCGACCCCGCCATCACGTGAAACGCCCCGTCGAACTCATGCTGATGAATCTGCGTGGTACCCTCCATCCAGAACAGTGCCTGAATGTAAAACCGCGGATCGTCATACACCACGATCTCCGGCTGCCCGAACCCCGACCCCGTCTGAAAGGGCTGCCCATCCTCCAGCAAAAACTCCCGCATCAACTCCGCCAGATCCACCTGCTGCGCAGGCGGCCGGTCGTTAAGAGCCGCCACCGCCAGCTCGGGAAACCCTTCCTGCGAGAAGTTGAGTTTTTTCCACCGGTCATACACCCTGCGCCCGAGATCCTGAAAAAACGCGTTCATCCCCGCACCTTCCGGGATCCGATCCCACCCCTCAAGAACCATTCACCCCCAAGAAAAGAGGTTCGCCGACGACCGCGGACCCACCGGAGGGAATTTCGACCGCCAGAACCCGGCGGGGCCAACCTCAAAAACGCCCGCCCCCCTTGACCTGCGAGGTCTCCGCTTCCGGGCCACATCGCGTCGGCCTTTTGCAGAATCCCTCCGCGAAATTTTCTCGCTAATCCCCGGCCCGCCGCGTTTCATCCGCGGGCAAATGATTTTTGCGGGCGGCTCACAGGGAGAGGGCGTTGTGCGGGCGAGTTGGAAGGGCTGGCTGATCTGGTTCACGGCCGCGCTGTTTTACCTCTACGAGTTTTTCGTCCGCGTCGCACCTTCCGCGATGGAACCGGAATTGCAGGCGACGTTCCACCTGTCCGCCGCCGGACTCGGCGCGGCCATGGGCGTCTATTATTTCATCTATTCGCCGATGCAATTGCTGGCGGGCAGTTTTCTCGACCGCTTCGGCGCTCGGCACGTCCTCGTTCCCGCCGCGCTCATCTGCACAATCGGCGCTTTCCTTCAGGCCTTCGGTCACACCCCGTTTCTTTTGAGCACGTCGCGGTTTTTCCAGGGATTCGGATCCGCCTTCGCTTTTGTCGGCACGATGTATCTGGCGGCGGAATGGTTCCCCCGCTCCATGCTGGCCATGCTCTCGGGGCTCACGACCTCGCTGGGTATGGCGGGGGCGATCATCGGAAATGCCGGCATCGCCGATGTGGTCAATCGTTTCGGCTGGCGGGACGCGCTTTTCGTCGCAGGCGGCGTCGGACTGGTCGTCACCGTCCTGATTGCTTTAATAGTCCCGACCGAGAGCCGTAAACGTCAGCAGCGCGCGATGGACGTCGAACTCGATCGCGGGCCGGGAATTTTCCGTTCGCTGAAGATCGTCTATTCGAACCCCCAAAGCTGGTTCGCGGGCATCGCCGGCACGGCCCTCTACATGCCGCTGTCCGTCCTCGGCGCGCTCTGGGGCGAATCGTATATTTCGTCCGTCACGGGCAGTGACAAAGTCGCGGCCTCCGGCGCGGTGTCGATGCTTTACGTCGGCTGGCTCATCGGCGGGCCGCTGGCGGGGTGGTTTTCCGACCACAAAGGCATCCGCCGCAACATGCTGCTTTTCGCAGGCATCGCCACGTTCCTCACCACGCTGGTCGTGGTTTTTGTCCCTCACCTTTCGATCACCGGAGCCTACATCCTGCTCCTGATTCTCGGCCTGGCTTCGTGTTCGCAGGTGGTGTGTTTTGTGACGGCCGTCGAGCACAACCCACCCGCCGTGGCCGGTACGGCCATCGCCGCGACGAACATGATGATCATGCTCCTCGGCGGCATGGGCGAATGGGCCTTCGGCGCGATCCTCGATTATTTCGGTGGCAGCGGCGACGCGGCCAACTACCCCGAAACCACCTACCGCAAAGCCATCTTCCTCCTCCCCGTCATCTCCGCCATCGGAGTGGCCGCGGCCTTTTTCCTGAAAGAAAGTTTCCGTAAAGCCGAGATTCCCCCCGGGCCTGCACCGATGGTATAGTCAGGGGATGAAGCCTCCTGGCGAGAAGGCGCTGACGGTGACGGAACTCCTTGTCATCATCGTGGTGTTAGTTGTGCTGATGAGTCTTGGAACCTCCTATCCCCCTCTCAATCCAGGAAGAGGCCAAATGTTTCAGACCCTCAGCAACATGAAGCAACTTCATCTTGCGACCCAGCAAATGGCTTTGGACGGAACGACCACCGGCGAGACCAACTTGGGGTTGCCCGGAGATACCGGCGGAACATTTTCCAACTGGTCTCGCCTGCTAGTTGAGAGCAATTACCTCAGAGCCGACGACCTCGCCAAACTGCTTTCGGCTCCCGGAATCGTTTTGAAACCCGGAAAGATCCCCACCTCCAATACGACAGCCGTACTGGTTTATGCGACTAAGGAACAATCCGAAGCGAACGAAGTCTTTCTCTCCACCGCAAATTTCACCAACACACCGAGTGGCGGCCTACCGCCGTTAGCCGACGCGAAGCCCTATGGGACCAATGGCTTCATTGTTTTCCGCAAGGCGGGCGACGGTGCGATCCTAAAATCCACGCAGGCCGGCAGCACCAACCTCATCGGTGGCTTTGCGCCGCTGCTCCAATAAAAACCACTCGAGAAAACGGATTGAGCATTGTGGAAATCCTGGTCGCGCTCGCCATCGTGATCACCCTCATCTGGCTCGCCTTTCCTTATATCGAAGGGGCGAACGCTCGCCCCCCAATGCACCGCATTCTCAGTAATATGGTGCAACTCCGTATCGCCACCGAACAAATGGCGACGGACAACGCGCAAACCTCCGCGGTCGGCTGGCCTGGGGACATCAGTGGTTCTTTTTCCTACTGGGCTCATCACCTAATCTCCGGGAACTACCTAACGACTAAGGGACCAAACCTCTCGCAGACGCCAAACCATACGGCAAAAAAGGCTTCGTGATTTTCCGCAGAGGCGGTGACGGAGCCATCCCCATGGTCCGGCAGGCCGGGGACACCAACCTCATCGGCGGGTTCGCGCCTCTTTGCTGGTAGGACAATGTCTACCGCGAGAAGCAGCAGGAGAATGTAGCCGCCCCACTCTGTTGGGGCGTCCATGGAGCACCCCGACGGAGCGGGGTGACTACAGTTATTCTATATCAACTTCCATCACACCGTCCGTCCCCCGCTCGGCGGTGGCAATTTTTTGGTGGGCGGCTGGGGCTGGAGGGCGGGTGGGAGCTGGCCTTTGACCTTGGGTTTCGGGGCCTTGTCGGAAACCTCCACGCCGCGTTGTTTCAGATATTGCGCCAGCGCGGCGGAGATTTCCTGCGAGGTGCGGCGGGCGTCGGCAGTCACTCCGGCCATAAGACCCTCGCCGCCATTGAGGATCATCGGCCAGGCGATCACGCCCATGATCGCACCCGGCATGGCGTTCGAGCCGCCCGTCGTCTGGATGAGCACAAAGGGTTTGGCCTCGCCGGTCGTGTGATTCGCTACAGTCGCAGAGACATCGAGCTTTGTGCCGCCGGCCCCAAAACCGAGGGTGCTGCGTAGCGCGCGGCTGCCCTGATTGATGCGGGTGAATTTCCCGGTGACCACCCAATAGTCTCCCGCCGGAACGTCGGCGTTCGCCGGCAAGCCGTCGGCCGGGGCAAGGAATTTGCGAAAGCGGGCAACCAGTTCGGCGGTCAGTTTGTCCTGCAGTTCCTTTTCAAAATCACTGAGGCGCTGCCCTTCACGATCCACCCGGACCGTGCCTTCTTCAAACTCGAAGGGCCGGACGAAAATGCCCCGCGGGATCTGGGTAGGCGGCTGGTTTTCCAGGGAAATGACATTGGTGACACTGACCGAAGCGCAGGAACACAACCCGGCGGCCAGGCTCGCGGCCAGGAGGGCGCGCAGGAGACTTGGTTTACTCATGGGGAAAAAATCTCATTCCCCGCCGCTTTTGCCAAGGATGCGCTTTGAGCGCTCGGCGAGTTCCTGCACAAAAAAATCCGCCGGTTCGGAAAGTTGCCCGCGCCAGAACGCGCCGATGGGAAGACTGGGAAAACCAGCCAGCGGCAATACCCGCAGCTTTTCATCCCGTTCCAGATCCGGCGTCCGGACAGCCAGCCCAGCCCCCAGACCATTGCGGACATAGATGGCAACAAGATCCTGCGAACTTGTTTCCATGTCGGTTTTCCAGATGATGCCGCGCCCCCCGAGTTCCTTTTGAAAAAGCCGCGGCAGCAGCTCATAAGGCGGCAGAGAAATGAGGGAGATTTTGTCTTGAGCCTTGAGCAGATCAGCGGCGCGTTTGTGCGGGCTGTCGGCGGGCACAAGGAGGCAAAACGGCAGCCGGGCGAGGGTGACCGAACGAAAACCGGGCGGCAGTTTCGATTCCAGCACGGTGATGGCGAGGTCCGCCTCACCTTGCGCGATGAGCCGCTCGGCGCCGCGCTGGTCGATTTCCTGCAGGGTCATGCGCACGCCGGGAAACTTTTTCCGCAGCCGGGCGAGAAGGACGGGCACGTGTTCGCGCATGACCTCGGTAAGTCCGGCCAGCCGCACCACTTTTGCGACCCGCCCCTGGACCAGTTCCTCGACCTCCCCCAGTCGGCCAAAAAAGGGCGCGGCAAAATCGTAAAGGCTCTGGCCCGCCGGGGTGAGCTGGAAAGGACGCCGCTCAAAAAGCCGCACGCCCAGCTGCTTTTCCAGCGAGGCGACCTGGGCACTGACCGCCGGCTGCTGAATGCCATAGGGAATGTGGCGGCAGGCGGTCACAATCCCCTCGTAGCGTGCGACGTAATAAAACAGCTCCAGATGGTGGACGTTCAGCATATTGATAAAATCGATATTCTCTATGATTTTATCGAATAGGTAAATCTCAATTTCCGCGGCATTCTCACCGGCGATGAAAACACTTCTTCGGCATCCGGGCGTCGGCGGGCTGCTTTTTGCTCAATCCCAGGTCGCCTTCACGGACAACGCGGCCAAACTCCTCCTTATTGGACTGGTGCAAATCCTCCTGCCGGAGGACGAAGCATCGCGTCTGGTCAGCGCCATTGCCCTACTCCTCGTCGCGCCCTTCGTCCTCTTCGCCCCGCTGGGCGGATGGCTGGCGGATCGTTTCCCGAAACGTCATGTCCTCGCCGCCAGCCTCTGGCTGCAGTTAACCGTCACCATCGTCCTGGTCGCCGCCGTGGTGATTCATTCGATTCCCCTGGCGGTGGGCGGTTTTTTTCTCCTCGGCATCCAGTCGGCCCTGATGTCCCCGGCCCGCCGCGGCATGGCCAAGGAACTGGCGGGGGAGTCCGTCGGGGAACTGGTGGGCTGGATGGAAATGCTCTGTATTGCCGCCATCCTCATCGGCAGTGTGGCCGGCGGGCAGATGATTGACGGACTGACCGCCACGCTGGGCAATGCCTGGACCGCGGGGCTGATTTCTTTTGCCATTCTGGCGATCGGCTGCGTGGTGGCGCTGTTAGGGTTTCGGAATGTTCCGGCGCGCCAGGCCGCCACCCAAACGCCGTTCACCTGGAAATCCCTCCTCGGACACGCCGACCTGCTGCGCACGCTGCACCGGGACCGTCCCGTCTGGCGCGCGGCTCTGGGCGACAGTGTGTTTTATCTGGCCGGAGGGGTGCTTTTGCTGACCCTGGCGGAGATTGGCCGCGGACTTTATCCCGATGGAATCGGCGCGGCGCGTTGCACGGGCATCATGCTTGCGGTGATGGGGGTGGGCGTGGCCGCCGGGAGTCTGGTGGCGGCGCGGTTGAGCCGTCATGGCATCAACCTCGGACTCGCGCCTCTGGGATCTCTGGGGATGGCGGGCGCCATGTTGGTGCTGGCGGCCACGACTCCGGGCGGCGTCCCTTTTTACCTGGGACTGGCCGCGCTCGGCCTGTCCGGCGGGCTATACATCGTGCCGCTGGGAGCATTCCTGGTGGACCGTGCGCCGGAAGCGGAACGCGGAAAAATCCTCGCGGCTTCCGGCCTGCTTTCCAGCGTGGCGGGAGTGGTGGCGGTGGGCCTGCACGCCCTGGCCGTGGATTTCTTTCACGTGAACGAACAGGGTCAGTTCGTGCTGCTGGCTTTATTGATGCTCGCGACTTCCGTGATGGCCGCGCGCATGCTGCCGCAACATCTCATCCGCGTGGTGGCGCTGGCTTTGGCGCGCACGCGGTATTCCGTAAAACGCGTGGGCCAAATCCCCGCGACGGGCGGCGTGCTGATCGTCTGCAATCACGTCAGTTATGTGGATACGCTGATTCTCTCATTGGCGGCTCCGCGGCCGATCCGGTTTCTTTCGTATGAGGGATTTTCCGATACGCCGGTGCTCCGTTTGATTTTGCGCATGGCAGGCACCATCCCGGTTTCTCCGACCAAGGCGAAGGAGGCGATTTATCGCGCGGCGGACAGCATCCGCCAGGGCGAGGTCGTCTGCATTTTTCCGGAAGGCCAACTCACCCGCACGGGATGCCTGATGGAATTGAAAAGCGGATTTGAACTGATCGCCCGCCGCGCGAAATGTCCGGTGATCGTCGCCCACCTCGATGGACTCTGGGGCTCCATCTATTCGTTCGAGGGCGGACGGTATTTCACCAAAATGCCCCGCGGACTGCGCCGTCATGCCACGGTTTCGTTTTCCCAGCCCTTGCAGGAAATCTCCACCATCCGCGTCCGGGAGGTTCTCTTGGAGCAGGGGGAGGCGGCATTTCGGGCCCGTTCTGCCGGCCAAAACACGCTCGCCCATACGCTGATGCGGGCTCTGGAAGACGATCCCTTTCACACCTGCGTGGTGGATCAGACATCAGAAAAAAAATCGCTCACCAATATCGAGTTGCTCAGCCTGAGCTGGCGACTGGCCGTTCGCTGGCGCAAGGTTTTGCCGGAGCAACGTGTCGGCGTGATCCTGCCTCCGGGCCTTGCAGGAAGCCTCGCCAACCTCGCTCTCGTGCTGGCGGGCAAAGTGCCGGTAAACCTCAATCCGACCCTCAGCGAGGAGGCCGCGAGGTCGTGCCTGGATCAGGCTGATGTCACCAGCATTATCACCGCCGTGGAAGTGACCCGCAAGCTGCCGAAGTTTCCCTGGACGGCAAAAGTCGTCACCATCGACACCGAGATCGCCGCGCTTTCGCGGAACGAACTCCTCGCCGCCTATGTCCAGGTCCTGCTCCTGCCGGCCAGGCTTCTGGCCGCGCGCATGCGCCTGCCCCGCACCTCGCCGCAGGACGAAGCGGTGGTACTTTTCACCAGCGGAACGTCGGGACAGCCCAAGGGTGTGGCTTTGTCCCATGCCAACATCCTGGCGAACTACGCCCAGATTGCCGATACGTCGTTTCTGCAAAAGGACGACCGCCTGCTCAGCGCCCTGCCGCTTTTCCACAGCTTCGGCCTGACCATGGGGCTGTTTTTCCCGCTGCTCGCGGGGCGGACCATCATCACGGCCCCGTCCCCGCTCGACAGCGACAAACTCGCCGAGGCGGCTCGGGTGGGTTTGCCCACCGTGCTCCTCTCGACGCCCACATTTCTGCGCTCCTATATCAAACGCATCCCACGCGACGCCTTCGGCACCCTGCGCCTCGCGGTGGCTGGAGCGGAACGCCTTCCCGCGGAAACCGCCGCGGCGTTTCATGAGCGCTTTGGGTGCGAGGTTTTGGAAGGATACGGTCTAACCGAGGCGTCGCCCGTGGTTTGCCTCAGCGTGCCCCATCCGCCCCGCGGCCCCGGAGCGGATTCCCTCCAGATCGGCCAGCGTGAAGGCAGCGTCGGGCGTCTCCTCCCCGGCGTGTCGATGCGTTTGTTCGATCCCGAGACGCACGAACCCTCCCCCACCCGCGGCCTGATGGCCTTGCGGGGCGCAAATGTGGTTGGCCATTATCTCGGAGGGGCCGATCCGGAGAAATTTCGCGAAGGCTGGTTTTTCACCGGCGACATTGTCCGCGTGGATCCCGAGGGGTTCCTTTTTGTCGAAGGGCGGGTGAGCCGGTTTTCCAAAATCGGAGGCGAAATGGTGTCGCATTCCGCCGTGGAAACAGCCCTGGCCGAAGCACTGCCCGGGGAGGCGCACGATTGTGTGCTCGGCGTTTCCTGCCCCGAAAAAGGCGAACGCCTCGTCCTCCTCACCACGCGAACGCTCACCAAGGAAACCATGCGCGAACGACTCGCCGGACGGATCCCGAACCTCTGGATTCCCCGTGAGATCGTCCGGCTCGACCGTCTGCCCACCCTGGCCAGCGGTAAGCTTAACCTTGCGGAATGCCGCCGCCTCGCCACAGTACCCAACGCCACCGTATGAAACTCGCCCTATTGGCCGCCTCGACGCTTCCCGTCCTTGCCCAGGCCGCGTCCAAGGAAGGGACCCGCACCTTCATCCTCGATGGCATCTGGGGCTATCACTCGCGGTGGGAAGGCCTCCGCGCCCGCATCGACCGGGAAGTCGGCCCCTGCCGGATCTGGCAATACAACAACACCGGCTTCGTTTCCCTGGAGGAACTCGGCAGGGAGCTGGCGACCGAAATGGAAAAAATTGACGGCCCAGTGAACCTCATCGGCTTCAGCATGGGCGGGCTCGTTGTGCGCGAGGCGCTGCGTCATTCGCCGGAACTCAATGCCGAACGCATTGTCCTGCTCCACTCCCCCAATCGCGGCAGCCTGAATGGCCTCCTGCTCCCCCTCGCCGCCTGTCGGGAAATGCGCCCGGGCAGCCCGTTTCTCCGCCGTCTCGACGATGCCCCGTGGGACCGCCCCACCCTCGTCACCTGGTGCCCGTGGGACCTGATGGTCTTTCCCGGGGACTCCGCCTGCTGGAGTAAAGCGACCCGCAGCCTCCGCTCCGACATCCCGGCCCACAACTGGCCGGTCTATTCCCGCGGGATTCATAACGCGGTGGTGGAGTTTCTGACCGAACCTTCTTCGGAGCGTTAGGGACACCACTCCCGACCCAAACGGGGAGGAAATTTTCCCGTCCTCCGCGGTGGACATTTTCCCGCCCGTGGCAGAAAACGATCGCGCCCATGCACAGCCTTGTTTTTCTCCAAGATCTCGCCGTGGTCATGTGCGTCGCTGCCGTGGCGACGATTTTGTTCCGCCAGTTCAAACAACCGGTGGTCCTTGGCTACATCCTGGCCGGGCTGGTGATCGGCCCGCACACGCCGCCTTTTGAACTCATCCACGATGAGCATACAATCAAGACCCTGGCCGAGCTGGGGGTAATTTTCCTAATGTTTTCGCTGGGGCTGGAATTCAGCCTGCGCAAGCTCCAGAAGGTCGGAGCGGCGGCTTTCATCGCGGCCGCGCTGGAAATTCTCATTATGATGCTGGCGGGTTACGAACTCGGCCGCATCTTCGGCTGGAGCAAAATGGACAGCGTCTTCCTCGGCGCCATCCTGGCCATCTCGTCCACCACCATCATCATCAAAGCCCTCGAGGGCCTGGGGAAAACCAAGGAACCGTTTGCCGGGCTCATTTTCGGGATTCTGATCGTCGAGGACATTCTGGCGATTTTGATGATCGTGCTTCTCACCGGGTTCGCCATGACAGGAGAAATCAACCCCGGCCAGATCGGCATGACGATTCTGGGCCTCGGCTCCTTCCTCGGCATCCTACTCGTCGGCGGACTTATCGTCGTGCCGCGCTTTCTGAACTACGTGGCAAAATTCAAAAGCGACGAAATGCTCCTCATCACCGTGGTGGGCCTGTGTTTCGGCGTTTCCCTGCTCACGGTCCATCTCGGCTACAGCGTGGCTCTCGGAGCCTTCCTCATCGGCGCCATCATCGCCGAGGCCCGCCAGATCACGAAAATCGAGGCCCTGATGCATCCCGTCCGGGATCTTTTCAGCGCGGTCTTTTTCGTTTCCATCGGTCTGCTCATCGACCCCTCGCTCATCGTGAAATACGCCTGGCCCATCCTGGCCATTACCGCCGTGGTGGTGATCGGCAAGGTTTTCAGCTGCACCCTCGGATGTTTTGTCTCGGGCAACGACCGCCGCACCTCCGTGAAAGTGGGCATGAGCCTGTCGCAGATCGGCGAATTTTCCTTCATCATTGCCTCGCTGGGGCTAACCCTGAAAACCGTCGGCGGGGAGTCTGTGACCAGCGACTTTTTGTATCCGATTGCCGTGGCCGTTTCGGCCATCACAACGCTGCTCACGCCCTACCTGATTCGGAGTTCGGATACCGTGGTGCACTGGTTCGACCGCGTCGCTCCCAAGCCGCTCTTGCAGAGCATGGACGCCTACACTCAATGGGTCGGCAGCCTGGCCCAGCGCGGCGGTGCGCATTTGGAGCGCAAGATCCTCAGCAAGCTCGGCCTGCAGATCGGCGTCAACCTGCTCCTCATCACCGGGATTTTCATCAGTGCCGTTTTCCTCCGGACCAAAGCCCTCTCCGCCTTCCCGGAATTTCCAGGCGGCGACGACGGCGTGAAGGCGCTGGTCTGGCTGGCCGCGCTGCTGGTGAGTTTTCCCCTGTTGATCGCCGTCTGGCGCAAGATGGAGGTGGGTGCCATGGTCATCTCGGAAATGAGCGTGAACACCGCCACGGCCGGGCCCAAGGCCCAGGCCATTCAAACCATGATTTCCAACGTCATGACCACTGTGGGCACGGGGATCCTCGTCCTTATCGTTCTGCTCCTCAGTTCCGCCCTCCTGCCCTCGCGCAACATGCTCCTGCTCGTGCTGTTGATCGTCATCATCGCCGGCTATTTCCTCTTCCGTAGCTCAGTAAAACTTTATGCGGGCGCGCAATTCGCTCTGCACGACACCTTCGCCCAACCGGCCGACCCGCACCCCCACCATGCGCCGGAACCCAAAGCCATGCCCTCGCTCCTCAAGCATGCCGAACTGGAAACCGTCGAAGTCCGGCCCGATTCCCATGGTGTCGGCAAGATGATATCCGAACTCCGCCTCCGTTCCGAAACCGGGGCCAGTGTCGTGGGCATCGAACGCAACGGGGAAAGTCTGATCAACCCCCCACCCCACGAGGAGCTGCACCACGGCGATCAAATCTTGCTCATTGGCACGACCGAACAACTGAAAGCCGCCAAAGCGCTGCTGGCGTCAGCCCGATCCTCCGCGTGAGATTCCGCGACGAGGGGGGCATTCCTTTCCCAAAGCCGCGACGCAGTATCGCCTCGCCGTGAGAACGCCCTGACACTAGAGGGCGGCTAAAACTCCTGCAGCCATGACATTTTCTAAAATGCCCTAATTGGTCGTCACCGTGTAAATCAAAGTCCGGTTGGTCGTATTATGGAGCAGGTACGTCCGCGCTGTCGTCGCTTCTGTGCTGGAGAGGCCATCAACACGGAAATAGTTGGTGATATTGCCGATCATGACTCTCACGCCATTGGTGATTGCGGTAACCGCATTTGCTTCGTTGTTTGTCCCCGCATAACCCGCCGCGATGGCCGCATTATAGGTGGAAGCCAGGTTTTGAGCGTTTCGCTGCGTTTTTGCCGTGGTCGCGGCCCGGGTAATTCCCGCGATGTTGGGAATTGCGATCGCTGCGATGATCGCAATAACAGCAATAACCACGAGTAACTCAACAAGACTAAAGCCTCGATGAACCGACATTCTAGGAGCGTTTGAGTTCATTGCTGCAACAGGTTGATCGCTTCTGACGAAGAAAGCAATGCCCCCAAACCCTCATTTAGGGATAGGGAAAGCCTGTATTTTAGCGCAACGTTGCAGAAACATCAAACAACCAACCTGCGTAACCCTATCTTTTGGGGGATGGGAATTGTTACTTCCCCCAGGACTGCGTTTCCGCCTGCCTATCTAGCCCAAGCGGCCTACGCCACACTGTCCCGCTGCTCGTCACCCTTCCGACCAAAGCGGTGAATCGCTCGGGGGGGGGAATACCGCTTCTTCGGCATGAGGTTTTGTGCTTTGTCGGCCGCCGCCGAATCTCCAGACTCCCGCCCGATGAGTTCCAAGTACGTCCAAAATTTCCAGGACATGCTGCTGCATCAGATGGTGCGTTTTTTCCGGCTGAGCGGATCCCGGGAAATGGGAGCGCGGGGATTTGCCATCGGCTTGGCCTGCAATTTTTATCCCACGTTTGGGCTGGGCGCGGTGCTCTCCGGGTTCCTGGCCAAGGCAGTGGGCGGCAATGTGGTGGCGGGGTTCATCGGGGGCAGCACGCTGGCGGTTTTCTGGCCGCTGTTGTTTTATGTCAACATGCGGGTCGGTAGCCTCTTCGTGCGGCCGCCGATTGTCGTGGACGACCTAGGGGATGTCACCGTGCCGAACATGTGCGCGCTCGCCTGGGGGCAAACCTTTGCCATCGGCTCGGTGATCAACAGCGTCATCGCCGCCACCGTGGCCTATTTTGGGTTTCTCGTCCTCTACGAGCGCATCCGTCCCTCCGCCTTGCGCTGGCTCCGGGGACGCATTCGTCTGCGGCGCGCCAGACGCCGACACTAAGGAACAGGCCTCCTCCGGCGTATCCCTCGCAAATTTTTGGGTCAGGCCGGCAGCTGACCCTCCAGAATTCTAAGGCTCGGGGTTCACCCGGATGAAATTCGCCAGCCATTTCCCGGTTGGACCGATGATGAGGGTCTTGGGGTCCTGCAGGTTGGAGAGGCCAAAATTCGCGGCATATCCCTCGGCCCACTCGTAGTTGTCGATGAGCGTCCAGGGGAAATATCCGCGGACATCCACTCCATCCTCCATGGCACGGCGCATTTGGTTCACATGCTCGCGGAAGTAGCGGACTTTTTTCTGCTCACTTTGCGTACCAATGCCATTTTCGGAAATCACGATGGGCTTGCCGTAGCGCTGATAGACATTCAGGAGCGTGGCATGAAGTCCCTCGGGGTCGATTTCCCAACCATTTTGGGTGTAGTTGGAGCTTTGCTCACCGACGGGCCGGAAGATAAAGCGCGCGGCGGAGGCATCCTGCGAATAATAATAATTCACCCCGATGAGATCCATCGTGTTGGCCACCCGGTCGAGATGCTCAAAGTTTTGGTGCATCATCATGTTGTAAACAAACTGGGTGGGATCCTGGAGGAAGTTGCGACGCCAGTTCGGAATCGAATAGATGCCCATGACGATGGCATCCGGGCGTTTGCTTTTGATGATCGCGGATGCATCCCGAAACATGTTCACCGCCACCGTGTGGGCCTTTTTCAACGCGCCCGGAGTGAGCAACAGCCCCGGAGGCCAGTGTCCGCCGAAATACCCGATGTACAGCGCGCCATTGGGTTCGTTCTGCGGCACAAAGATCCGCACATCCGGCGACAGGGCAGTGACCATCTTGTTCACGTAAACATTCCACGACTTTTCCACATCAGGATGAAGGAATCCCGAGCGGTTCTTTTTCTCGGTGTCGTAGAGCCAATCGGGAAAGGTGAAATGCCAGAGCGTGACAATGGGCTCGATCCCGGCGGCCCGGAGTTTGCGAGCCATCCCGGCGTATTGGCGGATGGCGGCTTCGTTGAAGACCCCGGGCTTGGGTTCCACCCGGCCCCATTCGATGCCAAACCGGTAATGATTGACTCCGAGCTTCTTTAACGCCGCGAGGTCCTTGTCGAAATTCGTCCAGGAGAACGTCGCATCGTCGCCACGCGGCGGGATATGCCCTTCCTCGGCGAAGACATCCCAGTCGGTTTTGAAATAATAGGGCGAGCCTGGCTTCACCCCACGGTCTTCATTCTGAAAACTCGCCGTGGAAGTGCCCCACCAGAATTTCCCCGTTTTCACGGGTGTGACAGAGGCGGGTTTTTGGTACGCCTTGGGAGGAAGCACACAGCCCTGCAGAAGAATGGCGAGCGCGAGGGCTCCGAGAGGGAGTTTGGCGGGAATATTCATGTTGAAGCCGTGTGCGTGTCATGGTTGCCTACAAAGTCATGGCCCGCACGACAATCTTCAATTCGCTCCGAGCCCTGGTTCTTTCCCTGACCGTGGCCGCCACCGCCACCGCCGCAGACGACCAATCTTTTCAGGCGCCCGACAGCCTCATTCTGAAAGGCGGCAAGACCGTCCATGGGCTCATCCTGAAAAACTCCCGCGACGCCGTGTTGCTCCAGGAGAAACTCGAAGAGGTCAGCTATCCGAAAAGCGAGATCGTCCGCATCATCGACAACACCAACAGCGAGAGTATTTTCACGGGCTTGATTGGCAAGGGCAAGTTGCCTTCGTGGCGGGTTATCGCCAGCGACCTGCGCAGCAACGACGCGGTGCGCTCTTTTGTGGAGATTCCCGCGACGGTGATCGACAAGGGCGACTTTAAGAATGTCCCCTACAAGTCGTTCCGGGTGAATTTCGACATCGAACTCAATATCTACGGCGATCCCGAGGATCCCGCCGGGCTGGAAGTGGGGGTCTATGGTCCGCGAGCCAAGTTCGAAAAACTGCGCCGTCTTTTGCGGAGCTACCTGGTGGGTTATCTCACGACCCGGGACGAAATTTCGAAAATCTACTCTATTGGGCTCAAAGAAGGCCTGGCCACCTCAGGGGATCTCACTATCGAGGTCACTCCGCCCACCGCTCCGGATGCCTACGGCGCCTGGTGGATCTCGCTCTACAACAAAAAGGCTCTGGCGAAGGTCCGCCTGAGCGACAAGGAATACGCGCAGCTTGTCGTGCCCGAAGATCAGGTGGTCGATAAAAACGGCCGGCTGATCGACAACGGCTGGACGGACGGTCAGGTGGACAAGGCGAAGAAAAAAGATCCGGACGCCCAGGTTTTGCTGCGAGGGTTCTATCGGGACAAGGACGGTGTATTTCGCCTGATGGTGGACGAGGTTCCTGCGACGGCCCGGAAAAAGACCGGAGCCACTTCGCCCACGGACATGATGTCCTTCATCCCGACCAGCCTGGAAAGCCTGAGGCTTCCTCTCCCTTACCTTCACCCCAAAGAGGCCGAATAGCCACTCGCGGGAAGACCGGGACCTCATGGACTACGACTTCGTCATTATTGGAGGCGGGAGCGCCGGATACGCCGGGGCCCGCACGGCCTCGTCGTCGGGTTTAAAAGTCGCCGTGATCGAAGGCGGCCGGGAGGTCGGCGGTCTTTGCATTCTGCGCGGCTGCATGCCGAGCAAGACCCTCATCGAATCGGGCAATCGTTTCCTCACCCTCCGGCACGCGCGAGAGTTTGGGCTGCGGGCCGAAGGCATCAGCTTCCACGGCGAGGAAATCATCGCGCGCAAACGCCGCCTCATTGGAGAATTCGCCGACTACCGGCGCGAGCAGCTGGAGACGGGAAAATTCACTTTCCTCCGCGGTCACGCGAGATTTCATGATCCCCACACCGTGACGGTTCAAAGTCCCGACGGCTCGGAAACCTCCCTCACCGCCCGGTCTTTCCTCCTCGCCACAGGGTCCGTCCTGAGCGCGCCTCCCATCGCGGGGCTGGCGGAAGCCGGCTGCCTCACCAGCGACGATGTGCTGGATCTCGCCGACCTTCCCGAGTCGGTCATCGTCCTTGGCGCGGGTCCGGTGGCTTTGGAACTGGCTCACTACTTTGCCGCCCTCGAATGCAAGGTCACGATCGTACAGCGGAGCACACAGTTGCTCACCGGGGTGGATGAGGATATCGCGCGCGTGGTTGAGGTCGCCTTCCGTCAGCGGGGCATACAGATCTTCACCGGAACGAACATGGTGCGCATCGAGCGCGAGGGGGAGACCCGCCGGGTGATCTTTGAACATGAGGGCGTGGAAAAAACTGTCGAAGCGGCTGCCATCCTGAACGCTCTGGGACGCAAGCCCAACACCGCGCATTTGGGTCTCCCAAACGCCGGCGTCGAGCTGCGGGGCGCGACGGTGAAAACCAATGCGCACCAACAAACCAGCGCGTCCCACATCTTCGCGGCGGGCGATTGCGCCGGCCCTTATGAAGTCGTGCACATCGCCATCGAACAGGGCGAAATCGCCGCCCGCAATGCCACGCGGGTTTTGCAAAACTCGACCGACCTGGAGAGCATGGACTACCGGTTGAAACTTTACGCCGTTTTCACCGAGCCCCAAGTGGCTTGCGTGGGAATTTCGGAAGGAGAGGCCCGCGACCTTGGGCTCGATTACCTGACCGCGTCGTACCCGTTCAACGATCACGGCAAATCGATTGTGATGGGAGAATTGAACGGTTTTGTGAAACTCATCGTGGACAAAACCTCGCGCGAAATTTTGGGAGGCTCGGTCGTCGGGCCTCATGCTTCCGACCTGATTCACGAAGTGGTGGTCGCCATGCGCTTTCGTTCCACCGCGGGACAGTTCGCCACCATCCCGCACTACCACCCCACCCTGAGCGAAATCTGGACGTATCCCGCCGCCGAGTTGGCGGAGAGCGCCTAGGGACGGTCCGAAAACTCGAAAACGGGAGGGATGCGGGCCCTCGCATCCCAGGCGGCAAGGGCCTGACGCCCTCCATCAATAAACTTTTCGGCCAGCTTCTAGGGCCCTTACCCGGCGACAGCACGCGGCCGCGAGCCCCCACCATCGGCCTTGCAGGCGGCAGGACCTGCCTCTAGCTTGCGTCTGCCATGCAGCTGTCCTTGGCCTCCGTCATCATCCCGGCCTACAACGCGGAGCGTTTCCTCCGTCAGGCCGTCGAATCGGCGCTGGCCCAAACCCATTCCCCTCTGGAGGTCGTGATTGTCGACGACGGCTCGACCGACGGCACACGCCGACTGGCAGATGAAATCGCGGCCGCTGATGCGCGGGTCCGGGTTTTTTCGCAGCCCAATGCCGGAGTCGGAGCCGCCCGCAATCGGGGACTGGCCGAGGCGCGGGGGGAATTTGTGGCACCGCTGGACGCGGACGATTTTTGGTATCCGAAAAAGCTGGAGCGGCAGATTGCCGTTTTGCAGGAGCGCGGAGAGCGCTGGGGCATGGCGTATTGCTGGTCCAAGTCGGTCGATGAACACGGCAAGGAAACGGAGTCCCTACAGCACTGGCCGGTCGAAGGGGATGTTTTTGAGGCCCTCATTTACCGCAACGTCGTCGGCAATGCCAGCGTGCCCCTTTTCCGCGCTTCGGCTTTGCGGGAAGTGGGAGGGTACCGGACGCGCGAGGAGCAGAGCGGGGCGCAGGGCTGTGAGGATTGGGATCTGACGATCCGTGTCGCGGCGCAATATTTTGCCGCCGAGGTTTCCGAATTTCTGGTGGCCTACCGGCAGATCGCGGGAACGATGACATCCGATGTCACCGGCATGGCCCGATCCTACGAGGTGACCATGCAGGAACTCCGGCAGGGTCATCCCGAACTTTCCGAGTCCTTGTTCCGTTGGTCGGCGGGACACTTCTATTTGTATCTTCTGAACATCTGCTATGCGGCCGGCAACTATCCGGCATGTTTCCGGATGCTGCGGCGTCTTCTTTCCGCCGATCCGGCGACAATTCTCAGCCCGACAATTTACCGCGTGACCGCGATGAGCCTGCTCCGGATGGCGTTCGGTCGGAACATTCTTCAGCGAAAAAGGCTGGGCGCGCCGGACGATGACCTGCGCAAACCATGGTGGATTCCGGCTCATTGGGTGGAGGCACGCCGCTGGGCGGTGCTCCTGCGGAGAAAACGCGCACCGTGAGAGCCGTCCTTCGTCTGCTTCGTCCCTTGTGGCCGCTGCTCGGGCTGCACCGCCGCACCCTGGCCGCGCTGGTCGTGCTGGGACTGCTGGCGGCCCTGGCCGAGGGGATTTCGATTTCCCTCATTGTCCCCCTCATCGCGGGGCAGAAGGCAGCGGCAGGCACGGGCTTTCCCGCCTGGCTTTCCGGGCTTTTTGAAACACTGCCGGAGGCTGGGCGCGTACCGGTGGCGGCCGGCTGCATTCTGGCCGGGGTGGTGTTGAAAAACCTGCTTTGTTATGCCTACGCATTGCTTTTCTCCTGGCTCAACGCCGGCGTCGGACACCGCCTGCGATCCGCCATTCTTTCCCAGGTTCTGGCCGTCAGCCAGGAATACCTCGACCGCCAGCAGTCCGGGCGTCTGATCAATATCCTGGGCACGGAAACCTGGCGCGTGGCCACCGCGCTTTCGATCCTTGCGGACATGTTGATTAACTTTTGCATGGCGGCGATTTTCAGCCTCATCCTGCTCGCGCTCTCGTGGAAGCTTGCCTTGATTTCGGCGGTCTTTTTTCTGCTGGTCACGCTGATCACCCGCCTCGTCACGGCGCAGGTACAGCACCTCGGACGCGAGGCGGTCGCGGCCAACACGTCCTTCGCCCACCGCATGATGGAGACTTTCCAAGGCCTTCGGGTCATCCGGCTTTTCGGTCATGAAAAATGGGAGCAGGGCCGTTTCGATGACGCCTCCCGGGACGTGCGCGCAACGTTCTTTCGCGTGGACCGCCTCTCCCTGCTGGTGCATCCGATCTCCGAGGTTCTGACCGCGTTTTTCCTGGTCCTTGTGTTGGTGACCGCCACGGACAACCGCGCGGAGTTTGCCGGGACGATCGCGTTTCTCCTTCTGCTTTACCGCCTGCAGACCCGGGTGAAAAACCTCGATGGCCAGCGGGTCGCCCTCGCCGGTCTCACCGGCTCGGTCGAGGAGGTGGCCACCTTGCTCAGCCGGGACGGCAAACCCTACCTTGCCGACGGAAACGCCCGGCCCGCGGACCTCTCGCCCGGCATCCATTTCGACCGGGTCACACTGGCGTACGAATCCCGCCCGATCCCCGCGCTGGATGGCGTGAGTTTTTGCATTCCCGTCGGTAAATCCACCGCTCTGGTCGGGGCCTCCGGCGCGGGCAAATCCACCGTGGCCAGCCTCCTCTGCCGCCTCTACGATCCCACCGCTGGACGGATCACCGTCGGGGCCTCGGACCTCCGGGACCTCGACCTCGCGTGGTGGCGTCAGCGCATCGCGGTGGTGAGCCAGGACGTCCACATTTTCGACGCCACGGTTGAAGAAAACATCGCCTACGGAAAACCCGGCGCGACGCTGGCGGAAACCACCGAGGCGGCCCGCCAGGCCCATGCGCTGGAATTTATCACCGCGTTGCCGGAGGGGTTCGGCACCCGGCTGGGCGACCGGGGACTCCGGCTTTCCGGCGGACAAAAGCAGCGCATCGCCCTGGCCCGCGCGCTGATCCGCGATCCGGAAATCCTCATCCTCGACGAAGCGACCAACGCCCTCGATCTCGAGTCGGAACGCCTCGTGCAGGACGCCCTCGACGCCGCGGCCCGCAGCAAAACGGTCCTCGTCATCGCCCACCGCATCAGCACGGTGGAAAAGGCCGACCAGGTCATCGTGCTGGAGGACGGGCGCATCGCCGAGATCGGTTCGCCCTCCGTGCTCGCCGCGGCGGGAGGTCCCTTTTCCCGCCTGCGCGCGCTGCAATATCAAACGCGTGAGGAGGTGAGCGGTTCTGCGTTTCAAAACTGACGAGATCGAGATCACCGCGCCACTGCGCGAGGTGACATTCACGGAGAACGAAAGCGGGGTCGGTCTTCTCATCCGCCGCCGCGGCAGCCCCATCGGGTACCTGCTGCGCGAAGCCGAATCCCGTGTTTCTCCGGAGACCCTCCGCGAATGGATCAGCCAGGAGTTCGGCCCAAAAATTCTCGAGGAAGCCATCCTCGAGGAACTGACTCCTCCCGTGAGGAACGCCGCGCCGCCGACCCTCACTGTCGCAATTTGCACGCACGCGCGGGCCGATGTTTTAGCCCGCTGCCTCGCGTCCCTCGCCCCTCTCCAGAGCCTCCCCAACTTCGAGATCCTCGTCGTGGACAACGCCCCGCCAGACGCCACCATCGCCGAACTCGTGAGCAAACATCCCGGTGTCCGCTACACCACGGAGCCCCGGCCCGGACTCGACTTCGCCCGCAACCGCGCCTGGCAGGAAGCCCGCGGAGAGTGGGTGGCCTATCTGGATGATGACACGACGGTGGACGCCCAATGGTTTGAGGGCCTGGTGGAAGGGTGGCGGGAGAATCCGGACGCCGCCGCCATAACCGGACTGGTGCTGCCTGGGGAACTCTCCACCCGTGCGCAAATCCTTTTCGAAAAACGCGGGGGATTTCGCCGCGGTTTCGACACCCGGCGTTTCGGCAGCACCCTGCCCGGCAACGCCTTGCACCCGGCGGGCGCGGGCATCTTCGGCACAGGTTGCAACATGGCCTTTCGCAAAGATGTGTTGCGGGACCTGGGCGGCTTTGACGAAGCCCTCGACACCGGCCGTCCGCTTCCCGGCGGCGGCGACCTGGACATGTTTTTCCGCGTGATTGCTGCAGGCCATGTCCTCGTCTACGAACCCCACTGCCTCGTCTTTCACGAACATCGGAAAACCGAAGCCGCCCTCCGCCATCAATATTACACCTGGGGCCTCGGCCTCATGGCTTATGTGGGGAAACACCTCCGCCCCGGCGAACCGCGGCGCGAGCTGTTCGAGCGTCTGACGCGCTGGTGGTTTCGCGACATGCTCCGGCAGCTCAAAGACGCTGTACGTGGACGTCACCCGCTGCCCATTTCCATGGTGCTGGCGGAACTCTGGGGCGGCGCGGTCGGCCTCTGCGGGGAATACCGACGCTCCCAACGCCGCATCGAAAAAATTAAAGCCGCCCACCCATGACCGAAGATCGCTGGCTGGTCTCAAGGCTCGATGTGGCACAACCCCTCACGGACCTCTCCGCGCCCGCGGACGTTGGCGGGATTCACCTGCAACTCTGGCACCGGGAACTTCCTCTCGGCCAACTGTGGCTCCCCCGCGGGGTTTTCCCCATGCCGCCCATGGAGCTCGCCCGCGCAATTTCCCGCGCCATCGCCCCCGCCGTGGGCAACCGGATTTTCCCCCACGGATTCCGGGCACCTCTCCCGGTCACCGGCGACAATCCCGCCCGCGACATCCCGCCGGATCTCGACGCACTCCTTTCGGTGCAAACCCCCATTTCCGACCTCCGATCTCCGAATTGCCTTCCCAGGCCACACCTTAGTGTGATCCCGAAAACGACAGTCCCGCCACTGCGGGACGGGTGTACCGAACTCCCATCTCCGATCTCCGATCTTCGATCTTCCAACTTCGATCTTCGATCTTCGATAGTCGTCTGCACCCGCAACCGCCCGGAGGCGCTGGAAAAAAACCTCGCCAGCCTCGCCAGCCTCGATCCTCCCGCTGACGAGATCCTCGTGGTGGACAACGACCCCGCCGACGAACGCACGCGGGCCGTCGTGCAGAAATTTCCGAACGTCACCTGGCTCCCCGAGCCAGCTCCCGGCCTCAGCCGGGCCCGCAATACGGGCATCCGCCACGCCCGCGGAGAGATTCTGGCCTGGACCGATGACGACACCATCGTTCACCCCGGCTGGATCGGGGCGGTGCGCTCGGTATTTGCCGACCCTGACATCTCGGCCATGACCGGGCTCGTCCTAGCGGGTGCGCTGGAAAACCCCGCGCAACTCCACTTCGAGCGCGACTTCGGCGGGTTTGGGCGCGGCTTTCGGGCCTTCACCCTCGATGCCCAGTTTTTCGAGGAGATGAAAACCCGTGGCGTTCCCGCGTGGCAGGCCGGCGCGGGGGCGAACATGGCCTTCCGACGCGAGGTCTTTGCCACCCTCGGCCCGTTTGACGAGCGCCTGGGCGCTGGTGCGGCGGGGTGTAGTGAAGATTCCGAGTATTGGTACCGTCTGCTCGCGGCCGGCCAGAGCATCCGCTACGAACCCCGCGCGGTGGTCTGGCATTTCCACCGCGCGACTGACGACGGGCTGCAACTCCAAATGGAGGAATACATGCGCGGCCACGTGGCGGCACTGCTCTTTCAATATCAAAAACACCGCCACGCGGGAAACCTCCGCCGGTTGTTCCTGTCCCTACCCCGTCACTATTGGTCCGCCATCCGCCACCGCACCGCGGGCCGCACGCTTGCCCGCGAGGTGCGGGGGTGTCTGCGAGGGATTTTCTACTATCTCCGCAACAATAGTTGACCTTGGTTGCACCCGGGGTAGATTTCCCCCCACCCACGACCGTATGAACCTCAACAACCTCACCAGCAGCTTCATGCCTGAACCCACCTCTCCTACGTCCGCCAAAAATGTCCTCGCCAACGATGTGGACATCAAGGGAACGATCAAATTTGAAAACGAGCTGATTTTCGATGGCAAGATCGATGGCGAAATCATCTCCGACGCCGGCAGCCTCACCATCGGCAAAAACGCCAACGTCAATGGCGAAGTCAAAACCAAGTCCGTCGTCGTCCATGGCTCCGTCACCGGCAACATTGTGGTGTCCGAACGCTGCGAACTGAAAGCCAGTTCCCAGCTCACCGGCGACCTCAAGGCCATGCGCATTGTCATCGAAGAAGGCGCGACCTTCATCGGAAAATCCGAAGTCACACCGAACAAGCAGGTCAAGACGGACCGGCCGGCCGCTGCTCCGGCTCCCGACGTCCGCAAAAACCAGCCTGCCACCGCTGCGGCCTGATTTGATCCGCCTTCATGCCGGAAGCTCCCCGCAAGGCGCCTTTTGCGTGCCCTGAGTGCGGACACGTCCAGCAGGAATCCCCGCATCTCATCTCGACCTACTGCCGCTCCTGCGGCTGTTATTACGAAGTCCGCGCCGCGGGCCGGAATAAACCCCCGACACCACCGCCGCGGCAGGCGCCGCGCATTCAGCGCACCGTCAAATGTCACCGTTGCGGCGAAACCCACGAGGTTTCCAGCCACTCTCAAAACACGATCTGTCCTGGTTGCAATGCCGCCATTGAGTTTGGGGACATCGTCATTTCGTCCAATATGTCCCGGCCCGTGGACACCCGGGGCAAGCTCGTCATCGAGGCCACGGGGAATCTGAACAACACCCAAACCTCCTGCGGGGACGCCGCCATCTGGGGAAAGGTCAGTGGCGTGCTGCACTGTGAGGGCACCCTGCGCCTCCACACCGTGGGGAAACTCAATTGCCGCGTCACCGCGACCACAGTGGTGATCGAGAAGGGCGCCCGCATCGAATTTGCCCACCCCCTGGAATGCGCCACGCTGGAAGTCTACGGCAGCGCCACCGGGCGCTTCGAGTGCTCCAAAGCCGTCAAGGTCGGCAAGGGGGGCCTGCTCGAAGGCAAGTTCCACACCCGCGCCATCGTCGTCGATGGCGGCTCCCTCCTGGCAGAAAGCTCGGTCGATTCCGTCCTGAAGGCGGATGGCTAGGTTTGAATGGCCCGGACCGGAAAAGATACCGGCAGCCTTAAAAAGGGGGTGTGTTTGTCGTTCTTAATACCGCGGGTTAACCGGAGCATGAGCCAAGCCTATCATTTTTTTCATTCTGCGAAACGAGAGGACCAGGACATTCCGATGTAAAAATGAAAGACCTGACCCCCGTCTTGCTTTTCAAGTAGAATATCTCGTCTCCAACCCCATAGACGACATGAACATATCCTCGTTCGTCACATAGAATCTGGGGTTGGCGCCCTCGCTCAGTTCCTTCAATATCAGAAGCAGCCACTTCCGTTAGAACTCCAATTGCTAGAAATAGTAGTAGTGTTTTGATTCTCATATGTTGTCGAACGCAGGATAAAAGTAAGCGTCACACAAGGCGCCCAAGACGAATGGCTTGATTTTTCATAGGCGTCAGAGGCGCGATCTATGACGCCTATGATGTTTCAGGCGGCTGCCTGGAGAGGAGTCCGGCGGGCTTTGAGCCAGTTTTCCGGGGTG